>NZ_CP047209.1:2400000-3000000 GCF_030408755.1 Corynebacterium felinum
CGTTCTGAGGAACGCACCGTTGTAGCCACCAATAATCCTGCCGATGCTGGTGTGTACAACAACTGGCGCGATGCCGCTGAAACCAAAGCAGCCCAGATTGCAAAAATGACGGGCGCATCCAGCGGCAAAACAATGTACGTTCTGCCCTACCTCATGGCGGAAGTCGGTTCCCCACTGGAGCGTTTCGCCGCCGGTGTGGAGCTTACCGACGACCGACTCGTGGTGCTGCAGATGCTCCGCATGGCACGCGTGGGCATTGCTTTGTTCAAGCAGCTCAAAGACCCTAGCTTCTTTGTCAAGGGTGTGCATGTCACCGGCGATTTGGATGCGATGGGTCATGGCACCGACAAGGATCAGCGCCTGTTTGCCACCATCGCTGATGAGCGCATGATTGTGCACTTCGGCTCCGCCTACGGCGGCAATGCGCTCTTGGGCAAGATTGCCCACGCGCTACGCCTCGCTGCCTACGATGGCTTTGCTTCAGGGGAATTTTTGGCTGAGCAGTTCTTGCTGCTGGCCATTGTGGATAAGCACACCGGTGAGCGCTTCACCGTCTGTGGCGGTTTCCCTTCCGCTTCCGGTAAGACAAACCTCGCCATGACTAAGGCTCCGATTGCTTTGGACGACCGCTACAGTGTGGAATTTTATGGTGACGATATCGCCTGGCTGTGGCCTGGTGAGGACGGCCGCCTGTATGGCATGAATCCGGAGTTCGGTGTGTTTGGTGTGGCCAAGGATACCAACGAGAAAACCAACCCTGAGGCTATTGCTTCCATTGAGGAAGGTTCTGGGGCGATTTTCACCAACGTTGCCTATAACGAGGATCTGCAGGAAGTGTGGTGGGAAGGAAAAACCCCTACCCCACCGGCTGATATTACTGGCTGGCGTGACTGGACTGGTGCGTTGATTTCCGAGCGCAGTGATGAGGAGAAGGATTTGCCGTGGGCGCATCCGAATTCCCGTTTCACCACCACCATGGCTAATGTGCGCAATGTTGCCGCGGACTATAGCGATCCGAAGGGTGTGGCTATTGATGCGGTGATTTTCGGTGGACGTACTCGTGACCGCGAGCCGTTGATTCGCGCATTGGCAGACATTCCTGCCGGTGTGTATGACGGTTTGACCTTGGGTGCGGAAGCAACGTTTGCCGCTGAGGGTTTGGATGGGCAGTTGCGCTACGATCCGATGTCGATGCGCCCGTTCATGTCTTATCCTGAGGGTGCGTATGCCGCCCAGTGGTTGAAGGTGGTGGGTGCGTGTGCAAAGCCACCGGTGTTTGCCCATGTGAACTGGTTCCAGCGCGATGCGAACACGGGAGAGTATTTGTGGCCTGGTTACCGCGATAATTTGCGTGCCCTTTTGTGGCTGAAGGATTTCATCCAGGGCAAGGCTGAGGGTACGCCTACTGCTATTGGTGTGCTTCCAAAGCCTGAGGAGCTCAACTGCGAGGGCTTGGATCTTCCGCAGGAGAATTTAGAGGCGCTTTTGACAGTTGATGAGAAGCGTTGGCGTGAAGAATTGAAGAATCGTCGCACGCACTTGGAGCAGTTTGAGAATCTGCCTGTTGAGATTTGGCAGGCTCATGAGGCGATGGAAAGCCAGTTCTTGTAAGAACGTACGCATTCTTAGGCGCAAGGCACTGTCTGAAAAAAGTGTCGTGTGTCTGTGCCACTAGTATGTCTCGATTTTTGATGGGAAGGAGGTGATTGATGGTCGCTGCCACCTCGTGTTCTTTTCTAGCGTGAAGAGCACTGAGGATCGTGTTTCCACATTTTTGCTTAACAGCACATTCAGCACCTATCTGTTTCCAACTGTCCGCATGATGCTGGGGAAATTTCTGTGGTGGTGGTTTTCTAGTCCTTTTCCACCCCCACTCATACTCCCTTCCCCGTGCATTGGATGTGGCTTGGGGAGGTTTCAGTTTAGGTGCTGTTTGTGTGTTTTCACCCATACGGATTGTAGTGCTGTGTGCCCGAGCAAAATAGGTTCTTGTGTGCCTTGAACGCGTAGTTGTTTGGCTTCAGCGAAAGGCCCGGCAGTAGCTACCTCAACGGTGGCACCGACGACGATACCGGTGGAGTGGAAGTATTGGAGCAGTTCGGGGTCGGCATCATTGATGCGTTCGATCACTGCAGGAGTGTTGGGGGGAAGTTCTGTGAGCACGCAAAGATCGGTGGCACTGATCCCTTGAGGGAAGTGTCCGTCTTTGGTGGGGATGGGGTCACCGTGGGGGTCGCGGGTGGGATAGCCGAGGTATTTGTCGATTTGGTCAACCATGAAATCGCTGACTGCGTGTTCGAGGTGTTCGGCTTCTTCGTGTACTTGGTCCCAGCGGTAGTCGAGGACTTCAACGAGGAAGCTTTCAAGTAGCCGGTGTCGCCGAACCATGGCCAAAGCATAGCTCAGCCCTTTTTCGGTGAGTGTGATTGCACCGTAAGGCGTGTGGTCGACCAGGCCAAGGCCTGCGAGTCGACGCACAGCATCGGAGGCGCTTGATAGCCGCACCCCTACTTGATCAGCCAGTACTTTTGCAGTGACTGGTTTTTCGTTCCATTCACTCAGCGTGAACAAAGCCTTCACATAATCTTGGTTGGCTTGGGAGAGTGCGGAAACATCGATATGCATTTGCCCTATTTTAGCAGCACCATTTCGGCGACAACCGCGCGTAAAACTAAGCGCGAATCCACTGCACTGGCGTACTGTTTACTCCCCTGAGCCACAGACACTTCATATGCTTCATCCCCTCCACGTTGTTTATAGCCTCAGCATAACCTAACGCCGATTCGAGGTAACTATTAATTAAAAACGTGGAGGGGATGGAGCAGTGCCACCCTAGCAAAGACTCAATAGAGCCCTACTTGTCGTCGTCGGTAGACAGTGCCGCAACGAAGGCTTCCTGCGGCACGGAGACAGAGCCGAGTGCCTTCATGCGCTTCTTGCCTTCCTTCTGCTTTTCCAGAAGCTTGCGCTTACGCGAAATATCGCCGCCGTAACACTTCGCGGTCACGTCCTTACGCATCGCGCGAATATTCTCACGAGCAATCACCTTCGAACCAATCGCAGCCTGGATCGGCACCTCAAACTGCTGGCGAGGAATCAGCTCCTTGAGCTTCTTCGTCATCTTATTGCCATACCACTGGGCCGAATCGCGGTGCACAATCGCCGAAAACGCATCCACAGGATCACCATTAAGCAGAATATCCACCTTCACCAGGTTCGCCTCCTGCTCACCAGCATCCTCATAGTTGAGGGAGGCATAGCCCTTGGTGCGCGACTTCAACGAATCGAAGAAGTCAAAAATGATCTCACCCAACGGCATCGTGTAGCGCAACTCCACACGATCCTCAGACAAGTAATCCATGCCGCCCATGATGCCGCGCTTCGACTGGCACAACTCCATCGTGGTGCCCACAAAATCGCTCGGCACAATAATGGTGGTCTTCACCACCGGCTCCCACACCTCACGCAACTTACCGCCAGGCCAGTCGGAAGGATTATGCACATGAATTTCCTCCCCGCCCTCAGTAACCACGCGGTACGACACCGACGGTGCGGTCGAAATCAGGTCAAGGCCGAACTCGCGCTCAAGACGGTCGCGGGTAATCTCCATGTGCAGAAGACCCAAGAAGCCACAGCGGAAACCAAAGCCCAAGGCCACAGACGTTTCCGGCTCCCACGAGAGGGAGGCGTCGTTAAGCTGCAGCTTTTCTAAGGCCTCACGCAAATCAGGGAAATCCGCCTGGGAAATCGGGAACAAGCCCGAATACACCATCGGCTTCGGCTCAGCATAACCCTTCAACGGATCAGTAGCACCGTGCTGTGCCCAAGTGACAGTATCGCCCACCTTCGACTGGCGCACATCCTTCACACCCGTGATCAAATAGCCCACCTCACCAGGGCCTAGGCCCTCGCACTTCTTCGGAGTGGGTGAGACAATGCCGATCTCCAGCAACTCGTGCACAGCACCAGTCGACATCATCTTGATCTTCTGGCGTGGGGTGAGCTTGCCATCGATCATACGAATATAGGTCACCACGCCACGGTAGGTGTCGTAAACCGAGTCGAAAATCATGGCACGGGCAGGCGCATCAGCAGGCGCATCCGTGGTGGGGGCAGGAATTAACTCCGCCACCTTATCCAGCAACAGCTCCACACCCTCACCGGTCTTGCCTGATACGCGCAGCACATCTTCCGGCTCACAGCCAAGAATATTTGCGATTTCCAGCGAATACTTCTCCGGATCAGCAGCAGGCAAGTCAATTTTGTTCAGCACCGGAATGATCTCCAGATCATTTTCCATCGCCAGGTACAGGTTGGCCAGTGTCTGCGCTTCGATGCCCTGGGCGGCGTCGACAAGCAAAATTGCACCTTCGCACGCCTCAAGCGCGCGGGACACCTCGTACGTGAAGTCCACGTGACCGGGCGTATCAATCATCTGCATCACAATTTCCTCACCCGCGTGCGGGCCGGTGCGAGGAACCCACGGCAGACGCACGTTTTGGGCTTTAATGGTGATGCCGCGTTCGCGCTCAATGTCCATGTTGTCCAAGTACTGATCGCGCATGTCACGCGCATCTACCACGTTCGAAAATTGCAAAATGCGGTCGGCAAGAGTCGATTTTCCGTGGTCAATGTGCGCGATGATGCAGAAGTTTCGGATCTTGGATAGATCCGTAAACGTCTTCTCCGCGAAATTCTTGGCCATTCATATCCCTTTCGTGAACGTTAATCCCCTCAACATTACCCCATTTCTCCCCGATCACTTTAGCCGGGAATTTCAGGTGCACTCGCGCAGGTAGCAGCAAAGTTTTCTTTCCAAACTTGCTCCCAGACACGCGAAGTTTATTAAGGTTGGTTTCATGAACACCTCACGCACACCCCGTCGCGGTCTGTTTCGTCGACTGCGTTCGGCACTCAGACGCGATGAGGTGCGCACGCTTGACGACGGCCTGATCACGCTCTCCGCACGCCTCGGGTTGCATGACGCTGATGAAGTGGCACAGAAAAAAACCCTCGCCGCCGACTTTCAAGTCATCGACACCGACTCCTGCCCACGCAGTATCTTCTACGCCCCCAACATGGACGGGCAAGTCGACCCCGGCGAAGTAGTGTTCCTTTTCGTGCCCGGCGAAACCCCCGCCGATGAACCCATCGAACGCGCCATCGTTGTGGTAGCCCGCAGCGGTGACCAAGTCGCGGGCCTGCTCACCTCCCCCAACCCCGAGCATGCGAGTAAAGAAACCTGGATCGATATCGGCGCTGGCCCGTGGGATCCCGCTGGGCGGCAATCATGGGCGTGCTTAGACAAAGTGATTCGCGTTCCCGAACTCGCTATTCGACGCCAAGGTGCGGTAATCCCGCAACGGCGCTTTAGCCGGATTGCCAACAAGCTTCGCTCCGAATACGGCTGGGCCTAAGCACGCCGCCTCGTTCCTCACCCTGGTATACATCAAAGCTTCAGGGGCTTGTGCGAAGGGTGTTGCAAGTTTTTTCTGAGACTGTGCTTGATTTGGGACAGTTTGGGCTGCTAAGCTTTTTCCTCGTTGTCCAATGCAACAACACTCATTACAGGTGGCATCAGCCACATGGCGGTCAGGACCTTGGGATCGTTTTCTAAAGTCTGATGCTAGTAGCGGCCTAGAGTGAATCTTTTCTACAAGATCCAAGAGGTATTTGAAAATGGCAAACATCAAGTCCCAGAAGAAGCGCATCCTCACCAACGAGAAGCGTCGTCAGCGTAACCAGGCTGTTCGTTCCGCAGTTCGTACCGAGATCCGCAAGTTCCGTGCACTGGTCGCCGCTGGCGACAAGGCTGGCGCTGAGGTTCAGCTGCGTGCTGCTTCCCGCGCTCTGGACAAGTCTGTCACCAAGGGTGTCTTCCACCGCAACAACGCGGCTAACAAGAAGTCCCGCATGGCTGCAGCCCTGAACAAGATGGCTTAATCTTTTTCAATCAAAAATCTCGCCGTGGAGAAAATTCTTCTCCCCGGCGAGATTTTTTATATACCCCCCAGTGAGTTTTCTGCGTATAAAACGTTGGCCAGTGGTTTTAGGGGCGTGGCGGGTGGAATCTCAAGCCCAAGCACCCGAGGAACGAGGTGGTGTGTTCAGAGTGGTGAAAATCGCGTTGGTCTTCAACACCTGCGTGCTTGTGTGTTGAGTATTGCTTTAAGTTTCGATCACGATCTATTCACAAGATCACAGTCGCACGTTGTGCGCTTTAAAGATCCTTTAGGATGTCCGCATTCTCATTGTCTCTGTAGTGGAAAACTAGGTCTACCTTCGCAGCGTGCAGCGTGGTGTGCGTAACTTTCAGTCTCACATTCCTTTGGCTCAGAAGTCGGATTGTCACTCACGCGCGTGACGTTGAGCGTATCTCATCTGTGTTTGCGTGTGCATTGGTAGCGCTGTTCTTGGTAGGGGGCAAGGCGGCTTTGCTGTGTATAAGAGAAATATTAATTCGACATAGAGCAAGTGCTACCCATAAAACCGCAGGTCAATTTTTCTTGTGTTTGCTGAAAGTCGAATCAGTATTTTTGAATCAATCTCCACGTATTCATAGGTATGCTGTTCGGTTGTGGTGCGCAGGGCTTTTCCCACCCAATCGCGTCGATCATGCATCAGTGCGCTGTCGGTGCTTGAGCCTTCTTTTCACACTGCATTCTCCTGATCGGAAAACCTCACTGATGAACATTGCCAAATTCTGTATCAGCTATAGGCTAGAAATCGATATGGTGAATAAGCGTCTTAATCATGCGCTTTATCGTTGTCAGTATTCACCGATTTTTTCTACAGTCCCCCATGAAAAATCTGCGCACTGTGATCATCGCAGCAACCACTGTGTGTGCACTTAGCACCAGCTCAGTTGGTGTAGCCACGGCTGCTCCCCCACCACCATCACAGGTTGTTGGTCAGATCCATCCAACACCGAGCGTGGAATACACCCAGCAAGGAAATGACCCACTGTTTATGCTCAAGGCATTTCTGTCCGGCGCCAGCGTTATTGCCCTTGGGGCTGTAGCAGCCATTGATGTGTTAGGGCTGCTGCTCAAGCCAGTCATCGACCACCTTTCTTCCGTGGTTTTCCCCCGTCGCTAAACATTGCGTGTAGTGCATTGGGGTTCATTGAACCAAAAAGTGTCGGGTGTCATAAGGCTATCCCTTTTGACACCCGACACTTTTACTGTTCGTACTCCTAGAAGAAACTTGCCGCCCCATTAACAGCCAACGTGGAACCAGCGATCACGAAAAACGCGCCGGAACCAAGATCAACAAACGGACCTGCTTTCATAAACAGCCGACGCACTGGCGACGTCGATAAGGCAAGCACAATCGCACCAAACCCAAGCAACGTGGTACTCGCAATCGCAGCAATCACCAACGCTGCCACCCCGAAACTTGGGTTCGGTGGCATCAGCGGGGCAATAATTGCCGCAAAATACAGCACCACTTTTGGATTCGACAGATTCGTTGCCACACCTTGGCGGTAACAATGCCCCACCGTGCCTAACAACACATCTAAATCAAGATCAGGGTTGAAACCGTCGCGGAACTGGGCGCGCGCCGATACGATCATCCCGCGACCCATCCACACCAGCCACAAACCACCCACAAGCTGAATCACACCCACCAACGCGGGATAGGCCGTAAGCAGTGCGGCCGCACCAAAAACAGTCAACGACACCCACAACAACAAGCCCGTCGAAATGCCACACACGCTCGCTAAAGCGTGCTTGCGCGAACGGGTTGCAATGCGGGTAAGCAAGAAAATATCGGGACCTGGCGTCATCATGCCCACTAAATTAAGCATGATCAAAGTCCCTAACTGGGCTAAAGGCATCAGAAAAGACTGGCTTAGGCGTTGCTCAATCGCTGAGCAAGTTCAGCATTACCAAACATATTCGCGCAATCGATAGCAGTCGGATGCCCGGCGCGTGGGTCGGCCCCAGCCGCCAGCAACGCTTCGATGACTGCCTCTTCTTTCTTGAAAATTGCCCCAGCCAGCGGCGACTGGCCACGATCGTTGAGCTGGTTGACATCAGCGCCGAGCTCAGCCAGTTGCGTGACCACGTCGGCGTGCCCATTGTAGGCAGCCAGCATCAGCAGTGTATTGCCTTCGTGGTTGGTCAGGTTGGGGCTCAGGCCCGCCTGGATGTACTGGGCGAGACGATCGGCAGCACCGTCCCCGCCGGTGCGTGCAAGGGTGAAGAGCTCGGTGACAAAAGCTTGGAGGTCTTCGGGGAGATCCTCGTTGGTATGTGGAGTAGAAAATTCAGCCATAATTTTTTCATCATAGGAAGCTATCCCGCTAGTTGTGAAATCCGGCGCACTGCATCTTCTAATGCGAAGGCCGGATCGCCGCCTTGTCCTTTCACTGCCGCGTCGAGATCTGCCACGATAATCACGGCTTCGCTGACGGCATCGCCCGACCATCGGCGTGCCAGGTGAGCTGTCTTTTCAAGAATAAATGGTGCCATTCCCAGCTTGCCGGCCAAAGAGATGTGGGGTTTGCCGCGGGTGGAATACAACCGTGCAATGCCGGATACTTTCATGCTGAGTGCTGCAGCCAGTGCTGCCGGTTCGACGCCGAGCTGCAGGGCGCGGCGCATGCTGGCCAGCGCGCGATGCGTTTGGCCGGCGCAGGCAAGGTCGGCGACATCAAAACCATTAACTTCGGCCACACCGGCGTAGTATTCGCGGACTTTGGCGGCGGTGACTTCCCCATCGGTGTCCGCAATGAGTTGACTGATGGCGCTGGCGAGTTCGCGGAGGTCTGATCCCACGCCTTCTAGTAGTGCATGCACCACGTCTGGGGTGGGCCGGATGCCATAGCGGCGGAACTCTTGAGTGACCCAGTTGGGGCGTTCATTGTTGCGGAGGGCTTTGACTTCGTGGACGTGGGCGAGTTTTTTCAGTTTAGGTACTTGCGCTTTTTGGCGTCCACCGCCGGAATGCACGATGATCAGGGAAATCCCAGGTCCGGGATCTTTGGCGAGCCTGACTATCAGCTCAGCGGGTTCTTTACCTGCTTCGTCCATTTTGTTGATGATCACGATGCGATCTTCCCCAAACAGGGAGGGGCTGCACAGGTCGAGTAGTTCGGCCTCGGAGACATCGCCTGCGCGAATGCTGGAGATTTCTATGGCGTCGCCGTTCTCGCTTTCGGCACGGATGGCGGCGACGATTTCTTCACGGGCGCGTTCTGCTAGGAAGTCTTCGTCGCCGACGATCAGGTGCACATTATTCATGGGATCTACCTTACTCGCCAGATTCTGGCTCACCGTTGTTGTCGCGTGCGTGGGGTTCTGACAATGCGTAGTGTGTTTAGAATCTGCCGCTGTCTGCATGCCATGTTCCGTCGCTGTAAAGGCGTACGGGGCCGTCGCGGTTGGGATAAAGAACTGGGATTCCATTCGGTAGGGCTGAAGGATAGTTGCGTGGTTTTCCTTCTTCTTCAACCACCACCACGGCAGTTCCCGCAGGTAGGTGGTGTGGGTAGAGGCGAAGGAGTTCTTCCTCTGTGGCGATGCGAAAAATCTGTTTGTCTTGGTAGGAGATTTCATGGTTGTTCACCGCAAGGATGCTGGGAATGACCACGGCTGCTGTGGCTACTGCTAGGAGGATGCCAAGGCGTACACGGTGAATCAGATAGACCACCCATAGTGCGATCACCAGTGCCCACAGTGGGGCGCGAGAGGTTGGCACTGTAATCACTGCCCCGGGTAGTGCTGCACCGGAGTGCGCAATGAGGCTAATCCATTGCGCTAGTGGGGAGATGATGCTCAGCATCACCCCACCTATCCCAGATAGCAGTGCCGCTAGTGGTTCGGTGAGGATATCGACAGGTAGTGCGCGCAATCCCGCCCCGATGCTTGCTGCGACCGCTGCGCCGAGGCCGAGCACCGTAATCGGTGCGACGACTGGGGCGCAGGCAATGTTTGCGGCTACGCCAATGAGTGAGATTTCGTGTTGCATGCCAGCTACAAGTGGCATGGTGGATAGTTGGGCGGCGAGTGCAAGCGCGAGGGCTTTAACGAAGATATCGGGGAGCTTGCTGCGCCCGATCATCACGCGCAGGGTGGGGTATATCACGATGATGCCTACTGTTGCGGCCACAGATAGACAAAACCCCATGTTGGTTGCGTAGTGGGTATCGTAGTGCAGCAATACGATCACGATGAGGCTGAGTACATGCAGCGGGGTTGTGCGGGAGTGGCTGAACATGGCAACAATGCCGACTATCCCCATGGCGGCCGCCCTGATTACTGAGGGGTCTGTGCCCACGATGAGTACATAGATACCGAGTGTGGCTGCGGCAGCGAGGTTGCGCCACACAGGTCCGAAGCGGGCGGTGAGCACAGCGGCGGTGGCGGTGACAATGGCAACGTTGGCCCCGCTTACCGCGCTGAGGTGGGCTAGGTTCGTGTCAATGAATGCTTGTTTAAATTCCGGTGTTTGTGCGCTTGTGTCGCCAAAAACCATGGCGGGGATGAGTGCAGTTGAGGTGCCGTGAATCCAGCGGGTGCATAGTTGGAGAAATTCGCCGCGCACGAAGTCAGCGAAGGTCATCAGCGCATGTGGTGCCGCATCGGTGCTGATATCGCTGGCGATAATAAGTGTGTTGCCCAGCCCGATGCGGTCACTGTCAACACTGTGCCCGCTCACGCGCACAGTTTCCCCGACTATGACCACGTAATGTTCACGTGACCATACTGGTAGCGGTGCGGGGTAGCCGGCAAGATGAAACTGTTGCAGCGTCCCATTCTCGCTTATCGACGCCGACCCGGCCGCCACCGCCTGAAACGTGGCAGGAATCTGGGTGTTTTCCACAATGATCCGCCGCATGGTGGCAACAAGGAAACTACTGGTGGCAAGGCTTGTGCTGATGATGGCTTGGCCGTGATCGAACGCATGCAGCCCCACTGCTGTAGCGCTGATCAGTACGAATCCTGCAAGGCCAACAGCCCACCAGGGTATGTCCCAGCTGCGCAGGACAATGACCACAAGTGCACTGCCCCAGACCGCGCACGCCGCAGGAACAAGCCGAAGTTGGGTCATAGTGTGACCTCAGGTTTGATCTGTGCGAATTTCGCCGGACCGATTCCTTTGACATCTTGCAGCTGCTCAATGGTGCTAAAACCACCAATGCTCTCCCTGTGCTGAATGATTGCTTGGGCGGTTTTCTCCCCCACCCCAGGAAGGGTTACCAATTCTGTTTCGGTAGCCTGATTCAGATTCACTTTTGCCATCCCCTCCACCCCAGCACCTGGTGATGCGGCTGGCCCCATCACCAAGGCTCCGCCTAGGCGGGCATCGAGTACAGCATTCGGTTGATCTGGCATGTGATGGTCGCGGTGCGGTACGACAATTTGGGTGCCGTCGACAAGTTTTTCGGCCAAATTCAACCCCCGAATATCCCCCTCGGGTTTCACACCGGCGGCTGTGAGCGCATCGGCGATACGTGCAGTGGTGGGTGGAAAACTATGCAGCCCGGGATTGTGCACCTCCCCTACGACCGACACCACCACCTGAACGTCGGCTACCGCACTGGTGGGCGATGCATGAGAAGCAGGCGCAGCCGGGCTCGGCGTTGTATTCCACACTGGTGCGCCCAGCTGTGGGCTCTGCTGATGCTGCGCCTGCGAGACCACCTGCCACAGGATAACAATGGTGACAACAATTCCTGTCACTGCGGCAATGAGCACAGCTACCCTTGGTGGAATAGAAAAGCGCAGTTCACCAGGTTCGGGGAATGCCACTGCTAGTTCTTCTTCCATAGCTGTCGGCCGCGTAAGCTCGTCAAGCCGAGACGCCAAGTGGGTGGCGATTTTTCTTCTACTTGCCCCTAGGGCGTGAAGGCGAAGGCTGCGGCGCAGGGTGCGAAAGGATAGCATGTTCATAGCACAACGCTAAAAACAGCGCATGGGGTGGTGGAAGTTTTTTACAAAAAAATGTCAGACTGTGGATAACTCCCTATTTTTCAGCCTCTGGCGACAAAAAAAGGGCACCTCCCTGTGAACAAAAGTGATCCTGTGTCTACTTCTGTGGATTTCTTTTGCCCCTAAGAGGGAGAAAAACTCTTTGGACAAACTAGTAAGTGTCACGTTTTTTGAGGAGTGTTCGTAGGATCACTGTTTGGATGGTGACGGTGTAGTTGAATACTTGTTTGTCGTAGCGGGTGGCTACTGCTCGGGTTTTGAGGTGAGCGCTCCAGTGTCTTGGTCGGTGTGAGACGGTTCTAGTGGTGTTTCCTACATAACCGCCGCGCTGCTACCAACACGATTCCTAGTGCCTGTTCTGAAGGGCTCATTCCTAACCCCGGTTTCTTGCCACAATCCAAGCGAGGTTTCAACACAGGATCTCAGCTGTTTTGCACTGCATAAGTTGCCCCATTACGTTGTTGGGTAGTTCTTCATTGAGAGCCGAAGTTCATAGCGCGTCCCCTATGTGGGCGGGTTATGTTTGATTCCGTTCTCTATATTTAAGGAGAACTAGTCGCTGGCTTCGGTATGGCTTAATGTCCGCCCTGTCTGTCAATGATCCAAGCGTGATGCCTTCGCAAGGCAGTGACATACTCCAAACTGCCAACAGGAACCTGACCCACACATTTTTGTGTGAGGTCTCATTGTAATGTGGATGCCAGCGTGAGTATGTCCGTACGACCCCATAGCGTCCGTGTCCACCGACCGCAGCCCGCGCCGCTGACGGAACTGATGAAAACGGGGATGGGGTGAGCAGCACTGGCGCTGGCTGGTTGGTTTTGACGAAAAGCAGAGTTGAGATTGTTCATGAGTGGTGTTAATACCCCCGTGCGGTAACATGTTGATTAGCGCACGGATGGGAGGTGAAAGTATGAACGATGAGAGTGTTCTGCGTTTGAAAATTAACGGCCAGCCAGGGGAAATACACCTAAAGGCGCTTGAAAAGTCTATCGCGGCCATATCTAAGATCATTTGCGCCGTGGGTGGTAGACAAGCTGATCAATTCGTCAAGGAATTGCACACTAGCAGCGCTGTCATAGATGTAGTGGCTAATCGAGAAAACGTTGCGGCCGTTGACAAGGGGGGGCGCGACCCCCGAAAAGTAGACACATTTAAGCGGTGATTGCTGAGATAGATTTTAGCGCAAATGCTTGCGCTTCAAAAGTGTTGGGGGCGCAGTATTTCAAGTAACTGTGCCGACGTGTGGTGTTGTACCTGACACACCAAGAAAACACTTCTTTTCGACATTGGAGCATGGTGTCAAAGACCTTCCGATCTTGAAGGACTTCACGTTTTAATGTGGCATTAAACGACTCTGCAAGCGCGTTATCCGCACTCGTGCCAACACCACCCATGGACTGGGTCACTCCAAGAGATTTACATTGCTGTTGGAAAACCTGTGAGGTGTACACACTTCCATGATCTGAATGGAAAATCGCACCTTTTAGTGACCCACGCTGGTCTTTTGCCATGGCGAGTGCTTCACCAATAAGATCAGTGCGCATGTGATCAGCTAACGCAAACCCGGTGAGTTTACGGGAGAAACAATCAATAACTGTGGCCAGATACATATTCCCACCACCTTTAATCGGTAGGTAGGTGATATCACCCACATACACTTTATTCGGGCGATCAGCAGTGAAATTACGCGTGACCAGATCCGGGAAAACACTGCGATCTTTCCTGGAAATAGTGGTTTTGACCTTGCGTTTTTTGCTGTACCCACGCAGATTCATCGATGCCATCAACCTAGCAACACGTTTATGATTAACAGGCTCATACTGATCGGAAATTTCAGCCGCGATACGTTTCGCCCCGTAACAGCCATTGAACTGGTTGAACACAGAAAGAATACGCACCGCCAACAACGAGTCCTCGCACGTTTTAGTGTTACGAACAGCACGAGCTTTGCGCCACTTGTAAAACGATGAGGCATTAAGTTTCAGCACCTCACACATCCGCTTGACCGAATAATCGGTTCGATGGTCTTCGACAAACTGGAAGCGGATCACCAATTTGTCTCTTCCGCGAAATATTTAACAGCCTTACGCAAAATATCACGCTCTTCAGTCATTTTACGCAGCTCACGCTCAAGCTCACGGATACGTTCAGCTTCAGAAATTGCCTGAGCTTGCCGCTTTTGCACCGCAACACGAGAACGCTTACCAGTGCCCAAATCCTTGACCCACGTATGCAGAGATTGCCGATTAATCCCCAAATCAGCAGCGGCCTTCGCTAGAGACAGTTCCGAGTTCTCATAAAACGCAACAGCGTCACGCTTGAACTCATCTGAATAAAACCTTGGCATAAAACTACAGTACCTTCCTCCCACCTCATACAAGCGGGAAATCAGGTGTCTACCAAACGGGGGTCAGGTCCCGGCTGTTGCAGCTGCAGGATGACAAATCTCTTGGTTTTGAGTTCAACCGTAGTACACTCACTGCGGTGCGAGAACTTTGCGATTTGGCTTCTATGGATGGCGTCACTGGAATTGAATTTGGTGTACTTGGCTCTCCTGTGAACATGGATTCTAGAATCGCTGAGAATGCGTCCAAAGCGCTTGCTTCCGTTCGACTTTCCCTTGGGTCTGTGCGTGGAAAGCTGTACAGGTTCAATGGTCGGACGCTGCCGTATAAGGGCGGGATTGAAGACTGCCGTACTGGTAAGGCTGTTCACCTCGAAATAGATGTCGAGCACGTAGGTGCTGTTTTGCAGTTGATGCAGCAGGAGGTGCGTGTTTGGGGAATTCTTTCTCGCGATCCGATCACTAATGAAGTGGTCAGTGTGAAGGTCAAAGGTGTAGATGCTATTACCGCAAAGAAGCGCCTTCCGCGGCCTGCGTATGAGGTGCAAGGAATCTTGGGGGCGAAGTGGCTGGACGGGATGCAGCCTGACGAGTTTGTGAGGCGTGAGCGTGAAGCATAGTAAGTCTTTGCCCCTCATAATGATTGATTCATGCGCGTGGGTAGCTTTTTTAGTTTCCAGAAAATGAAGGAATCCGATCTAAGGCCAGGCGCGCGTGACACTGAGTCGAGTGTGATTGCCACAAATGTTGCTGCGTTGATTGACGGTAATGGCAAGGATCATACGATTGTGATGCCGACGGCTATATATGTGGAACTTCTGGGCATCTTACGCGGTAAAGGGCGTACGCCTGCGCTCGAAGCAAAGTCTGTTAACAAGGCTGTCGAGTTCCTTGAAGAGGTTGATTTCTTATTCGCTGATCTTGATGAGCATGTGGTTGATGAAGCTGTTCCTTTGATTGCTAAACATCACTTAACTGGAATTGATGCGTCGTTGTTGGCTACCGCCTCGTTGTTTGACGTTAGGAAGGTGTACACAATTGACAGAGGCTTGCTTAAGGTCGCCAATTCTATACCTGGTGTTTCTGTCGAGCTTCCGCCGCCCCCTATGACGCTTCAGCTGGACATTCCATCCTAATAGCTGCATATTTCGTTATATGTTGGTCTTGCCGAAATCCTGTACTACGGAAAAAATTTCTGGCGCCGTTATCCCCTTAGGAGGTGTCCAACTATGGTCGTTGTGCGCGTGGAGTGGGCGGGAACTTGAGAATTTCCCTTGATCTATGTCGCAGTATGGGGATCAATGAAGCTTGCGATCGTCTGGATGGCATTATCTCTGGAGTCGAGATATGCGACTTCACGAGGTATATCGCGTTGTTGGACAATTGATTCGTGGTGATAACACCTGTTTCTCATGTTGTAAACTACTACGACCAGGTCCTCGAACTGCTTTCTACAGTTAGGTTTTTTCTTTCAAGGCCGTTTCTACCCGAGGCCAGATGCTCGCCTGATAGTGGCTGCTTAACAGGAAGCGCCAGAAGCCAAAGCTGAGCTCAGCGATGTTTTTCCCAAGTAGTGCCTCCTTTCCGCCGGCTCGCCTCTTTGCTTTGCGGACGCTCTTACCTGCTTCTTCGCTGAAAGCTATTCGATCATTGTCGAACCATCGTTCGCCGTACCTTCTGATTAAGGCATTATGGATGCAATTTCGGAGGAGCACCTCGAGATGCTCAATGTCGGCGAGATAGATCTTTGTGAGATCAAGTCACCTCAAAAACCGAGCAATAGCCACCCGCTACGACAAACTAGTATTCAACTACACCGTCACCATCCAAACAGTGATTCTACGAACACTCCTCAAAAACGTGGCACTTACTAGTTTGTCTGCTGCGCGGTGTGATCTACTTCCGGTGGAAGATCCTGACCGACTTCTTCTTCCGGCTGAGTGAACACAGTAGAAATACCTAAAGCGCCCAGACCAGCGTGAACAGCCAAAGTGGGGTGCATATCCGTAATCATGGTGGACGAGCCCTCGGGCAGGTGCTCACGGAGCAAATCTTCCAACGTGCGTGCCGCCTCGCGTGCCTCATTATGTTGGATTGCCACAAAAGCTGGAAGCCCCGCAGCACGCTTGACAATAAGATCAACGAGTTTGCTAAACGCCTTCGTTTGGGTGCGAGTCTTGACTGCCAATTCAATACGACCTTGAGTAACCTGCATGATCGGTTTGGTAGCAAGCGCGGTCGAGAGCATGGCTGTCGTTGTTGAAATACGACCGGACTTTCGGATTTCATCAATCCGATGCAAATAAATCCACGTTTCCGAACGGCTGAGCGTATCTTCAGCCAACGAAACGCATTCTTCCAAACTTGCCCCATCGAGTGCGATACGGGCTGCCGCCATGGCTGCAGCACCCACCGCCATACCCACGCTGTGAGTATCGATCACACGAACCGCGCCGTCGAAAACACCAGAGGCTGTGATTGCAGCAGACCACGTGGACGATAGTTCTTTGGACAGGTGTAAAGCCACAACGCCATCATCGCCACCGCGTTCCAGTTGGCGGGCGTAGCAGGCAGCGAGCTCAAGTGCGGAAAGCCCTGAGGTGGATCGGTCGGTGTCGTCCCCCACCATGTGAAGGTCAACTACTGTGATCCCCAGTTCCTGGGCTACATGCTCAGGCAAACCAGAGGAGGAGTCGGTGACAACTCGAACCACCATGGTTTTTTTAGCCTCCCTACCCTTGTTCCACATCTTGTTACTACACGAAAACTGTGGAAAAGCAGGCAGCGTGAGAATGAAAAATGCACCAATCCCAGCGCTGAAAAAGTATTTCCGCAGCCTCGATTGTCTAGCTTAGCCATTTACCGGCGTGAACATAGCATCGAATCGAATCAACACATCTGCAGTCCACAACCAACACGGGTCACAACCCTGAAGGAACACGGGAGAAAACGCGTGCCCTTGGGTGGTGTTTTATTTGCTGAATTGACCAGCTTCGCCCATATCAGAGCTACCAATGGAGCGACGCCCCAGAGCTACTCCCATATTCCAGCCATCGAGATACCATTCGGCATTATCCACGTTGCTGGCGTCAAAACGCCCCTTGGGTGGGAGAATTTCGTCATCATCACCGTTGGTGGCTTTATAGCGCGGCCGCGCAGAAAGCTGTGCCCAACAGGTATTTCCCAAACCTGAGAAGAATTTGTATTGGGAAATATCCAGCTCCAAAAGGCTTGACGTCAACGCTGAGATCGTTCCGCCGTGGGCGACCATGAGCACAGTTCCGTCATCCCAGGTGTCCATTTCCCGCATGAGTTCGTCCACCACAGGGCGGGCGCGGCGGGCGACGTCGATACGCGATTCCCCGCCTGGTGGGGCCCAGGTGGGGTCGTGGCGCCAGTACGCGCGCATACCCGGAAATTCGGAATCAACCTCCTCGCGGAGCCGGGCCTGCCACACACCTAGATGCGTTTCGCGCAGGCGCTCGTCTTTTGTCACCTCCACGCCTAGTCGGTCGCCGACCGCACAGGCTGTATCATAAGCCCGATTGAGGTCGGAGGAAATGATGCGGGTGATGTTCAAGGTTGCCAAAAAATCCGCCGCTTGCTGTGCCTGCGCGTAACCAACCTCAGACAGTTCAGTGTTGAGGTGGCCTTGCATGCGGCGGGTTGCGTTGTACTCAGTTTGGCCGTGGCGCAAAAGGATCAATCGGCGGGTCATAGTTTTTTAAAATTCGTCTTCGGGTTCGTTTTCTGCTAGTGGGATCTCATCGAGGGACTCAACGGAGCGCAGGTCAATGTCGTTTGCCCACTCTTCGGGGCGCTCCATGGTTTCGATGCCGTCGACATCAATCAGTGGGCAGTCACGGTAGAGGCGATCTAGGCCGTAGAAATCACGTTCGGCGTTGCGCTGAACATGGATGACAAGCATGCCGTAGTCGAGCAGCACCCAACGGTTTTCGCGGTTGCCTTCACGGCGCTTTGGCTCGTAGCCTTCCTTCGTCAGCTCGTCTTCAATCTCTTCAACGATGGCGCGAACCTGGCGCTCATTGTCGGCGGAGGCGAGCAAGAAGATCTCAGAGATCGCCATAACGTCGCTCACGTCGAGGACCGCAATGTTGCTTGCGAGTTTTTCGTTCGCCGCAAGCGCTGCAATCTGAGCAATGCGTACGGTGTCTTGGGTTGCAGTCACAAAAATCCTTCGTGTTTATGCGTTAAAAAATGTCTACCCTTTAGTTTCCCACGTTTGTGGCATGAATGAGAAAAGACAGTCGCCTAGTCGCTCCAAAATCACAGACCCTAGGCTTCGCTTTACGACGCCACAACCGTGTTCGCAGCTATCGATTCGCGCTCTCTGACGTCAGATACCAACGGTGACAATGGGAAACTTTCAGTGGGATACAGAGTGCGAGTACAAGCGGTTTTTATTAATGTACTGCACCACCCCGTCGGGCACGAGATACCACACAGGTGCGCCTTGTCTAGCTCGCGTGCGGCAATCAGTGGAGCTAATAGCCATCGCGGGAATTTCCACTAATTCCACCCGATCGCGGTGTTGTGCCGGAATATTGGTTTCCTCCAGCACATAGCCGGGTCGTGTGACACCGACAAACGTGGCCAGTTGAAACATTTTCTCCCAATCGCGCCACGACATGATCTTCGCCAGCGCATCCGCGCCGGTGATAAAAAACAACTCCGCCGTGGGGAATTGTTTGGACAGATCTGTCAACGTATCAATGGTGTAGGTATCCCCTGGACGATCGATATCTACTCGACTCACTGTAAACCGCGGGTTACTTGCGGTGGCAATGACTGTCATCAAATATCGATCTTCCGCCGACGATACTTCACGCCCCGCCTTTTGCCACGGTTGGCCAGTGGGCACAAATACAACCAGATCTAGACCGAAGCGGGCGGCTACTTCACTTCCGGCCACCAAGTGCCCATGATGAATAGGGTCGAAGGTACCACCCATGATGCCGACGCGCGTGGGGTTTTCAGGAAGCGAAGTCATACAACGATCATGCGCTTGCTTCAATCGCTTTGCAAATAGCAGATGAGAACACCAGCGCAGCCTTTCTTAGCAAGCTAGGTTATGGGCGGGTGTGGCCCGCCCCGTCCAAAATCCACTTGGTGCTGGTCAGTTCCGGTAGCGCCATCGGCCCGCGGGCATGCAACTTTTGGGTGGAAATCCCAATTTCAGCACCCATGCCGTACTGCTCACCGTCAGTAAAAGCTGTGGAGGCATTCAGCATGACTGCAGCCGAATCTACCTGTTGGGCGAATTTCTGCAGCGTGGATGCCTTGCGGCTGGAAATACCTTCAGTGTGCCCGGTGGAATAGCGACGAATGTGCTCAATAGCCCCATCAACACCATCGACAATTTTCGCAGCAATATCCAGTGAAAGGTATTCTTCCTCCCAATCGCTGTCTGTTGCTTGGACTACGTTGTGTGCCCCGATTGCCTGAAGTTCATCGACGTTTCCGTGGACTGTCACTCCTGCATCTTGCAGTGCCTGGATAATCTTGAGCTGAGCATCGGCGCTGAGGGCGGCGTCGATAAGCACTGTTTCGGTGGCGTTGCACACTGATGTGCGTCGGGTTTTGCCGTTGAGAAGCAGCGCAATGCCTTCATCGATATCGGCGTCGCGGTCGATATAGAAGTGGCAGTTACCAGTACCAGTTTCGATAGTCGGCACCGTCGCGCCAGTAACCACGGCGTTGATTAAGCCCGCACCGCCGCGCGGAATGACCACATCGACGAGTCCGCGCAAGGTGATCAGATCTTGGACACTATCGTGAGTTTCGCAGGGAAGTAGCTGCACGATTTCTTCAGGAAGCCCGTGCTCTTTCAGCACAGATTGGAGAATTTCGACGAGTGCTTGGTTGGAGTTTTTTGCCGACTTACTGCCGCGCAGCAACGCAACGTTGCCGGATTTTAGTGCGAGCCCGAACGCATCGACGGTGACGTTGGGGCGTGCTTCGTACACCATGCCCATCACGCCGAGGGGGACGCGAATCTGGCGCATGTGAATTCCGTTGGGCATGACTGATCCCTGCACTATTTCGCCGACGGGATCTTTCAGGCGCGCGACTTGGCGCAACCCGTCTGCGATCCCTTCGATGCGTTGTGGGTCGAGTGCGAGCCTGTCGATAATATTGTCTGCCACGTTGTGTGCGCGTGCGTTGTCGATGTCGCGTTGGTTGGCGGCAAGGATTTCGTCGGTGCGTGCGATGAGTGCATGCGCGGCAGCTTCAAGGAGTGTGTTCTTTTCTCCTGCGCTGAGTTGTGCGGCTAGTGGTGCTACGCGTTTTGCTGTGGTGGCTTTGCTGATGACTTCTTCGCGTTCGTGGGCGCGGGCGTTTTCGGCTGTGTTGCTGGTGTTCATAGGCGCTAATAGTAGTAGCTTGTGGGGGTTTGTGTTCCGGATGCGGAAAATGCGGTGGTGCGGGTTACCTCCAAACCTTCAGCGTAACGTGGGGATTAGCACTACCCTAAACCTTCAAGGTAATCCGTGTAACGAGTGCAAAAGATTCCCCATTTATCTACCCAGTACCCACCACATATTTGCTGTGCACCAGCTGGAGATAAACTTCCCGTCAAGGAAACCACATTGCCCAAAATTGGTTTCCTTGCGCAGAAGGTCGAGACTCTCTAGCTGAGGAGAAGCGCATAGCAAACGATGGCTTTGAAGAAATCTCTGTGCGTTCGTATTTACTTTGAAAAGGTTTGGTAATCCCGGTTCGCTGACGGTCAAGACAACCGCACCACCGCATTTTGTGGCAATGCCCTCCTCCCTCTTTATTCAGCCCAGTGAGGGAAAAGGGCAAGTCTATTCAGTGATTTTTGCTTCTTTAGAATTTCGGAAGCTTAAATCCTGGGATCAGGTTGAACTGCTGCAGCGCCGCAACAATACCGCCGATCACAGCCAGGACACCTACTGCACCCAAGATTCCGAACAGAATCTTCTTCCAGTCAGTCTTCGCTGGTGGCTGTGGCGCTGGAGTGGAGGTGGTACCCGATGGCTTCGGGGCAGTTGTGGTTGGCTTTGGTGCCGTAGTAGTCGGCTTCGGCGCGGTAGTGGTTGGCTTCGGCGCGGTAGTGGTTGGCTTTGGTGCCGTTGTGGTTGGCTTCGGCGCAGGATCCGTAGGCTGTGGTGCTGGATCCGTAGGCTGTGGCGCTGGAGCCTGCGGGCAGGTCTTCTTCACCTTCAGCTCCACGTTGACATCATCAACTTCGGGCTTGTACGTATCCGAGTACGTACCCATAAAGATAATGTCGACACCTTCGATGTATTGCTTCTTTGTCGCTTCATCGTAACGAGTACCAGGCTTCTTCTCATACTTCAGCGCAGTAGCATCCAACTTCAAAGTATCGCCTTGGAGCACCCAGCCCGAAGACTCGCCCTTAGCAAAGGAATCAGTACCAGACTTCAGGTTCTCTGGAACACGATCATCTGGGGTGTAATCGGTCATACCCTTGCCCTCAACGTAGTAGCCTTCATAGGTCACGCCAGGACGAACGACAGTCTTGCCACCTTCAACATAAGCCTCAATGAATGGAGACTTCATTGTTGATTCCAATGCCCCATGGTGTCCCTTGAACTTCACAGTGGAAGGGATGGTCTTGATCGTGGCACTCTTCACCGTTCCATCGGGATTGAAGTTAACCACCGTACCGGAAGGATTCACTTCAAAGTGGAACTGGAAGTCATTCGCTCCCTTTGACTTTCCATTGTCAGTAGCACCAGTGACCGTCCAATCACCCTTTGCGATTGGACCCGTAACGTAAGCGCGCCAAGACTGCTTGATGCCCCACTTAAGGGTTCCAGACTCGACAGTAATTTCAGGATTAGCACACTGCGCTGGATCATCAGCAAACGCCTGGGGAACAACAACGCCACCAAACGCAACTGCGGATCCGGCTGTCAATGCAATGAGTGAGGTACGAAGCTTCATGGGTTTCCTTTCGGTCGATCGAGAACTTTTGAAGCAAGGTAACCCTAACCGTAGTTACGAATCGATAACGAAAGCAAGCGATATTTTCTTTGAGGAACATAAGACACCAGCGCAGTGGCACAAAAGCTACCCCAATCTGTCGCATGACGCACCCCTAAAATCACCCCCATATAGGGGGAATTTACGGTTTTGGATACATCCCCGCCCCAAAAAAATTGCACCGTAGTGCACAACCCCTCCCACTTTCGACTCCCTCCCCCTCGCGCGCACTATCTCACCGCTCTATGCTCCTCAGGCGAATCGCTTAACCACCATCGCAAAAATACTCACTACACAGATCGGACGTTCAACACCATCAAGGATGTGATGACCAACCTGCTTCGACCAATATCAAAAGCCATACAGGTTTTCCCTGTATGGCCTTGAGATTACGCATACTGTGACAGTGCTTTTCGTGCTACGCACGCGAAGCGAAATTCGATAAATAATCCGCATGCACCACAGGGCGTTGCATACCTGCTGGCATATCCACCGTATGCTTGCCCAACATACCCACGAGTGTTTCCGAATCATAGGCCACCTCACCGCGGCCAATAATCTCACCACCAGGGCCCACAATGTCCACGATCTCACCGGAGTGAAAATCGCCCTCAATTTCCTGAATGCCCACCGCAAGCAGCGAATTGCCGCCCGCAGTCACAGCTTTCACCGCACCGGCGTCGATACGCAAAACCCCCTCAGAGTCAGCGGCGTACAGCGCCCAGAACTTCCAGGCCGACAACCTATCTTCCTTCGGATGGAACACAGTTCCCACACTGGCATCGTCCAAAGCCACACCGATGTTCGCTGCGGACGTCAACAGCACAGGTACGCCGCCACGCGACGCGATTCGCGCAGCAGACACCTTCGAAGCCATACCGCCCGTGCCCACAGCACCGCCATCGCCAGCGATTACACCGCGCAAATCGTTGCCGTCACGCACCTCATCAATAAATCGTGCCGATGGGTCAATCGGGTTCTTATCAAAAAGCCCATCCACATCTGACAACAGAATAAGAGCATCAGCGCAGGTTAAATGCGCCACCAAAGCAGCAAGGCGATCGTTATCGCCAAAACGCATCTCAGAAGTAGCCACCGTGTCATTTTCATTCACGACCGGAACCACACCCAGATGCAAAAGACGCTCAATTGTACGCTGCGCATTACGCGCACGATCACGACGACCCGCATCAGAAGCGGTGAGCAAAACTTGCCCAATAGTCTTGCCGTAGCGGGCAAAACTCGCACCCCACGTGTGCATCAGATGCACCTGGCCCACCGCAGCCACAGCCTGCTTGGTTGCCAAGTCACTCGGGCGTGCCTTCAAACCCAACGGGCCCATGCCCGCCGCCACAGCACCGGAGGACACCACAATGATTTCACTCCCCTTGCCCAAGCGACGTTGCATCGCATTCACCAACGAATCAATGCGCAACGGATCAACCGTGTGGTCAGGACCAGTCAAGGAAGAAGAACCAATCTTGACCACAATGCGCTTCGCCTCACTAATGTGGCGCCTGAGCTGCATATTCATTAGCCCTGCCAACGCTCCCGATCAGCAGTTTGACCCTCGCCGAAATCAAGCTCATCGATCAGACCACGACGAACCTGAGAAGCACGCTTACGCTCAGCAGCAGACACACGCTCAGTGCGCGACAGACGAATATCCGTACCACGACCAGTCAAGGTTGGATCAACACCCGCAGCAGTCATTGGCTCCCACTCAAAGGAAACCGGACCAATGCTCACAGTGCAGCCCGCGCGTGCACCAGCCTTATGCAGCGCGTCTTCCACACCCATGCGGTTGAGGCGGTCAGCGAGATAACCAACTGCTTCATCATTTTCAAAGTCAGTCTGGATAATCCAGCGCTCAGGCTTCTCACCTGTCACAATGAAACCGCCTTCGATCTGTGGGTCAGGGTGAATCTCAAAATCGTGGCCCTTGCCCTTAGCATCCACTGCCTTCGGGCGAACAATTAGGCGGTTCTCCACCTTCTCCTTCGGACGCGACTTACGCGCCTCCTGCACAATCTCCAACAGCTTGTACTTCAGAGGATCGAGACCCTTACGAGCAACAGCTGAGATGATGAACACAGGCCAGCCGAACTGCGCCTCAAGGTCTTCCTTCACAAACTCCGCAAGCTCCTGCGCTTCTGGAATATCCACCTTGTTCAGCACGATGATGCGCGGACGATCACGCAAATCCCCCAAGGACGTATCCTCATCCAACGCCGACTGGTAGGCAGCAAGCTCCGCTTCCAACGCCTCAATATCGGAGGCAGGATCACGGCCCGGCTCCAACGTTGCGGTATCCACAACGTGCGCCAGCACTGCGGTGCGCTCAATGTGGCGCAAGAAATCCAGGCCAAGGCCCTTGCCCTCCGAAGCGCCAGGAATCAGGCCAGGCACATCAGCAATGGTGAAGGTTTCGTGGCCGACCTCCACCACACCAAGGTTAGGGACTAGGGTGGTGAAAGGATAGTCACCGATCTTTGGCTTCGCAGCCGAAAGCACAGAAATTAACGAGGATTTGCCCGCCGAAGGGAAACCAACCAAACCGACGTCAGCCATCGACTTCAGCTCAAGAATGATGTCGTGCTGTTCGCCGGGCTCACCCTTGAGCGCAAAACCAGGCGCTTTACGGGCAGAAGACGCCAATGCTGCGTTACCCAAACCACCAAAACCGCCTTGAGCTGCGATAAAACGCATGCCCACGCTGGTGAGGTCGGCGAGAGTCTCGCCCTTGTCGTTGAGCACAACAGTGCCTGCGGGTACTTCCAGTACGAGGTCTTCGCCGCGGGCACCGTTGCGGTGATCGCCGGCGCCGTTCGCGCCACGCTGCGCCTTGATGTGGGGGCGGTAGTGCAGGTCAAGAAGGGTGTGCACCTGGGAGGAGACTTCCAAAACGATGTCGCCACCATGCCCGCCGTTACCACCGTCGGGTCCTCCGAGTGGTTTGAATTTTTCGCGGTGGATGGAGGCGCAGCCGTTGCCGCCATCGCCTGCTGTGAGGTGCAAGACCACGCGGTCGACAAAACGTGCCATGTATTTGGTTACCTTCCCATGTATTGCTTCAAGGCCATCAAGACCCATAAGTATGTCGATTCTAGCAAGGGAAAAAGGCAGCGGCCTAAATCCCCGCTTCGCCTTCGGTGGCTTTGAGTGCGGGTTTTAAGGCCGCTGCCTTGTGCAACGGTGCAGTAAGGTGTCGCGAAGTGTGGGCGTCGTAACGCCTTGTGCATCGCTTATGTGCTGCTTATCGACGCCCAGTTGAGGAACCAGGTACCTGTGGCGCTGGCACTGCGCCGGCGCGCACGGCGGCGAAGAAACCACCGATTGCGAGAGCCAGCGCACCAACAACACCAGCGATGATCTTCCACACGTAGCTAGGAACAGCTTCGGAAATGATCGAGGACAAGCTTGGCTTTGGTGGCTCCGGTGGTACTGGTGCCCACACATTCACAGTCTTTTGTGCTGTCAGGCCGCCTACCTTTGCCACCATCACAACATCCCCTTCGGTTTCTGGGGTGAAGGTGAAGGTTGCAGTACCTTTGTCCGAAGTGCGTTCTTTGTACTCAGCATCGCCGATTCGTAGGGTGACAACGGCATCGGCTACAGGTTGGTTGGCGGTGTCGCCGACCTGAACTGTGTAGGTGGTTTCCTCACCAACCTTCACCTTTGCGGGGCCGTCAATGCTCAGCTGGGACATGCGTGATTTCACGGCGACTGCTGGTAGTTGCTGCTCACCTGCGGGGGCGCAGCGCATCAGTGTTTTTGCTTCAGCCTTGAACTTGTCGTTTTCTGAGGACGCAACCTTGTAGTGTGCGATGAAGGTGATGAAGGAATCCTCTGCCTTGTTGGCGTTGATGTCGGCTGCTTGTGGAAGCTGTGCGCGCACTAGTCCTTCTTCAGTTGCCTTCATCTTCAGGTCGATCCATGGGAACTTCACGCTCAGTTTATCTTCATCAACCTGTGCGCTCAGGCCACCGGTTGCGGCAGCGGTAATGGATGCTAGATCGGCTGGGTCTACCGAATCGGAGTCGGTGTCTTTGCGCATAAGGATATTTCCGCTGTCTAAGGTTGCTTGGCCTTCACCAATGCCTGCTTTTTCCGCTGCAACAAGCTGGGCATTTTCGGGGGCACGAAGGCGTAGGCGGGCTTGGGAAATCTCGGTATTAGTTACGGTGATGAAGCTGTTGCGCTGGTAGCCACTTGCGCCAACGAGTTCCTTCGGGCGCAGCGAGTAGGTGAATTCATCACCAACGCGTACCGATTCTGGTGCTACGACATCCATGTTCAGCATGAACCCGGGGTTGGTTTTCGCACGGGCAGTATCCCCGTGCACACCCGCAACATGGGTGTTGAGTAGTACTGGTGCTTCTGGGTTGGGGTTTTCTGCTGGCTGTGTTGTGTCTGGGGTAGCCATGCAGAGGAAGGGGATGTTCAGTGGGGTGACCACATCGGGGTTTGCGGTGGTTACTTGGTAGTCGTAAGTAGCGCTGACTTCACCTACAGATGCCTTGAAGGAGACGGTGCCTGGTTGTTCAGGTGTGAAGGTGTAGTCGATCTGCCCTTTGGCGTCGCTGACGAAGAGTTCGCGGCGCCCATTCACTTCCAAGATCACTGGCTCTTGTGGTTGTGGGGTGCCGTTGGCATCTACTGCGGTGACAGTGATTGCGGCTGGTTCTTCCGCGCGACCTGGGTTCGGGTTCGCACTGAACTTCAGTTCTGTGGTTTTACCCGACACCTTGGATGCATCAATGACCTTCACCTTTGGCATACCCGCGAAATTCACAGGGGTGCAACGCACAAGGGCAAGGGTGTTGAGATTACCCACAATAGGTGCTTGCGCAGTCACGTCACCCAACATGGAGAAGAAGGATTCATTAGCTGGATAATGCCTATCCGTGTGGTTTGTAACCAAAGGGAAAGATGGCTGAATTTCGCCTTCCTGCGTTGCTGTCATGCTGATGCGCACATCCGGCAGATCGAAGCCCATGCGGTTACCCCGCTGTTGGCCGGTCATGCCTTTGACATCCTTCTTTTTAATTGTCGAAGGATTGTTGGTGTCCATATCATCAGTGATGGTTTCACCGGAGAGACGAACTCGGGTATCCGAATCCTTGAAAAGCTGAACCCCAGCGCTATGACCTTCGATGGTTGTTTCATGAATTTCTGCGTTCTGCGGCAAATCCATCGTGAGCTTGGCTTGCTCCATGGAATTCATGATCACAGTTGCGCCACTAGCACTGAAGGGATTTGGCAAGCCGACGAAGCCGGGCTTGAGCACATAGTCAAACTTTTGCCCCTTCTCCACTGCCTTAGGAGCTTCAACCTTCAGTTTGAATCGGAACGCATCAATGGCATGCACACCATTAGCCTGGGTGACAAAACCACTACTATTAACCGAAATCGAGCACTTGAATTGCAGGTCGAAAGATTGCGGAACCGCAGCAGCCTGGGGCGCGGCAACCACAGCCAGTGCACTAGCTGCCAGAGTAGGGACGACCACGGTCGCAATGGACTTAGTCAAAGTGTTTTTCTTCTGCCCACGACCACGTCGCGGCAGGACGAAAAAAGTGTGATTTTTCATCATTGTGTCACGTCTTTTCTTTCTCGCGAGTCAGTCGTTAACGCCTCGGAAAACCAATACCAGCAGGAATAATTCCCATTTTTGTCAACCATTGGATAATTCCGGCAATGAAAGCAACACCAGCAATGCTGCCGAGCACAGCCAACAAAATATTGTGTGGCGCAGAACCCTCGCGACCCTCCGAGCCGATGTAGGTTTCCTTCTGTGAACCCAGCACATCCACGGTTACCTTCACCCGATTGAGTGGCTTTGCCACCTGAAGGGTGTACTCACCCTTCTCGTTAGTCTCACCCTCATGCTTGTCATCACCGACCATGATCGTCACTGGGGTGTGTGCAAGCACCGAGTTATCCTCATTCTTCGCGGTGGCGGTGATTGTCACTTTCCCGTCGTCTTCTGTCACATCAACAGTGACAACTGGTGCGGGCTGCACCTCAACGGTGGCTGTGACCACCGGCAGCTTTGGTACCGACACGCGCAACTCGTGAGTACCCGCAGTCGCAGGGCTAAAGGTAGCAGAATACATACCCGTATCGTGGCGATCCATGCTCACAGCGTGCGTGCCGTGTGTCAACTGCATGGTGGGGGCGTCGACACGCTCACCGCGCTTATCGGTCACTATGACCTTAATCGGTACCGGCTGCCCGACACGCGCCTGCGCTGCGACCTCAAGCGCCACCTGGGCGGGCGCGGCAGTAACTTCAACAGTTTTCGCCACTGATTGCACACCTGGGGCAGTTGCAGTCACGTTCAGTGCACCCGGGGCGGTTGGGATAAAGCGGTGCACAAATGCCCCACTCCCATCAGCGGGGGCTGGCACAGTAACTTTCTCCTCCCCCACTGCAAGCTCAATCTGTGCAACATCCGCGCCGCGGCCCTGATCATCACGAGCGTGCACGGTCACAGTCACTTCTTCACCCTCAACCGCTGTTTCAGGAAGATCCATGCTGAAGGTGTGAATAGCGCCGGAATTAACCGCAACGGTGGTCGTGCCAGTAACTTCACCCACTGCTGCTGCCGCGCTGAGTACCCCAGCTGTTGTAGCCGTAGCAGTAGCGCTAAATTCACCCTGCTCATTAGTAGTCACAGTTAAAGTGCGATCCCCAATAACTAAGGTGACCTCCTTATTAGCTACAGGGTAACCGTCAGCATCAGTGACTTTGCCGTTAAAAGTAACCTCTTTACCCACATGCACCTGCGCGGGAGTCGCATTCAGAGTGATCTGTGAAACAACCTGCTCAGTTGCAGCAACCACAGTCACAGACGGAAGTTTCACACTCCCCTTCTCTGGGGTGCAGCGAACCAGCGCATTCGCTTCTGCCTCCACCTTGGAGCTTAAGTAATTAAATTGTGCAAGCGCGGAAACAAAAGCCTTATCCGCAGCAACAGAACCGCCGAAAAAACCGCCAATGCCGCTGCTGATAACTTCTGGCGCGACCTCGCCAGGGCTGGTAGCAACCATGTTCACCGTGAAATCGGGGAACTGCACATCAACACTGTCAGTACCCACAACACCGCTTAATCCAGCGTGGTCGAGATCTTTCGGCGCTGACACATGATCAATGGTGTCTGAACCCGCAATATGGGCATACTTAGCGTGTGCTTGAGCCTGCACACCAGATGTGTTCTCAGCAATATCAACGCCGGTGATAGTGGTGTTCGCCGCTGCAGGGAAACGCATGCTGGCACGGGAAACCTCTTCGGTTTCAAGCGAGTAGGAGTTGCTCGACAAGTAACCGGACGCAATATATTCCAGCTTTTTCGGAATGCTGAAGCGTGCACCTTCAACCTTGTAGCTAAAAGGCTGCCCCACAACCGCGCGACTAGGTGCGGTGATATTCATGGTGACAGGGAAAACATAGCCTGCGGATTCGAGGTACCTGCCGGTGGGTGCCGAACCCACCGCAGTACCACGGTCAAAAGTGAAGTAGCAGCTCAACGGCACCTTCGTGCTGGTGTCCTCCGTTGGGGTTTCCTGGGAATCAGGGTTTGCCGGTGCCGTATCGCTGGGCGCATCAGCGGGTGCATCAGCGGGGGTGTCCGCGTTTGCTGCGCCATCGCGTGCGGGATCAGAAGCAGGTGCTGTGCGATCTGCCGCAGGCGCTGTGTTATTGGGGTGCGGGGTATCTTGTGCGTGCGCCGCAGGTTGTGCAATAGTGCTCAGACCAAGTGCCAGAGCCAGAAGCATCCCACGGCGTGGTGTGGGTTTAAACACGATTATGCCTATGTACTTTCTACCGAAACGACACCGTACTTCCCACTGCTAGATGCGTGTGTTTCCACTGCCGTTTCGATCTGGAGTTTTTGTGAATATGGGATTTTAAGCATGCGCGGTGGGCGTGCGCGCACCGCTGGATGCTTCTAGAACTTTGGTAGGTATCGGTCGAGCCCGAATTGCTTGGCAAGCCCAACGAGTGCTGCGATCAGGGCACCAACACCTGCAACACCAAGCAAGATCTTCCACCACAGCCCGCTGCTTTGTGGCTGCGCAGGAATTTCAACTGCTTGCGCCGTGATGTCACCGGCTTTCGCGATCACCGTTGTCGCTTCTTTTCCTGGCGCGACGGTGATTGTGGCTTTGCCTTCATAGTTGGTGGTGGCGTGCTGCTGCGCCTCACCGATGGTGAAGGTTACTTCGTGATTCGGCACCACGTCGCCGGCTGCGTCTGTGACTGTTGCGGTTACCCGGTAGTTGTCATTGTGCTTATCGACGTCAACATCAACCTTCGCGGGAACACCAAGCTGATCTTCACCTTCACCTGCTTTGGCAACAATGCGTGCTTCAGCAAAAACATTCTCGGCTACTTCGACACGAACTTTGTGCACACCGCTTTGCGGTGCTTTCACCATTGCTTCATAGGTGTACAGCTGCCCCGTTGGGGTTGCAGTTACCTCTTGGTCGCCGACAAGCAAGCGCAGTGTTGCAGGTTCCTGGATAAAACCATCACCGTAGGTGAGCCTCGCAGTAACTTTCACGTCTTGGCCGGGTTCCGCAATCACTGGGTCAACTTGGAGTGCAACACCAGTTGGTTTGGTCAGATCCGGTGCTTTCTGAACTGCCGGAACAACCACCGATTCGGATACCAGCTCACCGATCTGTGCGTGCACGGATTGGTCTTTTTCTTCGCGCTGCACGGTTACAGTGGCAACACCTTGTGCGTTAGTTACTACCTCTTGGCTGTTGCCACCAACGTTCACAGTAACGGTTTGACCAGCTACCGGCTTGGATGTGGCATCGGTGACGGTGAAGCTGATCTGTGCTTGTTTTTCTTGCACTGTAATCGCTGGGGCGATTGCGGCCGCTACTCGGTTTTTGACTACCAGGACACCCTGCGCGCTGAGTTCTTCCGTTGCTTTGACGCTATACGGGTAGGTTCCAGGGGTGTTGGTGACAAAAGTGGTGCGGTACAGGTTGGTTCCTGGTTGGCGGTTGACTTCAATCTCTTTGCCATCGATGGTGAACACTACGGATGGTAGTGGTTTTGGTGCTCCATCATCATAGGTAATTTCTGCGCTGAGTTTCACGCTCTGCCCCACTGTTACCTCAGCTGGGGTTGCCTTGACGTCAATGGCAACAGGCTTCGCTGGGCGCGGATCGACCGTGATGCGTTGGGTATTGGAACGCACGGTACCTTTCGTCGCCTGAATTGTGGTGGTCTTCTTTGGGGTTAGGGTGAGGGTAAATGCTTCCCCTGTTTTCGCAACAGTGTGGTCGGTGGTTCCATCGTTGATGGTGATGGTATCAACCTCAGCTGGGTTGTTTTCCCGATCCAACGCCTTCACGTTGACAGTCACGATCTCACCTTCGGTGATCCGTTGCGGAGTCGCCTCTAACTGCAAGGTGCGCACACTGCGGTCAGGAACTACCTGCAGAGTGATTGTTTCAGATTCCTTAGCGCCTGATGCTGCCTTAATAGAAACTGAACCAGCTTTATCTGGAGTGAAGCTGTGAGTGAAATTGCCCTGAGCATCTACGACGACGTTGTTGGTGGATTCTCCAACTGTCACTACTGCTGAAGATCCATTTTCCGGCGCGTTAGCCTTCCACTTAACCTTTCCGGTGATCTCAACAGGCTGTCCAGCTTTCACCGGCTCGCTCGGAACAGTTAGCGACACACTCTCCACTTCCGCTTCAGCCGGTTTCGGCACGATATTCACGGAAGGAAGTTGCACTGCTGTGCTTCCGCAACTGAACAAAATGGGGCCGGTCTCGCGAGTAGTGTCATAGGCATATTCCCAGGTAGGCTTCGCCGTGAACACAAAGTTCGAAAGGTTTTGTCCCCATTGAGCAGACCGAGCTTTCACAGGAAGGGTCGGGGTGAGCGATCCTACTTCCGAAGCGACAAGCCTGAGGTTTGTTTCCGGAAATGTAGCCAGAACATTATTACTCAAATCAGAAGACACTGCACCATCAGGTAGATCTTTAGGCGAGCTTGCGTCATCGATGTTGTGTGCCCCACCGATGATCACAGCAGGATTTTCCGCATGAGCTTTAAACTGTGCGCTCACACCTTCAGGCGCATTTGTCACTTCCGGGTTTGCAGTAACCCCTGCAGGAAGATTAACGCGGAAGCGCCCTAAATCTACTTTTTTGAAGGTCATCGAATATGTTGACCAAAAACCTGCAGTCCAGACAGGGTTCTGCACCTTCACCGAAATAGGTTTCAGTGTGTAATCGAAGGGAACGCCGACCTGCGCAGTTTCCGGAGCGACAACCGCGAAGTCAACATCTACTTTCTGAGTATTTCGCGTCCACTCACCATTACCGTGACGCAGCTCAGTATTAGCGTCCGCAAACGAAAAACAAGACATTGAAAAACGTACTTGCTTTTCCTCAGCCGTGGCTGGCGTTGCCATAAGGCCCACACCTAGCGCAGTTGCCAAGGTGAAGGCCAGTCCTCTACCTCTCTTAAAAGCCATATCGTGATCCTTCTCTACTTACTCATGGGATGTTCACGCGGGCAAAGAATTTGCATTGTGAATAAAAAGCTTCAGGCGACATTATACGAGAATAAGAAGGCAACACATAGTACATTGAGCATTAATGCAGCTTAAACCCACTTTCAATAAAGACTGAAAGGCTCATATGCGAAGTTGGGTATGGAAAATCCCACGATACGGGAAAATTCGTGAAAAATAACCGTAAACGTGGGATCATGCACGCACAAAAGCGTGATGGTAACCAGGGAAGCACCACTTCAGCGATCTTCACCACCACTGGATGAAAAACCACTAAGAACACTTCAACAAACTCTGGAGTGGAAAAATCAAAGCACACACGCACTGCGCGCGAACACTCACCATTGGCACCGCGCAGCACTAAAGCCCAACCCTAGTGGCTCAAGCCGATGTGACGGAACAGCCCTTGGAACCGAGCGAGGAAAATAGCAAGGAATGCAAACACACCCACAATAGATGCGATGGAAATCAAAATCTGGCGCATCGTGCGACCATTTTCCGTCCGAGGAGCATTCTTTCCATCCTTACCACTTAACTCCCGATCCACCTTGGAGCTCAACTCAGAAACAGAGGAAGCCTGAACATGGGCAGGGGTGGCCACAACAGGGCCAGTCACAGCGACCACAGAGCACAAGGCAACAGCGAGGCGACGTTTCAACATAACTAAATCGTAGGTTCCTTCCTCACGTCCACAACTCAGCACCACTAGGTGGCCATGAAATTGTCACACCGGACGCGAATATAAAAAATGAACAATATAGATAAGCATAGAGATGTAGGCCCCCAAAAGCATTATCTTTTGGGGGCCTACATGCAAAGCGTTGCGAGCTTAAAAGATTTTAAGCGTCGACGGTCTCTGCAGCCGGGACGATGTTCACGGTGCGACGGTTGCGCTTGATGGTGAACTCAACTGCGCCAGCCTTCAGTGCGAACAGAGTGTCGTCGCCACCGCGACCGACGTTCTCACCTGGGTGGAACTTGGTGCCACGCTGACGGACGAGGATCTCGCCGGCGCTGACCTGCTGGCCACCGAATCGCTTAACGCCAAGGCGCTTTGCCTCAGAATCGCGACCGTTGTTGGAGCTAGATGCACCCTTCTTGTGTGCCATGTGGTTTTCCCTCCTTCAGGAAATCTTAGGTAGGCCGGTGAGCCTTACTTAATGCCGGTTACCTTCAGCACGGTCAGCTTCTGACGGTGACCCTGGCGCTTCTTGTAACCAGTCTTGTTCTTGTACTTCAGGATCTTGATCTTTGGACCCTTAATCAGGTCAACGATCTCAGCAGTGACGCTCACCTTAGCGAGCTCCTCTGGCTTAGAAGTAACAGTTGCGCCATCGACGAGCAGAACCGGGGTGAGAGCCACGGACGAACCTGGCTCACCCTCGATCTTCTCGACCTTGACGAGGTCACCTTCGGCAACCTTGTACTGCTTGCCGCCGGTCTTGACGATCGCGTACATACGAGGGCTACCCCTTATCTATCTCAGGATCAGGAACCTTAAGATTCAAGATTCCCAATGGACTAACGTTTACTTTTACATTTGCGTTCCAAACACCACTCCAAAAGTGCACAAGCACCCGCGAAGCAATACTTAAAACAGCGACTGTCAAAGACTACCCTTTAACCGATGGAAAAGACAAATGGGCTCATTTCCTTTCGGCGCGTCGGATGACACGACGACGTCCCCGCGAGCCCCGCGAAGTGCTTTTCGCGCTCTCAGAAACCGCAGAAACATTCACATCCGCCACAACAGCCCTTGCTGAACTGGGCTTATCCGAAGAAGCAGTCATGGTACGGCGAACCGCACGTCGCTTCCCCCGTTTCAGCCCCGCTGCCGGCTGAGAATCCTGAACGACAGCTGACACAACACGCGCCTGATCTTCGTGCGAGGCAGAAGATTCAGCAGCAACCGTAGATTCTAGCGGTTGTGGCTCCTCGGCGGTCATGCGGCGACGCACAGCGCGGCGGCGTCGAGAAGCTTCCCGCTTTACTGCCTCCACACGATCTTGCTCAATTTCCGCAGCGCTGCGCACACGGCGAACCCCACGACGACTCCGCACCGACTCCTGCACAACAGGCTTCTGAACCTCCTCAGAAGGCTCATCGGCGGCGAGTTCTTCCACCAGCGAAGGTGAAGTCGCGAACTCTTCCGGCTTTGGTTTCACATCGCTGCGGGAATTTCCCCGCACCTTCCGCTTGCGGCGTGGCGACTGTTCAAATGCAGCCAGTGCTTCCTCATACGTTGCTGGCAGGTAGTCAGCACCGGTTGGGTGATCAGGGTCGGCGTCGTCAGCGAGCTCGAGCGCACCTTCAATAATCGCATCGAAAGTAGGCTCCGTCTCCTTTTCAACGTGACGACGCCCAGCACGGCGGCGGCGACGTTCCGGCTTCTGGGTGTCGGCGTCGTCACGCGACACAGCCTCTGTGGTGCTCTCCGGTGCTGCAGGCACACTGATCACCGCCGCAGCCAGCTCCTCAATCGATGCCCCAGTGCTACGAGTCACCTCAGCAGGTTCTGTGCGAGCCTCAACCTCAGACGCCTCGATACGACGGCGACGCGCGCGCTTACGCCCCGAATCCTCCTTCGCATCCTCCTGCATCGCAACAGCCGCTGGATGCCTGGTGGGATCTTGATGCAAAACCCCATGGCGACCCTTAGCGGTCTGTGGGACATCCCGCTGCTCCACAGGATCGTCGTGCACAATCACGCCACGTCCGGCGCACTCCTCACAATCCGTTGCAAAGGTTTCCAGCAAACCAGTACCCAAGCGCTTACGAGTCATTTGAACAAGACCCAGTGAAGTCACCTCAGAAATCTGGTGGCGGGTCCGATCCCGACCCAACGCCTCAGTAAGGCGACGCAGCACCAAATCCTGATTCTCAGGCAAAACCATGTCAATGAAATCGACCACAATCATGCCGCCCAGATCACGCAAACGCATCTGGCGCACAATTTCCTCAGCCGCTTCCAGGTTATTCCTAGTCACGGTCTCTTCGAGGTTGCCACCTTGGCCTGTGAACTTACCGGTGTTCACGTCGATCACTGTCATCGCCTCGGTGCGATCGATCACCAAAGTGCCGCCCGATGGCAACCACACCTTCCGGCTCAATGCCTTCTGAAGCTGCTCATCGACACGGTACGCCTCGAAAGCATCGTGCCCATCGTGCTCTGAACGGTCGAAACGCACGAGGCGATCCAACAGATCAGGGGCCACCGACTGGATGTAGGCATGCACCGTGTTCCATGCGCGCTGACCGTCGACGACGAGAGTGGAGAAGTCTTCATTAAAGAGGTCGCGGATCACCTTCACCAGCATGTTGGGTTCTTCATACATGGTGACAGGCTTCGCGCCCTTCGACTCAGTTTCCTCAGTAGTCCGAGCTTGAATCTTCTCCCATAGAGAATGCAGGCGATTCACATCAGCGGCTATCGCTTCCTCAGACACGCCTTCAGCGGCGGTACGAATGATCACGCCACCATCTTTGGGCACCACGTCGCGCAAAATCTGCTTCAAGCGCTTACGCTCCGGTGCGGGTAGCTTCCGTGAAATGCCCGCACTGCGCCCGCCAGGCACATACACAAGGTAACGGCCGGCGAGTGAGATTTGGGTGGTCAGTCGCGCACCCTTATGCCCGACGGGGTCTTTAGAAACCTGGACCAGCACCTGGTCACCGGATGCTAGGGCCTGCTCAATCTTGCGGTTACGCCCACCCAAACCGGCGGCACGCCAATCCACTTCACCCGCGTAAAGCACACCGTTGCGCCCCTTGCCGATATCAATGAAGGCAGCCTCCATGCTCGGCAGGACGTTTTGCACACGCCCTAAGTAAATATTGCCCACCATTGAAGACTGGGTATCGGAGGTGACAAAGTGCTCGACCAGCAGGTCATCTTCAAGAACACCCACCTGTGTCACCATGCCTGGGTGGTCGGTGCGCTCGCGCTCACGCACCACCATGGTGCGGTTGACAGATTCCCGGCGCGCTAAAAATTCTGCTTCGGAAACGATGTGGCGTTTCTTCTTGGATTCTTCGCGCATTTCTACGCGGCGTCGGCGTTGTGCTTCTAGTCGTGTGGAGCCTTTGAGTGCGATGGGTTCTTCGCTGGTGTCATCAGCGGTGTCGTCGTCGATGTCGGCTTTGCGTTTTTTGTGGCCAGGTTCGCTGCGTTTGTCTGTGCGTGGGGCAGCTTCACCTGTACCGCGTCCGGTGCCGCGGCGTCCGCGACGGCGTTTGCGGGTGGTGGCGTCGTCGTCTTCGGCTTCGTCGCCTTCGGCGTAGAAGTCCATTTCGAAGTCGTCGTCGGGGTCTTGGTTGTTTAAGGTGGGGGCCATAAACAGTGGGATGTCGAAGCCGACGTGTGCTGGGGCTGGGGTGATTACCGGTTCGATGATCTCGTCGAGTTCTGTGGCGGTGTCGACGTCACTGATGAGGTCCATGAGTTCGGTTTCGATGGTGTCCTCGTTTTCGTCGTGCGTCTTGGTGGTGTGTGGTTGTGTGGGTTGCTGATCGGTGTGTGCGATTTCGGCGAGTTCGCGTTCGACTTTTTGCTCGATTTGGGTGATTTCGTTTTCGACGTTCTTTTCTACCCGGTAGCGGATTTTTTCTTCGTCTTCGCTCACGGTTCCGGGTTCGTCGATGCCTGCGATTTCGGCGAGTTCGCGCTCCACTTTTTGTTCAATTTGGTGGATTTCGTTTTCCACGTTCTTTTCCACCCGATAGCGTAGTTTTACTTCTTCGGGCAGGTCCGCGGGGTCCACGGTGAGCTCGTGTTGCTCAGCGTTCGCCTCACGAGATGATGTTGCATGCTTGTCGACGCCGTCATCGGCCGCAGCTGCGCGTGCGGTTGTTGTGGTTGTGCGTGCGCGGCGCGTTTTTTTCGCTGGTTTATCGTTGTGCTCTGCGGTGGGAGTATCGTGGGTGGCTTCTTCCTCTGCTGCAGGTTGGGGTGTGCGGGCGGTTTTCTTTGTGGTCTTTTTCGGTGCCTTCTTGCGGGTTTTCTTCGCAGCCTTTGTGCTGTCTTCTGCAGTGTCGATGGCGCCTAGAAGGGCGTCGAGAAGCATGTGTGCTTCATCTGCGGTGAGGTTTGATTGGGCTGCTTTCTTTAGCCCTAGTTCAGCAAGCGCTGTAATGAGCTCTTTGGAGCTGCGTCCGAGTTCTTTAGCGAGAACATGAACGCGGATTTTTTCCCCGATCATCTCCCGATCGAAGTGCGTGGTAGTAGACACTGGTGTCCATTCTCCTCATTGTGTGAGGCAGCAAACAGCCGTTCTGTGTATGAGCACAGTACCCTTGCGTTTTCTTTCGTGTTGTCGCACTTAAATCTTTTAAAGCTACCGTGACGGATCGTTGTCGGTAGTTGTGTGCGTGTCCTTTGTGGTGACAAGTTTCTCCGGGCGCAGCCGTGCACATCGTCTACCCTTTACCCTCCAAGCCCGCATGGTAGGGCGTGGGTGTGTAAAAGGTGTTGTTGTGCCGTCGCAGCCAGCGCAGAGAAGGTTGTAGAACGCACGAACAGTAATGAAATTATAAAAAGTAGTGTGAACCAGCAGAAAGCGTGGGTGTTTCTCTGTGTAGAGGACACAGAGAGTGTTTGCTACAAAATTTTATTGGCCGTATGAAGTTTTAAAAACAAAGCGTGCGCGAAGGCGTGCGAGCACGGTTGGTGCTGCGCGGGAGTGTTTCCTTTCGAGGGGAAACGGCGCACTGTTTATCTATTCTTCCATAGAAACGGGTTGCTGTGTGTAACTGCTGGCACCTTGCCGTAGTGTGCGTGCACATTCGTGGTTGTTGGTTGCTTTTTACCTTCAGGTGGCTGCTGTTTGGGGGTGTGCATGGCGGCGGGAAATGTACAACACCCTCATCACGCTTGTGTAGTCGGTGATGAGGGTGTGTGGCGCTTTGTGTTTAGCCGAATGTGAAGGAGTACAGTTCGAGACCTTCAGATGGGGTGAGTGTGATCAGCTCTTCGCGGCTGTGTTCTTCTTTAATGATGTCGATGGTTCCATCTTCAGTAACTTCGAAGATTTGTTCGTCCCCGTTTTCGCGGGTGAGGGTGATCTGCCCTGTTCCGGAGATAACAAGCTGTACCCACTTCGCTTTGTAGTTGAGTTCGATGCTGGCGTTCTCACTGCGGGCGGCGATGGAGTCGGCGCTGATGTTCCAGGTTCCGGCGAGGGTGTAGAACCCAAGTTTCGGTGCGCGGCCCACCCCGAAGTCGATCTCGCCGGTGACTTTTCCACGGGCAGGGTTGTTTTGGTATTTGGAGCGTTGTGCACCGAGGTAGGTTTCGGGGCTGCGTGCTTCGTGGGCGCGTGTGTTCACCTCTTGTTCAACTGGGTTGGGGAGAGTGATTGCTGGGTCGCGTTGAGTAAGCAGGGTTCGAATCAGTGTTTCGGTTTCTGCATAGTTTCCTTCACCTTCGTGTAATTGCACCAGCGTGCCGGTGTGGTCGGCGAGGTAGCGGGCTGGCCAGTAGCGGTTGTTGAAGTTTTCCCAGGTGGCAAAGTCGTTGTCTTGTGCAACAGGGTAGTGAATCTTTTGCTTGTCGACGGCGGCTTTCAGGTTTCCTAGATCGCGCTCAAACCCGTATTCGGGTGCATGAATGCCGACCACCTCAAGACCGTAGTCTTTGTAGGTGTCATACATCTTGGTGATGTGGGTATTGGCGCGCTGGCAGTTGATGCAGGCGTAGGCCCAGAAATCAACGAGGGTGACTTTTCCGTTGCTCGCAGGGTCAACAGCGGTATCTGTGTTGATCCAGTTAGTCAGGCCCTCAAATTTCGGTAGCTCGCCACAATCATTGGGCTGGGTTCCCACTCCTAGGGTGCGGCAATGCTCGATCCCCTTCCGCCCTTCCACTGTAGTGTTTGTTGGCACCTGCGCACCGAGCGAGTGTTGTAGCTGAGCAGTCCAGTCCGGTACTGCGCGTTGGATAGCTGCAGGAGCGTCGAAAGCAAGAGCCGTAGCTAGTGCGATGACCACCACACCAGAAATGCGGCGGGCGGTGGTGTTGTGGGATTGGAACCAATCCACCCGCTGGCCTACCTTATGTCCGCCAAGGGCAAACAGTAGCAAAGGAAGTGCGGCACCAAGGGCGAAAGAAATGGTTAGCGCAACAATGCTGGCATCGACTTTACCGGTTGCCGCAGCAACGGTAATGGCCGCAAGAACAGGGCCTGCGCACGGCACGTACACGGTGCCTAGTGCAAGACCTACTGCAAATCCACCTTTATCGCGTGCTTTGTTTTGCAAAAAGTAGGGTTTGGGGAGTTTATCAAAAGGCGCTTGTAATAGTGCCCCTACCGCAGGGATGAGCATTCCAATACCCACCGCTACGAGCATTCCGATCCCGATCCACCGCAGGGTGCTTTGTGGCAGGCCAAGTGCGTTGAGCACCACCGACCCCAATAATGTCAGCAGTGCAAAGCTGGTTGCTAAACCACCAACAACAAGATACGGTCTGCGTTTTTGCCCACCTGAGACTGCAAGAATCAACGGCAGAACAGGAAGAATACAAGGGGAAAGGCTTGTCAGAATACCGCCAACAAGGCCGATAAGAATCAGTGAAATGATCATCCGGTTATCCTCACTATTATCGATGAAAGCGACTATGAATGCGGAAAGACATTTCGCTCACGCATCGAAGCTCACACCCGCTGCTCTTTTTTCAGGGCTGTGCTCACGTGCGCTGCGTGGTGTTTTCCACCTCCATTCCTCCATCCGGAACAACAGCTTTTTCGGATTGCACCTGTATCACAGCGCACATCACAATCGCCCTCGAAATACCAAGTATGCTCGCTTTTTCACTGCGCAATGAACACATATCCAAGTAGGGACGGAAGTCAGACTCGGCAATAAAGTGCGTGATGTTCAGCGTATCTTCGCGAAGCGCACTAGCCCATAAGGGAGCGCTTTTCTTGGTAGGGGTAGAAGGCTTTGGCATATATAAGCGAAATAGTGGACTTCTCCCATCAGGAGAATGCAGTATGAAAAGAAGGCGCAGGAGCCGACACACACTGACGCATGATCGACGCGATTGGATGGGAAAAGCCCTGCGCACCACAACCGAACAGCATACCTATGAATACGTGGAGATTGATTCAAAAATACTGATTCGACTTTCAGCAAACACAAGAAAAATTGACCTGCGGTTTTATGGGTAGCACTTGCTCTATGTCGAATTAATATTTCTCCTACATACTGCAAAGCCCCCCCCCTTGCCCCTACCAAGAACAGCGCTACCAATGCACACGCAAACACAGATGAGATACGCTCAACGTCACGCGCGTGAGTGACAATCCAACTTTGGTACCCAAAGGAATGTGAGGCTGAAAGTTACGCACACCACCCTGCATGCTGAGAAGGTAGACCTAGTTTTCCACCACAGAGACAATGAGAATGCGACCACCCTTAAACTACGTGCGACTGTGTTCTTGTGAATAGATCGTGATCGAAACTAAAAGCAATACTCAACACACAAGCACGCACATGTTGAAGACCAGCGCGATTTTCACCACTCTGAACACCCCCTCTCGCTCCCGCCTGCGTAGCCTTGACGCTTTACCCACCACGCCCCCAATAACCACAGTTTGGGGTTTCCCCTGTTTACTAAAAGCCTAGATCAGTACCATCCGATCAAACTCCACTGGATTGATCGGCACCCCCCTTTTCCCCGAGGCTTTCCCACCTACGGGTTGTGTCCATTCTCGCCATTGTATTTTTCACTAAAGCAAGCATCGTTGAACACCACTAAACCTATACCTGACCTGCGCGAAAAAGTTTTTTCTTTCTTTTTCCAATCCGTTTGTACTTGTGCACCGGATGCATAGATGTAAGGGCACAACATCGTGCCAACATACTGCTTAAGAATGCTGTACAACTTTCGTCTTGCGTGGTTCAAGGTTCAGAAGCCGCCTTGAGCATGAAAACACAGGCGCAAAAGTTGAAGCCCGCCTTCTTCCTTCGTTTCCGGGGTGGTTGCATTTTTCGGTGGTCGTTTCCTTCGCTGTTGTGCCCTTCACTATCTTGTTGTTTTTTAGTAAAGGAGAGTTTTCCTATGCGCACCCGCACTTTCGTCACCGCTGCTGCCGCTTTGATTCTTTCTGGTGCAACCCTGGTTGCTTGTGGTGATAAAGACACCCCTGCCAACAGCATGATGGAATCAACCATGCCTTCAGAATCCAGCAGCTCTTCCATGGACAAGATGGACAAGGACGCCATGGACAAGGATGCAATGGAGAAGGATGCAATGGAGAAGGACGCCATGGAGAAGACGGACAAGATGGAAAAAGATGCAATGGAGAAGAAGTAAACGCTTTCCTTCGCTAAATTATTCCACGGTGTGAATAATCCCACCGATATCGTTTCTCACTTCAAACGAAACTCATGCCCGGACTAGTCTTAGTGCCTATGCCCACTACCGAAGAACTCCTCACCCTTGTTGCGGCAGGCGACAAGGGTGCCTTCGGCGAACTCTACGATCTACTCTCCCCCACCGTGATGGGTATTTGCATGCATATTGTGCGAAACCAATCCATTGCGGAAGAGATAGCGCAAGAAGTCTTCGTCGAAGTTTGGCGTCGAGCGCACACGTTTGACCCTAACCAGTCCTCCGCAAAAACCTGGGTTGGCCGGATCGCGAAATCTCGTTCAATCGATAAACTTCGCTCCATGACAGCAGCGGCACTTCGCGATGATCGGGATGCGATGTTGGATAAAGTCACGCGCTTTATCGACGTCGAAACCAACGCCTTAACCAACATTGAGGCAGCGCGTGTCCGGCAAGCACTAGCAAGCATTGGCGAACCCCACAAAAGTGCGCTCATGCTGACCTATTTTGGTGGGTTAAGCCACCCCGAACTTGCTGAGAAAACTGGGGTTCCGCTGGGAACCGCGAAAACACGTGTACGCGATGGCATTAAGAAGCTACGATTAGCTCTATCAACGCTTAAGGAAGGAGGCACCCGTGGCTAAAAATCAGCCGACAGGAATTCCCTTCGACAACGATGATGAGGCATTCCTCGATGAGGTACTCCTAGGCGCAGTCCCCCCTGCCCCACCTCCTAGCGACCTCAAAGCTGCCATTTTTGCTCGCATCGATGAAACCCCGCCCGCTTCCACCACCGACGAACATGGCGCTGAAGTTATATCCTTGCATTCCCGCCGGAAAAACCCACTATGGATTCGTGGGCTAGTGGCTGCTGCAGCAGCTGTAGTTTTATTTGCCGGAGGAGTGTATACAAGCTCCTTCTTTGACACTCAGCCCACTGGTATCCACGCCGATAGTGCCCACGGGATTGATCAGATGCATGAAATTATGGCAGCAGATGACATGCAGCAAGCGAAACTTCATGCTGCTGGGGCCTCTTTAGATATTGTTTCCTCCGAAACGATGTCGAAAGCAGGAGCTCTAGTTCAAGGCGCTGCGCAGCTTCATGCGGGGATGGGTGCTCAAGTATGGAGTGTTAATCCTCAAGGTGAAATTAGTTCAGCTGGTGTGATCGGCCCCGAGGATCACAAAGATGTGTGGATGCCTTTCAATGACGATGCCGTCAAAGTGTTCCTCACTGAAGAACCTATGGCTGGCAGCGATTCACCCACTGGGCGCATGCTAGGCGAAATCATGGTGTCTAAGTAAAAGAAATCCTTTCCTATGTCTTATTGTGGGAAAGGATTTTTTCACCTCATACAAATCAAAAACTCTTCTTTCGCTGGTGTTGGCCAAAGCGAAAGAAGAGTTTTATTACAAAAAGGAGTGCGGTTTCCTACAGGTTAGGGAACCAAATAGCGATCTCACGCGCAGCAGACTCCTCGGAGTCAGAGCCATGAACAACGTTTTCAGCAACGCTCAGTGCGAAATCACCACGGATGGTGCCTGGGGTTGCCTTCGCAACTGGGTCGGTACCACCGGCAAGCTGGCGCCAAGCCTCGATTGCACGTGGGCCCTCAACGACACCGGCGATCAGTGGTGCGGAGGTGATGAAATCAACCAGCTCGCCGAAGAATGGCTTATCGGCGTGCTCAGCGTAGTGCTTCTCAGCAGTCTCACGGTCGGTCACACGCAGGTCCAAAGCAGCAAGCTTCAGGCCCTTACGCTCGATGCGTGCAATGATCTCGCCAACGTGGCCAGCAGCAACACCGTCTGGCTTAATCAGAATCAGGGTACGTTCAGTCATGGTTACCTAGTCTAACCCAAACTTGTACCTCAATGCCGAAAACCGCCACAAGGAGGCAGCGATTCCATAACTCCTAATCGTCGCACCCGTGCGACGATTCGACGGTGAATTCTCATGATCCTTTAGCTATTTCCGCCCCAGAGGGGCTGGAAGTACGCGAAGCATCGTCAAAAAACAACACGCAGTAAGCACGGAACACGCAAGATTCAAAGCGACAGCAATTGTTGCATGGATCACGTCGCCAACGATGCCTACACCTATCAGGGGGTATAGCCAACCTTATTCGCGATGAAGTTTATAACGGGTAGACCGACCTTTACCTTCTTGTTGCACTATTCCTTGTGCACGCAGTTCCTTTAACGCTCGCTGAACTGCATCACTACTCAAACCTGTGAGCTTTTCAATCTCACGCCTCGAAGCGACATCCGCTTGAAGCACCTGAACAATTTTTTCATGACGGGCATCTTTTATTCCCTGCAAAACCACGTCTTTTAATTTGTGCGATTCCGCCAGATCCTTCTCTAAAACAATCTTTGTAACCAGTAATCCCTCGTTGTCGAAGCGACCATTCAGCTCAGTCGCTTCCTGAATGACCGGCAATGTGACAGTGACTGAAGAATCATAAATTTCAAACTCTGGTTCAGCTATGTATCCACGATACGCATCTCTGATTCGCCCAACTCCAGTACCTAGTTGCTCGATGTATTTCAATCGAAGGAACACGAAGCCCACAAGGGGGTTTCGCATCACCGAAAGGTACACACGGAGAAATTCCTCAGGAATAATTCCTATTGGTAACCCACCAGGTGACGTTATCTCAATTCGATCGTTGAACATGCTCACTCGAATTTCCGAAGATACATCCCATGCACGGTGCACCAAGGCATTAGCTATTGCTTCCCGAAACGCAGCTTCTGGGATTTGCTCCACAGTTTCCCACGTAGCTTTCTCTATCTTTTCATGAACGTAGTACTGACGGTATTTCTCTACTGCTAGATGCAGCTGCTCCAGAATAGACCGACCACTCAAACTAAAGTTCTCGTAAATTTCACTAATCGAATCCCCAAAACACGCAATACGAAGACCAGGAAAAGGATTATTATCTGACAACGGCGCAGCTGCGTTATTAAATTCCCCACCGCGAAACACCAATTCAAAAGATCTTAATATATTTAAATCAACCTGTTCTACCCCAAGTTTTTGGCTAAACTCGCGATCAAGATAAGTGAAGGTCAGATCCTAATTTCTCGATCTCAGATCTTCAAAATTGCGGTTCTCGCTTGAGTTCAAGAGTATCCATCACCCGTGTGGAGGTGTCAGCCCGTTTATATGCTTGGCTCTTATAAAAATAAGGTTTATCGTCACCTTCGTAAATTTCCACCACAATCACGTTGTTAGCAGAAAGATTCATTGTGAAATCTGGGCGAGGTTTAATCGAATCATTGATTTTGCTTTCAATCTTCAACATCTCTTTCTTAGCCCGGATTTTTCATGGGTGTGGGGTGAAAAGGTGAGCAAAAAGTAAAGAAAGTGCTTCTTGACCTGCTAGAATAGAGATGTTTTGAAGTCAATAATCTAGGCAGAAAGAAACACTTTCAAGGTGAAGACTACCACATACATTCCACGGGTTGCTAGCTGTTCTCATCTTGTATCCGGTGCGGGGGTGTTACCGTTTGCTCACGTAGCCGAATTGGTGGGAATAAGTGACTGCCTTGATTCCGCTTTGCCGCGTTCTGGGCTCACGCACACGTTAGGGGATGTGTGGGTGAATCTGGCTTTATCGTTGATTGCTGGTGGGGATGATGTCCACGACATCACCTTGCTTTCTTCTGTTTCAACCGCGTTAGCATCAAAATCGTTACCGTCAGTGACAACCGCATGGCGGCGGATCACAGAATATGCAGATACCAGCGAGCATGTGCGAGAAGGGTTTATCCACGCAGCGAAACAAGCTCGCACTAGGGTGTGGGATTTGTTAGGTGATCACGCTCCGCATCGGGTGGCAACAGTTGAACAACCACTGGTTATCGATATTGATGCCACGTTGATTACCGCACATTCCGATAAGGAAAACGCGACGCCTACCTATAAGAAAGGCTTTGGTTTCCACCCGTTATGTGCCTTTATTGATTACACCAGCATCGGTCTGCCTGGTGGGGAGTTTCTTAACTGCCTGCTTCGACCAGGAAATGCCGGGGCAAACACAATTCGTGATCACTGCCAGCTTGTTGACGAGATTCTTGCCACCCTGCCTGATCACAGTGATGGTCAACCCTGGGGCAAACGATTAGTCATCCGTGCTGACAGTGCTGGTGGGACAAAGAAATTCATCAGTTTCCTCAACGATCACAACCTTGGGTATGTTCTGGGTTATTCCGCCCCGCCGACAGCGCGCATCACCCTTGACCATCACCTTCAATCCCAACAAACAACCAACGCTGATACACAACACTTGGGAACCAGTGCTCACACAGGCAAAGACTGTGATCGGTGGGATACTCGGGTGCCGATTGTGCGTGCTTCAGGGGATCTGGTTTGTGATGAGAACCATTTCCTTGAAGACATCACCGGACTACTGCGCACCGCAAATATAGATGAGCACCAACCTTTGGTGAATCTTCTAGCTGACTACCCCGAGGATATGCGTGTTATCGCACGAATCGAACCACCCCACCCAGGGTGCCAACACAGTCTTTTCAACCAACATGGTGTTCGCGCCCAACTGTGCGTAACGAACCTTATTGGGAATATTCAACACATTGACTACTGCTACCGTAATCGGTCTTTATGTGAACAACACATCAAAGACACCAAAGACCAAGGCCTTAGTAAACTGCCGTTTAAACAATTCGGGGCGAACCAAATCTGGTGTTTGATCGTTGCACTATCCCACCAACTTCTTACCTGGACGAAACTCATCGACGCCTGCCACCACAAGGATCATTCACACCAAGAAACAAGCAAGCCTTGGTGGACATGGGTGCCGAAGACTATCCGTGTAAGGTTTGTTGCGGTTGCATCAAAAATCACCACAAGCAGCAGACGCATCATCCTCCAGCTTGACCAGCACAACCCCCACACCCACACACTGGTCACGCTTATTGGCTACACCCAGAGCCTTCTACAGCCACGCTGGAAGAAACGAAAACCCTAACACCCCTAGGCCCACACACGCGATCTGGCAGCCACACTGCAGGCACACCCCAACCCCCAAACCCCACACAACTTTATGGACGCACACCTTGCCCTAAAAACCACGAATCAAAGGGCGAAGGTGAACCAACCAACCCCACAAACACACCACCCCAACCCACCACCACCAAACCCACCCCATGAAAAATCTGGGTTAGGATGGTTAAATCCCACTATCTTTCCAGAATCAGCAACTCCGAAGAAAATACGCCCACCCTCATGGTTAGCGAAGGCACTCACCGTCTTGAGAAACGTATCTGAAACGGTTTCTTGAAACTCCCAATTCCGTGCCTCGCGTTGAGGAAAAGTATTGCCCACAGCGCAATCGTAGCTCCTCCTCAACGAAAAGGCGACGGTAGAACAAAGAGTTTCTCTCCCCTCTCCCCGCCGAATTGCACACAGTCGACAACGCACAATACGGCGTCGTCAAGCAACAACTGGGAGCTCACCCCGTGGCGGACACGCCACATGCCCCGCAAGCGCCCATACTCCACGCCCCCTAGGACTTACACTACTGCCGGTAGGGCGCTTGTGAATGCATAGGAATGACAAAAGCCACCACCGAGGAAAGGCGAATCGCTCCCTCTGGTGGCGGCTTCAACAGCACCGCAAACTACATGTGCTGTGTAGTCAAAAGTCCACGCTTCATGCGCTCAATGAGATTCTTGCGCAGATGCAGGATATACCACCACACCAGCGCGAAGAAGATCGCAATAATCCCCATTGAAGGGTGGATGAAGAACCCGAAAAGTGCAATAACCTGCAGCGCGATATTGGCTTTCACAGCCCAGCTGCGGCCCTGTAAGAAGCTCATGATCAGCATGGCTGTCGCCAGCACCGTCACGCTGCCCCAATTCACAGGAGTCCAGTAGGCACCGTTATCCACGCGTAAAATGACGGTCAGCACCAAATAAAACGTGATCGCTTCCATGCCCATCGCACCAGCCATCACACCGCGAAGACCCTTCATTGGATCTTTCACCGGCTCATGGCCTGGCCCTAACGGACCATACTCAATATGCTCAGTCTTCTCCGCCATGACTAACACGGCTCCTTTCCAAACAGGGTACGCGCCTCACCTGCAGTAACAACCGAACCGGTAATAATCACACCAGAACCAGATTGGATACCATTCTCCTCAGCCAACTCCACCGCCAGCTCCACTGCACCAGGCAGGTTGGAAGACACATGCACGCGCTCTTCACCAAAGATTTCGCGGGCAAGATCCGCCAAATCTTCATAATGCAGGGCACGTGGGCTAGTGTTTTGGGTCACCACAATCTCACTCAGATGGGATTCGAGAGCGGTGAGTACACCGCGTGCATCCTTATCGCCCAGCACTGAAACCACACCGATAAGCCGGGAGAAATCAAAGTCGCGCGCCAGCGCCTGCCCGAGTGCTGTTGCCCCGTGCGGGTTGTGCGCAGCATCAATGAACACTGTTGGTGCTGTGCGTACGCGCTCCAAACGGCCGGGGCTTTGCACAGTGGCGAAGCCTTCCTTCACTGTATCCAGATCAAGACTGCGCCCTGGTCCTGCGCCGAAGAACGCTTCGACCGCGGCAAGAGCCGTTGCGGCATTGCGGGCTTGGTGCTCACCGGAAAGCGGGAGGAAAATCTCAGGATACTCCCCCGCCAGCCCACGCAGAGTGAGCTGCTGCCCGCCAACGGCGATGGTGGAGTCGACGACACCGAACTCGCTCCCGGCGCGCGCAACGGCGGCGTCAGTCTCGATGGCGTGTTCGAGGATCACTTGTAAGGCGGCGGGGTCTTGTTCGCCGATGATAGCGACGTTATCGGGTGGGGTGAGGAGGTCGTCGGTGTCCCAGCGGGATTTGATGATTCCTGCTTTTTCGGCGGCGATTTCTTCCACAGTGTCACCGAGATAGTCGGTGTGGTCGAGCCCAACAGGCGTGACGACGGCGACATCAGCGTTGATCACATTCGTTGCGTCCCAGCGCCCCCCAAGCCCGACCTCAACGACGGCAACATCGACGGGCGCATCCGCGAACGCGGCATACGCCATGGCGGTGAGCACCTCGAACTTGGAAAGTTTTGGCCCACCTTCTTTTTCACTGATGGTGTCAGCCATTTCCACATAGGGTTTGATTTCATTCCAGATCCGCACGTAGTCGCGCGGATGAATGGGTTGCCCATCGAGTGCGATACGTTCGGTCACCAACTGCAGGTGTGGGCTGGTAGTGCGCCCAGTGCGGCGGTGGAAGGCACGCATCAACGATTCGATCATGCGCACCGTGGAGGTTTTGCCGTTGGTTCCTGCCACGTGAATGGCGGGGAATGATCGTTCAGGGTTGCCGAGGAGATCCATGAGGATCTCCATGCGCGAAAGGGTGGGGTCGATTGTGACTTCACTCCAACGCAGGTCAAGTTCGGCTTCAACCTCAGCGAGTGCTGCGAGGTCCTCAGCGGTAATCTCGCGGGTTTCGGGCTTTTCACCTTCGGCGTGAATATCAATGGGCAGGGAGAGGCCCTCCTCACTGAGTTTCAGTTCGCCGAGGTTGAAATGCTCGATCTCGTGATCATGATCGTGATTGTGGTCGTGTGCGTCCACTGTTAGCCGAGCTCCTTTAATCGCGCGGTAATGCGGGTGACTTCTTCTTGGGCCACACGTTGGCGTTCCTTAATCTTATCCACCACGGCTTCAGGGGCCTTGGCAAGGAATGCGTCATTGCCCAACTTGGCGCCGGTTTGGTTGAGTTCCTTCTCAGCCGCGGCAAGATCCTTTTCAAGGCGCTTGCGCTCAGCCGCCTTGTCCACTGTTCCGGAAGTGTCCAGCGACACCTCGATGGTGGCGGTGCTCAGGCGTACCTCAATACTTGCAGATGCCTGGAAATCATCTTTCGGTGCATCCACCTTCGCCAGCGAACGCACCACATCTTCGAGTGCGCCAAGATCACAGGCCACAAAGTCGATCTGGGCTGGAACTTTCTGGCTGGGCTTCACACCCTGGTCGGAGCGGAAACGGCGGATTTCCGTGACCAGTTTCTCCACATCAGCGACACGGCGTGCCGCATCCTCATCAGTGCTAGACCCTCCATTAGTTAGCGCAGCGGTTGGCCAGGCAGTCACGTTCAACGATTCGCCGTCGGTCAGTGCCTTCCACAGCACCTCAGTGACAAACGGCATCGCAGGGTGCAGCATGCGCAGCACAGCGTCGAGAACCTGGCCCAAAACGATCTGGGTGTTCTCGCCCTGAGTACGCTCCTTTTCGGACGCTGCGGCAAAGTCACGTGGGATCTGAACCTTAGCGATCTCCAGATACCAGTCGCACAGCTCGCCCCACGCGAACTGGTAAAGCAGCTCGTTGGCCTTGGCAAACTGGTAGCGGTCAAGGTAGTCATCGACGCTGACACGGACTTGCTCAAGGCGATCTAAGATCCAGCGGTCGGCGTCGGAAAGCTCCTCGCGTGCGGGCAGCTGGCCGGTCTTCGCGCCGTTCATCAGGGCGAACTTGGTTGCGTTAAACAGCTTGGTAGCAAAGTTGCGTGAGCTTTGCGCCGAATCCGCACCCACCGGCAGATCCACGCCGGGGTTTGCGCCGCGGGCAAGGGTGAAGCGCAGGGCATCAGCACCATAATCGCGCACCCAATCCATCGGATCAATGCCATTGCCCAAAGACTTACTCATCTTGCGGCCGTGCTCATCACGAACCAGACCATGGAGGAACAGGTCAGTGAACGGAACCTGCGGGCGGCCCGAATCATGCGTGCCCAAAACTTCTGGGGTAATCGAGGATGCGAAGGTGCCGAACATCATCATGCGGGCAACCCAGAAGAATAGGATGTCGTAACCGGTCATCAACACCGAGGTTGGGTAGAACTTCTCCAGCTCAGGGGTCTTGTTCGGCCAGCCCATGGTCGAAAACGGCCACAGTGCGGAGCTAAACCAAGTATCCAGCACATCGGGGTCTTGGGTGTAGCCCTCAGGTGCGGTCTCATCGGGGCCAACACAGACGATCTCACCTTCGGGGCCGTACCAGATAGGGATGCGGTGACCCCACCACAGCTGGCGGGAAATACACCAATCATGCATGTCATCAACCCACTCGAAGAAGCGGGGCTCGCTCGACTTCGGGTGAATAACGGTATCGCCCTCGCGCACGGCCTCCCCAGCCATCTTCGCCAGTTCGTCGACCTTGACGAACCACTGCAGCGACAGGCGTGGTTCGATCGGTTCACCGGAGCGCTCGGAATGGCCCACGGAGTGAATGTAGGGGCGCTTTTCTGCCACAATGCGACCTTGCTGCGCTAGTGCTTCGCGGATCTTCACGCGTGCTTCAAAGCGGTCCATGCCGTCGAACTGGGTGCCGGTGCCGGCAATTGTGCCGGTGGCATCCATGATGGTGGGCATTTCCAGGTTATGGCGCAGGCCAAGCGCATAGTCGTTGGGGTCGTGGGCTGGAGTGATCTTCACCGCGCCGGTGCCAAATTCTGGGTCAACATAGTCGTCGGCAACTACGATCATTTCGCGATCCGGCAAGAATGGGTGTGGCAAGGTGGTGCCCACCAAGTCAGCGTAGCGCTCATCCTCAGGGTGAACCGCAACAGCGACGTCACCCAGCATGGTTTCCACGCGCGTGGTTGCCACGATCACGTGTGGCTCGTCGTCATAGAGGGAGCCATAGCGGATGGACACAAGCTCGCCCTCAACGTCCTTATACACCACCTCAATGTCAGACACGGCGGTTTCTAATACTGGCGACCAGTTCACAAGGCGGTTTGCACGGTAGATCCACCCTTTGTCATAAAGGTTTTTAAAGATGGTTTGCACCGCTCGCGACAAACCCTCGTCAAGAGTGAAGCGCTCGCGGGACCAATCCACCGAATCACCAATCGCACGCATCTGGGTGCCGATGGTGCCACCGAACTCTTCCTTCCACTCCCACACTTTGGAAATGAACTCATCGCGATCATAATCCCAACGGGACTTACCTTCAGTTTCCTTCAGTCGTGCCTCAACCTTGGTTTGGGTGGCGATACCGGCGTGGTCCATACCTGGCAGCCACAGCACCTCAAAGCCCTGCATACGCTTGCGGCGCGCAATCGCATCCATAAGCGTGTGATCGAGGGCGTGGCCCATGTGCAGCTGACCCGTGACGTTAGGAGGTGGCAACACGATTGAGAATGCGGGTTTTGCGGACGCAGGGTCTGCGGTGAAGTATCCCTTTTCCACCCACTCGTTGTAGAGATCGGACTCTACTGCCTGCGGATCCCAACTCTTGGGCAACTTATCTGCACGATTGATTTCAGCCATGCCCACTATCTTAGAGAACAGAAGACCAGAAACCACTTTTTCACAGCTTCATCTTCGCGTACCCGCATCACCTGCGCCCCATGCCTACACAAACACACCGGTAACTGCGCAATCAACTGAAGAAACAGGAAGTCGGCGTCGATACGCTTTAAGCTTGTCGACGCCGACCCCAACACCCCAGCAACGCACAAGGTTGCTCCTTGTCCCCCTCCATCGGGGAACGTGGAAGCAACCTTCAGATCTAACAGAGTGAATTAGCCCAGCAAATCAGCAACAGCGTCGCGCTCTTCCTGCAACTCCTTCACGTTGGCTTCAATGCGTGCCTTCTGGAAATCGCTGAGATCCAGACCCTGGACAACCTCCCACTTGCCGTTGCGGGCAACAGTCGGCATACCCACGATCAAGCCCTCAGGAATGCCATAAGATCCATCAGATGGGATCGCAGCCGAAGCCCAACGCTCAGTGCCGTTAATCCAATCATGCATGTGATCAACAGCAGAGGAAGCAGCAGAAGCCGCAGAAGACTTACCGCGCACCTCAATGATTTCCGCACCACGCTTAGCCACACGCGGAATGAACTGATCAACGTACCAGTCGTGCTCAACCAACTCAGAAATCTTCTCCCCGCCCACGGTTGCGTAGGTGATGTCAGGGAACTGAGTTGCAGAGTGGTTTCCCCACACAACCAAGTTTTCAATGTCAGTCTTATCGCGACCAAGCTTCTCAGACAGCTGAGAAATAGCACGGTTGTGGTCAAGGCGCATCATAGCGTTAAAGCGCTCGTTCGGAACATCCTTCGCCGCATGCATAGCAATCAGAGCATTGGTGTTTGCTGGGTTGCCAACCACCAGCACGCGGATATCCTCAGCAGCGTGATCGTTGATAGCCTTGCCCTGTGGGCCGAAAATCTTGCCGTTCGCCGCAAGCAGATCGGAGCGCTCCTCACCTTTACCGCGTGGCTTCGCACCCACCAAGAATGCTGCGTTGGTGCCATCAAAAGCTTCTTCCAGCTTGTCGGTGACAGTGATCTTCTTCAGAAGTGGGAAAGCGGAATCGTTGAGCTCCATTGCAACACCTTCTGCACCCCCAATAGCTGCGGGGATCTCCAGAAGCTGCAACTCAACTGGGGTGTCTTTGCCGTAAACATCACCGTTGGCGATGCGCCACAACAGCGAATACGCAATTTGGCCAGCAGCACCAGTTACAGCGATCTTTTTCACGGACGAAGTCATGAACTCTCCTTAAAAAATACGTGGTCAAGTATGGTGCAAAGCTTTTGCACTCAACTTCAAGGCAGTGTCCTCGTACCTTATTTCTGGCCGTACTTTCACAAAAACTCTTTCGGCCTTGGCAAGGCACCTCATGGACACCTACTAGCCTAATGCGTCGTGGTTATCGTTTGCTAGGCACTCAAGCAGCCAATGCTGTTTTCGAGTTAAGAGATTTCTCACATGAACGCCTGACCTTACCCCCATGATGGAACGTGAGGACTACTGAGGTAGTGCAAATAGCGGGGATTTTTGAAAAAGATCTACCCCCACATCTGGGCAATTTTTCCTGTTATAGCCAGCGCAGCGGGCATTAACATATAGTAGTGGACTACCCTTGAACCAAGGCGAAAAGTCAGCTCAGTACCATCAGGGCGTAGTTACTGATAGTTTATAAAGCTTCACAGCTGAACCCATCTGTGTGACGGCGAGTTTTCGCGCTATTTTCGCCTCAGTGTCTTTCATTCATATTTTAAGGAGATTTCTCGTGTCGGTCGAAAGGTTGGACTCCCTCGAAGCGGATTCTTTCAACCCTTCCTCTTCTGGGGAGGGTTCTGCAGAGGCAACTCCGGAAGCCGTACTTGATATTGCTTTAAAGAAGTTCGCCGAAATTGGCTTCCATGACACCAAACTGGAAGCGATCGCCCGTGAATCTGGGATGTCAAAGCGCATGATTCACTACCACTTCGGCGATAAAAAAGGCTTGTACCACCGCTGTTTAGTACTGGCGGTACAACGACTTCGCCCTTCCGTGCAGGAGCTTGAACTCGAATCCACCGTCCCTGTCGACGGGGTACGGAAAGTCGTTGAAGCGGTATTCAACCGCTACGCAGCAAACCCTGAAGCAATCCGTCTCTTGGCTCTAGAAAACCTGATGCACTACGCCAATGTAAAGGAAATGCAGCCACTGGTTGACCAATCAGCCATCACCCTGCAGTTGGACAAGCTCCTCATGTTGGGCCAAGACGCCGGCGCGTTCCGCCCAGGTATTTCCGCGCAAGACGTGTTTACCTTAATTGCGTCATTGTCAGTATTCCGTGTGCTTTCTCAGGAAACCACCATCAACTTGTACAACATCGACATGATGGATGAATCCAACACCAAGGGCATGGCGCGCATGGCTGCTGAAGGAGTGCTTGCATTCTTGACCTCACATTTGAAGACCGGCGACCAGATCTCATACCTGACCACCATTGCGTCGGCAGAGGCAGGAGAATCCCTGGAACATCAAGCCTACGATTCCAACGATTCCTCCTACGACATCTCCCCTGATTTGTTCAACTAAAACACTCTCAACAGCTCCACCCTTTCCGTTTAAGGAAAGGGTGTTTTTGCATTGAGATACCCGCCCTTAACCACATCACCCTCTTTTTTGCCAGTCCCACTTTTCCTTCTCAATCCATGAAGGACTATCGCTTGAGGCAGTTTAGGGTGCATAAACAAAACTCCCACTGGCGAAAGCCATGCCCAATCAGCAATAACTTTCACCAGTGGGAGCACTAGCACACGAAATTTACTCGTGTTTTGCCCTATGCGCTTTGCTCAATCTCCTCAGCAGCAATCAAACGAGGGCCTTCTTCACCGCGGGCAGCAGCCGCAGTCACCAACACTTGAGCAACATCCTCACGATCAGGGATATCAAACATGATTGGCACGAGAATTTCCTCCATGATGGCGCGAAGACCACGAGCACCAGTCTTGCGTTCCAAGGCGAGCTCCGCAATCACATTCAACGCCTCATCCTCGAAAACAAGATCCACTGAATCCATTTCAAGCAACCGCTGGTATTGCTTGACCAAAGAATTCTTCGGCTCAACCAAAACCTTCACCAAGGACTCGCGATCCAAATTGTTCACGGTAGCCACAATCGGAAGACGGCCAATAAATTCAGGGATCAAACCAAACTTCACCAAATCTTCTGGCAAAACATCCTTGAAAATATCTACCGCGTCGCGCTCTTCCTTCGAGGAAATAGTAGCGCCAAAACCTAGGCTCTTCTTGCCCTTACGGTCCTCAATAACTCTCTCAAGGCCAGCAAAAGCACCAGCAACGATGAACAAGATATTCGAGGTATCGAGCTGGATAAACTCCTGGTTCGGATGCTTACGCCCGCCCTGTGGCGGAATCGCAGCAACAGTTCCCTCAAGGATCTTCAGCAAAGCCTGCTGCACACCCTCGCCAGACACATCACGAGTAATGGACGGATTTTCCGACTTACGAGAAATCTTATCCACCTCATCCACGTAAATGATGCCACGCTGAGCACGCGCAACATCAAAATCTGCGGCTTGGAGAAGCTTCAGGAGAATATTCTCGACGTCCTCGCCCACATAGCCAGCCTCAGTCAAACTCGTAGCATCAGCAATGGCAAAAGGAACATCCAACAAACGCGCCAACGTTTGAGCAAGATAAGTCTTACCAGAACCCGTAGGGCCGAGGAGCAAAATATTCGACTTCTGCAACTCCGCCTCATCCGAATTCTTCCGCGAACCAAGCGCCTTCGACTCTTCAGCGCGAACACGCTTGTAATGGTTATACACCGCCACAGATAACACGCGCTTGGCAGCTTCCTGCCCAATCACATACTTATCTAAGAAGGCAGAAATTTCCGAGGGGCGAGGCAAACGATCCTCCGGACGTTCCTCTTTCGCGGAGGAATGACCCAACTCTTCTTCGATGATTTCATTACACAGCTCAATGCACTCATCGCAAATATAAACACCGCCACCGGCGATCAGCTTTTTTACTTGCTTTTGGCTCTTCCCACAGAAAGAACACTTGAGCAGATCTGCACTATCTTGAGTACGAGTAGCCATGGGTGGTTTTACAGTTCTCTTTCACGTGAACGTTCAACAAAGGAATTATCTATCCTACCCAACCCTAGCCCAAGAATCAGAACCAAGGCGGGCAAACATGAAAACCCACGACAACAAAAAGCCGTGGGTTGACACAAACACAAAACTAGCAAGTGCCACGGCCACGAGACCTAAAACCCGTGACCACACCTATCGAACTAACAATTAACCGTTGAGTTTACGGTAATCAAAAACCTGATCAATGATGCCGTATTCCAACGCCTCTTGGGCGGTGAGAATCTTGTCACGATCAGTATCCTGACGAATCACCTCAGCAGGGCGACCAGTATGGCGAGACAGTGTCTCCTCCATCAGCGTACGCATACGCTGAATTTCTTTAGCCTGAATCTCCAAATCGGAAACCTGACCACGGCCACCCTCAGTAGCAGGCTGGTGGATCAACACACGCGCATTAGGCAATGCCGCACGCTTGCCAGGAGCACCAGCTGCCAACAACACAGCAGCAGCCGAAGCAGCCTGGCCAAGACACACAGTACGCACATCAGGGCGCACATACTGCATCGTGTCGTAAATAGCCATCAAGGAAGTGAAAGAACCACCTGGGGAGTTAATGTACATCGTGATATCACGATCAGGGTCCAAGCCCTCCAACACCAATAGCTGAGCCATGATGTCATTGGCGGAAGTATCATCCACCTGGGTGCCTAGGAAGATAATGCGCTCCTCGAACAGCTTGGCGTAAGGGTTCGTTTCCTTCGTGCCATAAGCTGACTGCTCAATGAAGCTAGGCAAAACGTAGCGGGCTGAAGGCATCTGCATACCGTTGTTCATAATAATCCTCCTACAAACTAGTTAGCGATTGGGCCCTGAGCGGTGGAAATAACATGGTCTACCAGACCATATTCCTTCGCCTCCGCCGCGGTAAACCAACGGTCACGATCAGAATCCTTCGTGATCTGCTCAAAAGTCTGACCGGTATGCTCCGCAATCAGCTCAGCCATTTCACGCTTGGTTTGAGCAAACTGCTCAGCCTGAATAGCAATATCAGCCGCAGTACCGCCCACACCCGCCGAAGGCTGGTGCATCATAATACGAGCATGAGGCAACGCATAGCGCTTACCTTTCGTACCACCGGACAGCAAGAACTGCCCCATGGAAGCAGCAAGCCCCATGCCGTAAGTAGCAATATCGCAAGGAGAGTACTTCATGGTGTCATAGATCGCCATACCTGCGGTCACGGAACCACCAGGAGAGTTGATATACAACGAAATATCACGAGTTGGGTCTTCAGCGCTCAGCAGCAGAATCTGGGCGCACAACTTATTTGCAATTTCATCGTCGACCTGAGTGCCGAGGAAAATAATTCGTTCGCGCAGCAAGCGCTCGTAGACAGAATCGCTCAAATTGAGGCCGGAGGATCCCGACATGAGGATCGACTGATCAGTCATTGCCAATTGCTCCTTGGTTCTTTTTGATTATGAGAAGGTTGCTTCGTACCACCATACCGCTAACCCAGCGGTTTTCATGCCCTTGTTCGCTATCAGCGGATAAGCCGTTTCAAAAGCTGCACGCTTTACGACGTCGTCACGCGCACACCGCACGCAGCGACGGTGACAGAAAGTAACAAAGCCCAGCACACATAGCCTTGCCACACAGGCAGCTAGTGTTCTGGGCCTGAAACCACACTCAACGTTTGTCAAGCATGAAAAGAATCAGTACTGACTACTCGGAAGCAGCTTCTTCCTCGTCAACGCCGAAGTACTCATCAGCGTCAACCTTGTTGCCAGCGTCATCCTTCACGGATACACGGCAAATGGCAGCAGCCAAAGCCTTGCCGCGGGTCACGTCAGCAAACAGCGCGCCGATCTGACCAGCCTGCTGCAGGGACTGGATCAGCTGTTTTGGATCCATGCCGTAAGCGTCAGCAGTGTACAGGATGTGATCAGTCAGTTCAGACTGGGAAACCTCAGGCTTCTCCTGCTCTGCCAAAGCATCCAGGAACAGCTGGGTACGGACAGCCTTCTCAGCAGCTTCGTGAGCTTCAGCCTTGAACTTCTCAAGGGAAGAACCCTGGGTCTTCAGGAACTCATCGATAGCAGACTCGTTGTGGGAAGCCTCGCCGAAGGTGCTGTGGAACTGGTTGTGAGCCTGCTCCTCAACCAATGCCTCAGGCAGTGGGAACTCGGTCTTCTCCAAAGCAGCAGCCAACACAGCGTCGCGGATAGCAGCAGCCTGAGCAGTCTTAGCCTGCTCCTCAACGCGCTTAGCGGTAGCTTCACGCAGCTCTTCAACAGTGTCGAACTCGGACGCTTCCTGAACGAACTCCTCGTTCAGCTCAGGCAGCTTGCGCTCCTTGGTCTGAACAACCTCAACCTTAACGGTTGCTTCCTTGCCCTCATGCTCGCCGAACTTCAGGGTGGTGGTGAACTCATTCTCTTCACCGGTCTTCATGCCGCGCAGAGCAGTGTCAAGACCCTCGATCAGGTCATCTGCACCCACCATGTAGGACAGACCCTCAGCCTTGGACTCTTCAATCTCTTCACCGTCGACAGAAGCAACAACGTTGATAATTGCGAAGTCATTGGTCTTCAGCTTGCGCTTGGTGTCGCTCAGCTCACCGAAACGCTCGCGAAGCTTATCGATCTCAGCGTCAATAGCCTCGTCGTCAACCTTCAGAGCAGGAACCTCAACGGCAATGTCCTCGAACTTTGGCAGCTCGATCTCTGGGCGAACATCCACCTCAGCGGTGAACTCAATGACAACATTGTCTTCAAGCTTGGTGATCTCGATAGCTGGCTGGCCCAAAACGGCGAGCTCTGCTTCCTCGACAGCCTTCTGGTAACGAGAAGGAACAACGTCGTTGAGAACCTGATCCAAGATTGGGCCACGGCCGACGCGAGCGTCGATCAGCTTGCGGGGTGCCTTGCCCTTGCGGAAGCCTGGGATGTTTACCTGAGCCGCGAGCGCGGTGTAAGCCTGATCGATCTCGTGATTCAGTTCCTCGAACGGAACCTCCACGGTCAGCTTGACTCGGGTATCGTTCAGCTTTTCGACGGAACTCTTCACGAGCGTTTCTCCTGTAGGTCTAATTGGGGTAATACTGACATTAACCCCCGAGGTGCATCGTTTTTCATATGCTCCTCGGGGGTTTTACGTCGGGACGACAGGATTTGAACCTGCGACCCCCTGTACCCAAAACAGGTGCGCTACCAAGCTGCGCCACGTCCCGATTACATCTAAGAGATTATCTCTCTTTTCTGTACTGTCGCTCTCGGCGACACAGGAAATATTGCCACGATTTAGTAGTTTTACCTAATCCGCAGGTCAGAGCATCTTTTCAAAGAACCTTCTCGCGTTAAAACATCACAAGCGGCCAAACACCGCACCCATGAGCCCCAATTCCTGCCCCAAAGACCCCTCACCACTCCCCTATCCACCCCACACCTAGTCTGGCATTACGTCCTACCCGTTTCGCCAAGATATCCCTTCTACTTCTCTTGGCCCTTTCCAGAAAGCCCCACCAATGTCATCAGCACATCCTTTACTCAACCGATCGACAAACGTTCCCCACTATCAACACAAGCGCCTCAGCCCCTCAGTCAATCGGCAACCACCGCTCCATCCACCTATGCAACAAATCAATCAAGTAGCTCACCTCAAATAGCTCAAGCTTGCCTATAAACTTCGCCTTGCCCGAAAACTCATCCCCCACCGCACGGACAAAATTCCACACCACACCCCCAGACCGACTGATCCCCACAACGACTAAACCCCTTCCACATGTAACGCAGAAGGGGTCTCGTTAAAATTTTTGGAGGGAATGACGGGAATCGAACCCGCGTCACCAGTTTGGAAGACTGGGGTAATAGCCACTATACGACATTCCCACACAGCGTTTCAGGCGCTGATACACAAGATAGCGCGACACCACTCCAACGCGCAAACCGACACCTCAGCCCCAGCCCCTCAACACAACCCCGCGCTCATAAATTCTCAACCTTCCTATTTAAACTGGGCTAATACGAATTGACCATGAAGGCCGTCAGCGCAATGGAAGCTGTATTGAAATCCAATTCGGTGTAAATGAAAATCAACAGCATTTACTTGGGAGAATAAACCCGCTTTTACCCGTCGAATCCCATTCAATACCCTTTGCCTATTAAAGAATTTATAGCAAATGACCTGCGTACTTGCGCAAATTAAAGCTATCAATATTGCTTTTTTGCAAAGTTGGATTATTGTATTCCTACATGAAGCCAACCATTATTGATGCTGACACCGGTCGCGAACTGTGGACAGCAATTGAATGCGCAACCTTCTCGGGAACTGCCCGAGGAACCTTCACTAGCTACGCAGGACGCGGTCGTGCACCAGAGCCCGTAGCTAAGCACCACGGCCTTACGCTGTGGGACTCAGATGATATCCGCAAATGGACTGCTGAGCGCCAAGCACCAAAGACTGACAAGAAGTAGTCGATCATTCGACCTGTCACATACCGTACGTGATTAAAGTTCCCGTAGTTTACACTGAGGTTCTCAGAGGTAAACTACGGGAACTTTTTTGTAGCCTCTGCCGTTGTTGTTAGTGATAAACGTCCCACATTCCGAAAGGTGGATTTTTAGCTGTGGAAGGCTTACTACTCGTCGCAATCGTTGTCGGTGGTCTCATTTTCCTCCTAAGTCGTACTGGCGGTTCGCAAAAGAAAGTCGAGGCAGATTCCCTTGCCGACGCGCTCGCTGAAGCACGTCACTGGAATGAACGACTCGGCTCCCAAATCCTAACCATTGCCGGCACCGATGCAGCGTCAACCCAAGCGATCGCAGATGCATCTGAGCGTCACACTGCAGCTAGTTCGCAAATCGCCCAAGCGCAAACGGTTCGCCAGGCAGAGCTCGCTCGCGAATCTGCACTCGAAGGCTTGCACTACATGAATGCCGCCCGAGAAATTATGGGACTTCCTGCAGGTCCCGAGCTTCCTCTTTTGGAAGGTCAACGCCAAGCTGGCAAGGTTTCTGAGCAGCGCACCATCATGCACGACGGCCATAACATCACAGCCTCGCCTCACCCGAGCGCCCAAACCCCCAACTACTATCCCGGCGGCATGGTTGCTGGGCGACCTGTTCCTGCTGGCTGGTACTCCGAGCCTTGGTGGGCAGGCGCACTCCGCACCGGCGTCTGGGCCGCAGGCTCTGCCCTTATCTTCTCATCCCTTTTCAGTGGCATGGCTGGCGTAGCAGCAGCTTCAGCACTCACCCCTGATTCGCTAGGGGATGCTACAGGCCTTGACGGTGCAGAGACTGGAGATCTTTCAGGCATGAGTGATGCAGGAGGAGAAGAAAATGGATTCTTCGACGGCCTCTTTGGTGGTGGCGACAGCGGCGATGGCGGTTTCTTCGGCGGTGGCGATGGTTTCTTCGGCGGAGACGGCTTCGACTTCTAACAGCTAGAAACATAAGGTGGGTGTTTCCCTTCGGTCTAAGGGAAACACCCACTTTTTCGCCTTATCCGGACTTATACGCCAGGAACTTCTGGAGCAATTCCAGTCTTTTCATACTCAGCGAGAATATCAATGCGACGCTGGTGACGCTCTTCTTCACTCCACGGTTGTTCAATGAAAGCATCGACAATAGCCAAGGCTTCTTCTTCAGAGTGCATACGTCCACCAAGGCCGATCAACTGAGCATTGTTATGCTCACGTGCAAGACGTGCAGTCTCAACTGACCATGCGAGAGCGCAACGCGCACCCTTCACTTTGTTTGCAGCAATCTGCTCACCGTTACCGGATCCCCCCAAAACAATACCCAACGAACCTGGGTCGTTTACTACGCGACTAGCAGCATCAATGCAGAATGCTGGGTAGTCATCGTTTGCGTCGTACTCATTTGCGCCACAATCAATAACCTCGTGCCCTGCAGCTAAAAGGTGCTTGGCAATAATGTTCTTCATGTCGAACCCTGCATGGTCCGCTCCTAGATAAACTCGCATACACCAGAGTCTATCTGGTTTCTTTCACGTCGGCACGACAACTAACCCCGCTTCGCGCGCAGCTTTAAAAGAATCACAATCCCCAACCGGCTCCGATTCTCGTGCACAAATCTTTTCACTTGCGAGCAAAAACAACACAGCAGGCATATTTCAAGGCTAAAGAAATAGCGGAAGTTCTTTGAGAAAATACTAAGAGAAAAGTGTGCTTTTCTTTATCGTAGTTTTAGTGTCACTGATGGCTATCAGGTCACTTACTTCAAAATTTATGAGCTGCGCCCCACTCCGAACACAGAGCCACTAAACACAAAAATATTGCCACCAATTGCCCACATTTATATTCGAGTTTCTTCAATCGCAAGCAGTAGAACAATCGGGGCAACATTCAATCCACTAGGCAGCTTCAGGCTAAGTTCCCATCATAGTGAAACATCTAGTCGAACTGTGGGGACTCCGTACGTGAACGCTTGATTTCAAAGAAGTACGGATAGCGCGCAAGCCTCACTGCGGCATCGAAAAGCTCGCCTGCTTCTTCGCCACGGGGAATACGAGTAAGGACGGGGCCGAAAAATGCTGTTGACCCCAACTTAATCACTGGTGTCCCCACGTCATTGCCCACCTCATTCATTGCTTGTTGGTGAAAAGCGCGCAACTGCGAATCCCAATCTTCTGTATTCGCAGCATCAAAATAGCTACTGTCCAGCCCTGTTTCTTCCAAAGCTTGTAAAATCAGCGCATCGTAAGCGCCAAACCCAGCTTTTCCACCCTCCCCGTTGTTGTGGATCAGTGTTCCCAGCGTTGTATACAGCGCATCAATTTTTTCGGGCTCTTGGGTTGCAACGGCAGCAAAAACTCGTGCAGGCCCCCAGTTGGCCTTCATCTTTTCCATGTAACCGGGATCTAAATCCCGCCCTTCGTTGAGCACAGACAAAGACATCGGAACCCAGTTCACTTGCACGTCGCGAACCTTTTCCACTTCTTTCATCCACCGAGATGTCACCCAGCAAAATGGACAGGAGACATCGAACCATAGAGTCACCGTGTTCGTTGATTCTGTTGCCATAGTTACAGCACCTTTACATATGTCAAAGATATAGATTGCGGCGCACGAATCGGGTGAACACCCGCTCACTTGGGGCTAGGCGAACAGTCCTCCATATCCCCCGCCATCACCAGGGCGTCCCATGCCACAATTACGTGCGCTTTCTACATTAGTCACAGAGCGGTTGTATCGTTGTATGCGATCATATCTATAGTCATTTCCATCACATCAAGTTTTAAGAAACCGAAGGGACCTTTTTGCGTTGTCCTCGATCAATCTGACTCATTCCGAAGCAATTCAGCGTTCGCAACTGCTTCGTGTTCACAACTATTCTTTCGCTATTGACATCACAGGGGAATCCACATTCCCCTCAAAAACCACTGTGCACTTTGAAGTCCTTGAAGCCGGTTCGACGTTCATCGATCTTCTTGCCCAAGACGTTCACCATGTCAGCATTGATGGCGTTGACATCACCGAGACTGCAGTTCCACGCAAAGACGGCGTATACGACCACACTGCTGGCATCCAATTGAATGATCTCACTGTTGGTGAACATGAACTTGTGGTTAAAGCTACCTGCGAGTATTCCCACACCGGCCAAGGTCTGCATCGATTTGTTGATCCCGTCGACAGCGAGGTGTACTTCTACACGCAGTTCGAAACTGCCGATGCCAAGCGTGTGTTCGCATGTTTTGATCAACCAGATTTGAAGGCCACGTACGACATTGTTGTTCAAGCACCTTCGCACTGGAAGGTGGTAACCAATGCTCCGCAATTGGTGAAGGCTGACGGCGAGAAGGCTGTTTTCAGTTCACGCATCGATTACCCACTGTCGACATATCTGGTCGCAATCTGTGCTGGTGACTTTGCCGTTGTCTCCGATCTTTGGTCCGGTAAGCTGACCCATCATCCTGAAACACCGGCCGATCAGCCAACTGAGCTGGAGATTCCACTAGGAATTTATTGCCGAAAGTCTTTGGCCGAGCATCTTGATGCCGACACGATTTTCCGCGAAACCAAGCAGGGATTCGATTTCTACCACGAGCATTTCGGCATGGCTTACCCCTTCGGTAAGTATGACCAGCTGTTTGTTCCTGATTTCAATGCTGGCGCGATGGAAAATGCTGGGGCCGTAACTTTCCGCGATGAATACGTGTTTACCTCGAAGAACACGCGATACGCATATGAGCGCCGTTGCGACACCATCTTGCACGAGATGGCTCACATGTGGTTCGGTGATTTGGTCACCATGAAGTGGTGGGATGATTTGTGGCTCAATGAGTCTTTTGCAACCTGGGGTGCTGCGATTTCTCAGGCTGAAGCTACCGAATATGAGACGGCATGGGTAACCTTCGCCAATGTTGAAAAGTCGTGGGCGTATCAGCAGGATCAGCTACCTTCCACTCACCCTATTTCCACTGATGCTTCCGATATCGAGACGGTGGAGCAGAATTTTGATGGCATTACTTACGCAAAGGGTGCTTCTGTGCTCAAGCAACTACAAGCGTATGTTGGTCGTGACGCATTTTTTGCGGGGGTTCGTAAACATTTCGCTGAACATGCATACGGCAATGCCACCTTCGATGATCTTTTGTCGGCACTGGAGGAGTCTTCCGGACGCGACCTTTCACATTGGGCTAATCAATGGCTCAAAACAACTGGCATCAACGAACTTGCGTGCGAGTTCGAGGTAGTCGACGGCGTGTACTCTTCCTTCGCTATCACGCAATCTGGCGCAACACCTGGCGCTGGCGAATTACGCACACACCGTACCTGCGTCGGCCTGTACTCGCTTATCGACGGCGTGGTTACCCGCACCCACAGCATTGAGGTAGATGTGGACTCTGCTCGTACTGAGATTCCTGAGCTCATTGGAGTCGCAGCTGCCGACCTAGTATTGCCCAACGATTTTGATCTGACTTATTGTCAGATGAAACTCGATACTGGCTCTTTGGCCTTCGCAGTTAAACACATTGACAAGATTGCAGATCCGATGGCTCGTACTCTGTGCTGGTCTGCGGCGTGGGAGATGACTCGAAATGGGGAAATGCGCGCTCGCGATTTCATTGCACTTGTTGCTCGCGGTGCTCGTTTCGAAACGGAAATTGCTGTTCTTCAACGCATTTTGTCACAGGCAACACAAGCCCGAAAGATGTTTGCCGACCCGACATGGGTCGAAGAAACTGGTGCGCAATTACTTCTTAATGCACTCCTCGATGGTGCACGAACTGCCGAACCAAGCTCAGATATCCAACTAGCGTTTGTCCAAGAGCTGGGTCGTAATCTTGTGGATAGTGGAGAGTCTACTGATGCACAAGCACCCGAGGTTACCGCCATTCAATTATTCAAAGATATTGTGGCAGGTGCTCCTTCGCTGGAGGGTCTCGACGCGGACAACGACTTGCGTTGGAATGCGTTGATTTCATTGGCTGCCGTTGACAAGTCTTTCGAGGTAGAGAAGGAAATCGGTATCCTCTCTGAACACGACCCGTCCTCTCAAGGCAAAGCTTTCGCGGAACGTGCGCGTGCTGCAGTCAACACTGCCACAAATAAGGCGCGTGTATTCACGGAGCTTACAGAGCATGGCAAAGAGCTGTCGAACACCATTTTCCGCGCGAAGATGGCTGGTCTTACTGGCTTTGCTCGCCCAGAGCTGTTGGAGCAGTTGAATGAACGCTACTTCGAAATGGTTTTGCCCATGTGGAAATCCTTCACCTCAGAGATTGCTCAGGACGCAATCGCTGGATTGTTCCCGCGTTGGAATATCAGTGACTCCACAGTCGACCGTGCTCAGCGATTCCTCGACCAAGAAGATCTTCCTGGCGGTGTTCGTCGCCTGATCAGCGAAGCCCAGGCGGATGTCATTCGTGCCGTTCGCAACCGCCGCATCGACGCTGGAGCTTGCTCAGAGTAATAAACGTCACGTTAGTTAAGCGTCTCTCAAGCTACTTTCTCGAATAGTTCGCGATGGTAGTTTTTGAGGCGCTTTTTCGCCTTCCTGGGGATCCGTTGCTTCGAGTTGCTATCATCTGCACACACGAGCATGGATGAAATCGCGTGTGGTTCCGCCGTCAAAACTCGCTCAATCGCTTCTTCTACCCTGCACGTTAATTTGTTGGCGATCTTTTCAAACAGTTCCAGCCAAGGTCGGGCGCGTTCAGGCTCCATGGTGAGTTGCACCTTGGTATTTCCAGCACGGTCGTGAGATACCACCACCGTGTTGAGATCTTTTTTCCTTGTTTCCACCGGATAGTCGTGAATAACAGATGCCATGGTGCTGCGTACCGCACGGCTCAGTGAACTCGGTTGCGGGACTGTCTGCCCCTCTTTTTTAGGTACGATCGCGTGCAGAATATGCTCTTGATTCATCTCAACTTGGCTAGGGATTAACACCAACAACGGCCTAGCGATTGCGGCAACTTTATCGAGGCTAAAAACTCCTGTGTCCATGAGGTAAGCAAAAACACGTGGCGCGTGATCTCGCAAGAGCTTGACGCTTCGGACGTAGAGACGGGTCGTTGCTTCACTCAATTTCAACGCCCACGAAAGTGTGCGAATATCTTCATCACTTTCCTCGACATTCGACAACACACTCAGCCGCGAGCGATCGTATTCAATCATCAAAGCGTTGAACTCATCATCGAGTGTTTGACTCACGTACAACAGTTGACTGTGCGCATTGCTCATAACAGAATCCCTTCAGTACTCGTATCAATCCATGGAGGCTTCTCACAACCTCTTATATATAAAGACTGAAATTCTGCGCGATCCGTTCCCGATTTTTTCAACCACCCCCGTTCAACATGTTTCCCCCACATACAGCAACACAGCTTCATACAGATAGGGGTGGCACACTATTCTAAAGTATTGCCCCCATCAGCCACATAATACGTCACCCAAAATCTATCTACAGCCTCGCAAACTTCGCAATTTTCACTATTTCTTCGTACGATTACTATCGAAATAAGCCCTACCCCACCCCACCCACTACAGCACCAGTGATACCAGTTACACCTAGTCCCATTTTCGAAGATATTTAACTTTTGTAACCCTATACCCTCGGTGCTGTGGGCATGCGATTTTTAAGGCCCCACCGGCCTTTAAGCACTCACACTTTGCACCGCAACGGTGGGACACATCCCCAAAAAATTTTAGAAAAGAAGATCCTTGGGCATCTTCCAGAGCTTTCGCCCAGCCGAGGTTAGATTAATACCCTCGCGGATACGAATGACATAATTGCCATCCTCCTTCACCCTCGGAACATAAGCAAACCCTGGCGTATTGGTCACGCCCGGCATCTGAGGATAGTCAGGGCTGTAATCCACAACCATATTAAAGTGCTTGAGCTTGCGATAAAACGCTCGAAGCTTTGCTTTTGATGCATCCGAGAGCGAATCGACACCGGCATGCATTCGATGCCCATGAAGTCGGAGATACTTATAGATCGTATTATCGAAGTACTCCTGAGGAACATCCCACGGCAAATTCTGAGTCACCTCAGTAATCGGCGACTCGTAGCCTCCCTGCTTCGCAAGCTTGCCCACGTACTGACGAGTGACACCATATTCAGTTGCAATATCAGTTTGACGCATCCCCTGACGCATGAGATTCAGCACTATCTCAGATGTGAGTCCGCTAGCCATAGTAATCGCCGTCCCTTATTTCAAAGCTGGCCCCACGAGCAGGTCGCAAGACAAAAACGATTCACCAAAAATCATCTGACAAAGAATGTTTATTGGACAACATTCTTCGCAATAAATTCAGTTTATCTGCCTGTCACCAAACAGCCCATGTATACCAACTAGTCTGTAAGTACATTTTAGAAAATAGACTACTTTGTCTAAGGATGTCCAATTCTGTTGAACAACGGACAATATTTTCATTCCTCCCCACCCCCATTTACCCCCAAATAGGTGAAAAAGCGATGAGTTATTGCGCAAGCGACATGCTGTGAACACAGGCAAATCTTATTCCACCACTCATTATTTCCACAGCAGGCTACCCCTCCCCCCTTGGCCGATTCACATTCATGCAATTGACTCGCCGATAGTGCAGATTTCCAAAAACAACAATCAGGTCCCAGAGTTTTGCTCCGGGACCTGATTGATTACAAGAAGCTTTTAGATTTTTGCCAGCGCTTGATCAATATCCGCAATCAGATCTTCAAGATCTTCAATACCAATAGAAATTCGAACCAAGTCCCGCGGCACCTCTAAGGTTGAGCCAGTAACAGACTGATGGGTCATTGTTGCCGGATGCTCAAGCAACGATTCCACTCCGCCCAGCGATTCTGCCAAACAAATCAACTTCGTTGAAAGACAAAACGTCCGCGCCGCTTCCTCAGTATGGAAGCGCACTGAAATCATGGCGCCAAATCGCTTCATCTGCTTCTTAGCCACATCATGGTTAAGGTGAGACTCTAGTCCAGGAAACAGTACCTGAGCGACCTTGTCGCTGGCCTCAAGATGGCGCGCAATCGCATCCGCATTATCGCAGTGACGATCCATGCGAACTGCAAGCGTCTTAATCCCCCTCGCGGTTAAGTAGGCATCAAACACACTCGGAATAGCTCCCGCTCCGCCTTGCAAGAACTGCAGCTGTTCATCCAGTTCAGCACTATTGGTCACCACTACGCCACCGACAACATCTGAGTGCCCGCCAAGATACTTAGTAGTGGAATGAAGGACATGATCAGCTCCCAAGGCAAGCGGGTTCTGCAGATACGGACTTGCAAAGGTGTTATCCACGACAAGTTGCGCGAAATGCCCCTCAATCTGGTGCGCCACAGCAGCGATATCGGTGATCGCCAAGGCCGGATTCGAGGGAGTCTCTAGCCACACCAACTTGGTCGAATCCTTCAATGACGCGCCTACCTGGTTAGGATCGGTGGTATCAACCACTGTGTATTCAATCCCCCACTGGCTAAATACTGAATCGATCAGACGGAATGTGCCACCGTAGGCATCATGTCCAAAAATCACATGATCCCCTGGGCGCAGTACTGCCCGCAACAACACATCCGTTGCAGCCATACCCGAAGAAAACGCCCGACCGTACTTAGCCCCCTCCAATGCCGCTACTGTTTTTTCTAGAGCTGTAATGGTGGGATTGCCACACCGCGTATATTCAAAGCCACCGCGCAGCTCATTGAGCCCATTTTGTGCGAACGTAGTGGAAGCGTAGATCGGCGTATTAATGGAGCCATAGAGTGAATCTGGCTCATAGCCTGCATGGATACTGGCTGTAGAAAAACCTTGGACGTTCACAAAAATATAGCTCCTTGAAAAACTAAAGATAGATAACAAATCCTGAATGGCCACAGTAGACTAAGCGGTTCATTTTTGTCCAAAGTAGACCACCCGCAACGCTCATGTAAACTAAAGTTTGGCCATTAAAGTTACCAGTCAGGGGCAATAGACTAAGTATTCTAGATATGGTGATCGGGGGTGTTTTCGGCAGCTAGTGCATGCAAGGGTTGTGCGTACTATGAGAATGTGAGGCGGGGTTCGATAGGCTAGAGATCGCTATGAAAACCGCACTTGAGTTCTTTCAGTCCCATCCATCACTCCAAACCTGGCTGGTGGATAAGCCCTTAGAAATTGGCCTCACGCTCCTTGCCGCTGGAGTAATTCACTGGTTGGTTCGCAAAGCTATATCGAAAGCTGCGCAGGTCAATTCTTCTTTCGAATCTAAGCTGCCCAGAAAGTCCACTCCGTCCTCCTCCGAAAGCAACGCAATAGTGGCACTCAATGCCACCAAAGAGCTTCGACGCCAGTCCCGCATAAAGACGCTTGCAGCGGTAGCTAGATCGGCGGCATCGATCTTCATTTGGGTGTGGGCCGCGCTGTCAATTCTGGGAACCTTGGGCGTGAATGTTGCCCCATTGATTGCATCCGCTGGTGTTGTTGGTGTGGCTTTAGGTTTCGGTGCGCAATCCCTCGTCAAGGACTTTCTCTCAGGCATTTTTATGCTGATTGAAGATCAATACGGAGTCGGCGACACCATTGATATTGGTGAAGCTGTTGGCACCGTTGAAGATGTATCGCTTCGTCTAACCACCCTTCGAGATGTACACGGCACTTTGTGGTTTGTACGCAACGGCGAAATTTTACGGGTCGGTAACTTTAGCCAAGAATTTGCAGTCGCATTGATCAATACGCCTGTAAGCCTTGGGGCAGATACTCAACATGCCATTGATGTCATTGCTATCGCGGCGAAGAAAGCCTGCGAAGATGAAGCACTCAAGGATTTGCTTCTGGAAGAGCCAATTATTGATGGTGTGAATGCCGTGAAGGTCGATCACATGCTAATCCGCACTCGCATCCGCACCCTGCCCGATAAACAGTGGGTGGTAGAACGGCACGTCTCAGCAGCACTCATCAACGCGCTGGCGCAAGCAGGTATCCCGACTCCCTACCGCCCTTACCCGATCGCCAGTGCAGAAACGTAGAATAGTAACTTATGAAAACACCCCTTGGAGATGGATCGCAAAGTCCCACCAATTCCCCTGAATCTTTTTATGAAGCAGTCGGTGGCGAAGAACTCTTTAAAAAAGTTGTTCACCTGTTCTATCAGGAAATGAAGACTGATGATCTGATCGGCCCCATGTACCCACATGATGATTGGGAGGGAGCTGAAGATCGCCTCCGCTGGTTCTTGGTACAGTACTGGGGCGGGCCACAAACCTTTAGCGAACAGCGCGGCCACCCCCGCTTGCGCATGCGCCACGCCCACTTCCCAATCGGTGAAAAAGAAGCCCAACGATGGCTCGATATCATGGGGCGAGCCATGGATCAGGTAGAGATGCCTGAAGCACACCGTCACGCTATGTGGGATCACATGGAAAGGGTTGCCGCCATGTTGATCAACCGAGCAACCTAACAGTGACTAGATAAAACTCAGCACGTTTAATTCTTCACTGAAGTACACGCTGCCGAAAGGTGCATCCACACGCACCCAACGGCCAACTTTCGAAACGCGAATATGACGAGGCACCTCGATAGCGGCATCAAAACGAGGAATCAACCCTAAAGAACTCAAGCAGAAAATAACCCGCATTGGAACTTCTGCACGCTCACCGTTGCCCTCCACGGTGAGCACTTTTTGGTTGAGCAACGATTGCGGAGGGCCCAGAGGGCCTGAAAACTGTTGCGCAAGTTCTTTGCCTTGAATATTCAACCGATAAACAACATCGGCAGGGACCTCATCTACTAAAACAAACCCTTCCTTCGGTGGAAGCGCACCCTGCTGCCACGCTGCAGGCGAAAGTGGGGTGAGTGGGGCGTCGAAAAGCTCTGATGCCTTCACCACCAACCCTTCAACGCTCACAGTCCCTGTTACGCGACGAGATGCCAACACCCCAAAAGGGGTGGAGAAAAACACATCAACGCCCCCAGAAACCGTACGAAGACGGGCGAGGGCGTTGGAATCTAGAACATTCACGCGCTGCGCAAGAGCACGTAAACCGCGCTCCCCGCTGGTGATTAAGAACTGCTGCGTAGTCATTGCCTACAAGGCTACTACGCAGAAGTAAGAACCTTCATCTCATGTTCAGTGATCGCGCGAGGACGCGCAGTCACAATATCAACAGCAACCTGGACAACCTCCACCACACACGCAAGGTTGCCGTCCGCATCCTTAATTTCCTGGCGGGTCGTGAAAGAGGTATTACCGATCTCAATCACCTGCGTCTCAATCGTGACCGCCTTCGTATTGGACAAAATAGGGCGCAAGTAATCAGCTTCAATCTTGCGCACGAAAACAGCGGGAATGTCCATACCGCGCTTTTCAAACTCACGCTGGGCAAAAACCATACGTGCCTCCTGCGCCAACTCCACATAAGCCGCGTTCGTAATGTGGTTGAAACGGTCAAAATCACCCCAGCGCACAGGGATAGTTTCAGTGTGGACGTTGCCGTTTGTTGCAGTCGCCTCAGTCATGATGAAAAGGAGGTTGCCTTCCTGAAAATTTGTGTCGCAGTCCCTAAGCATCTTGCGCTAAAAACTCCAACAAGCACGAATGAAAGTCTGTCACATACCATACCTTCTTCACCCACTATTTGTTACTTGAACAAAGCTATGTGCACAACCACCTGCATAAACACCCCCAAAAACGCCGAATTCCCATGACCACACCGGCCATGGGAATCACAACAAGAAAAGACTATCGAGTCAGCTTACGGTGCGTGACACGCGAAGGACGTGCAGCATCTGGACCAAGGCGCTCAACCTTGTTCTTTTCGTAATCCTCGAAGTTACCTTCGAACCAGAACCACTGACCTTCGGCAACATTGCCTTCCCACGCCAAAATGTGGGTACAGGTACGATCCAAGAACCAACGGTCGTGAGAAATAACCACTGCACAACCAGGGAACTTCTGCAGAGCATTTTCCAGCGACGACAGGGTTTCAACGTCAAGGTCGTTGGTTGGCTCGTCAAGCAAAATCAAGTTGCCGCCCTGCTTCAAGGTCAGCGCCAAGTTCAAACGGTTACGCTCACCACCAGACAACACCTTCGAAGGCTTCTGCTGATCAGCACCCTTGAAACCGAAAGCCGACAGGTATGCACGCGACGGCATTTCATTCTGACCAACGATGATGTAATCAAGGCCATCAGAAACAACTTCCCACACAGTCTTCTCAGGATCGATGTTTTCGCGACCCTGGTCAACGTAGGACAGCTGAACGGTCTGGCCAATCTTTACTTCACCAGCATCAGGCTGCTCCAGACCAACAATGGTCTTGAACAAAGTGGACTTACCCACACCGTTAGGACCAATCACACCCACAATGCCGTTACGTGGCAATGTGAAGGATAGATCCTTGATCAGGACGCGTCCGTCGAAGCCCTTTTCCAAGTTCGACACCTCAACAACCTGGGCACCCAGGCGTGGAGGAGTTGGGATTTGAATTTCTTCGAAATCAAGCTTCTTAAACTGCTCAGCCTCAGCCACCATCTCTTCGTAGCGAGCCAAACGAGCCTTGCTCTTAGCCTGACGTGCCTTCGCACCGGAACGAACCCATTCAAGTTCATCCTTCAAGCGCTTCTGCAGCTTCTTGTCCTTCTGGCCCGCAATCTCCAAACGCTCGGCCTTCTTCTCCAAGTAAGTGGAGTAATTGCCCTCGTAGGGGTACAGCTTGCCGCGGTCAACTTCACAAATCCAGCCAGCGACGTGATCAAGGAAGTAACGGTCGTGGGTCACAGCCAACACTGCACCAGGGTACTTCGCTAGATGCTGCTCCAACCACAACACAGACTCCGCGTCGAGGTGGTTGGTAGGCTCGTCGAGCAGCAGCAAATCTGGCTCAGACAAAAGCAACTTTGCCAACGCCACACGACGTCGTTCACCACCGGACAGGTGAGTGACAGGCTCGTCGGATGGTGGGCAGCGCAGCGCTTCCATTGCCTGCTCAATCTTGGAATCAACTTCCCACGCGTCTGCTGCATCGAGCTCTTCTTGCAGCTTGCCCATTTCATCCATGAGCTCATCGGTGTAGTTGGTTGCCATTTCTTCGGCAATTTCCTCGAAGCGCTTCTTCTTTTCAAAGATATCGCCCAAGCCCTCTTCGACGTTCTCACGAACAGTCTTCTCCTCGTTCAAAGGAGGCTCCTGCAGCAAAATGCCAACAGTTGCGCCTGGGTCCAGGAAAGCCTCGCCGTTCGAAGGCTGATCCAGCCCTGCCATAATCTTGAGAATCGATGATTTACCGGCACCGTTTGGGCCTACGACACCAATCTTTGCGCCTGGGTAGAAAGCCATGGTGACGTTATCGAGGATAACCTTATCGCCAATGGCTTTGCGCACGTTTTTCATCGTGTAGATGAATTCACCCACGTTGATTGCCCCTTAAAAATGTTAGGAATTTGCATCTAAGACACTAGTCAATAGGAAAGACTACAATACTTCCGCCTGCTTGTCGCATTCCTTCCAGCACCCTTACTCCCCATAAAAACCAGATTCCTCCCAGATGCTCGTCTGCTTTGGTACACCACAGTGACAAGCAAGACCCTTGTGGGGTTGCGTACGCACAATGCATCGCAGATACCCCACAAGGGTCATGGCTTAAGTGTGGCACCCTAGCCAGGATTTAGTAGCTGGGTGCTCCGTCTTCAACCAGCTCTTCACCATATTCAGGTACTGCTGGCATGAGCTCTTCAATGATCTGTGAATTCGAATCATCAAGGCTGATGATTTCACGAATCACATGTTCGTCTTCCGCAGGCGCACAGGTGTGGTTCGCCTCCGGTTCGGAAGCCAACTCGTGGAACGGCTGATCCTGCAGATTATCCAAGTCCGCGCCTTGGCTCCGAGTCACAATCACTTCATGCCTGCGGTAGCTACACGCATATTTGCGCAGATCAATACCGATATTCGTGGCTCGAAGCACGACTCGTGATTCCAGCCTGTCCTCTTTATGCCATTCCTTGTGAATCAAGTCACCAACGACTACAACTTGGGTTCCTTTGCCATGCTTCCCCAGTGTTTGCATCACATTGTTGGCGAGATTGCCCCAACATTCAACATCAATAAACAGCTGGTTATAGCTGACATAACCGTTGCCCGCATAAGCACCATCCGTAGTGGTTTCAGTCATGGTGTGCGCTTGGTTGTGAGGCGCAGCCGAGTCCTGTGCACTCTCCGAAGCGCTGGAGCTCTGGCGGCTGGTACTTTCTTCACCACCCCGCTCATTTTTGCGGTAGCGGGAGGTAGCCAGACGAAACTTGGCTAATTGTGCCCCCGAAGCGAACGTGTAGTGCATTGGCAACCCAGTGAGATTGCCAACGATCGTGGTGGAATTATGCATGTGGGTTTCAACCCCTTTCATGGTTTTCCTTCACACGCGGCACATGTGTGTGGCACACAGTGAAGAGGAATGTGGCACGCCTAAAAGTGTTGGGGCCCTCGTTTCTTCAAATCCCGTGAAAAAGAAACCCTCTCACCACCTATGCTTCCCTCCCCTTTCACCGCTGCTAGGCGGCAAGGGTGAGCGTTGATGGAAAGGTGGTGTGCGCGTCGACAAGCACAACCCTTTAACCCACATACACCGGCTGTGCGCGCCTGCCGTGAAATATTTCCACGCAAGTTTTACGCACATCCCCCACAGAAAACCGTGTGCTTCATGGACTCTAAAGTCGCTGTCTTCTTCATTGTCACCCAGCTATGCTGCCCTGTCCACTCGAAACGCAAAAAACCTCCTTTTCCACTGCACTACCTGCATGTTCAGGAGTGTGAGGGAAAAGAAGGTCGTGGTGCTCAAACTTATGTCTTAGTTTTTGTCGAATTCCTGCTCATGGTAAGCAGACACGTGGTCGGCATCGCCTCGACGCATCGCCGCAAGCATCTGGTTGTACGCTTCAAGATCGTCTTCGCCATCGTCGACACGAGCATCGACACGACGCTGCTCAGTACGGTCTTCTTTCAGCCATTGCAAGAACAAAGTACCGAAAACAACCACGAGCGGGAAGGAGCCAGAGGCCCACGCAATACCGCCACCAACGTTTTGGTCATGCATCAAATCAACGCCCCACGGAAGTGCGAGCTCGCGGTAGAAATCTTCTGCCAAGATGGTCGACAGCTGCATGAGATACACGCCGAAGTACAGGTGGAAGGGCATGGAAAACACCAACCAAGCAAGTCGCCGGATAACGGTATTATCACGCGGCTTCGGGTCGGAGCCAATCATATCCCAGTAATAAAGGTACCCGGAGGTGAGAAATACCCAGTTCATGATCAAATGACCTGCATGTTCGGACACCATGTAGTCGTACCAGGGAGTGATGTAGAGAAGGTAGAAGATGGTGACAAACTGGATGGTGTTAAACGCTGGATGCATGAGGAAGCGCAGCAGCTTGGAGTTCAGTAGTGCCTGCACCCATTCGCGCACACCTGGGTGAGAGTTGGGGTGTGGTGTGGCGGCGTCGAGAAGCAACTGCAACGGCGCCCCGAGAACAAGGAAGACAGGAATCACCATCGACAGCACCATGTGCGCAACCATGTGCATGGCGAAGGTTGCAGGCATGTACAAACCCACGCCACTGGACATGCATACGCCGAGGGTGATGGTGCCAAGCATCCACCAGAAAGTGCGGTGCCACGGCCAGGCTTTTCCTTGCTTCTTCAGCTTAATAAGACCCCACAGGTACAGTCCCGTGAGCACGATGGCGAATGTGGTGAACATGATGTCGAAGCGCCACACTGTCCACACGCTGGTGATGGTGGGTTTAATGGTCAGGTCGTAACCCATCTCCAACGCCATGGGGGAAAGATCAAAGACACGTGGCGGGGGCGGCGGGGTGCGCCCGAGTGAGATTGCAACACCTACTGTCGCTGCCATGATGATAATTTCGCCGATTGCGACACGGGCGAAGGCGCGTTGATCCCCAGCATTAAGGCGTGGCATGGTAAGGGTGCGGTGCAATAAGCCGAACAGTGCGAGGATCACGGTGAGCACAAGTTTCGCCACAATGACGCGACCGTAACCGGAGGTGAGCAAGTCTTCCATGCGCACGCGAATAGCGGCATTGATCAGCCCAGATGCGCTGATTGCAAGCACGGACCACAGCGCTACATGCGAGTAGCGGCGAACAGCAAGTCCCATGTCCGGTCCGAGGCGTCGCCCGTGCGCAACCAAACCCATAAGTCCGCCAACCCACAACATCATGAACAGCAGGTGCCACAGAAGGGAGTTTGTGCCGTAGTCGTGGTCACCGCCGGCTGCGGAGTGCCCAGAAAGCCCGAGTGGCGCGATGATAATGATTGCACCGACCATGAGGAGGGGTTGTGAGCGCCAGTTTTTTGCAAACATGCCCGCAATGGCAACAATGAGGGCAAGCGCGGCAGCACCGAGCCATGCTTGGGCGTCTGCAACTTGGGCAAGTGCGAGTGACCAGTTGAGTGGTTTGATCGCTTCGCTAAGCGGCTGACCTGACACATCTGAGAGCACAAGCGGCACCATGGCAAGGCCGATGACTGTGAAGCTTGCTGCGGCAACAGCCCCCGTGCGGGTCGCGACCATACCGTCGACGCTCAGGTGCGCGGTGCTGAGATCGTTGTCGCGTGGGCTGGTGAAGAAGGCGGCAAACATGAACGATCCGGTGGCTAATGCTGCGAGCATCCATGCGGTCGCACGGAGGAAAGGCAGCCCAGCTGTGGTGAGCGGGCCGGGATCGGGGATGCCAAGCGCGGCGAGGGATTCTGAGAGGAATCCATAAGAGATGATTGCGCCTGTTGTGCCTGCAACGAGGAAAAACAGCAGATAGAGTGGCCATGTGGGGCGCACTGTGTGCTGCGTGGGTGTTTCAGCCATAGATTCCACACTATCCCTACCGTTGCGTTTTTGCTTATCGACGGCCAATCACCCACCCTTATTGGTGCCAAGATTTCCTACTGCAGCGGGGTCTAGGTTAATCTCTTTGGCATGCCTCCATAGCTCAGTGGATTAGAGCAGTCGGCTTCTACCCGATTGGTCGCGGGTTCGAATCCTGCTGGGGGCACGGTTGTCCTCAGTCGCGTCATAGTTGACAACTCAGTCGCGTCATAGTGGATATAACCGGCAGTTGCTGTTCTGAATTTTTGGGCAGTGACTGTCGGTTATTTTTTGTGTTTTTTCCATGTTGGTTTTTGGTAGTCGCGGGTTTCGTCGATGACGTGTTCGGTGAGTATTTCTCCGGTGTCTGTGAGTGCTGTGGTGATGTGTTTGTCGACGACGACCATGGTGACTTTTTGTCCGCTGTAGGCGCGTGTGATGCCTAGGTGGTAGAGCTTGCCTGCGTAGCGTCGTGTGACTCTTCCTGCTTTGTCGACTTTGTCTTTTCTGGTGCGCGATTCTTCATTGGTGTGGGTGTGTGCGGTGCTTTGGTGCGGGGTTGGAGACCGGCTCCGCCGCTGGTTTCGTATCGGTGGATGAGGGTGTATACCCATTGGCGTGAGACTTTGAAATGGCGCGCTGCGGCTGCAACTGTGTTGCCTTGTTTAAGGACGTAGGTGATGATCGCGAGGTTTCGATTCGGACTATTCATATGTCAACGATGACGCGACTGATCTGTCAAGTGTCAAGACCTCTGCCCTTGCATGCCAAGTGTCAACAATGACGCGACTGATCTGTCAAGTGTCATTAAGAAAAACCCAGAACAGAATTGTCAACTATGTCATGACCACAGACACTGCTGGGGGCACGGTTGTCCTCAGTCGCGTCATAGTTGACAACTCAGTCGCGTCATAGTGGATATAACCGGCAGTTGCTGTTCTGAATTTTTGGGCAGTGACTGTCGGTTATTTTTTGTGTTTTTTCCATGTTGGTTTTTGGTAGTCGCGGGTTTCGTCGATGACGTGTTCGGTGAGTATTTCTCCGGAAAAGTAGACACATTTCAGTGGTGTTTGAAGCGGCGTTCTCTGATGCGGATGATCAGGGGCATTTCAGCCATATTCGCAGCGATACGGAGGAATACTGCGATGCCGCGATAAGCACTCAAGATGGTCGTCTCAGCGTTACTTACAACCACTCGGGGAGAGATGTTCTGGGCAAAGATGTGCTTTGCCGCAGGGCTTTTGAAGTACTACAGAAACTGCGGGTCAAGGGCGGTTACGAGTGATTGCTTGCACTCGTGTAACAGTGGGGGTAATTGGGGCTACCCCCGTTTGGGAACGCAAAAGGTGTTTTTCAGTCTCATATAAATAGAGGCGTTTTGTTGGCGCCTCGGCCCAGACAAGTGATTTCTACTTGGAGAGGAGAATACGTGAATCTACGTACAGCTTTTATCCCAGTGCTTGTTGCTGCGTGCGTGTTCGCATCTGGTTGCGCGGATAAGACTGTCAGTACTGATGCTGGCGCAGCATCGACTGTTGCGCCTGAAACACAGCAGCCAGCGTTGCCATCTGAAACACCGCAGCCTGCGTCAGTGTCGTCCATGATCCCGCTTCCACCGGATCGTGAATACGTCGAAGCTTTCGATCCGACGGATCGAACACAAAAACTCTATAACCCCTGCGATGAATTCACAGCTGAAGATCTCACAGAAATGGGACTAAAAAAGATAGTGGATACCGTTTACAACGGGACGTCGTTGATCGATTGTGGCATGCAAGTCCCTCATCAATTCGGTGTGTATAACATCGACACACATTTTGCGACTTTTGAAGGGATTAAGTCGCGTGGCTTGATGATTGATGCGACATTCCCGGACGCGGACGATCGGGTCTACTTCAATGAGATTGGCAATGAAGATAAGCACTGCAATGCTGCGGTTAGTACCACCCATGGCCGTTTGAGCGTGGTTTATACCAATGCTTGGGAAGAGTCACTTGGGCGGGATGAGCTTTGCCGCAGGGCTTTTGAAGTCCTACAAAAAATTCGAGTTAAAGGAGGATACAAATGACATCACTACATATTGATGTTCAGCAACTCGTCGAGAGTATCGACGCGTTGGGATCTATTCACGACTTTGCAGCAATAGGTTCAGCATTTAAAGATGTTGGTCTGCTTGATGGTTTTTCTTCTGTGAGTGGTTTGGATCAGATGGGCCGCTATCATGGTCAGGTACTGGAAGGCTCTGTTGGTAGCGCAAAAGAGATGATGGCCGCCTTAAAACGCCAGGTGCAGTGGTTGGGGCGGAATCTTCACGCGAATTTAGATGCGTTATCTGGGATGGATCGGTTTTTCGCTGAAGCAATTGATGCTGTTGAAAATGGTGGCACACCGCAGGTCTCTGGGGTTAGGTATCCTATACGCCCGGAGCTTGGTTTTGAAGCCTTTGATTTTCCTACGCCTGTGACCTCACGAGCTTCATCGCTTCAGGAGTTATTATCAGGGCTGATGTCAACGAACAACGCTGGGGCATTGGATGCTGCAGCTACATGGGCGAACCTATCGACTGATTTATCAGATATGAGCACCAAGTTACGGCAGGTTGCTACTGATATGACCGCATCAAACCGCGGAGAGGTATTTGATGCCGCTGCACCACGAATCATTGAAATGGCGAATGCCAGTGCAAATTTCGCACATAACGCAGGACTGATGTCACAATCAGTAGCACAGCTTGCCATGATCGCACCCTCATTTACATCCGCTGTCGGGGCAGCTATCGCCTCCCTTGAAGCAATGCAAACAACCCAAGTCGGTGCATTAATAAAAAAGCAAGCCGAAGAAATGTATCTAATTGGGTTCAAAGAAGCACTATCAACAAGCATCACAGCAGCGATGCCGGTAATCCGCAATCTCATGGAACCTACATCTGCCGGTACCGGTGGTGGCCAATCACAAGCTGCAATAAGCCAAGGACACGCAGGAGGAGGAATCACACGAACCTCACAGACTGCCACAGGGATGGGCATTGAACCACACGTACTAGCAGAACAGGTGCTAGATACTGTCGCATCACAACAAGCCACGCTCGGGTTTGACCCGAATGTGGTCAACCCCTTGAATATGCATCAATACCCCGGTGGGGCAAACAGCCTCGGCGCAAGCACCACAAGCTGGGGACCAAATACCGGTGGACCAGGTGGAATGAACCCCATAGCAGGTGCCGGTGGACTAGGTGGAGTGAATACTGCTGGTAGCCAGTCTGGTGCGTTCAACCAGCATGGTACTGGCGGTCGTGGCACCAGTGCTGGAGTCGGCTCAGGTACAGGCTATGGTGTTGGGGGTGCACCAGTTGCAGGTGGGCATGGCTCATCAGGCGGAGTGGGAGCTGGCGGCAGTAACAGCGGTGGTGGTTCTCGTTCCGGTGCAGGTGGTGCATATAGTACTGGTGGGCTTCGCGGAAACGGGACTGGTTCAGGATCTGGGGCTGGGTCTGGTTCGGGTCGGGGCGGCCATGTAGGTGGTGGAGGAACAGGTTCGGGTACAGGGTCGAATGCTGGGCAGGGGTCGTCGGGGGCTGGTGCTGCTGGTTCTTCAGGTCGGGGCTCAACAATGATGGGTGGGGCACCCATGGGTGGTGCTGGCGCTGGTGGTGCCGGTGCTGGTGGGGGTCGTGAGAATCGTCGGCGGACTACACCACGCACACGACGCGGAGGAGTGAAAGGGATCCTGCAGCAAGCCGAGCGGGAAGGGAATTTGCGTGACCTTCTAGGCGATGCACCCAAAGTAGTCCCACGCGTGATCGGCGCGGACGTATTCAAACCCCGCGACCAACGCTAAAAACACACCTGTGGTTGGGAAACAAACCCCCAACCACAGGTGCTCACCTTATCTTTTTACCCACCACCCGTTGGGGTCGCTGCCTTCCTTCACACAATGGTGATACAACAAAGGGGTGATCCATGGGTGGGTGCAGTTTTCAGGTGCTGCTGGTTTAGCCCATTTTGGCGTAGAACCAGCCCATGAGTGGGCAAATAATTCCGGTAGGAACCACCTTGGAAATAACATTCATTGCTTTGGACAATGGGCCTGGTACGACGCGGCGTGCATTTTTGCTCATTGCATTCAGTGTTTCAGCGGAGCACGATTCGTATGTCGTCCACAAGAAATCGGGCACAACTTTATCCACTATGGATTTTTCCGATTCGTCGATCACTGCTTCACGCACTGGGCCCGGCGCGAGGAGGGTGCAGCTGACGCCAGTTTTTTTGAGTTCGTAGTGGAGTGCTTCGGTAAAGGCGTTGACGCCGGCTTTGGTGAATACGTAGGTGGCGTTGTTGGGGATGGGTACGTTGCCCGCCGCAGATCCGACGTTGCAGATTGCGCCTTCGCCGCGGGCGACCATGCCAGGCAGGACTGCGTGGGTGAGTTCGAAGACTGCTTGCGCGTTGAGCTGGAATTGTTGGGTTTCGTAGTTCCAGTCTTGTTTGAGGAAGGGGCCGAAGCTGGCGATACCTGCTGAGTTGATGATGATAGAAATGTCGCGGTTGGTGATGTCGGCGATCAGTTCGGCGCGTTGGTTGGGGTCGGCCAAATCGCAGGGGTAGACCTCGGCGATGATGGAGTGTGTGGTTTGTAGTTCTTCGGCGAGTTCGCGTAGGACGTCTTCGCGGCGGGCAACAAGAATGAGGTTGTGGCCGAGGGCGGCCAGGTCGCGTGCCATGGCGCGGCCGATGCCTTGGCTGGCGCCGGTGACCAGTGCGCGGCTGTTCATGCTGGGAAGTGGTAGTGCCATGGTGGTGCGGGGCTCCTTGGGGTGCTGTGGTTGCGAATGGGACCTGTGCTGGTTTTAGTCTTTTCTACTTTAGCGTGCTGTTTTCACGCTGTGGGGTTTGTAGGCTGTGGGCTTTCTTTTTGGTTGTGTTTCTTCTGGCGTTGTTGCGCTGAGGTTGCACGGTTTCTTAGGGGTGCTTTGTGGGTTGTGTGTACCCCCAACCCCACACCCAATACCTAATTTTGGAATAAATTATTGCTGATAATTTACTCAAATTTCAAAAAGAAGTTCATTGAGAAATTTTTGTTTTACCTTTGTGAACCTCCCCAATGATGGGCAAAATTTTGCACACTCCCTTCTTTCACAATCAACCCAAACGCGCGCATATATAAGCAGCAGCCACCCCCGCCAGCATTGGGACAAAAGAATACTTACTAGCACATTTTTCACCTTTGCTCCAATGCGAATTCTTTGATAAATCGGCTGGCAGCACCCTTAAAACAGCACCTCAAACCACCATTGCCCCCTTTGGCAACCTTTTTACTTCACAGGTTTTTACGGGGGTGTTTCTTAAGTGTCACAGCTCTCATTTACTTGCCAGGTGTGCATTGACTCACGATATCCTCAAAACTGTAAGACATCAGACGTCCTATGTTTCTGACTCTTCCCACCTTCAGGACACCCTGATGTACTTTTTCAACCTTGCACACATTCCCACTCCCCCCAGAAAGGTGAAAACATGAGTGGAACAATCAAAAGGCGCGCGCTGACCGCAACTGTGTCTGCTCTCGCGCTGGCAACCGGACTCGTCGCCGCCACATCCACCGCGGCTGCGCAAACACCCAACACTCCTTTTGCTGGAATTCCAGGGCACGCCGCTAACGGCACCAACGGTTTTGATGCCAACCCCGATATGAATGCCCCTGGCTTTTTGGTTGAGCACAAGATCGAAACTGGTGGCACCAATAACTTCAACTGCTACCGCATCCCAGCCTTGATCACCGCCAAAGATGGCACCCTTCTCGCCTCCTATGACGGCCGTCCCGATAACTGCGCTGACGCCCCTCAGGCCAATTCGATCGTGCAGCGCATTTCCCGCGATAACGGTGCTACATGGGAGGAGTTAAAAGACGTTGCTCCAGGTAAGCCCACCCCCGTGGCAGAAAAGATCGGTTATTCCGATCCTTCCTACATCACCGACCGTGAAACTGGCGAGATTTTCAACTTCCATGTCAAATCTTTCGATACCGCGATCGTTGGTGGCAACCCCTCCCAGGTAGGCAATGATCCGAATAACCGCAAGGTGATTCAGGCTGCTTACGCGAAGTCTTCTGATAATGGCGCTACCTGGTCTTATGATCATGTGATTACGCGTGAAATTACTCCTGATTTGTCGTGGAAGGCACGCTTTGCCACCTCCGGCAACGGCATTCAGCTCACCTATGGCAAGTACAAGGGTCGTTTGATTCAGCCCGCGATGCTGATTACCACCAGCAATCAGTGGAAGGCTGTGGCGTGGATTTCTGACGATCACGGCAAGACGTGGTTCCCTTCTAACCCGTGGGGTCAAAGCATGGACGAGAATAAGATCGTTGAGCTTTCCGACGGCACATTGATGAACAACTCCCGTTCCTCGAACCGGGGCGAGACGTTCCGCAAGATTTCCTATTCCTATGATGGTGGCATGAATTGGACTGAGCCGGTTTTGGATTACCGTTTGCCAGATCCACGCAACAACGCTTCGATCATTCGTGCGTTCCCGAACGCCCCTGAGGGCTCGGCTTTGGCTAAGGTGTTGTTGTTCTCCAATACTGCGTCGACATCCGGTCGTACGAACGGCACTATCCGCATGTCTTGTGATGATGGCAAGACGTGGCCGGTAGAGAAACTGTTTAAACAGTCTGATCTGCAGTACACGCACATGACTACCTTGGCCAATGGTGACATTGGTCTGCTGACTGAGGGTCATAATCGTGGCAATATGAACGATATTTATTTCGTTCGTTTCAACCTGGCATGGCTTGGCGAGTCCTGCCTTGGCACTGCGGCTGCTCCTGCTTTGGTAGCGGCAGGTGAAAGTGTTGAGGTTCCGGTAACCATCACCAATACCACTGGCGCGGCTATTGTGGATCAGCCGTTGGAGGTATCGGGCCCAGAGGGGTGGGTTGTTGGTCCGACTCCGCGCTTGACGCTTGCAGCTGGTGAGTCGAAGACTGTTGCTGTGAATTTCACCGCCCCAGCAACTGCGGTGAATGGGCCAAATGATTTCCGCCTGGGGGTTGCTCATGGCGCTGTTGATGCTGTGGGCCGGGTGACGATTACTGTTCATGGCGGCGTTGATCACGGTGGTGCCCCTGAGGTCACTGAGCCAACTGTGTTTGTCACTGTTGCGAATCCAAAGCCGACCTATCAGGTGGGTGAGCGTATTTATTACCGCTTTACGGTTGTGAATCCACTGAACAATTCAATTTCTGTGATCCCTTCAGGTGGCTCAGGCTTGGAGAGTTTCGACCCTGCTAAGGGGAGCCCGAACTGCCGTTGGAATTCTTTTAATGCTCGTCATACCGCTGCGTGCACTTCAGCGTTCCACACCGTGACTGAGGAGGATATCGCACGCGGTGAATTTGTTACTGAAACATCGTGGGCATTAACTATTGCGCGTGGGCAAACCCGCAACCAGACGCTGAGCACTCCAGTTGTGCGGTTTGGTGAGGTCCCTGCCCCAGCTGCACCAGCGCGTGTGTCTGCATCTATTGATGCGATCGGCACTGTTGCTTCGACCGGTGAGGCTTTGAATGTACCTGTGAAGGTGCGTGTGCAGTCGACTACTGAGTCTGTTCCTGCTGATACGAAGGTGGATCTGTATCTTGATGGCCTCAAGGTTGCTTCCGCACTGACTCCTGTTGAGGGGGTTGTGGATGCCACGGTTGAGGTCGATTCTGTTGCTATTGGCGCACAGCCGGTGTCGCATTCGTTGGTGGCACGCCCTGTGACTGCGGCGGAGAATACGCGCCGGATTGATGGTACTGCAACGTTTGTGGTCTCGCCACAGGATCGTTTGCGTGGAACGAGCACCTTGACTCTTGCTGAGCTTGCCGACGCCGTGGTTGAGCCAGGCAAGAATGTGCAGGTGTTGGTTTCGGCGAAGCTGCAGCGTGAGGGCAAACCTGTTGCTGGTGAAAGGATCACTTTTACTTCCGGTGATGCGCGCAGCGATGCGGTGACGAATTCCGAAGGTGTTGCTTTGGCGTATCTCAAGATTGCGCAGTTGGGTGAGGATCTTACTGAGGCTACGACTGTAACCGTGACAGCCAATGCGCCTGAGGCGGCTACAGCTACTACTGATTTCGATGCTTCGGAGGCCACCCAAACCTTTAAGGCTTTGCCTCAGCCGAAGCAGGAGGAACCTGAGCAGCAGCCAAAGGAAGAGCAACCAAAGGAAGAAAAACCAACGGAAGAGCAGCCTACGGAGCAGCCGCAGCCTCCAGCTACCTCGACTCCACAAGATCCAGAAGATACCCCTGATCCGTCTGTTCCTAGCTTCGCACAAGCGTTTAAGGATCTGTGGAAGGCGCTTGTGAAGTTCCTCAATAGCATCGGTGCAGCTTTCGCCCAAGCTATGCAGGGCTTGTTCACGCCGAAGGCTTAGTGGCCTATAAAGGTTTCACGCCCAAGGATTTCCTTGATCGCCTACCCCTGTGATGGAGTTTTCATGAGCTCCATCATGGGGGTTTGGTCTGTGTTGGGTGTTTGTGGTGTGCGCACTATTTTCGGCTGGGGGTTGTTAGAGTTAGTTACTATGACTGAACCGAAAGTGGAGTACAACAATCGTCTTGTGTGGATTGATCTGGAGATGACTGGCCTAGATATTCACAAGCACACCATCGTTGAGATTGCTGCGCTTGTCACCGATGCTCAGCTGAATATTCTTGGTGAGGGGGTTGATCTTGTCGTCCACGCCACTGATGAAGAGCTTGCGCAGATGGATGATTTTGTTCAAAACATGCACGATTCTTCAGGTCTTACTCAAGAGATTAAAGAATCCACTGTGTCGCTCACCCAGGCTGAAGATGCTGTGTTGGAGCTGATTGCGAAGCACTGCTCCCCTGAACACCCTGCCCCTTTGGCAGGTAATTCTATTGCCACCGACCGCAGTTTCATTCGGGAGAAGATGCCCCGCCTGGATCAGGCCTTGCACTATCGGATGATCGATGTGTCCTCGCTGAAGGAGCTGGCACGCCGGTGGGCTCCTGAAGTCTATGCGCATCAGCCGGATAAGGGGCTGGCGCACCGTGCGCTGGCGGATATTGTGGAGTCGATTCGGGAGTTGGATTACTACCGCCGTTCGATGATCACCCCTGATCCTTCTGGTGACGAGTGCGCCACTGCTAAGGCGGAGGCTACCCAGCGTTACCTGCGGTTTTTGTAATTTTAGACAAGTAGGTTAATATAGTCCTCGCTGCTTCAAACAGCGATGGTGGCTGTAGTTCAGCTGGTAGAGCACCAGGTTGTGATCCTGGGTGTCGCGGGTTCGAGCCCCGTCAGCCACCCCCATGTGAATGAGGGCCTTCGTATTTTACGAAGGCCCTCATTGCTTTGCACTCCCCTATATTCAAGCTGGGTTACGAGGCTATTTTTCGGGCGTTCGACTAGAGGGGGTTGAGCCCGAGTTTTGTTTGCATTTTTTCGTATTTGCCTTTGGCGGCATCGTCGATGAGTTTATCGAGTTGCCGGATGAGTTTCATCAAAGGGTCGTCGATTTCTGGAATTTTCACTCCGCAGATACTTCCCCCGATGAGGTCGCGTGCGGGGTTGATGTGCGGGGCGGCGCTGAAGAATTCTGTGAAGTTTGTGTCGGCGTCGAGAAGCTCGTGGAGTTGATCGGGGCTGTATCCAGTCAGCCAGCAGATGCAGGCGTCAACCACGGCGGGGTCTACGCCTTTGCGCTCCACTTTGGTTTTGTAGTGCGGGTAGACCGCTGAGACTGGCATTGTGAAGATTTTATGTTCCATTCTCCCCATCCAAGCACAGTGCTGGTAACGACGCGAAGCTTGGGGATAAAAAGCAGGCACCGGCGCGAACGCTGATGCCTGCAGGTGTAATCACAGTGGGAAAGTGGGGCGGTTATGCCTGGTCGGCGTTGCCCTTCTTCCAGGTTTCCCAATCAATATTCCAGTCGCCGAGCCCGTCGTAACCGGACAGTGTCTGGCCGATGGTGTTTTTCACGGTGACGAGGTCGCCGCGTTTGACGAAGTTTTGGAACCACTGGGCGTTTTCGGTGGAGACGTTGACGCATCCGTGGGAGACATTTTGGCTGCCCTGTGCCCACAGTGACCAGGGGGCGGCGTGGACGAAAATGCCGGAGTAGGACATTTGGGTGGCGAACTGGACTGGGGTTTTGTAGCCACCGTTTTCCAGCGACAGTCCGTAGGTGGTCGAGTCCATTACCAGCGATGGGTATTGGTCGCCAATGATGTACACGCCGTTAGGGGTTGGCCATTGCGCAGAACCTAATGAGACAGGCATGGATTTTACCTGTTCACCGGACTTGTACACGGTCATGGTTTTGGTGTTGTCGTCGACGATTGCTTCAACTTTTTCGCCAATGGTGAATGATGCTTTGTTGTCGTTGCCGACGTAAACACCTTCACCAATTTTCACGCCGTATAGTTTTGCATCAACGGTGACTTTGGTGCCGGGCTTCCAATAATTTTCGGGTCGCCAGCGTACTTCCTGGTTGGAGATCCAGTAGAACGCGCCTTCAACTTTGGGCACGGTGGTCACGGTGATGGCTTTTTCAACATCTTTACGGTTGTTGACGAAAGTGTCGAAGCGCAGCGCGATTGTTTGTCCGACTCCTACTTCAGCGCCGTCCAGCGGTGCCAGGCTGTTGCTGGAGAGCGCGGCGGTCTGCACGGTTGAGAAGGTGACTGTTGCGGTCTTCCCGTTTTTGTCTTTCGCTTCCACGGTGTAGGTGCGGTTGAAGCCCAGCTGTTCGGCTGTTGTCCAGCGCATGTTGTCGGTATCGAGGGTTGATTCGATAACTTTGCCCTCTTCGTTCGTCATGCGCACGCTTGATAACCCTTCGCCGAGCGATTTCACAACAACGGGCTGATTGGGGTTGACGTCTGTCGCACCGTCTTTCACGCTAATTTGTGGGGCTAGGAGCTTTGGGGCTTGGGTACTGGTGGTTGCGGGGGTGCTTTTCGCGGTTTCTGCCACACCTTTGTCGATGGTGCAGGCTGTGCCGGCAGCTAAGACAATACTGAAAGCGACGCCTATGCAAGCATTGCGCATCAATGCCATGGTTAAATCTATTTCCTTATCTCTCTAGAAAAGCCCCTGCGACGAGGTGTGATGGGGTATCCCCCGTTCGCTGCGGCCACTATAACTATCCTAAACAACACCCCCAAGATGTTCCTAGGTTTAGCGCACATTCGTGCACGATCGTTACCAAATTGATGCGTCCCCACTCTCTCCACCCCCGCTGAAAATACACACAACACGTGGGTTTCTATTCATATTTTCAGCTATCGAATACCCTTTTCATTACTTTTATCGCGCACAACAGAGCACTTTTGCGACCAATCGCTCACGCATCCTTCGCTTGTCGACGCCCCCACAGCCTCATCCCCGCACAACACGGCACGCAGCCATGTCGCGAAATTATGGCAAGTGACCTGCAGATTTTACTTTGCGTGAATGTAGCTGTTATATTTTTCTTCGTTGCCAAGCAGTGCCTTGGATAGCGTTGCGCCATTAGCTCAATTGGTAGAGCAACTGACTCTTAATCAGTGGGTTCGGGGTTCGAGTCCCTGATGGCGCACAGTAACAGTCACCCCCAGCAAGTTCTTCTTGCTGGGGGTGACTGCATTCTATTGTTGTCTCGCAGGATTTCACACTACATGTTGCATCCTCCTCATGCTGCGATCCCCCTACTGATATTCACCGCATTCCACTGCCTCATTCTGGTTTCCGTACTTTGCATTCATGTGCCCCGTTGCACGTGAATCTTCCTCTGTGGGTGATCTACTGGCAGGCAGTCTCCACCCGTTTTCCTCGTATACAGAAATGAAAATTCTCCGAGATTTTACAAATCTTCAAAGCAGGTGTAGGCTATCTCTTCGTTGCCCAGCACATGAACCTTATTCAGGTTGGCTGCTCTCAACACTGCGCCATTAGCTCAATTGGTAGAGCAACTGACTCTTAATCAGTGGGTTCGGGGTTCGAGTCCCTGATGGCGCACACTGTAATCCTCAGCATATTTTTGCTGAGGATTTTTCTGTTTTCCACCCACACCTTTTTTACTCCACTTCCCCACCCTACAGCGGTAGGTGATGCGCAATGTTGGCTTGTGGTGGTTGTCCAGCTGGTGTTGTCGCCGCTTGTTGTGCTGCTGGGAGGAAATTGTGGGTGGCGCTACCCCCTTGTTTTCTTCAGGATGGATTGAATAGGCGTAGTGGTTGGCTAGACTCGTAAACCATGAGAGCGCTTGTTGTAGTTGATGTTCAAAATGATTTCTGTCCTGGTGGATCTTTAGCAACGACTCGTGGCGGTGTGGTTGCTGAAGGTATTGCGCAGCATATGGTTGAGCATGCTGACCGTTATAAGGTGATGGTGGCTACGAAGGATTGGCATATTGATCCTGGTAGCCACTTTTCTGATTCCCCCGATTTTGTGGATTCGTGGCCGGTGCATTGTGTGGCTGATTCTTTAGGTGCTGATTTCCACCCCGCTGTAGCTGGTGTGCAGGATCGTTTTGATGAGGTTTTTCTCAAAGGTCAGTATTCGGCGGCCTATTCAGGTTTTGAAGGTGTTGCAGCCAGTGATGGCGCTGCCTTGGATCTGTGGTTGCGTGAGCGCGGAATAGACATTATTGATGTGGTGGGTATCGCCACGGATTATTGTGTGCGCGCGACCGTCCTTGATGGGTTACGCCATGGTTTTGAGGTGAAGGTTCTCACTGATCTGGTCTCGGCAGTGACGGAGGAAACTGGTGATGCTGCGATGCAAGAGATGGTGAAAGCTGGCTGCCAGTTAGCCTAAGAAGTACCCCAACTACGCGAAAACCCTCCTTCGACCTTTCTATCCCTTGAATGCTTAAGTCAAGTGGGAGAAAGGTGTGAAGGAGGGGGGTGAGTGTCGTAATGGTGAAAGACTAGCGCGCGGCTAGAAGTTGCTGAAGTTCTTTCAGCTGCTTCTTACGTTTGCGGGAGGAGCTGACACCAATGACGACGAGAGCAGCAACCGCAATGCCGACTCCGGCAACAATTTTTTGAACCTGTGGTTCTTTCAGTTTCTGGGTGATACCGGATTTCACATCGTCAACGATGTGTTGCGGCTTCGTGCGGTCAGCAATTTCATCCAGCGTCTGCGCCAGCTGGCGGCGGGTGCGCTCAATTTCGCGCTGAATGTCATCAATGTTGCGTGCCACTTTTTCTTAGTCTCCTCAAAAGGTATTACAAAGTTCCTAATACACCTTAGTCCTTTGCGAGGGAAAATGCGTGAAGAAGGTAAAGTTGATCCCATGACTGAAAATGTGCGCTTGGAAACCGGCAGCGTTGCCCCACCGTTTAGCCTCCCGAACGATGAGGGTGGCACCACCTCGTTAAGTGATTTTGCGGGGAAGAAGGTCATTGTGTATTTCTACCCTCGGGCGAATACTCCAGGGTGCACGAAGGAAGCCTGCGATTTCCGGGATTCTTTAAGCCAGCTGGGTGGTCTTGGTATCGATGTTGTTGCTATCTCCCCAGATACTCCAGACAAGCTTGCGAAGTTTCGTGCTGATCACGATTTGAACTTCCCCCTGCTCTCCGACGTCGATAAGCAGGTGATGAATGCTTACGGTGCGTTTGGGGAAAAGAAGAACTACGGCAAGGTTGTCCAAGGTGTGATCCGCTCAACGTTTGTGATCGCAGCTGACGGGACTGTGGAGAAGGCGATGTATAACGTGCGTGCGACCGGCCATGTTGCGCGTGTGTTGAAAGATCTGGCGTAAATCCTCATGGTGGCAGCGGATAAGGGCGACAATAAAGCAGCGGGTGAGCTAGGTGAGATCCTCCTCCCGCGACGTCGCCCTGCCCAGCAGCGTTCACGGGAGCGTTTTTGTCGCATTTTAACGGCGGCGCGTTCCGTGCTTGTCGACGTCGGCTTCGAGTCTTTCACTTTCGATGAGGTAGCCAAGCGCGCCGAGGTCCCCATCGGGACGTTGTACCAGTTTTTTGCCAACAAGTATGTGCTGATTTGTGAGCTGGATCGGGAAGATACAGCGGCAACAGTAGCGGAGTTGACGACGTTTGCGGATCAGGTTCCGGCGCTGCAGTGGCCGGATATTTTGGATGAGTTGATCGATCACCTTGCCGATATGTGGCGGGCTGATCCTTCCCGGCGCGCCGTGTGGCATGCTGTGCAGTCGACTCCGGCGACGCGTGCGACTGCGGCGGCGACTGAGCGTGAAATGTTGGTGTTGTTGGCGCATGTGTTGCATCCGTTGGCGCCGCAATCGGATGAGTCTGAGCGGTTGATGATGGCGGGGTTGTTGGTGCACACGTTGGTGTCGTTGTTGAATTATGCGGTGCATGATCCGCACACCAGTGATGAGGTGTTTAAGGATACGGTTGCTGAGATTAAGCGGATGGCGATTGCGTATTTGTTTGCTGTTGCTACTGGCTAATTGCCGGGTTAGATTTTTGGCGGGGGGTTGGGTTAGGTGTTGAAGATGCAGATGGCGGTGGCGTAGTCGCCGTCGTGGCTGATGGAGACGGGGATGGTGTCTATCCCGGTGATGTCGGCGATTGTGCCGCTTAGGTGGATGATGGGGCGGTTGTAGGCGTCGGGGATGATTTCGATTTCGCGCCAGTTGAGCTGTTCTTGGGTGATGCTTGGGGGTTGTCCGTAGCGGGATTGGCTCCAGGCTTTGATGAAGGCTTCTTTGGCGGCCCAGCGTCCGGCGAGGTGTTCGTCGCGGCGGGGCTTGGTGGTGGCGATGCGGTGTTCGCGGGCGGAGAAGACTTGGTCGAAGCGTGATCCTGGGGTGTTGAGGAGTTCGGCGAAGCTGGGGATGTGGACGAGGTCGATTCCGGGGTGGGTGCTCATTGTTCTTAGTTTTCCATTTTTTGTGCTGCAGGGTGTGAAAAAACACCCAGTGGTTGCTGGTGTGCATTCACTGGGTGTTTGTGTTGAACTTTGGTCTAGAAGGGGTTAGTTTTCGCGGCGGCGGAGCATGAACACGCCGATTGTGCTCAGCAGTGCGCCGAAGACTACCCATGCAAGAAGATGCTTATCGACGCCGGTGCGTGCTAGTTGCGCCGGTGCACTCTGTGGGCTGTGGGTTTGTCCTTGCTTCTCCTGTTCTTTGTGCATGTCCGGGGTTGCTGCCAGTACTGCGCTTTCTTGGTGTGGCGCAGGTTGTGGGATGAATGGTGCTACAACCAGTGGGATGAGTGGAATCAGCAGCGGAATCCATGGAATGTAGGTGTTTGTTGCTGTGAAGGTGTGGTCCTTGTTGTTCTCATCAAGGATAAAGCGGATTTCAGGTACTTCTTGGAGCACGAAGCCAAGTCGCTGTGCCTTCTGTGTGTCTTCGGTGATCACGCAGGTGGAACCGAAGGGGATCTGCGCATCAACGTCTACAGGGGTGTTGTTACCTACTACCTCTACTGTGCCTTCCTTCACGGTGCTGCTTGCACTGTGCTCGCAACGGTAGTTGAAAGTGAAGGTGTTGGTGGCAAACCACGGCCAGCCTTCTACTTTCTTGGCGAGGTTAAATCCCCCACCGTCGCGGGTGTAGTGGTTGGTGAACTCCACTGTCGCGGGTTGCTCACCGGCACGCACGTTAACGGTCATAGGTTGGGTGGGTTGGTGAACAAACCCTGGGATTGTCGCCGAATCAGCACGCTCAGTCAGGGTGCAGGTGGTTCCCACTGGGTAGGTGTGTGGTGAGGCTACTGCCTTGCCATCGCCTGAAATACTGATTTGACCCGTGGTTGCTTTCGCCCCTTCGTAGGCTGGGGTGCAGGTGTAGTCGAAGATGAATGCACGCCCTGCTGCACGTTGTGTGAGCACATCAACGTCAGTATCTGCGCTTAAGGTTTTACGCAGCATGAAGGGATATTCTTCGGCGGTGTAGGTGTTGGTTGCAACGACCGCTACTGCTGGTTGTTGATCCTTTGTCACACTAAAGGTGACGGTATTGTTTTCCACTGGCTGCCCGCCGCCCACGCTCATGTGGGTTTTCAGTGTGGTGTGTTCAACCTGCGCTGCTTCTTCAGTGATCGTGCATTCGCCGGTGGGGATGTTACTGAGCATGGCTGGTTTTCCAGACTCTACTTCCACGGTGCCTGTGACACCATCGGCGCAGGTGTAGCGGAAGTGAAAGCGCTTCGGGGCAAGTGCTGCCGCGTTGCCTTCTACTTGCTTAGTGATGCTGAACCCACCTGTGTCGCGCACATAGGTGTTGGTGATTTCCACCCGCACTGTTTCACCGGCAGTGTTCACGGTGACACTGGCTGGCTGGAAGGTCACGCCGTGGGCGTAGCCTGGACGCTGCGCATCAGCTTCCGTGAAACTACACGTGGTGCCGGTGGGCACGGCGTCGATACGCACAGTGCTGCCGTCACCGGGAACAGTGATCGGATCAATATTCATCCCCTCGCAGCGCGCGATGATGCTAAACGGCGTGGCCGAAGGTGCAGCCTTGCCGTCAACGATGACATTTTTGCGCAGCTCAATACTGCCTGTCTCGCGGGTGTAGGTGTTTGTTGCCTCCACCAGCACGGTCGCACCCTTTGTCACCGGCACGCGAATCGACCCGTCGCCATCGGTGGTGACCGGATGCGCGTTCACACTAAAACCAGTGGCAAGGGTTGTGCCTGCAACTGCGGCATCCTTTTCCTTGATCACGCACTCCCCGACCGGGACGTTGGTGATTGCCGCAAATGCGCCGCCTTTGACCTCAATGTTGTCCCATTCCTGCTCACCGCAGCGCACGCTAAAGCTAAACGACGCCGGGGCGAGATTCTTCGCATCACCAGCAACAACCTTCTTGATATGCAGCTCGCCACGATCCTGGGTGTAGGTATTTGTTGCCTGAACAGTCACAACAGGGTCCGCATCTTTGCGCACATCAAAGCGCAACACTTCGCCATTGCGGGCGTGGGAATCTGCCACCGATACAACAGAAGAATGGCTCACACCAGCAATCGCTGCGGGGGCAAGTTCTTTAATTTCACACTGCCCCGTGGGGATCTGTGCGATTTCTTGAGTCTGCCCTGCCGCAACAGTCACATCTGTCCACTCTGGTGCCCCATCGCAGCGGTACTGGAAAGTGAAAGGACCCTGGGCTTTGTTCGCGGCATCGCCATCGACCACCTTGGTGATCTTAAACGCACCCTTATCGCGGGTATAGGTGTTGGTGGCGGTGACAACGACCTGTGCTGCGGTGTCATCACCAACGGTAAAGGTCAGCTCATTGGTGCCTTCGGCCTGCTGATCACCTGCCTGCAGCACGGTGCTCATGCTCACACCCTCAAGCGGTTGTTGCGCCGCTTCTTTGATCACACACTGCCCCTTAGGCACATCGTTGACCTGGGTAGGTGTATTCGGCTCAACAGTGATATCTGTCCAGTTGTTATCCCCGCACCGGTATTGGAACGTAAAAGACGCTGGCGCACGGTCTTTGCTATCGCCTTCCACCTTCTTGATAATGCTGAACCCACCAGTGGTCTTGGTGTAGTGGTTGGTCAAGATTGTGCGCGCCTTATCTGAAGTTTCGGGTGTAAGCGACGGCTCCACAACAATGTGACTGAAATTTTCGTTCAGCTCATAACCGTCGACGCTCACGGATTGCTTATCAATCTCGTCCAGGTGACATTCAATACCCAGCGGAAGTTCTGGGGATTGCTTTGTTTCCCCATTCGCTACCTCGATAGTCCCTTCAGTGACCAACTGTGGCTGCGTCTCTTTGGTGAAACAGCGGTACTGCACCTTAAAGCTCGCCGGAATGTTCGCAGTAAGGCCACGAACCTGCTTGGTCACGGTGAACTTGCCTCGCGCTTCTACATAAGAGTTGGTGAGGGCAACTTCGGTGGTCTGCTTATTTTGAATCGTCACCACAGCTGAAGCGCGATCAAGTGAAATTCTCACATTATCTTGCGCCTCAAGGTTGCCATACTTACCTTGACCCACCACAACATTGTTGTGCGCAAAGCCTTCGATTACTGGTGAGGCAGATTCTGTAAGAGTTACTTGGGTACCTGTGGGGAGGTCACCCAGGAAACCTGCCAGTTGCGCCTGTGCACCTTCACGCACAGAAAGAGTACGAACCTCTGGCTGTTGTTCGCCTGGACGCAGAATCTTTGCTTCGATAGTGGCGCTATAATCTTGTGGCTTCTTGTCAGCCGGGATTCCCTCAACATGCTTGAAAATCCTGATGGCACCAGTGTTGTCTTTATACTGCGCCACAGCAGTGATCACGTTGTAGGCTTTGACTTCGGTTTCCACTCGGCTATTTTCGATGAAAGCCTCGTTGCGCAGTAGGTCACCTTCTTGGTGAACACTGGGATCTAATTCCGTCATGATACGCACACGGTACACACGACTATCGGTGGTGTTTTTCAGCACCACAGTTGCTTTTTGCTGCCCCGTTGGCGTTTCCGACCATTCAACATCGAACTGATCGTGCGGAAGAAAAGACGTCTCGTGAGGTTTCTGGCTGGTTAAGTCCCAACTGCCACCGCCGTGTGGTTCTTCTAATTTTTTGTCACGGTAACGGATCTCGACCGAATTTTTGAATTCCGGTACCGCGCGCAAATATTGTGCTGGCTGCAAAGGCTTGGCAAAGGTGTCTGTGATTGTCACATCACCACCAGTACCGTTGGCATAAATGTGCCAACCGATGATGGCTTTGCCCTCCGAGTAGGTGAGCAAACCGTGGTACACGCCCTCTTTTTTCTGAACCCCATCGAGTGGGGAAAGATTCGGCGGGGTGGATTCACTCCCGAGACCAATAACGCCCTTATCAATGGCATCTTGGCTAACAATCGAAGACAATTCGACCACGCTACTGAGTGGGCCGAACTGAATGGAGGATTTTTCGATCCGCTGAGTTTTTTGCAGATACAAAGCAGATTCGTAGCTGCCTTTAGGTTCATCCTTGCGTGAAAGATCCGTGACAAAAGTACACTTGACCTCAGTCTTCTTCTGCACACATTCTGCTACAGCATTGCCTTCGGCATCATTCATCGGTGCTGTACCCTCAGCGAAATTAGCCCACGCTGGGATGTCAATCTTGATGTAGTCACCGATTTTGGGAGCCCGATCAGTACGTGCATACGCACTAGCATCCCAGTTGAAAGAAAAGACAATGCGCTCGTCTTGGACTAGATCAGCGCTTTTATCTTTTAAGCGGGTCAGCTTGCCGCCCGTGATATATAACTCGCTTCGATCGTGCCCACTGTCTTGGGCCGAGGCGATAGCAGGTGTCATCGACAGGAGAAGACCAAGGGTTGCAAGCAAAGACACCACTGCCTTTGCCGCAGGATTACTCCTTAACCTTCCACCTGGCGAAATCTGTGCATGCGCGGATTTCACTTTCTCTCCTAGCAAAGTTGAATAAGCAACAATTAAGCCACAGCAATCCTATCTAGAATGAAAATCACACCCAAAACGTATAAGCCTTTTATATTTTTATTAAAAAGTGCCCCGCTACCTCGCAAAACACAAATCTGCAGCTCAGCCGTTGATTTATCAACAACATCAATCAAAAGTTTGTCCCCATCGGGGGCAACTCCCCTAGCCTCAGCACGGCCCATCCCCTACTCGACCTTTGCGTCAACCCAGCCGCACATCCCAGTGCGTTCGACTGAAAAGGTCGAGTGCGCTTTGAAATACACCACGCGAAAGACCTGCCATCGTCACACGCAGCTCTACTCCTTCCTGACCCCTCCCCAGGGACTACTCGACCGTATCCACAATCATCAAGTTTTCTTCCTCGAAATTCACCAAACTCGACCTATTCTTTAAAACCAGCGAAAAACCATGCGCTCAAAAACAAAAGGTCGAGTGAGCCTCCTGGGCCTTCTCTCACACAAGCAAATTCTTCAGACTTAGGGGGCTGTAATAAACAACGAACACGAGAAAACTCGACCTTTCCACATAAATCCGGCTCTCAAACCTTCCTTCTCACAAAAAGGTCGAGTGAGCGTGATGTGAATCAGCAAAGCTGTGCCTTCTGCACCAAAACTCGACCCATTCCCGATGACACCACACACTCACCCAACTTTTTCACACAACAGTCGAGTTACCCTTAGCACTGGAGCAACGCGCAGGGTTCATGTGCGGCTTGTGTTACTCCATCTAGCAAGGCAATACGCCACATAGTCCGGTACAAAGCACACAAAAGCCTCCCTTCCCCACCACAATCAGCTGTGGCGGAAAAGGGAGGCTTGTGTCGCTGTTAGCGTTTAGCTTTCGGTGACGGTGAGAACGCCGTCGATAAGGCGAGTGCTTTCGCTGAGCAGAATCTCGGCTTCACGCTCCTTCGCCTTCGCACCGGTAGCGCCAAGGTTGCGGTCAACGGGGCGTTCGAACAGCTCCGCACCACCGTGCATTGCATCCTGGATGCGGCGCAAACCGGACTCCTCACGCCCTTGAGCCTGAGCCTGCCACTGCGCAACAGCCTGATCACCGAACTGTGCACGCACAGCCTCAACGAACGCAGCAGGGTGCACAATCGCAATCAGTGCAGACACGTGGCCGAAACCAAGAGAGGTGACCAAACCAGCCTTCGGTGCCTTCGTGCGCAAATCAAGCGGCTTACGCAGCCACACCAGGTGCTCGTGCTGGCGCAGAACCGGATCGACACAGTCAAGCGCATAGTTCGCAGGAACCTGGCCGGAACGCAGCACCTGGGTCAAACCGATGATCTGGAAAGCAGCGGCACCACCCTTCGCGTGGCCGGTGAGGGTCTTCTGCGAAATCACATACAACGGGTTACCGGCGCTACGGCCAATAGCTGCAGAAATACGCTCGTGCAGATCCGACTCATTCGGATCATTCGCGGTGGTGGACGTATCGTGCTTGGAAATCACAGCGATCTCATCAGCTTTCACACCCACCTTCGCCAACTGCTTAACAAAGCGCGACTGCTCCCCGCCACGGGCAGCACCCAGTGCACCCAAGCCTGGGGCTGGGATGGAGGTGTGTGCACCATCGGCGAAGGACTCGGCGAAACCAATCACACCCAGAACTGGCAGACCCAATTCGCGGGCAAGGGAACCGCGGGCCAACAGCACAGTGCCACCACCAGCGGACTCCACGAAGCCACCGCGGCGACGGTCATTCGCACGGGAGAAGTAGCGCTCCTCAATACCCTTCGCGGCCATTTCGCCGGAATCAGCGGTTGCGGCCATGTCACCGAAGCCGGTGATGCCCTCAATGGAGAGGTCATCATAGCCGCCGGCGACCACGAAGTCGGACTTGCCCAGCTTGATCTTATCCACGCCTTCTTCCACCGACACAGCAGCGGTAGCACACGCGGCCACTGGGTGGATCATCTGGCCGTAGCCACCCACATAGCTTTGCATCACGTGCGCAGCCATGACGTTCGGCAGTGCTTCCTGCAGAATGTCATTCTGGCGAGGCTCAGCCAACAAACCATCAATGTAGAGCGAACGCATCGACTGCATGCCGCCCAGACCGGTGCCCTGGGTCGAAGACACGCGAGCAGGGTGCAGCTGGCGCATCAGTTCCGCTGGGGTGAAACCAGACGACAAGAATGCGTCCACGGTAGCCACAATGTTCCACACGGCCACGCGGTCGAGGTTGTCAATCATATCGGCAGGGATGCCGTAGACCGCTGGGTCAAAGCCCTCAGGGATCTGGCCACCCACGAAGCGCGACATAGCCATGCGACGTGGCACCTTCACCGCAGAACCAGCCTTGCGGGTGACAATCCACTCGCCAGTCTCCTCATCGAAATGAGCAGTGGTCAGCTCCGGCTCGGATTCGACGAAAGTCTTCGCGGTTTCCTTATCGGCCACGCTGAAGCTCATGTCCGCATCAAGGTAGATGGTGGTCAGCTCAGGGGCGAGGTTATCCACCATGAAGAAATCATCGTGGTAGCGGCGCACACCCACGCGGGCGAGAACCTCGTCGTGGAAGCGGTCGAAAATCTCCGATTCCTCCACTGCCTCATCCTCGGCGTCGTACCAGCCTGGCTTCGGGTCGGTGTCCCAGTGGATAAGACCCATGCTCCACGCCAGCTCAGTGACACCCGCAGCAGAGAGTTTGCCGGAAAGTTCGGCGTCGAAACGCGTGCGGGAGCTGCCCAGCGGGCTCAGCTCGCCGGCGCCGACGATCACGACCATGTCGTCGAGGTCCTGGCTCACACCACCAGCGAAATCAGGGGTGGTTTCCGCAAATGGGCGGTACGGGGTTGGCAGTGCCTTGAGCGTTGCTGTGTGCTCCTCAACTTCGGTTGCGGCGTCGCGCTCTACAGAGCGGGCAAGCTCAGGTAGGTTGATATCGGCCTCGCCCAAACCACCAGTGACATCCACGGTGATTGGTGCAGTTGCGGCCTGCGCGCGTACCTCATCAGCGACCTGTTCAAGCAGCAGATCCGCCATTTCCTCGGTGGAGTAGGTGGTCACGCCAGCAGCCTCGACCGCTGCGACCAGCGGATCGTTGCCACCCATCAAGCCGGTGCCACGCACCCAACCGATAAGGATGTGCACAAGCGAGGTGTAGGGCTGCCATGCTGGCTCCGCGTTCCAGCGAGTCACCAGCGCATCCAGCGCAGCCTTCGACTCACCATAAGCGCCATCGCCGCCGAAGCGACCACGGTTAGGCGAACCAGGCAGCACCACGTGCAGGCGCTGGCCCACGTGGGTGTCGGTGCCGATCGCGGACAGTCCTGCGATCAAACGCTCCACACTCCACAGCAGCAGACGCATCTGCATTTCCGCAGCAGGGCCCGCGTCTGCCAGCGAACCGGAAACACGCGGTGCAGCGAATGGGAACAGCAGGGTTGGCTTGAGTGCTGGCTTGATCAGCTTAGATGCACCGTTGACGGTGGCGGTTTGCTCGGTGCCGATCCACTCAATCACAGCATCAAGATCGGCGTAGCTGGACAGGTTCGCAGGCACGATCCACAGTGCGGCAGCGCCGCGAGCAGAACCCGCGTACAGATCCTTGTAGTAGCCAAGGCGGGAGTGGCTCAGCGAGGAGGTGGTCACCACCACGGTCGCGCCACCTGCGAGCAGGCGCTTGACCACAGATGCAGCAATGGAGTTCGGGGATGCGCCCGTGACCACAGCAACATCACCTGCATAATCAAGCGTTGCGACGTCGCGAGCCTGCGCTGCCAGCTCGTCCAGGCCGAAGTACTCAGCCTGGGCAGCCACCTGGGCACCAGCGCCGGTCAGGTCGAGGCTTTCAGGGGCGATCTCACCCGTGGCCACGCGAGAAATATCTTCACGCGCCGAAGCCCAGCGGTCGTCCAACAGCACAGCCTTGTTGGCATCAAAGCTTGGGGCCACCTGGCGAGGCCAGTCGGAACCCAACTCCTTGGAAACCAGCTCGTAGAGAGCAGCATCCGCATCGGCATCGTTATCCAGATCCAGCCCATTGGCCTTCTCATCGAGGCCAAGGTTATGCAGGATGGTACGCGCGGTTGCGGCCAGCACGCCGGCCTTACCCGTGACCTGCTCGGCGAACTCGCCAAGCGCTGCCGAATCAACCACGCCACCACCGGCACCGCCGCCACCTGGCATGGCCACAGCCACACCTTGGTCGGCTGCAACGGCCTGGACTGCGGCGTCGATAAGCTGATCCAGCTCAGCAGCGTTCGACGGTGCAGCAGGGCTTAAGGTTGCGAGGTCGCCGCCACGCAGGGAGGCACCTTCGCGGGCACCGATTACGACAGCTGCAACCACATGGTCAGCCCAGCCCTGCCCCAGACCCCAGGTGCCGGTCACACGCTCAGCGATGTAGGCGGGGCGCTTGCCGGTCGGGCCGGTCAGGCGGCGAAGGGCATCGGCGGCGGCGTCGGAAAGCACAGGGCCGAACGCGCTGTAGCCCTTAGCCATGCGGGAGACAGTGCCGTAAAGGTCATTGAGCTCAGCATCAGCCGCACCGTCGATGGCGCCGAGGCCAAATTCCACGCCGAGATCCAAAAGCAGCTGGTTGCGGCGGGAAGACACACCCTCAACCAGGGTTTCGATGCTGTCGGAAGCACCCATCTGGTCGGGGCGAACCTTCGTCCACAATGCGATGAGCATCGCGGTGGCATCGGACGGGGTAAAGCTGATATCCGCTGGGGTGCCAGCACCAGCAGCAGCCACTGGAGCGGCAGGGGCAGCTGGTGCAGTCGCCACAGGCTCAGCCGCTGCTGGGGCCTCCGGCGCAGCCTCAGCAGGGGCATCAGCTGCGGTCTGCTCAGCCTCTGCAACCTCACGCACATACTCGTCGGTGGCGAAAACAACGGGGCGATCACGCTCAACGTTGAGCACTTCCACCTTCGCCTCAGCATACTGCGGAAGGTTCAAGGTCTGGGCCATCATGTTCGCAAGCGTTGGGGCGGAACCCACACCAACCTCGACGAAACGCTCGGCGCCCACACCACCCTCTGCACGACTGCGGATAAGCAGGTCTTGGGTTTCGATCCAGCGCACTGGGGAGGCGAACTGCCACGCTAGCAACTCCACGAGCAGGGTGCGTGCCAGGTGAGCTGGCCTCGAAATTTCTTCCTCCCAGTTTTCCAGCACTGCTGTCAAAATTGGGGCATCGACCACATCCAGCATGGAGCGGACGAAGTCCTGGGTCAGCTCGAAGGGGCGAGCCACAAGGTTCGGAATATAGCGACCAACCAGAACATCCAGCTCAACCTCCTGTGGCAGAAGGTTATCGAGATGGGTACGGAAATCATCCACACCATCAAGCAAGTGGGTGGAGTGGAACGGCACGTCAATGCCTGGGATCAGGATGAACGCACGTGCACCCGGTGCCTTCGCCTCGGCATCAGCTTCTAAGAACTTCAAGCCCTTGTAGGTGCCAGCCACCGCGTACTGCATGCCCGCGAGGTTGTAGTTCACAATCTCAAGGAACTCGCCGGACTTCTCCGCCAGCCCCTTAACGTAGTCGAAAACATTATCTGCGGTCAGGCCCATCTTATGAGGGCGCAGCGCAGCAAGGCCGTAGTTAGAGTTGCCCTCAGCATCGCGCTCGACGAGACGATGCATGGTCAAACCGCGGCGGTAGACGATCTCCACCACATTTTCCAAAGACAACACAGCTGCATAGGCGGCCAGTGCGTTGTACTCACCCACGGAATGGCCTGCGAAGAACGCACGCTGGTTCAGCGCATTCGCTTCACGCATCTCAGCAATTTGGGCCACGCCCAAGCAGGCCATGGCGACCTGGGTGAACTGGGTGAGGAACAAAACACCCTTGGGGTGGGTGAAGGTTTCACCAGCAACAACCACCTCAGTGGGGTTGTTCTGCACGATCTCCAAAACGGAGAAGCCCAGCTTGTTGCGGGTGTGGCGGTCTGCACGATCCCATACCTCACGTGCGGCAGCGGACTTTGCACGTGCCTCCATGCCCATGCCCTGCGACTGAATGCCCTGGCCTGGGAAGGCGTAGAAGGTTTCAGGCGCTGCCATGGTTGCGGTGGCGGTAAGCACCAGCTCGCCACCGACGGTGGCGGTGACTTCGCGCACCTCACCGCGGCCTGGGCGGGTGTCAATGCCGGTGCGCTCCACAGTGAACTCCACCTCAGCACCCGGCAGGATTGGGCTGAGCATGGTGGCGGTGTATTCGGCCACACGGTTCGGCGCGGTGGTCACGTTCTCATCCGAGTAGCCGCCTGCGGCGATTAGCTCGGCGATGGCGGAGGTCCACATGCCATGCACGATCACGCCTTCGGGCAGGCCCGCGAGTGCGGCTGCGGTATCGGAGACGTGGATGGGGTTGCGGTCGCCAGAGACGATGGCAAACGGGGCCATCGACTTCGGCGCGGTCACCTTCGCATAGGCGCGGAAGGAACGCGGCGCGTTCACATGCGTAGGCAGTGCGGAGGTGTTGGTGCGCGCGGTGGAATTGCCGCGGCGGCCGCGAATTGCCATGCGTTCGCTCAGCTTCGCCAGTGGCGTGCCGTTGGCGGTGATGTCGGCGCGAACAACCACGATGCGCCCGATTTCGGTGTCGGACACTTCCTCGGCACGGGCGGTGATTTCCAGCTCCACGCTCTGGCCTACCGCTGGGTTTGGCAGAGTGTCGAGCAGTGTGAGGTGGTGCTCTAAGTGCACGAGGCTGAGCATGCCTTCGACCACGGAAGCATCATCGGTGCCCGGGATCACAGCGGCCTTGACGGCTGCGAAGATAGCAGGCCAAGCGCGGCCAACCAATACATCCGGCGCGGTGCCGTTCGGGGTGATGGTATCAGGCAGGTATCCTGCGGTGACGTTCACATAATCGGCGATGTCCGTGGCAGTTAAGGTGGTAGTCCAGGTTGCGGTGGTGCCGTCGAGCTCGCCCATCTGTCCACCGGAGGCAATGCGGGTGAGCTCACCCATCGCCTTTTCGGCGTCTTCCTGGGTCACGATTGGCACGGTCGCCTGCGCAGCAGTTCCCGAAGGCAAAGTGAAGCGGATACGAAGGTTGGCGGTGGTTCCGAACGCAGTCGATCCTTGCAGCGGCACGGTCAACACAGCGTGCGACGGATCTTCTTCCACCAAGGTGGCACCGGTCGGGGCGTGGCTTGCCTGGGTGCGGCCCTCAGCGTCGCTGAACTCCCACGCATCCACATCGCCCAAACGCGCCACGAGGGAGGTTTGGTGGCGGCCTGCCCAGTAGGTTCCCGGGGCGTTGATCACACGCGCAACTGGGCTTTGCTGAGCATCCTCAGCTGCCACGCCTTCGTCTTCGAGGCGTGCAACAGTAGCGGCGTTGAAGCGCGCCAACAGGTCAGCAACCGGCTCGTTGGCTTGGGTGATGCCTGCCACCGCGGCAATGCCGGGGATGATGGCGACCTGGTCGGCGTCGTAACGCTCGTCGTGGGACTGCCACAGCGAGTCCGAACGCCACCAGCGGCGCACATCTTGGTCGATGACCGGCACAAAATTCACCGGCTTACCTGGGGTGCGGCACAGGCCGAGGAACCACGCAACGTCGGCGGGGTGCAGCAGGTCGGCGGTGGTGTAGAGCTGATCAAGCTTTGCGACGGCGGCAGCAGGGTCGCCGTCAACGTCAAGGGTGACTGCAGGGGTGAAGTCACCGTGATCCTGCGTAATCAAGCGAGCCTCGGTACGGTTCAGCATCTCCACAAAACGCTTGTACCAGGAAATATCAGTCCACTGACCCTTGTACGGGCCAGACAGCTCAAGGTAGCGGCGCAGCCACTGTGCGTAGCTCATGTCAGCCAGATCACCGAAATACGGCTTCGCGGTCTTCGCAATAGCAGCGATGATCTCCTCGCGACGGGCGGCAACAGCCTCAGCATCGCCAGCAACCTCATCCAGCAGGCGACCAGCCTTAGCAAAAGAGTTATCGATCTCGTGAATATCAGCACCAAGCTGGGAACGACCAGAAGCCATACCGCCAGCGGCCTGGCCTGCGCCCACCCACTCCTCAATACCTTGGGTAGCCACCAACATCTGCTTGACCGACTCGGAAGTCTTCGCCTCCTTAGTAGCCATGGCAGCAGTACCAATCAAAATGCCATCAACAGGCATCGCAGGCAGATCATACTTCAGCGACCACGAACCCGTGATGTAATCAGCAGCACGCTCAGGAGTACCAATGCCACCACCCACGCACAACACAGCGTTTTCGTGGGCACGAATCTCCGCATAAGAATTGATCAACAGGTCATCAAGATCCTCCCACGAGTGGTGGCCACCAGCCTTACCACCCTCAACCTGAACAATCACAGGAATCTCAGGAATATCCTTCGCAATAGCAAGCACACGCTGAATCTGACGCACCGCACCAGGCTTGAACGCAACCCACGGGAAGCCGCCCTCACGCAGCTCCTTCACCAAAGCAACAGCCTCATCATGCTCAGGAATACCAGCGGTAATCACCACACCATCAATCGGGGCACCATTCGCACGCGCCTTCGGCACCAAACGCTTACCACCGATCTGCATCTTCCACAGATAAGGATCCAAGAACATGGAGTTAAACTCCGCACTCACACCCTCATTCAACAATCCCGTGAGCTTCTCAATATTCGCTTCCAGAATCTCCGGGGTCACCTGGCCGCCACCAGCCAACTCCGCCCAGTGACCCGCATTAGCAGCAGCAGCCACAATCTCCGGATCCACCGTGGTGGGGGTCATACCCGCAAGCAACATAGGGGAACGGCCAGTCAACTGCGTGAACTTAGTGGACACACGAGTCGTTTCACCATCAGAAACCAACTTCGGCGCAAACTCCGCAAACGCCTTCGGAAGGGACGGGGCCTTACCGGCGTCGAAAAGCATCGCCTGCCCCTCAACACCACACACAGGGAAAGACACAGCACCATGGCCAGCCAAAATCTGGGAAGTCAAGCCCACAACACCCGCATCAGGACCCAACTCGAAGAACCAGCGCACCCCCTTCTCAACAGCGCCACGCACCTCCGCAACCCAATCAACAGGATCTACCATGATCTTGCGCGCAATCTCACGCGCCACCTGCTCATCCAAACCAGCCTTCGCCGCCCACTGCGCAACCTGCTCAACCGCAGGCACCATCGACGTGTGGTGGAAACCAATCTGCACATCCAGCTGCGCAATCGACGGCGCAAACGCAGCACCGCCACGCACCTTATTCTCAACAGCCTTCTGATCCTTCGCCGCCAGCTTCTCCAACAACGCAACAACCTTCGCATTGTCATGAGGGCGACCAACAATCACAAACGTCCGACGCGTATTACGCAACCCAATCTGCGGACGCTCATCAACATCAAGATCCGCACACGCAGTATCAATAGCCTGCTGCAACTGCTCGCGGCTAATCTTATCCACAGCCACCATCGGCCGCAGATCACCACTAGCAACCAGACCATTCACACGACCCTGGCGCGTACCGGCCGCACCCACAAGCTGCGCAATCGCAAGAATCTCAGCAACCTGCGTCAAATCCTCAATGGCAAAACGACCCAACACACCCTGGGAATGCCCAATAGTGGCGGTCGCCGCCTCCACATCCAAACCCTGCGACTCCAACAAATCCAAAGTCGCCAACTGGGTCACAAAAATACCAGGAACACTCACACCCGCCTGCGCGGTATCAAAAGGAACCTGATCCTGGTCTGCCCACGCCAACGGATCAAAACCAAACGGGCGCGTACCCGCAATCTCATCGGCCACAGGTGCCAAAATCTCCGCAGCCCGCTCCACAATCGGTGCAAGAGTACGGCCAGCACCCTGTGCAATAGAAGCGCGCAAAGTCTTCAGCCAATCAAAACCCTGACCAGAAAAAACAAGCGCAAAAGGCTCATGGGCAAGGCGGGAAACAAGACGGTCGGCATCGGCAGTAGCGCCAATGGTGAAGCTGTGCTCAGTCACGATAGGAAGTTCTCCTCAGCTGAAATCTATGGAAAGACCCACAGACTTCGATGGTTAGGGTAGAAGTTTGTACGGATTACCTTATTGCCACATCGCTTAGCGGAACAAAAGTGTTGCACGCCTCAAACGGGAGATGAAAAAAGGTATTCGTTTCGCGATAAATAATATGCCACAGAACATGAGGAAAGTGTCATATTTGGCACAGAACGCGCCCCCACAACCAACACCCCCACCCCCATACCCACACCCCCCAAAACAGCACACACCCAGCAACTATTCACGCAACAACGAATCAACAAACACAACAGTGCGATCTAGGTCACTCCCCCGCTTTTCGACACCACCACCCCCATCACCACCCAACTGCCCCGGCAGCGGTACAAACACTTGGCACTCATTCTCCGGCACCACCTCAGCCGAAATTTCAATCCCCCGCTCAGCCACATAAGCATCAAAGTCGCGCGAAATACTCATACACACAAGTGTAAAGGTTTTCCCAAGGAGAGCACCGACTCTCTATAGTTGAAGTGGGTCTCGAATTTTTCCGGCTAAGGCCGGAATGACCCGTTAGTAATGAAACGATTTACGCATTCCCCGCACTAGCGGGGTTAAAACCTAGCCCCGAACGCATCACACGAGGGCTAGGTTTTCGTATTTTTGTTCGACGATACGGGCTCTTATGTTAGATCTTTATGGAAAATTATAATCACCATAAAACCTCGAACATAGGAGTATCAACATGAGCCGTCTTGAGAGCTTACAACCGCCTCTTCCTACAGAAGTCCATAAAGGAGCGTGGGCTAAATTCGATTTCCAAACTGACGAATGCCTTTCGCTAACCCGCCACCTTGATGATGCCGCATGCACCGCTTCATTCTTGTGGGATACTTGGGTTCCACCCCACACCAAACTGCTCATTGCTAGGGAACTAAACGGAAATCAGCACTTAGCTAAAAAAGTTGTCGTCTTTCTCGCTGCAGGGCATGACATTGGTAAGCATTCCAGCGCTTTCGCCGCAAAAGTCCCCTCACTCAAACAACACATGGAACGCCATGGTGCATCATTTGTGAACTTTAATAAGCATGAAGCCCAGTCAATGCCACATGGCGTAGTGAGCGCGGCCAGTTTTCGCGAATGGATAGCAAACCGTGGCATCCCTTTGAATAAGAACCTTTCTGATGAAATTGCCGCCATTGTAGGAGGTCATCACGGCGTTTTTCCCCCACTTGCTCAAGTCGTACAAAATCCCGCACTCAAAAGGGACAGCCGCAGTCACTGGGGAAAAGACCGTTTCCACTATTGGGATCGAGCAGCATTGACAGCTCAGCTGAGCCATGATGATTACCTAGCTCTAAGTCAATGCGCTTTCTCAGCTCCTGTTCAAATGATCTTGTGCGGAATCCTCATCATGGCTGATTGGATTTCTTCCAATCGCGAGCTGTTTCCTTTAACAGACGATCGAGATAGCAACCTTCGCGCAGAATTAGCTTTTGAATCGCTCAAATTTCATGAGCACTGGAACCCTCAAGAAATCACCGATCTACTCAGCCTTTTTGCTTCAAGTTTCACGTTGCCCGATGAAGCGAAACCTCGACCTGTCCAAACTACCGCGATGGAAATTGCCCACACGGCAGATGAGCCTTGCCTACTGCTTATTGAAGCCCCAACTGGCGAAGGAAAAACCGAAGCCGCCTTGGCTGCGGCAGAAATTCTTGCCTCGCGATTCTCCCTTTCAGGAGTCACTATTGCACTTCCCACCTGTGCAACCTCAGATGCGATGCTTCCGCGTATGCTCGCGTGGCTTTCTCGTAGGCTTCCTGCCAATTCTCATGCCGATACTGTGCTTAGTCACGGAAAAGCACAGTTTAATGAGCACTACCAGTCTCTGTTTAAACCATTTAAGAATGGCTATTCCGCTATCTACGATTCCGAGACAAGCACTAACGTCACCTTTAGACCCAATTCTTGGTTTACCGGTAGAAAAACCTCAACACTCGCTGATTTCACACTAGGCACAATTGACCAGGTACTCTTTGCAGCCTTACGCTCCAAGCACTTGGTTCTTCGTCACCTCGGTTTCGCAAACAAGGTGATCATTCTTGATGAGGTTCATGCCGCGGATGCATACATGACTGTGTATCTCGAAAGGTGCTTAACGTGGTTTGGCGCATTGGGGGTACCAGTTGTCGCGCTCTCTGCCACGCTCCCCCCTCAACGTCGCGCAGGACTATTGCAGGCTTATCGTCGAGGTGCACTTTCTAGTAAAAGTATCAAGTACGATGACGAACAACATGCTTCGGACTGCGCCATGTGGTCTGCGGAATCCGGTTATCCTCTCATTAGTTGTGTCACAGCCACTACCTCGGAACTAAAAGTTCTAGCACCCAGTGGTCGGACGCAAAACTTCTTAATTGAGTATCTTGGCTTTGAGACAGAACTGCTTGCCCATAGAATCGCAGACGAAGCGCGCTTTGGCGGATGCATCGGCGTTGTGTGCAGCACAGTAGATCGCGCTCAATCCATATACAAGGATTTGCTCACTCTTCTCGATGACGATACCGAATTAGTACTGCTTCACTCACGTTTCTTGGGATTCGAGCGACGAAGAATTGAAAAAGGGCTGGTTGAACGTCTAGGGCGCAATAGTTCAAAGCGTCCACACAAGCTGGTCGTAGTGTCCACTCAGATCATTGAACAGTCAATGGATATCGACTTCGATCTAATTTTCAGTGATATTGCGCCTATTGATCTCATTTTCCAACGAGCCGGACGCCTGCACCGCCATGAGCGTCCTAACAATGAGAGACCTGCACGTCATCAGTCCGCGAGACTCATCATCGCAGGTTGTAGCGAGCCAACAACTGACGCTACCCCACGCATCGACAATGGAAGCGCTGCCGTCTACGGCAAGTCGATACTCCTCCGCACGCTAAGTACCTTATTGACACACGGCAAACATGTGCAATCTCCTACAGACGTTTCACCACTTGTTCGAGCTACCTATGACCCCCAACACGAGTTTTTCCGTACGTGGACAACAGACGGTTTAGCAGCAGATGAAGAAGCTGAGAAAATACGCAAAGACCAGTGTGAACGCGCAAATGACTACCTTCTACCGGAACCAGATTCACGGCCTGTATGGAGTAAAAGAAAAGGTGGAACACTCGAAGCCCGCGAAGAAACACGCGGGCGAGCTCAGGTCCGCGACATTGAAGATAGCTTGGAAGTAATCCTCGTTCGCAAAAATGGCACCACCTTCGAGGTTCTCCCTTGTTCCCCCAAACGTGCAGGTGAGGAAATCCATTTTGCTCATGGCATTGACGATGAACTGGCGAAAACCCTAGCTCAAAGTACGGTTTCACTCCCCAGCTGGGTTCTCAGAGGAAAACAAGGCAATCAGCTCTTTGACTCACTTGAAGAAGATGTCTTCACTGCGGACGAAGTTGCAGCTCTCTCACGTAATAAGTGGCTTCGGGGACAGCTATTTATCCCCCTTGACCTCAACAATTGCGCAAATGTCGCTGGCTTGACGATTGTTTACCGCCAAGAAACAGGACTGCATGTTAGCAAGAATGCTAGCCCCGAAATTGGGTAATTGAAAATTCTTGCCGTCAAGCCCTTGTATATTAAGCGATTCATTACTAAGTTAATATTTGTAAGTTTGAAAATGTATGGAAGGAGGTACCAGTGATTACCCAATTCAATCTCATCGAAGAGAAATGGATCCCCGTATTAAAACCAACCAACATGGTTGAGCTAGTCAGCATTCGAGAGTTTTTCCAACAGAGCCACACTATCGTTGACTTTGGATGCGAGCTTGCCTCTATGCGCTTTGCAATCTTCCGAATCATGTTCGCAATCCTTCGTCGGAGTCTCGATGCCAAAATGCACAGCGATCCTGAAGGTTACTGGACTGAACTCTGGGAGGCCGATGAGCTTCCTCTCGATTTAATCGAGAAGTATTTAACGCAAGTACACGATCGCTTCGATCTACTCCACCCCCAAAAACCCTTTCTGCAAACCCCAGGACTTCACGTTAAATCTGGCGAGTGGAAAGAACTGGGTATTCTCGTCGCTGACAGCCCCGGTGAAGGCGCCCTTTTTACGCAAACCGTTCATACTTCGGAGATCACCTTCGACAGTGCCGCTCGATGGCTTATTCATGCCAACGCGTTTGATTACTCCGGTATCAAATCTGGCGCAGTCGGTGATCCGCGTGTGAAAGGCGGTAAGGGATACCCGATGGGCATTGGGTGGGCTGGTTGGATGGGGTGCACCATCATTACCGGTGCGAACATGAAAGAAACATTGCTTCTTAATCACGCCTTACAAGAAGACGTCGATCTATCCAAGGATTTACCAATCTGGGAAGAAGAGCCACTTTCATCCGTGCCACGCCCAAACGCCCAACCTTATGGACAACTATCTTTGATCACTTGGCCACAAAGGAGAATACTCCTACACAGTAGCGGAACAGGAATTGATGGCGTTCTTATCTGCAACGGGGATCCCGTGGACTATCTATCCCAGTTGCTCCATGAAACGATGACACCATGGCGCTTTTCAGAGCCACAGTCGAAAAAAGCCAAAAAACCTGTATTCATGCCCAAGACTCTTGAGCCAGGAGATTCACTCTGGCGTGGCTTTAGCTCCTTCATGCCACAATTTGCGACTGGCAAAGAGATCCTCAACTCCTATAGCTCCTACGACTCGAAGGACGATATTCCATCATTCGAACCGCCAGAGACTGTTACTCAAATTGCTAATCGAATCGGAAATCCTTTACCTGAAGATTTCAGTTTACGCATCGATGTAACCAGCGTTGTTTACGGAAGCCAGAGTGCTTCATTCGAAGAGATTCTTCATGACAAACTGGTTTTCCCTGCACTTTTGCTTGCGGTGGAAGGGGCAGATCTTCGTGATCTGGTTGAAACAGCAGTGAAACGAAGCATGGAAGCTACAGAAGTGTTGGCCAATTTTGCAGCGAATATTTGCCGTGCTGAAACCGACAGTAAAGACGCTCCGGCCCATGCTAGGGATCGAGCCAAAGCAGAGGCTTTCAGCCTGCTCGATGCGGAATTCCCTCAGTGGTTAAGCCGTTTACCTATTTCAAAAGATTCCGCTGAAGAAGAATTGCAAAAGTGGACCGACTACGTAAGGTCACTTTTCTCATCGGAAGGTAATCGTCTCGTGCAAGAAGCCTCCCCTAGCGCATGGCATGGTCGCAAGCGTGATGATGTGATTTTCACAGTTGGCCAGGCTGAGGCTTGGTTCAAATCAAATCTCTATAAGGCACTTCCTCCCCAAGAAAAAAGAAAGGAGAAGACTGATGACTAGTAAGAGCAAGCAACTCTCAGAATTCATCTATCGGACGATCGAGCAATATCAGCAACACTATCTTCAGGGAGCTCCCCATGCGAAAGCTGATCTTGCTAATTTCCGCCGTTTAGCAAACAAACAACTTGGCGATTCTCCCGAAACCTGGGCAGTATTCTCTCATGGATTCCCTCCCCAGCTCATCGGCAACGGTTTCCAGCCCTCACCTGCTGAAACTGCCGCGTTCATTTCATTGACCTTGTTTGCGAGTCATATTCAATCGAAACATGAACCCATGCACCTGAAAAACGAAGGACTGGGCGATGCTCTGCGGAAATATGCAGTGAAGACAAACACCGATCTTTTTGAGTCTTCATTATTTAAGCGCTTTAATTCCGTAATCCACTCCCCCAACATGGAGGGAATTGCCTACCACCTGCGTTCGCTTGTCCAGTTGTTCCGCAGCGAAAGTATTCCACTGGATTACGGAAAACTTGCAACCGATTTGTATCGCATGCAGTTTCCTGACAGCCGCACTTCCACCCAATTGAGCTGGGCACGCCAGCTTTACCGTACTCAAACCATTGAATCCTAGAAAGGGGTTACCACCATGTCCACACTGTTCATCGATTTCCACGCAATCCAAGCCATTGGCCCTGCAAATATCAACCGTGACGATTCTGGTTCACCAAAATCCACAGTTTTCGGCGGGGTGCGTCGTACTCGGGTCTCGTCGCAGGCATGGAAGCGCGCAATTCGCAAGAAGTTTGAAGAGGTAATTGACTACGACAAGCTCGGGGAACGCACAGTGCATGCGGTAGATCGCATCGCTGCGAAAATTGTTGAAAAACAACCCGATCTTCAAAACGAGGCTGAGAAGCTCGCTCAAGCAGTTCTCAAAGCTGGAGGAATCAATACGAGCGTCGCCAAAAAGAATAAAGCTGACAAGGAAGCCGGCGCCCCCGACAAATTGGTAACAGGATATCTCCTCTTTCTCTCTCGGGCGCAGATTGAATCCCTTGCCAACCTTGCGATCTCAGCCCACCTGGAAGCTGACGGAAAGTTTGATAAGAAGGCTGTGAAAGCTGCTATCAATGACCATCACTCAATCGATGTCGCACTATTTGGCCGCATGATTGCTGACTCATCTGATTTGAATGCAGATGCTTGTTGCCAAGTTGCTCATGCAGTGAGTGTTCATCCCATGGAGTCTGAATATGACTACTTCACAGCTGTTGACGACAATGCGCCTGAAGGAAATGCTGGCGCAGGCATGATTGGAACGGTAGAGTTCAATTCATCCACCTTGTACCGGTACGCAACTATCAATGTTCCTGCATTGATCAATTCCTTGGGCTCTGTTGAAGCTGCAGCTTCAGCGGTAGGTACTTTCGCGCAGGCATTTGCTATAACGATGCCAACCGGAAAGCAAAATACGTTTGCAAATCGTACTCGGCCAGAGTTTTTCGCAGTTTCTTTGCGTTACGATCAACCAGTTAACCTGGTTGATGTTTTCGAAGATGCGATCACGGTTAAATCTGGCCGTATGAAGGAAGCAACCACGCGGCTTGTTCAACACGCTTTATCCTCTGACGAAGCCTATGGTGTGCAGGCTACTTCATACTATCTTGCTACTGGTGGAGCTGCTCTCGCTAGTTCATTGGAGGATTTTGGTGAATCGCATACCTTGCCAGAAATTGTGTCTCTTACTGAATCTGCAGTCCGGGCTTTCGCTGAGGAGAACTAGCTGTGGCTGTCTTACTCCTTCAACTTGCAGGACCTCTGCAAGCGTGGGGTGATTCCTCACGGTTCTCACATCGCATGACGCGTCGCGAACCAACTAAAAGCGGCATTCTTGGCCTGCTGGCGGCTGCACAGGGGCGTTCTCGCGATGCAGATCTTTCCGATCTTGTGAAGTTACGCTTTGGCGTACGCATTGATCAAGCTGGTCGACTAGTGCGGGATTTCCAAACTGAAATTGACTGGCGCACTGGGAAGTCTAAACAACTGACATATCGCCACTATCTTGCGGATGCCAAATTTCTTGCAGCAGTCGAGGGCGAACGAGAGTTCTTGAACATTCTGGCAGAAAATCTACGATCTCCTGTTTTTCCCTTGTTCTTGGGACGCCGTTCATGTCCTCCCACTGGGAAACTGGTGCTCGGGCTGAAGGAGGAATCGTTAGACAATGTCCTAGATTCCCACCCTTGGCTCGCATCGGAATGGTACCGGAAGCAACAACCTAAAAACCTACAGTTAGCAATTTCTCGGGATTGCCTGCCTGGTGAGCTTCCTGATGAGATGATTCGTGATATTCCAGTTCGTTTTAGCTACCGCGAGCGATCCCATGAATTACGGGCTGTTCGGCATCGCTTTTCTCCGACTATCGAAAATGAAAATGGTCGCAACACTAACGAACATGATCCGTTCACCCTTATCGGAGGTGCCTGATGGTTTATCTGAGTCGTATGGGTCTCAATGCTAGGCGACGAGAAACTGCTAAATTTCTCACGAATCCGCGAGCGATGCATGCTGCTGTTGAAGCTTGTTTCCCTCCCCACTATGACGATAAAAACCCTCGCTCATTATGGCGTTTGGAGCGTGTGAACAACTCGGTGACCTTATGGTTAGTGAGCGATCGCTGCCCATCCTTCGAGCATCTACAAGAACAAGGAGGTTGGTCACAGGAGGTTACTTGGGAGACGCGAAATTATGATCAGTTACTTGATCGTCTTCAGCGTGGGCAAAGGTACTCGTTTCGTTTAACTGCGAATCCTGTGAAAGATACTCTTTGTGAGGATGGTAAGAAACGTCGAGTTCCACTATTTCGTGAAGAAGATCAGGTTAATTGGTTGTTAACTCGATCTGCAAAGAATGGATTTTCCGCATCGAATGATGAAGGGGCTCCAACTTTTGCAATTACTGAGTCTCGCCAAGTACGTTTCCGGCATGACAATAGTACTGTCACTCTTCAGAAGTGCACTTTTGAAGGTGTGCTTTCAGTCTCAGACCCCCAACTTTTACGTAATGCTCTCGTCTCCGGAATCGGCAAGGGCAAGGCTTATGGGTTGGGCATGATCACTCTTGCCCCTTATTCAGGTGGGTAAAGATATCCCTGGAATGGCCCCAACGCAGCCGAGTAGTTTGGTTCGCGCTGACGATCGCATCTCTTTCCTCTATTTGGAGCATTGCACCATTGGTAAGAGCTCTTCGGCGTTAACTGCTACTGATGACAATGGGGTCATCCATATTCCGAGTGCTGTCCTTTCTGTCCTTATGTTAGGACCTGGCACTCGGGTTACGCACCAAGCCATGGCAACAATTGCAGATTCCGGCATGAGTGTTGTGTGGGTTGGCGAAGAAGGTGTGCGCTATTACGCACATGGACGGCCAATTGGGCGAAATACTCGTCTTTTGGAGGCTCAAGCCAAAATAGTTAGCAATACACGTTTACGACTTGCTACCGCGCGAAAGATGTATGAGATGCGTTTTGATGGTGAGGACACGTCCGGACTTTCAATGCAGCAATTACGTGGGCGTGAAGGTGCTCGTGTTCGTCGATTGTATTCCGAAATGGCGAAGCAGCACGATGTCGAGTGGCGTCGACGGGAATATGACAGCAATAATTTCATGTCCTCCGACCCTATAAATATCGCGCTCTCCGCAGCTCATACTAGTTTGTACGGTGTAGTCCATGGATCCATCGTTGCTTTGGGTTGTTCTCCTGGTTTAGGGATCATTCATACAGGGCATGATCGATCATTTGTCTACGATATCGCTGACTTGTACAAAGCAGAGGTGACGATCCCCATCGCTTTTGAAGCAGTTGTTGCAATGCGGGACTTGGATTTTCAGTTGGATGAGCTTCCTTCTTTTACACGTCGTTCGTGCCGTAATGCTTTTAAACAATCGCGAATTGTCGAGCGGATTGTCACCGACATTAAGAATCTTTTGCTTCCGGAAGAAGCAAATAAGGCTGAGGAAGATGACTGGTTTGAAGCTTCGATTATTCAGCTTTGGGATAACTCTAACAAACGAGTTTCTGGCGGTTTGAATTACGAGGTCGATCCATGATCACGATAGTTTTAACTGCATGTCCTGAATCTCTCAGAGGCCATCTCACACGTTGGTTGAGCGAAATTTCAACTGGTGTTTTTGTAGGCAAAGTCAATCCTAGAATCCGGGAAAAATTGTGGTCTTTGGTGGTGGCCGAATGTAAGACAGGTCGCGCGATTATGACTTTTACTTCACGTGACCTTGAGCAGGGTTATAGCTTCCAGGTTCACAATCATGATTGGGAGGTAATAGATATCGAAGGGTTGCACCTTGTTAGGCGTCAATCTCGCACTTACGCCAATAAATCGAAGAAACCGAAGAAAGGCTGGTCTAATGCTGGGCGGCGCCGCCGCTTCGGTTAATTTATAAAGTGATTCTAAAATAAGGAAACCGGTTCTAAACCTGCATGTCAACTAGTAAGTTCCCCACGTAAGCGGGGATGATCCGAGAACCGCGGCACCTGGCTAGACCCAGACAAAAAGTTCCCCACGTAAGCGGGGATGATCCGCGGTCGCCCTCGACTGGGCGGAAGCGTCCGGAAAGTTCCCCACGTAAGCGGGGATGATCCTGGTGATCGAGCCACGGCGGGCGGTCACAGTGCAAGTTCCCCACGTAAGCGGGGATGATCCGGGGCGCCCAATGATCCGCCCATCTACCGCCGGAAGTTCCCCACGTAAGCGGGGATGATCCGGCCACCGGACAATCCACAACCGAAGTACACAAAAGTTCCCCACGTAAGCGGGGATGATCCTGAACTCCGATAGTGTCAATCGCATCAGTGATAAAGTTCCCCACGTAAGCGGGGATGATCCGTCTGCGGGTCCGGCTCCTAGTTTGTGCCATTTAAGTTCCCCACGTAAGCGGGGATGATCCTTTTACCTCCTTCTATTTTGTCGCTGATGGCTAAAGTTCCCCACGTAAGCGGGGATGATCCGACCCCGCCCGCGTAGCGGGTCATTAATAGGCCAAGTTCCCCACGTAAGCGGGGATGATCCTATAGGGGAGGTTTCTATAGCAGATCGAAGCTCAAGTTCCCCACGTAAGCGGGGATGATCCATTCTCGCTGATGCCAAACAGGCAAAAAACGAGAAGTTCCCCACGTAAGCGGGGATGATCCGTTTAATAATGGACATAAGTCCAGTTATAGATAAAGTTCCCCACGTAAGCGGGGATGATCCGAGCTGCATCAGCCGCAGAAGTAGCCGGCAAACAAGTTCCCCACGTAAGCGGGGATGATCCGGGTGTGTACGCAGTCTCCAATATCACCACCCCAAGTTCCCCACGTAAGCGGGGATGATCCGGGCAGGTACCCCAATTTGAGCTACGCGACCTAAAGTTCCCCACGTAAGCGGGGATGATCCGGGCAGGTACCCCAATTTGAGCTACGCGACCTAAAGTTCCCCACGTAAGCGGGGATGATCCGGTTTACCGCGTCGAAGAACTGGAAGAACGGCGAAGTTCCCCACGTAAGCGGGGATGATCCGGGTGTGTACGCAGTCTCCAATATCACCACCCCAAGTTCCCCACGTAAGCGGGGATGATCCGCGTGGGTTTGATTTTACGTTTATGCCAACCCCAAGTTCCCCACGTAAGCGGGGATGATCCTATGTATCCCAGATATTTTGCAATGTAGAGTTTAAGTTCCCCACGTAAGCGGGGATGATCCGGCATCGCCCTGAATGAGCTCACCGGAGGGGTCAAGTTCCCCACGTAAGCGGGGATGATCCGGAGTCTATTCTAGTGCAAAAAATCGTACCCGCAAGTTCCCCACGTAAGCGGGGATGATCCTGAGTGCGTGTCAGTCGAGGTAGTTAAAGCAGCAAGTTCCCCACGTAAGCGGGGATGATCCGGGCAGGTACCCCAATTTGAGCTACGCCATAGGAAGTTCCCCACGTAAGCGGGGATGATCCGGCGGGCGGTCAGTAGTACCGCCCCTAGTAGCTAAGTTCCCCACGTAAGCGGGGATGATCCGTTCCCGTGCCCCGTCGATCCGAACAAGGTGGTAAGTTCCCCACGTAAGCGGGGATGATCCGATTCGGCTCAATTCCGACGACGTAAACGTAGGAAGTTCCCCACGTAAGCGGGGATGATCCGGTGTTAAGCTGGCTACTGATGCGTGGAAAATCAAGTTCCCCACGTAAGCGGGGATGATCCGGGCAGGTACCCCAATTTGAGCTACGCCATAGGAAGTTCCCCACGTAAGCGGGGATGATCCGATTTACTATCGTGGTGCGTGACAAGCCTGTTTAAGTTCCCCACGTAAGCGGGGATGATCCTAGCTGCGGTGATCGAGGGCGCGGGCGGTACAGAAGTTCCCCACGTAAGCGGGGATGATCCGGCAGTGCTCGGTGAGGCGTTGCTACCCGTGGTAAGTTCCCCACGTAAGCGGGGATGATCCGCGCACCCGTCGTACCTGCGACTGCGGCCATAAAAGTTCCCCACGTAAGCGGGGATGATCCGCCCGGCCAGTTGTGGCCCTGCATGGCTTTTTCAAGTTCCCCACGTAAGCGGGGATGATCCGCAGTTTGCGCACGAGTGACCTTAACCGCCCACAAGTTCCCCACGTAAGCGGGGATGATCCGCGCCTTCCGCTTCTCCGGAGACGACGGCCACGAAGTTCCCCACGTAAGCGGGGATGATCCGGAACCGCCGCCCACGAACTAGCCGAACACAAAAAGTTCCCCACGTAAGCGGGGATGATCCGTAGCCATAGTCATAGCCCCTTAATGGTTTCTAAAGTTCCCCACGTAAGCGGGGATGATCCGCCCCGCGCCCTGCCCTTTTTTTCCCTCCCCTTAAGTTCCCCACGTAAGCGGGGATGATCCGGCTTGACGGGTCACCAGATTCATAAGACTTATAAGTTCCCCACGTAAGCGGGGATGATCCGTTCTGCATCAGTGGCGATAACCCATTTCAGGCAAGTTCCCCACGTAAGCGGGGATGATCCGGTTTACCGCGTCGAAGAACTGGAAGAACGGCGAAGTTCCCCACGTAAGCGGGGATGATCCGACCAAGGTGCCGCGTTCGCCAATCTTGCCCAAAAGTTCCCCACGTAAGCGGGGATGATCCGTGTTGGAAGCGCTTCGCATGGTGCCTAAGGATAAGTTCCCCACGTAAGCGGGGATGATCCGGTACTTTGAAAAAAGAATCTGTCGATCTGCTTAAGTTCCCCACGTAAGCGGGGATGATCCGCAGCGCGGGAATGGATACGAAAACTTGACGTAAAGTTCCCCACGTAAGCGGGGATGATCCGCGAAGAACACTTCTTTAAATTCGGCGGTGGTGAAGTTCCCCACGTAAGCGGGGATGATCCGAACGGTAAACTCGCTCAGGTTACATTCTGGGAAAGTTCCCCACGTAAGCGGGGATGATCCGCGCCCGAGCAGCCAGGCGCGAAGTTAAGTGAGAAGTTCCCCACGTAAGCGGGGATGATCCGTTTACCCACATGCATATGCGCAGGTCAAGTTAAAGTTCCCCACGTAAGCGGGGATGATCCGGTATGCGCTAATCGCGCCACGACGTTGTAGGCAAGTTCCCCACGTAAGCGGGGATGATCCTCGTGAGCATACCCGAGCATAGGAGACTATCAAAAGTTCCCCACGTAAGCGGGGATGATCCGAACCTTCACGGCCAAGGTGCGGAAAACAGATTAAGTTCCCCACGTAAGCGGGGATGATCCGGTGAGTGTTAGATTCCCTTCATAACCTTGAACAAGTTCCCCACGTAAGCGGGGATGATCCCAGCTCAACGCATCACTAATCGAGCTTGGTGAGAAGTTCCCCACGTAAGCGGGGATGATCCGGCTTGCTTACGGCAGGTGCATTCAAATTCGAGAAGTTCCCCACGTAAGCGGGGATGATCCTTTCTTTCCATCTGCAAAACCAGATTTGCGCCAAAGTTCCCCACGTAAGCGGGGATGATCCGGCGCACCATGATGCCTGGCATAATGTCACGGTAAGTTCCCCACGTAAGCGGGGATGATCCGTCAGGGCGCGAAGCTTCTTTTTAGAGAGCAGTAAGTTCCCCACGTAAGCGGGGATGATCCGGCATCGGGTCACTACCAACTGCGGAGAAAACCAAGTTCCCCACGTAAGCGGGGATGATCCGGATTGGAGCAATTTCACCAGTGCAGATGCAGCAAGTTCCCCACGTAAGCGGGGATGATCCGAACAATCTCGCATCGACGTTTGACTTCCAACAAAGTTCCCCACGTAAGCGGGGATGATCCTCGTTGGCTTTATCTTTGGGGGTTTATGCCTAAAAGTTCCCCACGTAAGCGGGGATGATCCGCCCACAAGATCAGCACTGAAATGCTGGCGTAAAAGTTCCCCACGTAAGCGGGGATGATCCGTTGGTTGGTGTTGGCGCTGACTTGGCGGCGACAAGTTCCCCACGTAAGCGGGGATGATCCTGGCAGAGGTTGACAGCCTAGATGACTTGCACGAAGTTCCCCACGTAAGCGGGGATGATCCGGCCGGAACGCCGCTTGAACATGAAACCCCTCGAAGTTCCCCACGTAAGCGGGGATGATCCGCGCCAATCGACGCTGCAAGCCCATGACGCTTTAAGTTCCCCACGTAAGCGGGGATGATCCGTTTGGCTTAGACCCCGATAGGTACGTTATAGAAAGTTCCCCACGTAAGCGGGGATGATCCGCAGCCGTGAGGAATGGCTAGAACAGCGACGCGAAGTTCCCCACGTAAGCGGGGATGATCCGCAGGAAAAACAAAACCACATACGCGGCAATCTAAGTTCCCCACGTAAGCGGGGATGATCCGGGCACCTTAAGGGCAACCGCCCCTATACTTACAAGTTCCCCACGTAAGCGGGGATGATCCGCTGCAAATCCTAGACATGGCAGTTGAAATCGCAAGTTCCCCACGTAAGCGGGGATGATCCTCGAACACCCAGGCGGAAACGCCTCCGCAAGAAAAGTTCCCCACGTAAGCGGGGATGATCCGTGTGGGATTTAGGCAAGCCTGAAGGCAAGGGGAAGTTCCCCACGTAAGCGGGGATGATCCGTCGTCGAAGTCGTGGCAGTAGGTGAAGGTGAGAAGTTCCCCACGTAAGCGGGGATGATCCTGGGCAGCCCCGCGCGTGCAGACGTTGTTAACTAAGTTCCCCACGTAAGCGGGGATGATCCTAAACCGGTCGTAGGCCAGACCAGTCTTACCCAAAGTTCCCCACGTAAGCGGGGATGATCCCTGCCCATCCGGCTGCAAAGCAATAACCACAGGAAGTTCCCCACGTAAGCGGGGATGATCCTGTCACTGTGACGATTTATATGCCGGAGCGGGCAAGTTCCCCACGTAAGCGGGGATGATCCGTTATTTTCGAGAAGCTTTCCACTGCTGCTGCGAAGTTCCCCACGTAAGCGGGGATGATCCGCTCACCCAGCGTATGGTCAAGGACATTAACTAAAGTTCCCCACGTAAGCGGGGATGATCCGGCGATGTGCTGGTAGACCGCGAGGTCGGTTTGAAGTTCCCCACGTAAGCGGGGATGATCCGAAACATATCCTCGACTATTTTGGACATGTATTAAGTTCCCCACGTAAGCGGGGATGATCCGGCTTCTACTCGGTCGCCCTTCCTGAGATTGACAAGTTCCCCACGTAAGCGGGGATGATCCGGTGCAATTCACCGACTTTCGCCCAGTAACGAAAAGTTCCCCACGTAAGCGGGGATGATCCGTGTATCCGTGGGAGCATGCCCGATTCGAAGAAAAGTTCCCCACGTAAGCGGGGATGATCCTCCCCACTAAACATTGTTTAGTGGGGTTACCCCAAGTTCCCCACGTAAGCGGGGATGATCCGCGGTGAAGTCGGCTGCTGCGCAAGTTGCGGCAAAGTTCCCCACGTAAGCGGGGATGATCCCTCATCAGGGTTAGCAACCAACCCGTTTTTGTGAAGTTCCCCACGTAAGCGGGGATGATCCGTTCGAGTTATGCACGACGGCTACGTAATGATCAAGTTCCCCACGTAAGCGGGGATGATCCTCCGATGCCGATGAGGACGTTGATTATGATGGTAAGTTCCCCACGTAAGCGGGGATGATCCTTTCCTCGCTGACGCGGTAGAAACCTATATCGGAAGTTCCCCACGTAAGCGGGGATGATCCGGCTTATTGGGGGCACGCACCGACACATGAACGAAGTTCCCCACGTAAGCGGGGATGATCCCCCCGAGTATTCATCAAAAGACTGGGCGGGCGGAAGTTCCCCACGTAAGCGGGGATGATCCGAAATCAGCATGATCCAGCGCAGTGAGAAGGGTAAGTTCCCCACGTAAGCGGGGATGATCCGGCCGGTGCTGGCGCTGCGGGCGGCTTTGGATTAAGTTCCCCACGTAAGCGGGGATGATCCCACCACAGCATCGAGAGCCACTATCCGCAGCGAAAGTTCCCCACGTAAGCGGGGATGATCCTTTGGGGCCGTGGAGCGACTGAAACCCCCCGCAAGTTCCCCACGTAAGCGGGGATGATCCGCTTATCCTTCACCCCACACTTCACACACCATAAAGTTCCCCACGTAAGCGGGGATGATCCGCACGCGAAAGACTTCGCCGAGATCAAAGCACGAAGTTCCCCACGTAAGCGGGGATGATCCGGCGAAGTTGTCTAAGGCGGAGCGGAATGATCTAAGTTCCCCACGTAAGCGGGGATGATCCGAAGCACCGTCGTGCTTGACACAGTGACCTACTAAGTTCCCCACGTAAGCGGGGATGATCCGGTTCTCGCCTTACCCCCATACCCCGAGTTCAAAAGTTCCCCACGTAAGCGGGGATGATCCGTGATCCAATGGGTAAGGGACTTTTTACCGCTAAAGTTCCCCACGTAAGCGGGGATGATCCGGCGCTTGTGAAGATCACGGGGATTTAATCATGAAGTTCCCCACGTAAGCGGGGATGATCCAGTAAGACCGCTTCGGAATTAGCTTTAATGCTGAAGTTCCCCACGTAAGCGGGGATGATCCGGAACCGTCGACCGTTCTTTACCGCGTCCTCGAAAGTTCCCCACGTAAGCGGGGATGATCCGACCAATACCCGCGCCGACCACGTAAATGATCTAAGTTCCCCACGTAAGCGGGGATGATCCGCGCTGCTCCTGTCGGGACAGATCGCCCCAGTGAAGTTCCCCACGTAAGCGGGGATGATCCGTTTTCCATCCAAGGAAACCATGTCAGGGGTTGAAGTTCCCCACGTAAGCGGGGATGATCCGACCAGCTGCTCGAACTGCTGGTGCGGAATATTAAGTTCCCCACGTAAGCGGGGATGATCCGCTCGAATCAGGCGCGCAAAAAGCAGCCGCCGGAAGTTCCCCACGTAAGCGGGGATGATCCGGTCAACACCCCGGGGGCATGGATAGCCGCCCGAAGTTCCCCACGTAAGCGGGGATGATCCGGAGATTGCCCCTATGCCTAAACCCAACTCCCCAAGTTCCCCACGTAAGCGGGGATGATCCGCCTACGGGGAGTCTGATACGCGGTGCTCGATGAAGTTCCCCACGTAAGCGGGGATGATCCTCTTCGCGCCACATTCAAATGTGATCGCACCACAAGTTCCCCACGTAAGCGGGGATGATCCAGACAACGCAGCCAAACGACGCAGCACGGTCACAAGTTCCCCACGTAAGCGGGGATGATCCGAAATGGCTCCCGGAACCAATGGCAACAACCAAAAGTTCCCCACGTAAGCGGGGATGATCCGGTTCTCGCCTTACCCCCATACCCCGAGTTCAAAAGTTCCCCACGTAAGCGGGGATGATCCGTGATCCAATGGGTAAGGGACTTTTTACCGCTAAAGTTCCCCACGTAAGCGGGGATGATCCGGCTGTGATGGAGGGTGCCCGCAAGGTCGACCCAAGTTCCCCACCGGACTTGTGACATTTTAGTCAGGTTTCGAGATTCTATTGAGCAATCTGGTGATTTCTGGCGGTAGTGGTGTCTCGATAGATCCCTTCCAGTAGCAGCATCCAAACCTAGATGAACAAACGCAGACCGGATCGCATCTAACAAATCCCCAGCTTTTTGCCCTATCACAGGCACAGGATCATCCACCCCACCTGTGCCCCCACTAGCAACACCAAAATCCAGTGTTAACTGATCACCATCAATCAAACGCTGAGCCTGGCTTTTCAACAACGCAAGCTCTTCAGGCGTATGCGCAGAACCAATATGATCCAACACCGGCTTGTTATCAACATACCGCCACAGAACCTGCACCGCTGAAGCCCCAGAAGCAGTCGGAACAATACGAATCCTCGGCAGTGACATACTCAACAGTTTACGACTACCCCCACAACTACCCGATTAGTCAGGAATTTCACCCCACCCCACAACCAAACACCAAGGCCACAGTGTCAATATGAAATACAACACACCAAAATGTCACAAGTCAGGCGCAAGGTCGACCCAAGTTCCCCACGTAAGCGGGGATGATCCGTGGTGAACGGTTTTTTAAAACCAGCCCGCCGGAAGTTCCCCACGTAAGCGGGGATGATCCGGGCTGGAACATGAAACTCACCGATAGCGTGGCAAGTTCCCCACGTAAGCGGGGATGATCCCACCGTAGCGCTCGATCGGGTCAGCCTCACCACAAGTTCCCCACGTAAGCGGGGATGATCCGGATCACATATTATGAGTCTCCAGCCAACGCCCAAGTTCCCCACGTAAGCGGGGATGATCCGGTGACGCCGATACAACCGACGAACCTATTTCTAAGTTCCCCACGTAAGCGGGGATGATCCGGTGCCAACCATGCCCATCAGGGCACCGGTACAAAGTTCCCCACGTAAGCGGGGATGATCCGCCTTAGCCATGCGCTCACGACGCCCCTTTGTGAAGTTCCCCACGTAAGCGGGGATGATCCGGCTTCGGGGCGTCTATTCCGCGTTGTGAGTGTAAGTTCCCCACGTAAGCGGGGATGATCCGTGTTATTGGGTACCGGCCCCTCACCGAATTTCAAGTTCCCCACGTAAGCGGGGATGATCCGAAATAGCGAGGTATCCTGCAGCTATTTCGTAAAAGTTCCCCACGTAAGCGGGGATGATCCGTCGCGCCCGACGTGCCAGAGTGAAAAACCGTAAAGTTTCCCACGTAAGCGGGGATGATCCGTCTCGTTGGGTAATGTCATTGACTGGTTTCCCAAGTTCCCCACGTAAGCGGGGATGATCCGTTGTCTGCTGCTTCCTTGATCCAGTCGATCAAAAGTTCCCCACGTAAGCGGGGATGATCCGTATCCAGCTGATTCTGCTGCTGTTAACGCATTAAGTTCCCCACGTAAGCGGGGATGATCCAGGGGATCGAAGTCAAAGAGCATGGGGCACCTGTAAGTTCCCCACGTAAGCGGGGATGATCCTGTCCTCCATGATTGGTTTGGTGATGCACCAGAAAGTTCCCCACGTAAGCGGGGATGATCCGGGTTCTACGTAATTCACGGAGTCCGTCGACGTAAGTTCCCCACGTAAGCGGGGATGATCCGGTTGCCTACCTTTGGGCATGTGACACAGGTTGAAGTTCCCCACGTAAGCGGGGATGATCCGGTTGAGGAGTTGCATGTGGAGTATTCGGGTAAAAGTTCCCCACGTAAGCGGGGATGATCCGCTCTAGACGTTCCACTTTCCACACGTCATCACAAGTTCCCCACGTAAGCGGGGATGATCCGCTGTGGCAGTTTGGGTCACGTGCGTTGGTGGCAAGTTCCCCACATAAGCGGGGATGGGTTGGTGATTCAACGACACAAGGCGCATTAAAAGGGAGACGCATATGCGTCTCCCTTTTTTAATGTGGTGCGCCCGGGGAGACTTGAACTCCCACGTCATAAGACACTGGAACCTAAATCCAGCGCGTCTGCCAATTTCGCCACGGGCGCGTGCTAGGCAATGATACTTAAACAAGTGGTGTGTATGCAAACTGAGGTTTGTTCTGTGGTTGAGTGGGATTTTTCTAGTCTTTGGGTTTGATAGGCTTGAGCCTTGTGAGTAAGAATTCTGCGCCAAGTCCGAAGCTGCGTGTGAAAGTGTGGCACATTCTGTTCCTTGGTGTGCTTGTGTCCTGCACGATTGCGTTGGCGTGGTGGCAGTGGACTCGTTTTCAATCTGGTTCGGGAACTTTTCAGAATCTAGGCTATGCGTTCCAGTGGCCTTTCTTTGGGCTGTTCTTTGTTTATACCTACCGCAAGATTTTGCAGTATGAGAATGAGAAGGCTGCGGCGGAGGTTGAGGGGCAGACTTATGTTTCTGTTCCTGAAGCGCAGACGCCGGTTGAGATTGATGAGGGTTTTCTGCCTGAGCGTACTCAGCTCACCGTTGAGGAGTTCAACGAGCGTAATCGTCCTACTCGTAGGCGTAACAGTAAATAAAGGAGTTTTTTGTGTCTACCCCGAATCAGGCTGTGCCGGTTCATCCTGAGCGTCAGCGTCGTGTGAAGCAGGCGTTAACGTTTTTCTCCATGAGTGCGTGGGTTACTGGTGTGTGGCTTTTGTTCCTTGTGGGTCGCATGGTTGCTGAATATGGCATGGGTGTGGCGGTCCCGGAGTGGATGCACTATATTGGTCAGGTTCATGGCTTGTTCTACATGGTGTATTTGCTGGCTACGTTGAATTTGGGTACGAAGGCGTTGTGGCCGCCGCTGCGGTGGGTTGTGACTGCGCTGGCTGGGTGTATTCCGTTCTTGTCTTTCTTTGTGGAGAAGTGGCGTCGTGATGAAGTGAAGGAAAAGTTCCAGCTGTAATTAAAAATGCTCCCTTTGTGAGGGAGCATTTTTTATTGGGTGGCGAGTTGCGCGATGATCGGCACTAGTTGGGCGAGGGCGCGTCCGCGATGGCTGATTGCGTTCTTTTCTTCCGCGCTGAGTTCGGCGGACGAGCGCATGGTGCCTGCCGCGATTTCTTCGTTGGGGAGGAAAAGTGGGTCGTAGCCAAAGCCGTTGGTGCCTTGCGGTTGCTTCAGCAGCTTGCCTTCCCAGCGGCCTTCCACAACGTGTTCCTCACCGTCGGGGGTGACTAGTGCGCAGGTGCTCACGAATGCTGCGTGTCGACGCTCGGCTGGCACATGCTGCATTTGTGCCAATAGCAGCGCATTATTGTCCGCATCATTTCCGTGGGTTCCGCACCAGCGTGCGGAGAGCACCCCGGGGCAGCCGTTGAGTTCGTCGACGCTGAGGCCGGAGTCGTCGGCAAGCGTGATCAGCCCGGTGTGTTTCGCACCGGCACGGGCTTTGATCAGTGCATTATCGGCGAAGGTGCGGCCGTCTTCGACGGGTTCGGTGTAGGTTGGGGCGGCGCTGAGGGGTAGGATGTTCACACCGGTGATGCCTGCGTCGGCAAGAATGCTGTGCAGTTCTTTGAGTTTCTTCGCGTTATTCGAAGCAAGCAGGATATCCATGTTTAGTGTCCTAGTGCAGCTTGTTGGGCAGCAATCAGCTCACGGCAGCCCTTCTCCCCGAAGTCGAGCATGGTGGACAGCTGGGTGCGGTTGAAGTTCGCGTGTTCACCAGTGCCTTGGATTTCCACGAAATCGCCTGCGGCGGTCATGATCACATTCATGTCTACTTCAGCGCGGCAGTCTTCCTCATAGGGCAGGTCGAGGATCACGGTGCCGTCAAGCACACCGACACTGACCGCGGCCACAGGTGGCAACAGTGGCTCGCCGGGGACAACACCTTTATCTTTTAGGTAGGAGATGGCGTCGGCAAGCGCGACGTAAGCGCCGGTGATGCTGGCGGTGCGGGTTCCACCATCAGCTTGCAGCACATCGCAGTCGATCTGGATTGTGTTCTCCCCCAGCGCCTTCAAATCCACAGCCGCACGCAAACTACGGCCCACGAGGCGGGAAATCTCGTGCGTGCGCCCCTTCACCTTGCCGCGCATCGACTCGCGGGGCATGCGCTCGTGGGTGGCAGCCGGCAGCATCGAATATTCAGCAGTCAGCCAGCCCTCCCCGGAATCCTTCTTGAAACGAGGGACACCAGTTTCAACGCTTGCAGTACACATCACGCGCGTATTGCCGTACTCAATGAGCACAGAACCCGCAGGGTTCGTTGTGAAACCGCGGGTGATTTTCACAGTGCGCAGCTGGTCCACGCCACGCCCATCAGCGCGAGTATATGTGGAGGTTGCAGGGGTAGTGATTTCAGTCATGCACAACACCCTACCGCACAGCTGAAAAAACTTAAGAGCTTAAAAGGTCTACACCTCAAAAATGCCGCCGGGCATCGCAAGATCAATTGGGCCTGCATAATGCTCGCGCGCCGCCTGCAGCGTCACCTGGGGATCAGCCCACGGCGGGATGTGTGTGAGCACAAGATGCTTCACCCCGGCCAGTGTTGCAATTTTGCCTGCCTCTGCACCGGAAATGTGCATATCAGGCACCTTCCCTTCGGAAGTATCGCCCCAAGTCGCCTCGCAGAGGAAAAGGTCGGCATTGCGGGCGCAGTCGATAAGCTCAGTGGTATAGGCAGTATCCCCCGAATAAGCAATCACTTTACCCGTGGCGTTTTCTTCTAGGCGCAAACTGTAACTTTCAATCGGATGAATAGCTGTAAACGGAGTAATAGTCACCCGATCAATATGGTGCGGCTTATGCGCCTCCCACGGCAAAAACGCAAAAGTATCACTGAAATCATCAATACCCTCAGGTATATCAGCGCTCAACCGGCCCATACGCACAGGAGTATCAGAAGGACCCGCACAATAATTACGACCCTTGGCCAGAAACTCCGGATGGTAGCGACGCCACACCATTAACGAAGGAAAATCCAAACAATGATCAGGATGAAGATGAGAAAAAACCACGTGGGCGTCGCTAGGGTTCTGCACTGCCTGAAGATTAGCCAAAGCCCCAGGGCCCAAATCCATCACAATGCTCGGGGCATTGTCAAGCTGAATAAGATAGCCCGAGGCGGGATTGCCTGGGGATCCGAGGCTTCCTGAGCTTCCGAGAACAACGACCTTCATGATGGATACTTTCCCACGTTTCGGCGCTGATTGAAAAGAATTTTGCCAAACTGGCGAAAAGATTACACCCTGCGCCGATGTTCGACACAGGTCACATGTGGTCCAAGGAATCGCTGGGCTAACTGAGCAAACAATTCTGGATCCCCGGTCGCTTCAAACGTCTTGCTGGGGTTGGGGTTGTTGTCGGCGTCGGCAAGCAAAGAGCGGGCAGAAAGCTCACGCATCACATCTTTCGCAGTCTCCTCCGCCGAACTGACAAGCTGCACATGATCGCCGATCGCAAGCTGAATCACACCCGACAACAGCGGATAGTGCGTACACCCTAACACCAGCGTGTCCACACCCGCAGCCTGCAACGGCTCCACATACGCCTGCGCAATGCCCAAAATCTGGCGGCCAGCCGTGATGCCGCGCTCAACAAAATCCACAAACCTAGGACACGGCTGCGAAAACGCCTCCACATGCGGATTAACCGCAAACATTTCCTGGTACGCGCCCGAATTAATCGTCCCCACCGTCCCGATCACCCCGATCTTTCCGTTACGGGTCGAGGAGATCGCGCGCCGCACAGCGGGCTGAATCACCTCCAAAACTGGGATATCGTAACGCTCACGGGCATCCCGCACACACGCCGCCGACGCCGTATTGCACGCAATCACAATCATCTTGCACCCACGCGCAACCAAATCATCCGCAATATCCAGCGCCAACCTGCGCACCTGGGCAATCGGCTTCGGCCCGTACGGGCTGTTCGCAGTGTCCCCAATATAGATCACAGACTCGTTCGGCATCTGCTCCATAATTGTGCGCGCAACAGTCAACCCCCCAACGCCCGAATCGAAAATCCCAATCGGCGCGTCCGGGCGCAACAGCGTATCGACGCCGGACTCACCGCCACCCAAAACAGGCAACCGCACCCCCTCCCCAGGTGTCAACGAACGATCAGGGCAGCTGAGATCATCGGAATCAGTAGAATGCACGCTCCCCATCCTACCGCCTTCCCGCACCAGGCTTTAGCGCACTAGTGTAATAAAGTATTGTTAATATCCGAAGTGTTCCTCAAGGGAACTAAGTACTGAACCTTATAGTGAGTACACACCACGCAATTATTCACCACCACGGGAGTCCTAGCCTTTCATGTTCGCCACCCTGACCCGCCGCCTCATCGCAACCACCTTGGCCGCGACAGCCTGCCTCAGCCTCAACACCAGCATCTTTGCCCCAGAAGCGCACGCGCAACAAAAGCAGGTCGTCATGTTCGGCGACTCCCTCCTCGCAAACCCCTACTTCCTCTGGGCCGACCGCTTCCAAGGCCCCGGTAAAGTCACCCCGAACGCCCCCGGCCAGTGGCGCTGCCCCCGCGGCGAAAACCGCGTAGCCTCCGCACTCGCCCGCCACACCGGCGCCAAAGTCGAAGACTTCGCCTGCACCGGCGCAGTCGCCTACGCCCCCATCGAACAAAACAAACGACTCTCCAAACAAGTCACAACCGCCCTCGAACAAAACCAACTCACCCCCAGCACCACCAACGTGCTCATCCAAATCGGTTTCAACGACACCTGGAAAGCACCCGGCTTCTACAACGTCCAAACGAAAAACTTCGTCGACGAAATGCGCACCCAAGTAGCCCGCATCCGCCAAGCAGCCCCCAACGCCCGCATCGCATTCCTCGGCTACCCCGCCATGGTCGGCCCCAACGGCGAAGTCTGCGCCATCCACTGGAACAACAGCCCAGCACTACCCATCCAGTTCGGATTCGTCCGCAGCGCATTCAACTCCGTCCACGACTGGCAACGCCAAGCAGCAAACGCCACTGGGGCAGAATGGATCGACCTCGAAAAAGAATCCTCCGGCCACGACATGTGCGCACCACAAGACCAGCGCTGGGTCGCCGGAATCTTCGACAACTCCTCCGCCCCCTACAACATCACCACACACCTGACCCACCACGGCAACGACCAAATCGCCGGCATCATCGCCCGCAAGATCTAAGACCGAACCTTCCCACCACCCCCAGAAAAATCTTCTGGGGGTGGTTTTCCTTACCCCCTCCCCTCCTTAAGTTCTCGTGGCTTTAAGCTGCGCGTTTGTGGTGGTTGGTCAGTATTGTGTGGATGTGTCGGATTAGTGGGTGGTCTAGTAGGTGGAGGTTGGGGATGTCGTTTCTGGTTAGGCTGGGGTCTATTTCGTCGGGGTGGTAGCGGATGATGATGTAGCCGTGGTTTTGGATGTGTTTTTCTCTGAATCTTTCGTTTTCTAGGGCGTTGAGGTTGTTGCGGGTTTTGAACCGTCCGTCGATTTCGACGGCGATGAATCCGTTGACGACTATGTCGATGCGGTAGCTGTTGACTATTACTTGGGTGTCGATGCTGGTGATTTCTGGGATGTAGTGTTGGGCGTGTTCGATGAGGCGGCGTGCTTTGGTTTCGTAGAGGCTTTCACTGTTGGTTCGTGCGGTTTTTAGTAGTTGGTGTGCGCGGGGTTTGCCGTGGATGGCTGGCATGTTTTTCAGCTCGTATAGTGCTTGGTTTTTTGTGATGCGTTTGGTGTGAAAGGCTGCTTCGATGAAGGTCATGGCGATATCTTCATCGGTTTCTAGGGCTACGAGGTCAACGAAGGTGCGGGTGATCGTGGTGGTGCGGATGCCGTTTTCTTCGATGATGTCTGTTTCGGGTAGTAGCCGTGAGGTGTAGGTGGCGTGTTTGTTGCGTTTGTTTTGTGCTGGGGGTTTCATTTTCCCCGGGAGTGTCAGGTGGATGGTGGGTAGGGTTTTGGTGTTGGTGATAAAGGGGATGCCGAGCACGCAGGCTGCTGCTCTTCCGGTGAGTACTGCGCTGCGGGTCGTTGAGGCTACGGCATAGCAGCGTAGTAGGTTTTGGGTGCTGGGTTTTAGTGCGCTGAAGGTGGGGAAGTTGATTGCTCTGGTGGGTGCAAGGCGGAAGATGCGTGGGGGTAGTTTTAGGTTTTTGCGCAGGTTGAGCAGGTGGTTGTACGGGATGGTAGGTTCGTTCAGTCCGAGGATGGTTGTGTAGTAGAAGGTGTTCATATTTGTGATGGAAACATACCTGTAGCAGGTTCGCATCTTTAGTAAGAGTTTCTTATATTGTCGCAGGGGTGTATGGGGGTGAAATCCCCCCTTTTTTGTGTTTTCTCGTTCGACCTTTCACATCCTATGGGCCCAAAATCAGGGGTCTGAAACTGGAAAGGTCGAGCAACTCAACTGGGGCGCACACGGGAAGGGGATGGGGTATCCACGCACACAGCCAACTCGACCTTTCACTCCCAAAGGGCCCAAAATCAGGGGTCTGAAACTGGAAAGGTCGAGCAACCTAACTGGGGCATAAACGGGAAGGGGCTGGGGTATCCACGCACACAGCCAGTTCGACCTTTTGCTTCCAATGGGCGCAAAAACTGGGGCTTAAAACTGGAAAGGTCGAGCAACCTAACTGGGGCGCACACGGGAAGGGGCTGAGGTATCCACACACAGCCAACTCGACCTTTTACTCCCAAAGGGCCCAAAATCCGGGGTCTAAAACTGGAAAGGTCGAGTTGCAAGGCGCAGGGGTGGGTAACGGGGAGTGCGTGTTTTTGTGCGGGGGTGTTTGCGGGCACAAAAAACTCGACTTTCGCACGTCATCTCCCATGCAGTGTTAGCGGGGTGTGAGGTGGGAAAGTCGAGTTATCGCAACGTTGGTGCCAAAGCGTGCCCGGCGCGTTAGAAGGAGGTTGGGGTTTATTTTGCGCGTTTTTGGATGCGCTTTGCTTCCTTTTTTGCCCGAAGTGCCGGTGGGTCGTCGGAGGTGATGAAGGCGCCTGCGATGATTCCGCCGACTGCGCCAAATAGGTGTCCTTGCCAGCTGACTCCTGCTTCGCCGGGGAATACTCCCCAGACGAGTCCGGAGTACATGAATGCCAGTAAAACTCCGACGAGGACTTGGGAAAAGCTGAGGTTGAAGACTCCGCGCACGATGAGGTAGGCAAGCCATCCGTAGATCACTCCACTAGCGCCGACGTGTAATGTGCCCACGCCCCCTAGTAGCCAGACTCCCGCACCACCGATGACGACTGCGATCATGGTGACTTCCCAGAACACTCGCCGGCCGGAATATCCGACAAGGAATGCAAACAGTGCCCCGGGTACAGTATTGGCGATGAGGTGTGCGAAGCTTCCGTGTACTAGTGGTGCGGTGAAGACGTGGAGTGCCATGGATGGTTCGAGTGGCACTATGCCGAAGTACTGTAAGGCCCCGCCGAAGATGAACTCGTTGGCGATGTGGATCGACCAGGTGAGGATGAGGAAACCTAGGGCGATTCGAATTCCTGTCTTTGCGCGGGCACGCGCCGATACGATGCCGGGTATGGGGCTGTTCGGTGCGGGGGACTGGCCGTTGAATGCAGAAAAGGATTCTGGGCCAGTCGAGTAAGGAGGAATAGTGCTCATAATGTGTACTGATTTTACTTCGCTTATCGTGGTCTGGCACCGTGGCGGGCTGTTTGCTCAGGTGAGGGCGATTTCACTGTAGGCGACGGGGGCGCCGGGATGCTGGGTGTTAGGTTGAGCCTTGACGACGGCGTCGACAAGCGCGCGGGCAACGAGCACGCTCGCAGCTTGACAGAGTTGTCCCAGTTGAGCCACGGATACTCCTGTTGCTTCGGGGGCAGTTGACATGCAAAACAGGGTGTCGCCATCAAGGGGGGAATGGGCGGGGCGTACCGCAATCGCAATCCCATCATGCCCGACCATCGCCACCCGTTTTGCCTGCGCTTTTGTCAATGGTGCGTTCGTCGCAATCACCCCGATCGTGGTGTTGAGCTTTGTGCCTAGCGGGACAAGTTTTTCAAACTTCTCCACATCAACTTTGTGCTTCGCGTCAGCCCATAAGCACCCGGTGTCGGGGTCAACCACACTGCCCACGGGATTGGCCACAATGCCTACCGACATCATCCACGAACCAATCTGCTGCGAACTTTGACCGAAACCACCCCGCAACACACCAGCAGATGCACCACAGCCAGCACCTACCGAACCAGAATCGCAGGATGCCGGATTAGCAAGCGCCGCTTGTGCTGCCGCATAACCATCAGCCACAGTCGGACGATGAGCCGGATCGCCCACCAACAAATCAAAAATCACCGCGGCGGGCACAATCGGAACAATCGGACCCGGCGTATCTTCGAGCACCCGAAACCCAATACCATGTTCCTCAAGCGCCCGCATCACCCCGTCAGCCGCCGCCAAACCATAAGCGGAACCGCCCGACAAACACACCGCATGCACCCTACTGACAGTATTGTGGGGCTCTAAAAGATCCGTCTCCCGCGTCCCCGGTCCCCCGCCGCGCACATCTACAGCACAGGTTGCAGACTCCGGTGCCACAATCACCGTGCACCCTGTATCCCCCAAACTCTGATGCGCTACCTGAATCCCCGGCACATCACTGAAAAACCCACTCGGCATAACCACCTTCACCTTTCTCACCTGCGCGAAACCTCAGGTGTGCGCACCCATCAACGGTACGCACACCAGAAAAATCATTCTAGTAATACACGCGAACACACGCAGCGCGGTGAGAATGCGCTACTGGAGTGGAAGCTCCCCCATCATTGCCGTGAGCAAAGAATCTTGGTTAAACGCCAACCACTCCACCAAGTTATCCCGATCCGACTGCTGCTCAGCATCTGTCACTTCAGAGGCGGCGAAGAACAAACGCATATCGTTTAATGCCCGCAACCAATGGTGCGCCTCCTCCTCACTAATACTGATGCTCTCGCTGCCCTGCGGGCCTACCGCGAAACAAATCAGAGAAAGGCTTTCTAGCTTCGCTTTCGTAATGTCGCACTCATGCAGCGAACGCAACAACGAATTATCACCCTCATATTCCTCATCCCCGGCGCGCTCAAAGTCAGGTAAAAGACGAGCAAGGCCTGGGTCTTGGGGTGCGTCTTTATGTCCCGAGGGCATACCTGTGAGTTCGGCCAGTTCGTCTTTCGGGGCGGTACGGGCGCGCTCCATCAGCGCATCCGCGACGGTAGCGGCGACGTTGCCTAATACTTCCCGTTCGATGGGTTCTAGGATGCACGAATATTTCGTGCCCTTGAGTAGGGATTTTTTCTTCTTCCACGCCTGCATAGTGTTTACTATTACCCCGCTTGCTGCATCGTTGCCCATAGACCGGCGGTTTGCAGCTTTTTCACGTCGATTTCTACTTTGTCTTTCTCACCGGAGCTCACAGCGGCTTTACCTTCTGTGTGAACCTGCATCATCAATTCCATGGCGCGTTTTTTGTCGTAGCCGAGCACGGTTTGGAAGACGTAGGTGACGTAGCTCATCAGGTTGACGGGGTCGTCCCACACGATACACATCCAAGGGAGGTTTTCGCTCGTGGCTACCTCAACGACCAGGTCCTGTTCGAGTTCAGGTGTGGCCATGGGGGAGGCGCACATCGGAGTGGAGGTATTCATGCTTTCTAAGAATAGTCGTTGCTGCTTTCTTCGGCGAAAGAGTTGGGTAAATTGAGGGAGATTTTTTGCCTGTGTCGCCTTCGTCCTTTCTCTTTTGCTGCAGGTGGGGATATGAATCTGTAGGTGCGGGATTGGTGAATGCGATTCTTACAGTCATAATTGCGGGTATGATGTATGTCGCATGATCTACACCACCGTGGGTCTTTTTCACGGCTGCGATTTGGAATATGCCCCATGTATGGTGCTCATTGTTTCATCAAGCGGGGTGTAGTGTTTCGTTTCTACCAAAGAGAGGTCAAAGGTAGTGAATACACCTATGATGCGAGGTGCCGGCATTAATATGCGCGCGGTGTTATCGGGCAATCCTGAGGCGATTGCTCAAATTCAGCGTGTGCTTTCGGTGTTTATGGCGGTGGTGACTTTTGCAAGTGCGACTGTGTCTACGCTGCAAAGTGGTGCTGGCGTTTCTTCCTCACCTTTGGCTCAGGCAGAACAGCCCGGCTTGGATTCCCTCGTGCAGCCTTTGGATACTTATCGGGTGTGGGAAGACGCGACGATTCGCAACGATATTGTTTATATTTTGAACCGTTCGCGCACCGATACTGCCCGCCCTATCGTGCACAGTGATTTTGGATTGAGTATGCAGGCACAAAAGTGGGCGGAGCGTAATGCCACCACAGATTCCTATGCAGAAACCCCCGCGCAAGTGGTGATGGTTCAAGCGGTGCTTCCTTCCAAGGGTGCCTCGGCAGCTAAGTTTTTAGAGGTGTGGTTCAACGATCCGGCAAGCCAGAAAGCTCTCGCGCGTAAAGATGTAAACAGCATTGGGGTGGGTGTGGCTAGTGCTGGGGATAAAACTTATGCTGTGATTCAGCTCAGCTAGTTTTTCTCGTTACGCTCGCGCCCTGTCGTCCGTGCGGTAACCCGTGCGGTAACCCCTGTGTGAGCTGAAGGAAAAGCTACTGAAAAAATACCTTGCGATCTTGCTTTTCTTGTTTTCCCTACCCCCAAAGCAAGTTAGTGTATATTTAACAATAACAAAGGGATTGTGAACACTCAGCTCACCTTCCTTCACACCCCTCCACCCCACACGCACCCTGCCTACGCCCTAGGCAGAATGCACAAGAATAGTCGAGGCAGTACGATGACCCACATGCACTCATTCCCATCCACCGCGTTAATGACCGACAAGTACGAGCTCACCATGCTCCAGTCGGCACTGGCCGATGGCACCGCCAACAGGACGTGCACCTTCGAGGTTTTTAGCCGACGCCTCCCCAACGAACGCCGCTACGGCGTGGTCGCAGGCACCCAGCGAGTACTCGAAGCCGTGCAAAACTTCATCTTCACCGAAGAGCAGATCGCAATCCTCGACTTCCTCAACGACGAAACTCGAGAATTTTTACGCAACTACCGCTTCTCCGGCGACATCGACGGCTACCGCGAAGGCGAACTCTACTTCCCCCACTCCCCCATCCTTACGGTGCGGGGTACCTTCGCCGAATGCGTCATCTTAGAAACCCTCATCCTGTCCATCCTCAACGCCGATTCCGCTATCGCCTCAGCTGCCGCGCGTATGGTCACAGCCGCCGATGGGCGCCCACTGGTAGAAATGGGCTCACGCCGCACCCATGAAGAAGCAGCTGTTACCGCCAGCCGCGCCGCCTACCTCGCAGGTTTTACCTCCACCTCAAACATGGAGGCCTCCTTCCGCTACGGTATCCCCACCGCCGGCACCGCCGCACACGCATGGACACTGCTACACATCAATGCGGACGGCACCCCGAACGAAAAAGCAGCATTCCAATCCCAGGTGGACATGTTCGGTACCGACACCACCTTACTGGTTGATACCTACGACATCACCCAAGGCGTCAAAAATGCTATTGAGGTTGCCGGCACCCAACTCGGCGCCGTACGCATCGACTCCGGTGATTTGGGTGTGATGACCCGCAAGGTCCGCCAGCAACTCGATGAACTCGGCGCACACAATACCCGCATCATCGTCTCCTCCGACCTGGACGAATATGCCATCGCCGGTTTGCGCGGCGACCCGGTCGACGGCTTCGGCGTAGGCACCTCCGTGGTCACCGGATCTGGGGCTCCCACCGCATCCTTGGTGTACAAGCTCGTTGAGGTCGATGGTCTTCCTGTGGCGAAGCGTTCCCGCAACAAAAACTCCGTCGGCGGTGCTAAGAAAGCAGTGCGTACCCACCGCGCTACCGGCACTGCTGTGGAAGAAATCGTCATCCCCCTGCACATGTCCACCCCAGAAATCGGGCACCTTGACGTGCGGGAACTGTCCATCCCGCTGGTGCGCAACGGCGCGATTGTCGACGGGCTTCCCACCCTCGACGAGTCCCGCGCTTATCTCGCCCAGCAGCTTGTCACCCTCCCGTGGGAGGGCTTGGCTTTAAGTAAGGATGAGCCGGTGCTGAGCACCCGCTACATGGGTTTCTAGATGGCGGAGTCTGAAGCAACCGATCAACCGCTGAACCAGTCCACTACCGACCTGCTTGCTGCCGCCGTCGCAAGTTTAGGGGGCGCAACCCGCGCAGGTCAGGTACAGATGGCCGAAGCAGTCACCCACGCACTCGAATCGCAACGACACCTCGCAGTGCAAGCCGGAACGGGCACAGGTAAGTCCCTGGCATATCTTGTTCCGGCGCTTCGCCATGCCCAAGCCACCAACTCCTCGGTTATCGTGTCCACCGCCACGATCGCCCTGCAACGCCAGCTCGTCGACCGCGACCTGCCCAGGCTTGCCGACGCCCTCGAACCGTTGATGGAACGTCGCCCCACCTTCGCAATCATGAAGGGACGACAAAACTACCTCTGCCAAAACAAGATCGCCCAAGCTGAAGCCCTTGAACAGGAACAAGACGCTCTCGTCGAGGCCACCGAACTCAGCTGGATGGCTGCGCACGTCACACGGGTGCACGAATGGGCAAACGACACCGAAACCGGCGACCGCGACAGCCTCGAACCCGGCGTCCCCGACCTCGTGTGGCGGCAAGTGAGCACCTCCAGCCAAGAATGCGTCGGCGCCTCACGCTGCCCACACGGCGACTCTTGCTTCGCTGAAATCGCCCGCGAGCAAGCCCGCGACGTCGACATTGTAGTCACCAACCATGCCATGCTTGCCATCGATGCCATGCTCGACATCAACGTACTGCCTGAGCACGACGTCGTCATCGTCGACGAAGCCCACGAACTCGTCGACCGCATCACCTCAGTGTCCACCACCGAAATCTCCGTCAACGCCATCAACCTCTCCGCCAAACGCGCCGGCAAACTCGGTGCGGAAGGCCGCGACGAGAAGCTTATCGACGCCGTCAAAGACTGGGAAGCAGCCATGTACGGTGTGGAGGAAGGCCGACTGATCGAACTTCCCGAATCCATCAAACCCTCACTGTCTGCACTACAAGACTGCCTGTGGCGCGTACGCGAACACATTTCCCGCGCCCCCGACGGGGAAGCCGCCAACGACCCTGAACGCAACGCCGAACGCCAAAGCCTCAGCAACCACCTCGGCGACCAACACGACTCCATTGCCCGGATCTTAGAAGTGTTTAAAGAAACCGACGTAGCCCAACACGAAGACGTGGTGTGGGCTGTCATCGATGATCGCCGCGGCATCATGCTCAAAGTCGCCCCACTCTCAGTATCCGGGCTACTGCATGCTCGCCTCTTTAGCCACAACACCGTCGTTTTAGCCTCCGCCACCTTAACCATCGGCGGAAACTTCCGCGCCATGGCCGCCAGCTGGGGTCTGGCCACAGGCACCTGGGACAGCCTTGATGCCGGCACCCCCTTCGACCCAGCCAAATCCGGTATCCTCTACACCCCCACCCACATCCCAGAACCCGGCCGCGACGGACTATCTACCGAAACACTCGACGAAATCTACGACCTCATCATGGCCGCCGGCGGGCGCACCTTAGGGCTCTTCTCCTCCAAGCGCGCAGCCGAACAAGCCACCGAAGCCATGCGCAAACGCCTGCCTTTCGACGTCCTATGCCAAGGCGACGACACCACCGGCGCACTCGTGGACAAATTTGCCAAACAAGAAAACACCTGCTTGTTTGGAACCCTCACCCTCTGGCAAGGTGTGGATGTGCCAGGCACAAGCTGCTCGTTGGTCATCATGGATAAGATTCCCTTCCCCCGCCCCGACGACCCCCTTCTCCAAGCACGGAAAGAAGCTGCCGATGCCGACGGACGCAACGGGTTCATGGAAGTCGCCGCCACCCACGCCGCCCTCCTCATGGCCCAAGGCGCCGGGCGACTACTTAGGCACGTCACCGACCGCGGAGTCGTTGCGGTATTAGACAAGCGACTGGTGGAAAAACGCTACGGCAGTTTCCTGCTCAACTCCATGCCCTCGTTTTGGCGCACCAACAAAAAAGACGTGGTTCTCGGTGCATTGAAACGACTAGTCGCCGCCCGTTAACGCCCACCATCAGAAGCAGGTCCGAACAATCCACGTGTTAAGCAAAATATCAGTTAGAGATAGAGCGAGTGCTACCTTTAAAACCGCAGGTCAATTTTTCCCACTCACGCTGAAACTCTAACTATTATTTTTGAATCAATCTACCCATATTGATAGGCATTGGAAATATGGTGGCTACCGTGACATCCCCAGTCCCCCACCAGGTATCGCAGCACAACTACCCGCATCTGCACACTGTGGTGTGCCAACGGGAAAGGCTTCCTTGGCAACGCAATGAAACAACAGATATTCCGCCCGTTAAAACACCCACCCGAGGCGCTGAAACATTCCAATCGTATCCACACATGGAATATGGAAGTATGCTGCAGCATCGGGAATTTTCACTTTTGCGATGGACTGCGGTGCCGGTTTTTCGTTGGTGACAATCACGAACCTGTGTCGTTTCGCAGAGGCCACCAACCAAGAATCAGCAACTTTGAAAAACTCATCAACAGCAGCGTCAATAAATTTCGGATGGCGAAGGTTTTCTGCCCAGTCAGCCACCTGACCTAGTTCATCCAGCTCCTGCTCATCTGGATGAATAATGCAGGTATCTGGAGTATTCGCCTGAAACCAGCGTGAAACTGGACTATTCCACACCGTGAGTTCTTTTTTCACTTCTTCATGAAAGAAAACTCGGCCAAATGGAAGTTCTTGGGCGAACTGATTCCACAGTGATGGAAAGATAGCTCGAGGATATGTTTGTTCCAAAGCGATCACAACATTTGTATCAAGCAGAAGCAGTTTTAGCCACCACCTCTGACCAATTGAAGGGCTTTATTAAAAGTCTCGGCCTTTTTCACGCCTAGATAGCGCGCTGCATCATGACTCGGGAGCATACCCGATTCCTCCGCCGTTGCGATAGCATCCAAGAAGCGCTCACCCACCCGATGTCTCACCATGATATGAAAAGGTGGCCCTTGTGTACGCTCCTTCTCGTAGCGTTGCGAATTCTCCCTAATACGAGCCAAGAGAAAGTCAGTGGAATCAGGGTCAATAATCCCAAGGTTGCAACAACGCCACATCAAGGCTTCCCTACTGACGCCACACACCTGCGACTGCTTTTCAAGCATTTCATATAGGTCCTGCGAAGCATCGCACGCCTTAAAACACCATTCTGCAGGCATGAGAAATTCTGCTGCAAAACTATTGCACCACTGTTCGATCTCCTGATAAGTGCCGTCCCCAGATATCCCAGGCGTTGCGCGCACAACGTGTCCCAATTCATGAGCCAAACTAAAAAGCTGAGCTGTCGCTGAATCACGTGTATTGATAAAAACAAGAGCGTAACCAGAATGAGTAAGTGTAAAACCACGAAACTCCTCGACAGAAAGAGGACGTTGGGTGTTATTGCCCACAACACTGTTTCTTTCCACGATAAGTCCCGCCGCCTGCATAGCTTCGGCCAGCACAGTGGTTTTATTTGCCCCTTTGACAGGTAGTGATTGATCCCACTCAAATAATTCCCGGACTTTTCGTGCCGCATCACGCGGATTGCTCTTATCTGACGCAAATCCAAGAATAAGTGGATGAGCAACCCCTGTTTCAGCGGCAAACTCGGCATACCACGCCAATCTGTGCTCGGCAGTTTTCAGCACTTCAGAAAGATCAACGCTCGGATTTACAAGCTGAGAACTGCGAACCGTCCGAAAATCCGCTACCTTCATCGCTTCCGGAGACGGTGCAGGAAGCAGCAGACGAGGAAAAGGAATTCGTGCTTTTTCAGCCAGTTTCCGCGCCTGCACAAGAGTTGGTTTTTTCTCGTGGTTCAGCCACTTTTCCAGATCGGGGAAATAATGCACCCGTTCGTCGACGCTCAGCCCTGAACGCTCGATCGCCCATTTCAAAACTGCAGGAGAAATACTGACACGGGTAGACATCATTCCTCCTCGTTTCGAACATGTCCGATGGAAAACAGTATTAGGATCAATCCTATTACACGCATCAAACATGCCGTAGGATTATTCTCAGCTCCGAACCGGTACATACCCTTATACGCCCCGAGCACACTTTCTTCTGTGGCACATCCGCATGAACTAACCTACTTTACAGCCCCTTTTTTATTGTGCCTCGACCATTGTTCGATCTTGAAAGAAAAGGCTTGATGTGAGTACTCAACACAACGATTGGGATCCCCCACTTAACCTCACTCATGCACCAGTGATGCCACAGGTAGCTCCGCAGCCGAGCACACCGAAAAATAATCTCCGAGCACTTATCATCATGCTCGTTGTGCTGGTGCTTATTGCTGCAGCCATGGGGTATCTGCTCATTGGGCGCAATCACACTCAGGATCTCACGCACTCTGGTGCCCCTAGCCCCACGCATGCCACGCCAGTTGAATCCAGCACCCGCGAAACAGTCACGGTAACGCATACTCAGCACGTGCGTCCTCCTCAGCGCACACAGGAAGCGAATACAAACGCCCGTTTTAAACATGTAACTATCCGCCACACTGAGTGCCCTTTCGAGCGTTATATTATTGCTGCACGAGGCGGTTTCAACTACTTTTCGATCTGCGAGGATAACAGCGGCTATACCTATCAAGGCCACATCGACGGCGGGTTTTTAGCCCTACCCGCCACATTAGTGGCGCACAATGAATTTCATGTGGATGCCAACCCCTACACAATTGTGGTCACCCCCTCGGTTATCCGGGTGATTGCACACAACAGCGGCGAGGTTGTCCGCATTCATCAGTTCACCGACTGGGAAACCAAGAACTGACCTCTTCGTATTCCGGCATGCACCACGCGGGCACGAATGCAGGATACTCAACTACATTGGTTTATAGATTCACACAACAAAAGGAGAAACACTCAACTATCTATATCCTTTAGAGAGGTACATCATGCGCACCTTCAAAAAAGTCATGCTTAGACTCGCCATCACCGTCCTCGTTCTCTTTGTGACCATACTGGCGGTTCGGCTGATCAACATCAACCGCTTCGGCGATGGTCTCCAGGCCCAGCCCACCCGCGATGAACTGATTGCTCAATACAATGCGCAAGCAGTCAATGGCGACTATCTGCGTGCTATCCATTTCCCCACCGACAAGGTATCGAAACCTGGCACCGTCGTGGTTTTCGGCGGCTCCGAAGGCAGCTGCAACCCGCACCTAGCCCAACGGCTTCACGAGCAAGGCTACGATGTGCTCGCTGCCTACTTCTTCGGCCAAGAAGGCCAGCAGCCCGAACTCGCCGAAGTCCCCCTCGAGCTTTTCGACGACATCACCGCCTGGCAAGAAAGCCGCGGCAAAACAGAGGAACCACTCACCCTAATCGGTGGGTCTAAAGGTGCCGAACTCGTAGCCAACCTCGCCGTGCGCTATCCCAGCATCGATAATATTGTGCTGTATACCCCCGCCGAATACAGTTTCTTCGCGCTCACCAAAGACCGTTCCAAGGATCAAAGCTCCTGGAGCTACCAGGACAAGCCACTCGACTATCTCTCCTTCCGGCACAACACCAGCTTCACCCCAGCTTTAACCAAAGCAGTAATCACCCTCATGTGGAATGGGCTGATCGCACTGCCGCCTAGGCTGCGCGAGCCCTACCTCGCAGTGGAAGAAGCCGCACAAAATAGAGAAAAAGCGCGCATACCCTTGGAAAAATTCCAAGGCAACGCACTACTATTCGCCGGAACTGAGGATGCCATGTGGCAAGGCGACATCGCAGCAAAAAACCTCGCAGAACTCAGCCCCTCATTCCACGCAGAGATCTACGAAAATGCCGGCCATGCATTCATCGAAGATATTGAGAAACGTGTCGGCAAAAGCTGGAAACGCCTCCTCGGCGGCACCGAAGAAGCAAATGCCCACGCGGCGCGGAAATCAGCGGAAACTTTACACGAAACCTTAGCGCGTTGGCATGGCTAAGCACAGTGAACAGGTTGGGCAAACGCCACACAGGTAACTGAGTTCGGCGCAATCTCAGTCAGGCCCGCATCGCGAACAACCACCCCCGAATCGACGTCGACAAGCGAAGAAAAGACCGAACCAGTTACCTCACGGACACTCACCGCGAAACCACGCTGCGACCACTCCCAGCACAAACGAGGGCTTTGCTCAGCAGCAAAAAACATCACCGCATGCCCCACCTGCGCAGCAGCCTTCCCCAACGACATACCTAAAGAAGCATCCACATACACCACCACACCTTCTTCAGGCGGCGCGGGCGAATCAGCAGGCAGATCCGTACCACGAATCTGAAGCTTACGCACCTGCGGATACACCTGCGACGTAGCCGTGGGAAAACAGGCAAAAGCCGACGCCTGATTCACAGTCGCACCAAAACCTGGAACCTCATGCACCTGCTGCCACGCAGCACCCCGCGCACGCCTAGTCACCTTACGAATCCGGTGCCCATACCACTGCAGAAGCGACGAGCGAGCACAACCTGCATGTGCCACCGACGGATCTAAACACACCTTCAACACAGCCGAACCCACCGCCGCCAACACATCGCTGCGACGCGGGGGAAAAGTCTTCGGAATATGCACAACGATCTGCATCGCCTGCACAGTCAACGGATCCGAAGGATCCTCCGACAGCCCAGCACGCGCCACAAGCGAAGCCCGCAACAACGCATGCGCAGCGGCACACTCGGCCTCAGACACTACACCTCCAGCGGGACGCGGCGCAGCGTACCGTCAGCAATATCAGCAGCATCAATCTCAGCGCGCGTAATGCCCAGCATGTGCAGCACCTCATCGAGGAACGGCGAATTCACCGACGTGTCCGCAACCTCACGCAACGCAGGCTTCGCATTAAACGCAATGCCCAAACCAGCAGCAGAAATCATGTCAATATCGTTCGCACCATCACCGACTGCAACAGTCTGGTGCATTTCCAGACCAGAATCCGCAGCAAACTCCTGCAAGAATTCAGCCTTCGCCGCGCGATCAACAACCTTGCCAATCACCCTGCCCGTGAGTTTGCCATCAACAATCTCTAAGGTATTAGCACGCACATAATCAAGCTCTAGATCCTCGGCAAGCCCCTCAAGCACCTGAATGAAACCGCCCGAGACAACAGCCGTCTTATAGCCCAACCGCTTCAACGTACGAATCGTCGTACGAGCGCCAGGGGTCAGAACAATATCGCGAGCAACCTCATCAATAACAGAGGCATCCAAACCAGCCAATGCCTTCACGCGCTCACGCAAAGACTCCTCGAAATCCAGCTCGCCACGCATCGCACGCTCAGTCACTAATGCCACCTCAGCTTCACGCCCCGCATGCGCCGCCAACATCTCAATCACTTCACCGGTAATCAAGGTGGAATCGCAATCGAAGCAAATCAAACGCTTCGAACGACGCATCAAACCAGCACGCTCAATCGCAATATCCACGCCCAACTCTGGAGTCAGCTGTGCAAGCGCTTTACGCAGTGGGACACCGCCACCTGGACGCGGATTCGACACCGTCACCTTCAACTCAAGGCCGGTGACAGGGTAATCAGAAATACCACGAATGGTATCAATATTGGCACCATAATCAGCCAAGGTTTGACCAATACGGGAAATATCAGTCGCCTCAACAGGGTTGCCCAAAACAATAATTTCGTGGGTCGAACGCGGACGCGAAGACTGGGCAGTATCTTGCAGCTCGACCGACACCGACTGGCCGTAGCCAGACAGGGTATCTTTCAAACCCTGGGTGATCAAGGCAATGCGTTCCTCAGTAATTCCAACAAACGCTGCGAGGGACAAATAACCACGGAATTGGGACTGCTCAACATCGAGGAGCTGGACCCCGTTAGCGGATAATACCCGGAAGAAAGCGGCGGTTACGCCGGGGCGATCTTTACCGGAGATTGTGATGACTGCTGGGACAAGACCGTCTTTCAGCTCGACGGTGGGCTGATTCAAGGATGCATCGGACACAAAAATTAATTGTTCCATGTTCTGCCCCCAAATCACAGTCAGTGTTCCCCCACTCAAGGGCATCAACCGCCAAACTCACATCGAAATATAGTGGGCATGAAAAAACCTTGCTCCGATTCGCTCAGTGTATGAGAGAAACGAAGCAAGGCTTCAAAAGTCAGTGGAGGCTCGTGGCTATTTTAAGAAGATGCCCCTTCTTCACTGATTAGTGATGTCCAACGTGTGCCTCGCGGCGCAGGGACTCCACCATGTGTGGGTAGTGCAGCTCGAACGCTGGGCGCTCGGAGCGGATACGTGGCATGGAAACGAAGTTGTGGCGAGGAGGTGGGCAGGAGGTAGCCCACTCAAGGGAGTTTCCGTAACCCCATGGATCATCCACGGTGACGATCTCACCATAGCGCCAGGACTTGATGACGTTCCACACGAATGGCAGAACAGACATACCCAACAGGAAAGAGAAGATGGTGGAGATCTGGTTCAGGGTGGTGAAGCCGTCAGACTCAAGGTAGTCAGCGTAGCGACGTGGCATACCCATGTTACCGACCCAGTGCTGAACCAAGAAGGTGCCGTGGAAACCAACGAAGGTCAGCCAGAAGTGGATCTTGCCCAAGCGCTCGTCCAGCATACGACCGGTCATCTTCGGGAACCAGAAGTATACGCCAGCAACTGCAGCGAACACCACGGTACCGAACAGGGTGTAGTGGAAGTGAGCAATCAGGAAGTAGGACTCAGCCAAGTGGAAGTCCAGTGGTGGGGAAGCCAGCATAATACCGGTCAGACCGCCGAAGAGGAAGGTAACCAAGAAGCCAACAGACCAGATCATTGGGGTTTCCCACGTGATGTGGCCCTTCCACATGGTGCCCAACCAGTTGAAGAACTTCACGCCGGTAGGCACGGAGATCAGGAAGGTCATGAAGGAGAAGAATGGCAGCAGGATTGCGCCGGTGACGAACATGTGGTGTGCCCACACAGCCATGGACAGGGAGCCGATGGATAGGGTTGCGAAAACCAGACCGACGTAGCCGAACATTGGCTTCCGGGAGAACACTGGGATGATCTCAGAGACGATGCCGAAGAATGGCAGTGCCAAGACGTACACCTCAGGGTGGCCGAAGAACCAGAACAGGTGCTGCCACAGGATGGCGCCGCCGTTACCTGGATCGTAGATGTGTCCGCCGAGCTTGCGGTCGTACAGAACGCCCAGAGCTGCAGCCAGCAACAGTGGGAAAATCATCAGAACGAGAACAGAAGCAACGAAGATGTTCCAGCAGAAGATTGGCAGACGGAACATGGTCATACCTGGTGCGCGCATGGTCAGGATGGTGGTGATCATATTGATGGCGGATGCAACAGTACCAACACCGGTTGCGCCCACGCCTACGATCCACATGTCAGAACCAATACCTGGGGAGTGGATGGAGTCCGCCAGTGGCATGTACATGGTCCAGCCGAAGTCAGCTGCACCACCTGGGGTGAGGAAGCCTGCGAGCATGGCCACCACGCCGATGGAGGTGATCCAGAAGCCGAAAGCGTTCAGACGCGGGAAAGCCACGTCTGGGGCACCGATCTGCAGTGGCAGAACGTAGTTGGCAAAGCCCCACACGATTGGGGTACCGAATGCCAACAGCATGATGGTGCCGTGCATAGTGAACAGCTGGTTGAACTGTTCGTTGGATAGGAACTGAAGTCCTGGGGTGAATAGCTCGGCACGGATGAGCAGTGCCATCAGACCACCAAGGAAGAACCACACGAAGGACATGATGATGTACATGATGCCCAGGAGTTTGTGGTCGGTGGTGGTTAACATCTTCCAAGCCAGAGTGCCGATACGGGCACCTCCGGTTGGTGCGGGCCGAGTTGGCTCGGAGTAATTCTCCTGCCTTGGCGCCACAGCGGTCATACGATCCTCCTGACTTTGCGAAAGACACGTCGGCCTTAAGACATAGGCAAACGTATCTAAAAGTTACGTCCCATATTCTATGGGTCGTAGTGCTTTATTTCCAGCCCATTTGCGAGCCAGACTTTCTACTACCCTACCCCAGTAAATACGTGGTGAAGAAATGTTTTTACCTATCGTTACCGGCCACAATGGTGCACGAGCGCGGGTTTTAACGTTCAAGCGTGACCTTTACCACAAATGTGACCGCCATGACAGTCGGGAATTGCCCCCGTATAGGCTGCTCAAATACCCCCCATCGTTATCAACCTAAAGGTGTAGTGGCACCTTACGCACACTTGCATAGCACTGGACCACACCTACCATCTCCCTTCCCCAGTAAACCATTTTCCCACAGTCTAGCTTCTTCCCGATTGTGGTTCTGAGCGCCTATTATCCACCCTGCCCCCTGGCTGACACCTATCACCGTCAATGAAAATTTTTCTCCATTTTTTCGGGGTAAATATTCAAGTTCCCGTTTGGTGAAATTTTTTTTCCCGCAAACAACTCTTTCACCCACAACTGTCACCTGCAGCTTGCCTGCCAGAACTGACAGTCACACAACGTGAAGCCACCCCCTCATCATTCCGTACCACCAAACTTGGCCACTGCACCGCGATGTGGACGCACTCCACAGGCATAGACTTTCCCCTTTGTTCCCCGCCCGCCCCAGCACGCGCTTGTCATTAGTGCGCAGTTTCCCCGTCACCTCCTCGCAGCCCCTCCACACTCACGCCCTATCCACGCTTTACCCAAGCCGATACCCAACCCACGCCCACATCCACACCCACATTGACACTCACAGGTACACTCTCAGTTCACCTGCCCACAACCCCTAGGTTTTAAAGCATGCACTCCCCGCTACTGTCTGGCATCTGTATTCTCACGAGAGTCAGTCACAGGTGGTGTAGCGGGGAGTGCTATATATATGAGTACTTTTTGCGCCTAGAAGCCTAGACGGCTAGAAGTCCCAGTCCTCGTCGGTGGTATTTTCAGCCTTACCGATCACGTAGGAGGAGCCGGAGCCGGAGAAGAAGTCGTGGTTCTCATCAGCGTTTGGCGATAGTGCCGAGAGGATTGCTGGGGAGACGCGACATTCGTCGGCGGGGAACATGGCTTCGTAGCCGAGGTTGTTCAGCGCCTTGTTGGCGTTGTAGCGCAAAAAGCGGCGTACGTCTTCGGTCCAGCCGAGTGGGTCGTAGAGATCTTCGGAGTATTGGACTTCGTTTTCGTACAGTTCGAGCAGAAGGTCGATGGTGTATTCCTTGAGCTCTTCGCGGCGCTGTTCGGTTTCTTTCAGCAGTGCTTGCTGGTATTTGTAGCCAATGTAGTAGCCGTGGACTGCCTCGTCGCGAATGATGAGGCGGATGATGTCGGCGGTGTTGGTTAGCTTTGCATGCGAGGACCAGTACATAGGCAGGTAGAAGCCGGAGTAGAAAAGGAAGGATTCCAGCAGCGTGGAGGCTACTTTGCGTTTGAGGGGGTCATTTCCTTCGTAGTAGGAGAGAATGATCTTCGCTTTGCGCTGGAGATTGTCGTTTTCCTCGGACCAGCGGAAGGCTTCGTTGATTTCTTTGGTACTGGCGAGGGTCATGAAGATGTTGGAGTAGCTTTTTGCGTGCACTGATTCCATGAACGCAATGTTGGTCAGCACGGCTTCTTCGTGCAGGGATTGCGCGTCGGGGAGCATGGAGACTGCGCCGACGGTGCCCTGGATGGTGTCGAGCAGGGTGAGCCCGGTGAAGACTCGCATGGTGGTTTGCTTTTCCAACTCGTTGAGGGTGCCCCAGCTTTTGAGGTCGTTGGATACTGGCACTTTTTCTGGGAGCCAGAAGTTTCCGGTGAGTCGGTCCCAGACTTCGAGGTCCTTATCATCGGGGATGGTGTTCCAGTTGATTGCGCTGACTGGTGCGGGGTGGGTTTCGATGTAGGCCTTTTCGGTCTGCTCCATGTGCGAAGCCTCTCCTTTAGTGCTTTTGTTCATAAGTCACGCGCCCTGGGGATAGGTTTTTTCGTGCTTCCCATCATCGCTCGGGGCGCGTTAGTACCTCACGAGCCTACCCCAATCCTTGTCCTTTTTCATTCTTGCTGGTGGGGCTGGTGCAAGCTTTTTACGCGTATCGACGCCGTCATCTACTGCCCATTCATGCGCACCGTTTGTTGGTTGTGGGTCACTTTTTCACCTTTTCACCACCGCCAAGTATGTGATCTTGCTCACAGCTGATGAAAATAGTTGAACATAGGCTTAGCTAAATTAATCGCCGAACGATCTATCATAAAAGCTTTTAAAAGGGCCCGAAAAGTGGCGTTTATCATACCATTTAGACATTAGTCCAAACGTTTTTGCTAGGCGCACCCACTTGGTTATGTTAGGGTATCCAACCTGCAAAAATACGAGTTAAGCTGGGCTAACTTTAGCTGACAAGCCTCGGGAACGACTTTACAATGAGGACCATGAGAATCAACGAGAAACTTGCAGTGGCAATGAACGATCAGGTTACCGCAGAGCTGGAAGCAGCGATGGTATACCTCCAGATTTCTTACATCCTTGAAGATCTTTCCCTCACCGGTATGGCTTCGTGGATGAAGAAGCAGCATGAAGAAGAGTTGGAGCACGCACAGGCTTTCGCACAGCACTTGCTGGAGCGCAACTACCGCCCACAGATTGGCGATATCGCTCCTCCGAAGTTGGATGTGACGAACCCGGTGGAGGCTTTCGAGGCAGCACTTGCTCACGAGCAGAAGGTGACTGGTTTGATCCGCGAGATTGCTGTGCTTTCCGATTCTTTGAAGGACTTCGAGTCCCGCCCATTCCTTGACGGTTTCCTTGCAGAGCAGATCGAAGAAGAGACCACCGTGGAAGAAATCCTTGACCGCCTGAAGTTGGCTGGCGAGGGCCTCGGCTACCTGTACATGGACGCCGAGTTGGGCAAGCGTAAGTAACTACCCAACCCACCATATATTTAAAACAAGCACCTCCATCACGGTTCACATGAACTGTGATGGAGGTGCTTTGTACATACACAGCCTCACGGACAGCAGAAACCGTCCCGCATTGAGCATTCACCTTAGAAGCCTAGGTTGCAGTTATAACTGAAAGTACGTAGGGTGGCGTGCATAATCACTTTCAAAAGGACGGTGCGCAATGCCATTGGTCACTAATTCCCACGTGAATTTCACTTCCGAAGAGCTCAAAGATATCAACGAGTTTTTCCAAGCTACGTTGCCGAGGCAGGGAAGAGATACAGTAGAAATTCCCCGCGCAGTTTTTGAGAGCATTCTTCCAATTGTGAGGGCTTTAGAGTCTGGTAAAAGTATCCACGTTCGCACGTTGCCTTCACAGTTAAGCCCTGCTGTAGCTGCATCAATTCTGGGAGTCTCTCGCCCTACAGTGATGAAGTACATCGCTGAGAATAAGCTCACTGCGACAAAACAAGGCACTCATCATCGCCTGAATACAGCGGAAGTTCTCGAGCTCCGTAAGGCCTTTGAGCACGATAAAGCAGGGAAGCGACGTCAAGCTGCGTTGGAGTTATTAGATTTCGAGGACTTGTTAGAAGAGCCACTCGAAGGAAAAAGCTGAAGAACTTTACGGAAGTTGCGCACTTTTCCTTAATTTGCGGATGCTGTTGGCGAATTCTGGGCAACCAGCTTTCTGCACGAGTGTGGCAAGGTCAAGAGGTTCTTTGCACTTTTTCTGCAGTTATAGCTGTACGTGGTCGGAAGCATACGATCCACTAATGCATACCCACGAGTGAAGTGTTCCACTGAAAAGTACATTCGCGTCTAGCAAGTAGCTAGGGCACTTCATGTCCAATCAATGCCTCGCACAGTATTCTCTATCAGGGGCACCGACTATTCATTGTTGATTCGGTGCCCCTGATGTTTTAAAGGTCGTGTTAGAGCATGCAGCTGACGCATCCGTCGACTTCGGTGCCTTCGAGGGCAACCTGGCGAAGACGGATGTAGTACAAGGTCTTAATTCCCTTGCGCCATGCGTAGATCTGCGCACGGTTAATATCGCGGGTGGTCACGGTGTCCTTGAAGAACAAGGTCAACGACAAACCCTGATCCACGTACTTCGTTGCTACTGCGTAGGTGTCGATGACCTTTTCGTAGCCAATCTCGTAGGCGTCCTGGAAGTACTCCAAATTGGTGTTATCCATGTGAGGTGCTGGATAGTACACGCGACCGATCTTGCCTTCTTTGCGGATCTCAATGCGAGAGGCAATGGGGTGGATCGACGAGGTGGAGTTGTTGATATAGGAAATCGAGCCGGTTGGTGGCACTGCCTGGAGGTAGCGGTTGAACAGGCCATCGGCCATCACGTCGCGCTTGAGCTGTTCCCAATCCTCGGCGGTGGGGGTATGAATGCTGGAGGCAGCAAACAGTTCCTTCACCTTTGGGGTTTGTGGAACGAAATCAGCGGGATCGAAGCGGTCGAAATACGCACCGGAGGCGTACTCGGAATCTTCAAAGCCACCGAAAGCGCGGCCGCGTTCACGAGCAATCTTGTTGGAGGCGCGCAGGCACTGGTACAAGGTTGCGGCGAAGTAGGCGTTGGTGAAGTCCAAGGCTTCTTCCGAGCCGTAGTAAATGCGCTCACGACCGAGATAGCCGTGGAGGTTCATCTGGCCCAGGCCGATTGCGTGCGCATCATCGTTGCCCTTGCGGATTGATGGTACGGAGTTAATAGCGGTCTGCTCAGAAACCGCGGTCAGTGCGCGGATTGCGGACTCGATGGTCTGGGCGAAATCTGGCGAGTCCATGGCCATCGCAATGTTCAAGGAACCCAAGTTGCAGGAAATATCCTCGCCGATTTCCGCGTAGGAAAGATCATCATTGAAGTAGCTTGGAGTGTTGACCTGCAAAATTTCGGAGCACAGGTTCGACATGTTCACACGTCCGGCAATGGGGTTCGCCTTGTTCACGGTGTCTTCGAACATGATGTAGGGGTAGCCGGATTCGAACTGAATTTCCGCTAAGGTCTGGAAGAATTCACGCGCGTTGATCTTCTTCTTGCGAATGCGTGGGTCTTCGACCATTTCGTTGTAGTGCTCGGTGACGGAAATATCCGCAAATGGCTTGCCGTAGACGCGTTCCACATCGTAGGGGCTAAACAGGTACATGTCATCGTTGCGCTTAGCCAGCTCGAAAGTGACATCAGGGATGACCACACCGAGCGAGAGGGTCTTGATGCGGATCTTTTCGTCAGCGTTTTCGCGCTTGGTGTCCAGGAAGTTCAAGATGTCTGGGTGGTGTGCGTTCAAATACACGGCACCGGCACCTTGGCGTGCACCCAGCTGGTTGGCATAGGAGAAGGAATCTTCCAGCAGTTTCATCACCGGAATCACGCCGGAGGACTGGTTCTCAATGTGCTTAATAGGTGCGCCGGCTTCGCGCAGGTTCGATAGCAGCAGGGCAACGCCACCACCGCGCTTGGACAGCTGCAGCGCGGAGTTGATGGAGCGGCCGATCGATTCCATGTTGTCTTCGATGCGCAGCAGGAAGCAGGAGACTGGTTCGCCGCGCTGCGCCTTGCCCATGTTCAGGAAGGTCGGTGTTGCAGGCTGGAAGCGGCCTGTCATGATTTCATCGACGAGGTGGCTGGCCAGCGCAGTGTCGCCGTCGGCAAGCGCGAGGGCGACCATGCACACACGATCCTCGAAACGTTCCAGATAGCGGCGACCGTCGAAGGTTTTTAAGGTGTAGGAAGTGTAGTACTTGTATGCGCCCAGGAAGGTGGGGAAACGGAACTTGTGCGCGTATGCCTGCTTGAACAGGTCTTTGATGAAGCCGAAATCGTACTTGTTCAGCACTTCGGGGTCGTAGTACTTGTTTTCGACCAAGTACTCCATTTTTTCTTCCAAGTCGTGGAAGAACACGGTGTTCTGGTTAACGTGCTGAAGGAAGTACTGGTTGGCAGCTTCGCGATCCTTATCAAACTGGATCTGGTTATTCTCATCGTAGAGATTCAGCAAAGCGTTCAGCGCGTGATAGTCGAGCTGCTCTTCGCGTGAAACCGGTTCGGCGACGCTGCGTCCAAATTGATTATTCACGGTTCCTTGTCGTCCTTTTCTTCCCTAGCGACGTCCACTCCCCCACCATGCCCGTGAGGGATGCATAGTGGCAGTGAACACCGTTTATGCGCAGGCGCGCTGCACAAGGTGATAGTGATTGGAAAATGTAGTTGTATCCCTTGCACTTTTAACCCCCCGCGCGGAAACCGCGAAGTATACAAAAGTACAGGTGAAGTTGTGTTAGGGAGATCCCTAGTCGGTTGCAAGTCACCCTAGCGCGGGTGAAAACTCACTCCAGCCATCTTAGGAACCTTGGGCAGGTTTTACCAGATTGGCAGGTCTTGGGGCTGCCCCCTTGCGGTTACGTAACACTGGCGAGTGTGTACGCTGATCCATCCGCCGAAAATACATCGGATTACAATGCGGGTGTCAGTCCAAGTTTCCCGGCGTTTTCAGCGAGGCCTTTGCGCACGATTTCGACGTCTTCGTCGTTGCCCATCAGCTCGAAACGATACACGTAGGGGACGTTGCATTTTTTTGCGATTTCGTCCCCGGCGCGCCCGAAGTCGGTGCCGAAGTTGGAGTTTCCGCCTGCGATTACTGCGCGTAGCAACGAGCGGTTGTGCTCGTTGTTGAGGAATCGGATGACTTGGGGCGGTACGGGTTTGGTGTTCTGGTGGCTGATGCTTGCCCCGCCGCCGTAGGTGGGCACGATGAGCACGTAGGGCTTATCGACGCTGAGTTCTTCGTTGCGGCCAATCGGGATGCGTTGTGCTGGGTACCCGAGCTTTTCAACGAAGCGGTGGGTGTTTCCGGTGGCGGAGGAAAAGTAGACGATGTGCATTGTTCCGCTCCTTGGGTGCGGCGGTGGGGGGTGGGCATGAAAAAACCGCAGCCTCCGTGCATGTGGTGGCGCGGCTTTCGTGTGTGCCTCCCTGTGTGGTCTTAGGCGACAGCCAGGCTGGAGATGCGCTCTGGGCGGTAGCCGGACCAGTGTTCGCCGTTGGCCATGACGACGGGGGCCTGCAGATAGCCGAGGGCCATGACGAATTCGCGAGCGTCGTCATCGATGGAGATATCTACCAGGTCGTATTCCAAACCTGCGCGGTCGAGAGCTTTTTTGGTTGCGGTGCACTGCATGCATGCTGGCTTGGTGTAGAGAGTGATAGACATGATCGGCGCTTCCTTCTTCGTGCTTCTCGTTTCCAAATAAAACCGTTGATCCATATGTGGGTGGGGTTCTACGTTTTCAACCGGCGCTGCCGCGAGCCGAAGCGTGAGGGGCTTGCGGGTGTGGCGAGTTGGCGAGGGTGCGGGTTTATCCTGCGGTTTCACCGGTGGCCGGATTGATAGGAACGACACTATACTTTGTGGTCAATTTACGCAAACATCACTACATATAGTAGTTACAATCATGAAACTCCCAGCTGGTAATTCACCCAGACACCACATCTAGTCCTTGCCCACCATCCCAGCCGCGCCACCGATGAGCATTTTCCCAGCTCGCCACAATCCCCGTTATCAAAATGTTATAAAGCTCACTTTTCGCTCATGTGTCCGAACTTACGCAGCAACTAACACAACAGTGAATGCCACTTAAGATTAGCCCCCGCCATGGATAAAAAATTCGCCATGAATCCACCAGCAGCTTTCACAGACTTACACCACCTGCATCCCCACCCAGCACCCACCACAACCCGCAACTTCACACCACGCACCGTGTTCACAGGTTTACCCACTCCCCATCACCACACACCTTAAAACTTCACCCACCACTACCCCCAATACCCCCAGGGGTGAATTTTTCCACCATCCCCCACGCCATGACCCCCACTCCCCGCACACTCCGCCAGTACTACTGAGCCCACCGCCGCACCAGAGCACAAAACACACGCAGCACACCCCCAGCCGCCTCACAGACAGCACAACCGCACGCCTGCACTGTCAAGCGGACGTGGTGGCGGCGTCGATACGCAGATGCACGCACAAACAAACGACCCTTCATCCGCACACATGTGGGGGACAAAGGGCCGTTTGTAGATGTTAGCCAAGAATGAATTAACCCTGGCGAGCCTTGAAACGTGGCTCCTTCTTGTTGATCACGTAAACCTTGCCGCGACGGCGCACAACCTGAGCACCCGGCTTGTTCTTCAGCGACCGAAGGGACTTACGAACCTTCATCGGGCGCTCCTTTCTGCTTAAGGAAGAGTCAGTAGTGCTAACTCGTCACAACTAAAAAAATTAAACTAGCCTAGCTTCGCGGCACAACCTTATAGTGATAAAGCAGCGCTGAGCCAGCCATGACACGAGGGATTATGTTATCTTACCCAAGCCCATATCACCAAACCCCGTGGCTAACTAATTCATTTCTCCCCGCGTGTACGCAATAGGCCCGCAACGGGAAAACCTGTAACTTTCACACGCCCAACCAGCACTTTCCCAAGCATTCACACGCACATGCAGCACATGCGCCCGCACACGAGCGAATACTCTCCCACCCCTGCACGGCGGATCACGCAAGGAAGTACTATACAGAATTATGAAGCAACCACTGATCCGCCACGCATTACACACCTCAGCGACCATCGACCCAGCCGAAGAAATCACCAGCCGCGTGGATTTTCTCTGCAACTACCTGCGCTATGCCCACGCGGAGGGGTTTGTGCTGGGCATTTCCGGCGGGCAAGATTCCACCTTGGGGGGAAAACTCGCCCAGCTTGCGGTAGAAAAACTCCGCAATCAAGGCACACACGCCGAGTTTTGGGCAATGCGCCTGCCCTACGGGGTGCAGTTCGATGAACACGACTGCGATATCGCACTGAACTTTATTAACCCCGACCACACTATCGAGGTGAATATCAAAGAATCCACCGATGCACTCGCCGCCGACCTCGCCGCACAACTGGGCCAAAAGACACTGTCCGACTTTAACAAGGGCAACATTAAGGCCCGCCAACGGATGGTCGCCCAGTTTGCACTAGCGGGGGAAAAACGGCTGCTCGTACTCGGCACCGACCATGCTGCGGAAAACGTCACTGGGTTTTTCACGAAATTCGGCGACGGTGCCGCCGACCTCATGCCTTTGTTCGGATTGTCGAAACGCCAAGGCGCAGCCCTGTTGCGTGAACTCGGCGCACCAGAGTCCACCTGGTTGAAGGTCCCAACCGCTGATCTGGAAGAAGACCGCCCCGCACTGGCTGACGAAGACGCACTAGGGGTGAGCTACACCGAAATCGACAACTATATTGAAGGCACAGGCGAGGTTAGCTCACACGCCCAAGCCCGCATTGAACACCTGTGGGACATTGGCGAGCACAAGCGCCACCTCCCTGTAACCCCACAGGATATGTGGTGGAAAAAGACTACAGAGAGCAACAACAACGAGTAACAGTAGGAACCTCATAGTGCCCGCGTTGCCACGCACGTCTGTCGCCTATATCTTCACAGCACCCCCACCAGCGCACCTTAGCTTAAAAGAGCGAGGGTGCGCTGTGCACGTTCAACCAGCGCTGCGGCATATTCCGGACCATGCGTGAAAGCATGCACCGCCAGGGGATGGAGTTGGTGAATACACAACTGTTGCTCCCAGCCTTGAGGCAAAGGATTAATGCTGCTATAGCCGTCTATGAACTGGTCTAGGTAGGGAAAGCCGAACAATTCCAGCATGGCGAGGTCGGTCAGCTTGTGCCCGCCGTGGGCGGCGGGGTCGATAAACACCACTCCCCTCGTGGTGAAAAGAACGTTCCCACCCCACAAATCCCCGTGAATTCTGCTGACCGGTTCACCGGCATTAATATTTTCTTCCTCGATGCGCACCAAGGCAGCTTCGACGATTTCCGCCCCAGCAGCATCGAGGTTGCCCACCAGTTGGGCGCGGTGAAGAAATGGGCGCACGCGCTGCTGGGTATAAAACTTCGCCCACTGAGTTTCAGGTTCGCAGGGTTGGCGCTGGATTCCAATGAAGATCCCGCCTTCCCAGCCGCGCGGTGGGCTTCCGAATGCTTGAGCTCCCGCGTTGTGGATGTGTGCGAGCGCTTGCCCGCCATGAAAAGCATCTTGCGGGTTGGGCGGGGTGTGGATGAGCTTTTCTGTAACGATCTGTTCATCGTTGACATCAATGACCTTAACAACCTGGGTGGAGGCTTCGGCAAGCCATGCCAACCCGGCTGCTTCTGCCCTCGTCGCGCCCTTGGGCCCGCGCAAGAGCATCGATACCGTTTTCGTGTAAGTATTGGCGATCACTGCTTTCTCCTTCCCTCCGTGTGCTGATGTGTGCTTTTATGTGCTGATGATGTGTCGACGGTGCGTAAAAATTTCGTGGACGTCGCGTCGATGCTGTCTAGATTATGTGTGAATTTTTAGCACCTGCCCTCGTTCACGCAAAACGCCCCTTTGAGCTCATACCGCAGATGCGTTGTGCACTGTGGGCGGTGTGTACGAAAGGGGCGTGAACGATCCGGTGCGTTTAGTAGCGGTCAGGTTCGTCGCCGAGAACGAAAGCGCGACCGGACATTTCGTTGAAGTCGATCCGAACATAGTTGTGTTTTAAGGTTGGAACCCACGGTTTGAGCGGCAACCGGTCTGCGTGTTGGATTTCCCAAATGTCTTGCACAAGGCTTGCGGTGCCGCGCACTACAACGCTCCATGCGGAGTCTTCTTTGGCTTCGTCGACTTCAAAGAGCACATCATTATTGAGTGCGACGCTAAAGAGCTTGTAGCCTTCGGCGGTGCGGAAATAAATTTTTTCCCCGTCGAGCACGAAGTTGATGGGGAAAATGTCCATGTCGTCTTTACGACGCACGACCAATCGCCCGAGTGTGACTGAGGCGATTTTCTCTAAACATTCTGCTTTTGTCAGTACTGTAATAATTGGCTTTTCCATGCCCCCATTGTCGCACTTTATGGAACCGGCGTCGACCGTGTAGATTTTCGGGGGTGAATAAATGGTTTATCCTCGCCATCGCCGTGGTGGCTGAGGTGTGCGCGACTTTGCTGCTCAAAGCTGCACTGCAGTCCCCTGTGCTGTACTTGATTGTCGTTGCCGGTTACGTGATTTCTTATGGGGCTTTAGCAGTACTGTTGCGCCGGGGTGTGCCCTTGGGGGTCGCTTATGGGATTTGGGGCGCGTGTGGGGTGGCGCTGACTGCCCTGTTCGGGTTCATACTGTACGACGAACCTTTGTCCCCCTTGTCTTCTGTGGGCATTGCGTTCATTATTGCGGGCATCGCGCTGGTGGAAACTGGCTCTCACCCGAAGGTGGCAACACAATGATGGCATGGTGGTTTTTAGTAGGGGCGATTGCTGCTGAGGTTGCCGCAACGTTGGGGTTGAAGGTGGCAACTGTGCATCGGTGGGTGTTTGGGTTTGTTGCCGCAGGCTATGTTACGGCTTTTGTGCTGCTGTCGTATGCGCTGGCTTATGGCATGCCGATTGGTGTCGCCTATGGTTTGTGGACTGCGTTCGGGGTGGCGCTGACCGCCTTGTTCGCCCGGTGGATTTTTGCTGAGCCGCTAACCCGCCGCATGATGGCGGGTATTGGGCTGATTATTGTGGGGGTTTTGTGTGTGGAGCTGGGTGCTTAACTAGTGGTTAAGCCCGCCTGCGGCGTCGATCATGGCGATAAAGGGTGGGTCGATGAATTCGTATTCGTCGATGTAGGCGAACAGGATATCGATGTAGTGTTCTTGCCAGATGTCGAAGCGGGGTTGCCCTTCCCAGGCGTAGAGCACTTCCATGCTGGTGTAGTGGGCAAAGCCCAGTTCGCTGCCGTCAGCGAGCCATGCCCAGACGAGGTCTTTGGCGTCGACGAAAACGGTGGTGTTTTTGTCGGGCTTTTCTGCATCGTCAAGCTGGGAGAGTTGGTAGCGGTAGTCTTCGTAAGCGCGGATCGAGTCGAGTGCTGCTGGGGTTTCGATCAGGGCTTTCAAGTCCGCGAAGTCTGCTGGCGACAATGGGTTGGTCATACTCACCATTATTGCCTACGACAACCCTAATCCCGCAACGCTGCGCCTTCGCGCCTACGCTTGTCGACGTCGTCACGCATATCAGCAGCGACCGTGCACCGTTGCACCCGATTCGCGCAGCAAAGTTAAAACGCCCGCACACACGCTTAGTGTGGCGTTGCCACTCCCCTGTGTTCGCAACCTTGTTTCTGTGCTCCCCCTTGTGTCGCAGTGCGTCCGCCCTGTGAAGTGCAACTCGACTTTTCCGCGATCGGACACCCAATATCGGTGCCTTCCGATGCCAAAGGTCGAGTTTCGTTGTGGGCGCGTGCAGCACGGATAACTGCAGCGACTCGAAAATGTGTGCTCGCTGAGTCTTGCGGTGCAGATTGCGATTAACAGGGGTAAAAAGTCAACTCGACCTTTTCCACACACAACAGCACAAATGTTGCTGTTTCACACGCAAAGGTCGAGTAACCACAATCTGTAACCGTGAGTATTCACGTGGATATGGAAGCACATCGTCTTTTCTCGACCTTTAGCCCATTGAACTCAGGTATTGCAGCTTCTGTCATGGAAAGAGTCGAGTTTGCCTATAACTGGTGCGCCCAGTGAGCACTTCAACACGAAACATCCGCTTATCGCATCAGGCAGCACACGCATTAACCCCCCGCCGCATGCTGAAAATTAAGCTGAGAATGACAAAATCCTCGCCCAGTAAATTGAGCGAGGATTTTTGTTTTTGTGGAGCTAACGGGACTCGAACCCGTGACCCCCACACTGCCAGTGTGGTGCGCTACCAGCTGCGCCATAGCCCCATCGCAACCGTGCGGTGCGAACGATCTAAAGGCTACATCACAATCATACCCAGCAACAAATCAGCAGGTAAAAGCATTAAATAATAAAAAGGGGCACCGATTAGGATGCCCCTACCATTCAGCCTAGATCACACTAGATTTGGGAAGGCCAGGAGAATACCTCAGTGCCTTCAAGCTCCTTGCCATCAATGAACACACGAGGCGACGACACACTATCAGTTGCCTTCTTAAGCTTGTCAGCATTCGCCTGTGCAACGGAAATGAATTCTTCAGCGCCCTTCATCTCCTTCACCTCAGCAGCAATGGAGTCGGAAGCGCCATAGCCACGGGCGACCTGAGAGAAAATATCCTCATCCCACACGCCATAAATCTTTTCCTGATCATTCATCATGCGCGCACGAAGGTTCCAGTACGCCTCGGCGTTACCCGACTTTGCCACACTGTAAGCGGTAGCACCTGCCTTCGTGGAGTGGCCTGAATCGGCACGATCAAGGAAGTTCAAGGAACGCACATGCACAATAACCTTGCCGTCCTCAATCAGCTGCTTCATCTGCGCATCCGTGTCCTTCGCCAGCTTCGCACAGTAAGAGCAGGAATAATCCTCATAGACTTCCACGTGCTTAGCATCCGCGGCAGCCTTATCCGACTTCAGCACAATCGCATTATCTTCAACCTTCACGCCGAAAGCCACAGGCTCCTTCTCAAGGTTGGCGTATTTATCAGCAGCAGCCTTTTTGCCGGAAACAACAACATAGCCAACCACGGCGATCGCAATGATAAGAAGGGCAACAATTGCCAGCAAGAAGCCGCTGCTCTTCTGATTCGGGTTTTTAATTTTTGTGCTCATAAATTCCTCAACAGTGAAAAAACAATTGTGTCTTCAAGAATAAAGTTTAAGGGTGCAAGGCAAAGCGAGTAAAGGGGCGGTAAACCAACCACACCGACATCGCCAAGAAAGCAACATCACGCAGAATCGTCCACGCATAACTCATGCCACCATCAGTGATTTCAGTCTGGCCGAAACAACCACAATCAATCACAAGCCCGCGGTACCACGCCTGGGCGATACCCACGATAAACAGGATCAACACCCACGACGACACTTTCGCCGACTGGCGGATGAAAATACCCAACAGCAAAATCACACCACCGGCGATCTCCACCGGACCAATGATCTTCGCTAAGAACAACGACCATTCGGGCGTAAAAATTTCATAGGCCGCAATAGCCTGCGACTCCGCTACCGTCTTGCCCAACTTCGAAAAACCCGCAGCAATCCACACTGCGGCCAAACCAAAGCGGCACAACGCACTGACAATCTCGGACACGCTCAGGCGACGGGCACCTGCTACTTGTTGCTTCTGATGATCTTCGACAGTCACAAACAACTAGCTTAGCTAGTTTACTGTCAGAAAGCTGAATCCCAGCTGCCAAAAACACCAGAAAAGCAGCACAATTCCCCCGCCACCAACCAGCGACGATGCAAGACGAAAGACTTACTGGCCTAAAACAGAACTCACCAACGCTTGTGCCTCCTGCTGCACCTGCACAAGATGCTGCTCGCTCAAGAACGACTCAGCATAAATCTTGTACTTATCCTCCGTACCCGAAGGACGCGCAGCAAACCATGCGTTTTCAGTACAAACCTTCAACCCACCAATAGCAGCATTATTACCAGGTGCAGCCACCAACTTCTGAGTAATCGGCTCACCCGCCAGCGTCGTGGCAGTTACCTGCTCAGGCGATAATGCCTTGAGCACTGCCTTTTGCTCACGGTTCGCCTCAGCATCAGTGCGGGCATAACAAGGGGCACCAAACTGTGCAGCCAATTCCTGATAGCGCTGCGAAGGAGTCTTAGCCGTAACCGCCGTAATCTCCGCTGCAAGCAGATCAAGAATGATGCCATCTTTATCGGTCGACCACACGGTGCCATCATGGCGCAAGAAGGATGCCCCAGCAGACTCCTCACCACCAAAACCAATCGACCCATCAATCAAACCAGGCACAAACCACTTGAATCCCACAGGAACTTCAATAAGCTTCTTCCCCAAATTCGCCACCACCCGGTCGATCATGGAAGAGCTGACCAAAGTCTTGCCCACAGCATCCGTACCCCAGCCAGGGCGGTGGCTAAACAGGTAATCAATAGCCACGGAAAGATAGTGGTTGGGGTTCATCAAACCCGCATCAGGAGTAACGATGCCATGGCGGTCAGCATCAGCGTCATTGCCGGTGGCGATGTCGAACTTCTCACGGTTGTGCACCAGCGAGGCCATGGAATCAGGCGAGGAGCAATCCATCCGGATCTTGCCATCGGTATCCAACGTCATAAACCGCCAGGTGGCATCCACCAGTGGATTCACCACCGTCAAGTTCAATCCGTGTACCTCAGCGATTCGGCCCCAGTAGTCCACCGAAGCACCACCCATCGGGTCCGCGCCAATAGACAAACCAGAATCACGAATTGCAGCCATATCAATCACGCTGGGCAAATCCGCCACATAGTGCTCAAGATAATCGAAGGTGCCCACGCGCGGATCCAACACACCAGTAACACTGACACGTTTCACATCCGCCAAACCACCCCGCATTAATTCATTCGCGCGGGCAGCAATCCAGTCGGTGGCATCAGTATCGGCGGGGCCACCGTTCGGTGGGTTGTACTTAAACCCGCCGTCGCGTGGCGGATTATGGGATGGGGTGATCACAATTCCATCAGCACGGCGCGGGTCAGTGCCAGTCACCCCGCCAGTGAGTTTCGCATTATGCGCCAAGATAGCGTGCGACACTGCAGGTGTCGGGGTGTAGCGGCCGGCGGCGTCGACAAGCACTGCAACATCGTTTGCCACCAACACTTCAAGTGCAGACACCATCGCAGGCTCCGACAAGGCGTGCGGGTCACGCCCAATAAAGACAGGGCCATTAATGTTATTAGCTTTGCGATAATCAACAATCGCCTGCGTTGTTGCCAGAATATGGTGCTCATTAAAAGCTGTATCCAGCGACGAACCGCGATGCCCTGAAGTGCCAAAAGCAACCTCTTGATCAGGATTCTCCGGATCCGGAATACGCGTGTAATACGCCGTAACCAGCTCAGCAATATCAATCAAATCGTGCGGCGAAGCCACCTGACCTGCGCGAGGATGAGCCATGAAAACACTCCTTGACTACTCATGGAAAACTATCTCATCCCATTATCCTCTACTTGCCACCACAAAGCAGCAAAACCCCCGACACCGCCGCGCAAAAGCGATGCAGAAGTACAATCAACCACCATGTCCCCTGCGAAGCTTTCTTTCACCCACGCACTCCTGTGCGGTATCGGCGCAAGTGGTGGCGCTCTTGCTCGCACCGCTATTCACTTCAGTCTCGGCGACACACCAACATCTGGCATGAACACGTTGCTGCTGATCAACGTTGCTGGCTGTGCGCTTTTCGGTGCCCTTGAGCTGCGCCCCGCCATGCACTACCTGGTTGTCGTGGGGTTTCTGGGCGGGTTTACCAGTTTGAGCACTTTCGTCGCTTTCATAGTGCCCGCACCCGCGCCGCTTGCTGTCGCATACGCGCTGAGCACTGCGACAAGTTGTGTGCTGGCCAGCATGATGGGGCAGGCGATCGACGCCGAAAACTACCCTCCCCCAACACCAAGCACCACCCCTGCCCACGTGAGAAGTGATGTGCGATGACACTGATGTTTGCCGTGTATGTGGCCGTTGCAGGCTGCGCCGGTGGGATGCTGCGCTATGTGCTGTCCACTGTGTTGGTAAAACCAGCCGGAACCTATCTTGCAAATTCTTTAGCCTGCATCGTTGCTGCTGCCAGTGCAGCACATCCTTCGCTTCTGTGGGTTGGTTGTGGTTTCGCTGGAGCGTTATCCACATGGTCTAGTGTGGCAGGTGAATTAAGTACCCTGCTTCGCCAAGGAAAAGCGGGGTTTGCAGCACTGTATCTTTTAGCTACGCTGCTCACCGGCGTGATGGCTTACGCACTGGTTTCTCAGCTGTAGTGTGTTGAGCGCGAAAGCGGGATTAATCGTGACAATGCTGCTATGACTCCTGCGAGGATTCCCATTCCACCGATGGCCGCGAGGATTGCGCGCACAATGGTGAAAAGGGAACGATCAGGTGGTGGGTTGGGGGAAGGATGAGGATCTGGTGTATCTGGAGAAATAGCAACGTATTTCAGTAGTGAATGATCCCCACCCAAGGGCACTTTTCTGTCCCATGTCACTGCGCCGTGCGGGTCGGGTTTTGTATTCACCCACACTGGTAGTTGCGCTGGGTACCAGACTTCGCGGAAAAACGCGCGTCTGCCACCGCTGGCTTGAAGTTCAGCGGTACCCCGAATATCGACATCACTGTCATTGACTGCAAAGCTTGTGGGGAATTCACCTGGCGCACCGGGGTGGGCGTGAAGTTCTGTTTTCCCTCCTTCGGCTATCAGCTTTCCGACAATGGAGTTGAAGCCGACACTACCGCCGTGGCCACCAGCTTTTCCTGCGGTTGCACGCAGGTGCCCGCTTGTGACTATCAGATCCCCGAAATACGTGTTGATTGCGATGGAATGTGCGTGCGTGGAGTCGCCAGCATGAATGTCCAGGGTGGGTCCATCAACAATAAAGCCGCCAAGATTGTCTATTCCTCTATTTGCTTGTTGTGTGGCCAAAACGCGCATCGTTAGTGTGCCGTCGCCGGAGAAGGTCAGTGCGGAATGGCCGAATTTTTGCAGGCCACTGGCGTAATCCTGGGTGGGAGTGAGCTGAAGAACATTCTCCCCACTGAGATTAATCTTAATATCACCTTCATAAAAGGTGATCCCCACTGAGCGTGAAGACTGGTTATTAATATGATCTCGATGAGTATTAATGGTGGCATTTCTTAGAAAAAGCGTATCGGTGTCAGAATCGAATCGTACGGTACCGTCACCGAAGATATCATCCTTATTTTCGTGGGTAACCACCACATTTCCTACGTGCCCAATCTTTAAAGATTCCGCCCGCACGGCGGGTACGAGCGCTGCCGAAACGACGACCACGAGCCCACACAAAATAGCCATAAGCTGGTATAAGCGACGGTTGTTTGGAAATGGTGCATTCATGAGTACAGCCTTCTTTCGGCATGGTGCGTTCACGCTTCAGTGAAAGATGTGAAATTTTTGCTTGCATTTCCCATGCTAGACAACAGGTGAAAATCACAATACCGTTCTTCATTTATGGGGGTGACAATTACTAAAAATCTGGCTCTATCTTTTGGGCCATAACTAGCATGGAAAGTAACAAATCACAGTTAATCATCACACTAAAGAATAAGAATTTTTCGCCTTTTTGCGAATGAAGGAAGGTGCATGATGTTTGCAATAACCACCCCCTTCCCGCGACGCTGGTTGTTCATCAGCGTGTTCTTAAGCGCTTGTGCGCTTGTGTGTGCGCTGCTTCCAGGCGTTGCTCATGCCGTCGTTGGTTATAACCTGTGGGTGGGTAATGTTCGAGTGACCAGTGCAAATGCTGATGATGTTCTCGGCGATGGCACTGTGCGCTTTGAAGCAGCGCAGCACAGGCTGTCATTGAAGAACGCAAGGATTCGGTCGAGTGCTGCCCTCGATGATTTCACCAGCGGTATTTCCTCCCATCTGCATCGGCTCGATATTGCGTTGCATGGGTCGAACTCGATTCATTTTGATTCCGTGCCTGGCCATGCTGCCGGGATCTATCACCGCGGACAGGAAGGCGTGTATTTTTCTGGTCAGGGTGAATTAACTGTGACCATGCCGGAGGCGGAAAAGAGTAATTATGGTGTGTATTCTTCGCACCATGTGCGCGTTGATGGTCCGCGTCTTTTTGTCCAGTCCGGCTTGAGCCAAACTGCTGGCAGTGTTGGTGTGGTTGTGGGTAAAGATCTTGAAATGCTCTCGGGTTCGCTCAACGCACGGGCGGGGCGCTGTGGTTATCTTGGCTGTCCAAGCACCGGCATTCGCACAAATTTTGGCATGCTGCGGATTGCTGGGGGTGAGGTTGTCGCGAGTGGTTTTACTGGGGCTGGGGCCGAGTCGATGAATAGTGTGGGTATTGAGGGATGGGCGCACAGCGCGAATGCCACGGTGATTGCGATGGGGGCGACAAAGGCGTATTCACAGAGCGGTCATGATTTTGGTGTTGGCCTTGTGAGCGTCAATACTGTGGCGTCTGATGTGGGTGCGAGTGTGTGGGATGGTTCCACGGATTTAGGTGGGGAGGAATCGCCCTATGCGTTTGTGCGTTACCAGGCTGGTGTGCCGTCTAGTTCCCCGCAGCTGTTTAATGTGTGGGTTAGTGGCAGGCAGGTGAGCGCGGATAATAAGGCTGATGTGCTCGGGGATGGGACTGTTAGTTTCAGTCCGGAAACTGCAACGCTGAGGTTGAAGGGTGCGAAGCTTCAGGGGCATACGTTGAGTTCGGGTGAGTACGAAACGGTCACCTGTGCACTGTGTACGCTTGATCCGTCGCTGACGATTCAGCTTGATGGGGATTCGACGATAACGGGCATTGATTCTGTGCACCGCGATATGGGGATTTATCACAGCAAGCAGGGGCAGTTGGCATTCAAGGGTTCAGGTTCGCTCACAGTTTCCCCGACCGCGGCTGCCCAGGGTGAGGTGGGGGTTTTATCGAAGGGCTTGGTGCTTCTCGACGGCCCCACGCTTTCGATTGTGTCCGGTGCGGCTTCGTTGGGTTGGGCTACGGGTTTAGCTGCGGATAAGTCGGTCACAGTAAAGTCTGGGCTGCTGCGGGCTGAGGCGATCAGCCCTGCGCAGCATACCCGCGGTGTGATGGTGACTGAGGGCTCTATTGAGTTGTTGGGTGGTGAAGTTGTTGCGCATGCGCAGCATACTGGTTCGCTTATCGACGCCGAAAGTTACGGCATCAGCGCTGTTCACGATTGGTATAAGTACGGCATGAAATTGCCTGCGGTTTTTATCGGTGATGCTCAGGTAACCGCGATGGGTGATACTAGGGCTTTTGAGTACATCCAGAGTTATGTTGGTCCGCGCACTGTGATGGTCAATACCCAGGCACGCGCTGAAGGCGCGGTGGTGTGGGATCGTGCGCATCGTTTGGGAGGCTTCCCCTCACCGTATAAGTATGTGCATTTAGCTCCTGCTGCCAAGCCACAACCGCAAGCACCTGACTGGCAAGCACGGGTGTTGAATGTTCTTGCGGCGATAGGTGTTGTGACTATCCTTGGCACGATTGTCGCAGCGCTTGTTGCTAGTGGACTTGTGTCGCCGAGTGTTCTTCCGCCTGCTGTGCGCCAGTGGCTTCGTGCTTAAAGTGCTCGCATTACTGAAGATCATGCAGTTTCTTATTACCATGGGTTCCTACGGTGGAAACGTGCACTATTTCCACGCGGAGTATAGAGAGGTAGATTATGGCGAGAAACACTGCCCGCCGAATGGTGGTGGGTGCGCATACTTGTGCACTGCTGAGCGTGTGCACAGTCCCAGTACCTGCCCTGGCGTATACAGAATATGACCTCTGGGTTGGTTCCGATCGGGTGACGAGCGTGAATCAGAAGGATGTGCGTGGCGATGGCACGATACGATTTGATCCTACGACATCAACGTTGCATTTCAATGGTGTGAATTTGAAGGATCGGTACGATCGCACCGATGAAACATTAAATAATTCTTTTGTGATCTACTCCAAGCTCAAAGATACATCCATCAATGTTCAGGGTACTAATCAGTTGATTTTGGAGCCGAAGTCTAGCGCTGAATTAGCAGCGGGCATTATGCATGAGGGCGACGGCACGTTAAGTTTTGTGGGTGATGGCAGCTTAAGCATCAGTACGGAGAACCCGGAACTGACCAATGTGGGGCGTCATGGGATTAGCAGCTATGGAAAGACCATTTTTACAGGCCCTGAAGTAAGTATCCAACCTGGTTTGGATCAGGCAGGGTGGGGCCTTGGCGTGAACACGTTAAATGGCATGGAGACAGCCCAAGGTGTGGTCAATATTCATACCACTCGTTCGGGCTTTGGAATTGGCGCATCGAATGGCCCAGTGATTTTCACTGGCGGTGTGGTCAATATCAAGGCTGAATTTAATGAATCAGACTTGTTTGCTACTGCCGTTGGCGTCAATGCTGCAGAAATTACCTTAGGTCGCGCAGTAGTGACAGTGGAGGCTGATGCAAAGGCGTTTTCCAACGATGTGAAAAACGAGGGAACCGGAACTCTTCTGGTCAATACTGAACCGTCGGAGGACGGCGCAATGCCCTGGGATCAGCTGGTGCCTTTGGGTGGTGGTAATGCGGAATGGAAGTTTGTGAAGTTTACTCCTCATCAACCACTCACCACTGTGCCGCACGAAACAAAAAATCCACCCTCCCCTGCGGAAGAGCGAAGAGAAAACAGTGGGATTTTGGTGTTCATGCTTCTTGGTGGCATTGCCTGTGTGTTAGCGATTTTTGCGCTGTTGCTTCGTGGTGGTCGCAGAACCCACTAGTGAACAATACTTTTTTACATATGTAAAAACAGCTTATGAGAATGCGTAAAAGCCCACCCTTTGGTGGGGGTGGGCTTTTGTTGTGAAGTTTTTGGTCGGCGGTGTCTTACTCTCCCACAAACTCCCGTTTGCAGTACCATCAGCGCTGTCGGGCTTAGCTTCCGGGTTCGGAATGGGACCGGGCGTGTCCCCGACGCTATGACCACCGACACATTTTTTTGGGTTGTGTGTGTTGTGGGTGTTTGTGTTGTGTCAGTGACTGTGTAGTGGACGCGGTGTTGTGTTTTGTTTGTTGTGTTTTGTTTGTTGTGTTTTGTGTTTTGTTTTGGGGTTGTTTGTTGGTGTATTAGTACCAGTCGTCTTCTCACATTGCTGTGTTTGCAACTCTGGCCTATCAACCCGGTAGTCTTCCGGGCACCTCAAGTGAAACCTCATCTTAGAACAGGCTTCCCGCTTAGATGCTTTCAGCGGTTATCCCTTCCGTACGTAGCTAACCAGCTATGCCACTGGCGTGACAACTGGCACACTAGAGGTACGTCCGTCCCGGTCCTCTCGTACTAGGGACAGCTTTCTTCAAGTTTCAACGCGCGCGGCGGATAGAGACCGAACTGTCTCACGACGTTCTAAACCCAGCTCGCGTGCCGCTTTAATGGGCGAACAGCCCAACCCTTGGGACCTACTCCAGCCCCAGGATGCGACGAGCCGACATCGAGGTGCCAAACCATCCCGTCGATATGGACTCTTGGGGAAGATCAGCCTGTTATCCCCGGGGTACCTTTTATCCGTTGAGCGACACCACTTCCACTCGTAGGTGCCGGATCACTAGTCCCTACTTTCGTACCTGCTTGAGTTGTCACTCTCACAGTCAAGCTCCCTTGTGCACTTACACTCAACACCTGATTGCCAACCAGGCTGAGGGAACCTTTGGGCGCCTCCGTTACTTTTTAGGAGGCAACCGCCCCAGTTAAACTACCCACCAGGCACTGTCCCCAACCCAGATCATGGGCCAAGGTTAAGGTGCTCAATCCGATCAGAGTGGTATTTCAACAACGACTCCACCACACCTAGCGATGCGGTTTCCTAGTCTCCCACCTATCCTACACAAACCGAACCAAACACCAATACCAAGCTATAGTGAAGGTCCCGGGGTCTTTTCGTCCTGCCGCGCGTAACGAGCATCTTTACTCGTAGTGCAATTTCACCGGGCCTGTGGTTGAGACAGCAGGGAAGTCGTTACGCCATTCGTGCAGGTCGGAACTTACCCGACAAGGAATTTCGCTACCTTAGGATGGTTATAGTTACCACCGCCGTTTACTGGGGCTTAAATTCTCCGCTTCGCAACACAAGTGTTGCTAACAGGTCCTCTTAACCTTCCAGCACCGGGCAGGCGTCAGTCCGTATACATCAACTTCCACGTTTTCGCACGGACCTGTGTTTTTAATAAACAGTCGCTTCCCTCTATTCTCTGCGACCACCACCAGCTCAACCAGTTTGTCACCAGCAGTGGTCCCCCTTCTCCCGAAGTTACGGGGGCATTTTGCCGAGTTCCTTAACCACAGTTCACCCGAACGCCTTAGTATTCTCTACCTGACCACCTGTGTCGGTTATGGGTACGGGCCATATATGCACTCGCTAGAGGCTTTTCTCGGCAGCATAGGATCACCAACATCCCCACACACATGTGGGTACGCATCACGCCTCACCCTTCTATGCAGAACGGATTTGCCTATTCTGCGGGCCACACGCTTACACCACAATCCACTAAGTGGCTTGGCTACCTTCCTGCGTCACCCCATCACTTGACTACTACCCACTCAGATCCCACGCACGCGCACACCAACACTACAAGTAGTAATCAGTGTGTTTGTGGGTGGTTAGTATCATGGATTCATCATTGGGCGCGCATATACGGGTACCAGAATATCAACTGGTTGTCCATCGACTACGCCTGTCGGCCTCGCCTTAGGTCCCGACTCACCCTGGGAAGATTAGCTTGACCCAGGAACCCTTAGTCATCCGGCGGACATGTTTCTCACATGTCATTCGTTACTCATGCCTGCATTCTCACTCGCACACATTCCACACCAGCGGTTACCCGGGTGCTTCAACACGTGCACGACGCTCCCCTACCCAACCAACCCCAAAAGGAGTTGATTGCCGCGGCTTCGGCGGTGTACTTGAGCCCCGCTACATTGTCGGCGCAGAACCACTCGACCAGTGAGCTATTACGCACTCTTTCAAGGATGGCTGCTTCTAAGCCAACCTCCTGGCTGTCTTCGCGATCCCACATCCTTTCCCACTTAGTACACTCTTAGGGGCCTTAACCGGCGATCTGGGCTGTTTCCCTCTCGACCAACGGAGCTTATCCCCCGCAGTCTCACTGCCGTGCTCTAACTTCACCGGCATTCGGAGTTTGGCTGACATTGCTAAGATTGTGGTCCCGCTCAACCAACCAGTAGCTCTACCTCCAGGAAGAAACACACGACGCTGCACCTAAATGCATTTCGGGGAGAACCAGCTATCACGGAGTTTGATTGGCCTTTCACCCCTACCCACAGCTCATCCCCTCAGTTTTCAACCTAAGTGGGTTCGCGCCTCCACAGCATCTTACTGCTGCTTCACACTGGCCATGGGTAGATCACCCCGCTTCGGGTCCAGGACATGCCACTAACTCACCCTCATTAGGATTCGCTTTCGCTACGGCTACCCAACACTGGTTAACCTCGCGACATGCCGCTGACTCGCAGGCTCATTCTTCAAAAGGCACGCCATCACCCAAACAAATCAGGCTCTGACGGATTGTAAGCACACGGTTTCAGGTACTATTTCACTCCCCTCCCGGGGTACTTTTCACCATTCCCTCACGGTACTTGATCCGCTATCGGTCACACTAAGTATTTAGGCTTACCGGGTGGTCCCGGCAAATTCACAGCAGATTCCACGAGCCCGCTGCTACTCGGGTATCCAACAACACAACACAACATGCTTTCACGTACAGGACTCTCACCTTCTACAGTGGGCGATTCCACACCACTTCCGCTAACACATCATAAATTATGCCCAGGTGTGACAGCACCTAGAAAGTCAAACCCCACGACCCCGCACACGCAACCCCTGCCAGGTATCACACGCATACGGTTTAGCCTCATCCACGTTCGCTCGCCACTACTAGCGGAATCACAATTGTTTTCTTCTCCTGCGGGTACTGAGATGTTTCACTTCCCCGCGTAAACCCCCACACCAGCTATGAATTCACTAGTGGGTAACTACACATAACTGCAGCCAGGTTTCCCCATTCGGACACCCTCGGATCAACGCTCTATTGGCAACTCCCCGAGGCTTAACGCAGCCTTACACGTCCTTCATCGGCTTAGCATGCCAAGGCATCCACCGTGTGCTCTTACTCAAACAACACACCAAAATGACAAAAAACACTAAGACAAACAAACACCACACACAAAAAAGAGAGTGTGTGAACATCTGTCATCAAAAAAAATTAAGAATAAAGATAAAAATGCTCGCGTCCACTATACAGTTCTCACACAACACACCAACACCAACCACCACCACAACCCCCACAAGGAGCCACAGCAATTACTGATATCGGCCACCAGGAAAACACACATGTCATCCCAGACACCCAACAGCATGCCAACACACACATATAATTTTTTTGCTTGAAGTATCACAATTTTGTTACCCCGTGTGATATCTGATCACACACAAAGCGGGTTTGCTCCACCCGGATTTATAAAAAATATAGAGCTCACACAACTGTGTGAAACAAAAAGCTCCTTAGAAAGGAGGTGATCCAGCCGCACCTTCCGGTACGGCTACCTTGTTACGACTTCGTCCCAATCGCCGATCCCACCTTCGACAGCTCCTCCCAAAAAAGGTTAGGCCACTGGCTTCGGGTGTTACCAACTTTCATGACGTGACGGGCGGTGTGTACAAGGCCCGGGAACGTATTCACCGCAGCGTTGCTGATCTGCGATTACTAGCGACTCCGACTTCATGGGGTCGAGTTGCAGACCCAATCCGAACTGAGGTAGGCTTTCAGCGATTCGCTCACCCTCACGGGCTGGCAACGCGTTGTACCGACCATTGTAGCATGTGTGAAGCCCTGGACATAAGGGGCATGATGATTTGACGTCATCCCCACCTTCCTCCGAGTTAACCCCGGCAGTCTCTCATGAGTCCCCACCATAACGTGCTGGCAACATAAGACAAGGGTTGCGCTCGTTGCGGGACTTAACCCAACATCTCACGACACGAGCTGACGACAACCATGCACCACCTGTATACAGACCACAAGGGAAACTACATCTCTGCAGCCGTCCTGTATATGTCAAGCCCAGGTAAGGTTCTTCGCGTTGCATCGAATTAATCCACATGCTCCGCCGCTTGTGCGGGCCCCCGTCAATTCCTTTGAGTTTTAGCCTTGCGGCCGTACTCCCCAGGCGGGGCGCTTAATGCGTTAGCTACGGCACAGAAGTCGTGGAAGACCCCTACACCTAGCGCCCACCGTTTACGGCATGGACTACCAGGGTATCTAATCCTGTTCGCTCCCCATGCTTTCGCTCCTCAGCGTCAGTTACTGCCCAGAGACCTGCCTTCGCCATCGGTGTTCCTCCTGATATCTGCGCATTCCACCGCTACACCAGGAATTCCAGTCTCCCCTACAGCACTCAAGTTATGCCCGTATCGCCTGCAGCTCCGGAGTTAAGCCCCGGTATTTCACAGACGACGCGACAAACCACCTACGAGCTCTTTACGCCCAGTAATTCCGGACAACGCTTGCACCCTACGTATTACCGCGGCTGCTGGCACGTAGTTAGCCGGTGCTTCTTATACAGGTACCGTCACAAAAGCTTCGTCCCTGTCGAAAGAGGTTTACAACCCGAAGGCCGTCATCCCCCACGCGGCGTCGCTGCATCAGGCTTGCGCCCATTGTGCAATATTCCCCACTGCTGCCTCCCGTAGGAGTCTGGGCCGTATCTCAGTCCCAATGTGGCCGCCCACCCTCTCAGGCCGGCTACCCGTCGACGCCTTGGTAGGCCATTACCCCACCAACAAGCTGATAGGCCGCGGGCTCATCTCGTACCGAAAAAACTTTCCACCACCAACACTAAATGATGGTCCTATCCGGTATTAGACCCAGTTTCCCAAGCTTATCCCGAAGTACGAGGCAGATCACCCACGTGTTACTCACCCGTTCGCCACTCGAGCACCCCAACAAAAGCTGAGGCCTTTCCGTTCGACTTGCATGTGTTAAGCACGCCGCCAGCGTTCGTCCTGAGCCAGGATCAAACTCTCCACAAAAAACAAGAACAAAAACTATTCCTGCCCAAGGCTCGTGAAAAGCCCAACCAAACCGGCAAAAAAACAAACAACCAGCCCACACAACACCCAACCCAAAAGCCAGGCACCATGCGAAAATGATTGAAAAAAACAAAAAAAGACAACAACCTCCCCCAACCCGACGGGGCAAAAAACGGGGAAGGCAAAAGAATCGAATCATCAATCCCGTCATCCAACAGCAAACAATTTAACAAGCAAGCCACACTTGCCGGCCAAACCCACCATCAAACAACAAAACCAACAACCCAAACAAAAAACAAAAGTACATTGGCACACTATTGAGTTCTCAAACAACACAAACCACATAAAATCCTAAGACCAACCTGTGATTTTTGTTTCCGTCGCTCTTGGCGACTCGAATTAATTTACACACCCCACCACACAAACACAAACCCCCAGCTCACAGCAGGAAACCGTGACACTGGGGACCACAACACCCCCGCCGTCGACACGCTTAAGCTAGTCGCAGACTCGCTTAATATCCGCGCCCAACGAGGAAAGAATCTCCACAAACTCCGGATAGCCGCGATCAATGTGATACACATCGTGAATCTCAGTCACACCATCCGCACACAACGCCGCAAGCACCAAACCAGCACCCGCACGAATATCCGAGGACCACACCGAGGTCGACGACAGCTGCTCCACCCCACGCAACACAACATGGTGCCCATCAATATTTGCATCAGCGCCCAAACGCATCAGCTCATCAACGAAACGGAAACGGGACTCAAAAATATTCTCCGTAATAACACTGACCCCCTCCGCAATAGTCGACAGCCCAATCGCCATCGGCTGCAAATCAGTAGGGAAACCAGGAAACGGCAACGTTTGATAGTCCACAGCCTTCGGACGGTGATCCATACGCACCCGGAAACCATTCTCATAGGTTTCCACAGACGCACCAGCCGACTTCAACTTCTCCAGCGCAAGATGCAAATGCGCAGGATTAATACCGCCGACCGTAATATCGCCCTGCGTCATCACCGCAGCATAAGCCCACGTACCCGCAACAATGCGATCGCCAACAACCTCATGAGAAGTCGGATGCAGCTTATCCACACCATCAATAGTGATCGTCGACGTACCCTCACCCGAAATCTGCGCACCCATCTGCCGCAGCATCAGACACAAATCCACAATCTCCGGCTCACGTGCAGCATTATCTAACACCGTGCGCCCCTCAGCGAGCACTGCAGCTGTCAAAATATTTTCCGTCGCCCCCACCGAAGGGAAATCAAGCTTGATTGTCGCACCCCGCAAGCGACCAGGGGCTTCAGCAACAACTGCACCGTGGCTAATGCGGGTAGTCGCACCCATTTTCTCCAGCCCAGACTGGTGCATATCCAACGGGCGCGAACCAATCGCATCCCCGCCTGGCAATGCAACAACAGCACGCCCGCAGCGCGAGGTCAGCGGCCCCAGCACGCACACGGATGCCCGAAACTGACGCACTGCCTCGAAATCGGCGTCGCTCGACAGCTGCGCAGGGGTAGTGATATAAACTTTGTCCCCCTCAATCGTGACCTCGCAGCCGAGCCCCACAAGAACGTCCCGCATCAGGGGAACATCTAAAATTTCTGGGCAGTTAGTCAGCGTTGTTGTGCCTTCTGCCAGCAGCGCAGCGGCCATCAATTTCAGCACACTGTTTTTCGCCCCACTGACTTTGACGGCGCCTTCCAAGCGGGCGCCTCCGCGTACCAAAAATCGTTCCTTCACAAACGCCCAGCATAGTGTGTGAAACAAGTATTGTGGTGATATGGCTGTTCACTTAACTAAAATTTATACCCGCACGGGCGACGACGGCACCACCGGCCTGTCCGATTTCTCCCGCGTGAGCAAAAACGACTCCCGCCTTAACGCCTACGCCGACTGTGACGAACTCAACGCAGCACTCGGCGTCGTCTTAGCACTCGGCGAGCCAAGCGATGCAGTGCGCACAACAATTGCCCGCATCCAGAACGAGCTTTTCGACGCCGGCGCCGATCTCGCAACCCCCGACGGCAAAGACTTAGGCTACACCCCGCTTCGTATTACCCAGGACTACATCGACCGTCTGGAAAAAGAATGCGACACCTATAACGCCGATCTGTCCACACTCGATTCCTTCATCCTGCCCGGTGGCACCCCCACCGCCGCACTGATGCATGTTGCCCGCACGATTGCCCGCCGCGCCGAACGCTCCGCATGGACTGCGGTAGAGGACTACCCCGACACCACCTCGGTCATGCCCGCCAAATACCTCAACCGATTGTCGGACCTGCTGTTTATTCTGTGCCGAGTCACCAACAATTCCCAGGATGTGAAGTGGATTCCTGGCGGTGAACGCTAAAAAATGCCCCCTTATGCAAGGGGGCATTTTTCACCGTCTCACAAGACTGGTTTAGGGCAACGCGCCGATCCGGCGAGCAGCATTCACAGCCTCGTAGCGGGTGTGTGCACCCAACTTACGCATCACCGAACGTAGGTAGCTCTTCACCGTTTCAGCGCCAATACCCATTTCTTCTGCCGCCTCAACATTGGTGTGACCCAAGGCAACACACGACAGAACATCAAGTTCACGGGCAGACAGCTTAGTGGTTTGCTTCACACGCACAGGGGCAACCATTTGATCGCAGAGCTCTTCCAGTTCCGCGCGCAAATCTTCCTGCTCAATGCGATTAGCGAGCATGCGCAGCTTAGAGTGGGTGGAACGAATCTGCTCCCACTCCGCACCGTTCATCAAACGCCCCTGCTTGCTGGCGCCACCGCGCAAGCCTTCAGCGCGGCGAGATGCAGCATTAACAGCAAGATCCTGTTCAAGGCTACGAGCAGTCATGGTGACTTCTTCGATAACCTTGTCACCCAAACGCACTGGGGAGTGCACACCCACGTATAAAACGCCACGAATTTCACGGTGCACAATCACAGGAACAGCAACGATGGAGTGGAGACCTTCGTCTTGAATCACGCTGTCGAGCTCATGGGAGATGACATTGGCACGGGTGTAATCTGAAACACCCACGGGGCGACGAGTAGCAAGCACTCGACCACCGACACCGACGCCTGGCTCAATAATGAGGTTTTGTAGCGCAGGGGTGCGAAGACCGACCCACTGGCTAATTTGCAAGCGGTTATCGGCGAGAACGGTCGCATACATCGTGACCGGAATGCCAGTTGCAGTTTTGAGCGAAGCCAGTGCCGAACGGACGGCATCGTCGTCATCTTTTACGCGCTGGAGTTCCACCGCATACCTCCACATATCTTCCAAAGAAATACCCCCGCTTGAACAAGCGGTGTACTTCCTCCTCTAAGGACCACGCCCCGAAGGACTTATGCTCGCCTACTTCAAAACCGCATAATAAGTAGGACTTGCTCTTCAGGGACAAAATGTAGTTGTTTCACGACCCGTGGGCACCCCCCATCACGAAAGTGTGGGTTGCACGGATCGGCTGGGGAAATTATAACCACGCATGAGGGGGTAAGAAAACCGGACATGGATGCCCGTTTTCGGAACTTTTATGGGAAATATACGCCCGAAGGGGGTATTCGTGGGGTGAAAATCACCCTCATTGGGAGCGAAAATTAGCCCCACTTAGGCAAAGTTTCATCAGCCACTCCCCCATGTGGGGAAACCCGAAAGATGGAGAAAAATCCCGACTTTCCCTGTCCAAAAAATAGGCTACTAGCTAAGGTTTTTGATCAACGGGGGTAGTAATAACTTTGGCTGACAGCAGACGGGTTTGGGGAAAGATTTTTCCGCTTCGCCCACCCCAGACTGCGACGGTGGTCATATGTCAGACAATCGGACATTGGCGGACACAACAATCGGTTTTTAGTTGCAAAATCAACATTGTTCAACATGAAAAACAGGCTAAAAGTGATTCATGTCATAGGCTCTTAGAATACATTTATAATTCAGCACTTTCCTGAACTGAATGAAAATACTGCGAGACAACACCTATTAAACGATTTTGTTCAGACACCCTCGGTAGACTTCGTAGTCTACATTGTTGCTATACTCACTTTTGTTAAGAATTCGTTGTTTCTCACTATCGAAGGAGATAAGTAATTCTCATGGCTAAGATCTACGACTCCATCTTGGACACCATCGGCAACACCCCACTGGTCAAGCTGAACCGTTTGAGCAAGGATTTGCCAGCCACTATTTTGGTGAAGTTGGAGTTTTTCAACCCCGCCAATTCGGTGAAGGACCGTATCGGTAAGGCCATCGTTGATGCTGCTGAGGCTTCCGGCGAATTAAAGCCAGGTGGCACGATTGTGGAGGCAACTTCCGGAAACACCGGTATCGCCTTGGCTTTGGCTGGCGCAGCTCGCGGCTATAACGTTGTTTTGACCATGCCAGAGACGATGTCGACTGAGCGTCGCGTTATGCTGCGTGCTTTTGGCGCGGAGATCATCCTCACCCCTGGTTCTGCGGGTATGCAGGGCGCGGTTGACAAGGCAAATGAGATCGTTGCTGAACGTGAGGGCGCGATTTTGGCGCGGCAGTTCGCTAACGCTGCAAATCCTGAGATCCACCGCAAGACTACTGGTGAAGAGATTTGGTCTGACACTGAGGGCAAGGTTGATATCTTCGTTGCGGGTGTGGGCACCGGTGGCACTGTAACCGGTGCCGGTGAGACTCTTAAACGCCACAATCCTGAGATTAAGGTATACGCAGTTGAGCCTGCGGCATCGCCTTTGCTGAACACCGGTAAGGCTGGCCCTCACAAGATTCAGGGCTTGGGCGCAAACTTCATTCCTGAGGTGCTCAACCAGAAGATTTACGAAGAGGTTCTTCAGGTTTCCAACGAGGATGCAGTTGCCACCTCGCGCGCATTGGGTGTGCTTGAAGGTATTTTGGGCGGTATTTCTGCGGGTGCGAATGTGAAGGCTGCGCTGGAGCTGGCTGCCCGTGAGGAAAACGCTGGTAAGACGATTGTGACTGTCATCCCTGACTTCGGTGAGCGTTACGTCTCTACCCTCCTTTATGATGATATCCGCGATTAAATCATCAGTACTGCTAGTCTCGGAGTCATTATGTTGCTAAAAATTTTTAAGGCTATCCGTGAGGATCTTGCCAATGCTAAAGAGCATGACCCTGCCGCGCGGGGTTCGCTTGAAAACGCCATAGTGTACTCCGGGCTCCATGCTATTTGGTTACATCGCATCGCCCACTGGTTGTGGGTTCGAAACTTCCGCGGACCAGCCCGCGTACTAGCCCAGTTCACTCGTTTTTTAACAGGTGTTGAGATTCACCCTGGGGCAACGATTGGTCGTCGTTTTTTCATCGATCACGGCATGGGCATTGTGATTGGTGAAACCGCTGAAATTGGTGATGGTGTGATGCTGTATCACGGCGTGACTTTGGGCGGCCAGGTGTTGACTCAGACGAAACGCCACCCAACTATTGGCGATAATGTGACTATTGGCGCCGGCGCGAAGGTGTTGGGCCCGATCACTATTGGTTGTGGTTCAGCTATTGGTGCGAATGCTGTGGTGACTAAGGATGTTCCACCGAATCATATTGCGGTGGGTATTCCGGCTAAGGCGCGTCCTCGTAAGGAGGAGGAGTGTGTGAAGCTGGTGGATCCTGACTTCTATGTCAAGAGTGGGGATTTTAATATTTAGGTTTTTTCGCTATGTAGTGCGCGATTGCTGTGCAGCTGGGTTTGATGTCGAATCCTTGGCTTCTGGTGGTCGCCAGTGCGTAGGCAATAAGCGGTGTCGATAGGCCTTGGCCTCGATGCCGCTTTTCTACTTCTGTGTGGTTAAAGTCGCGGATGCCGTCATGTTCGTCGTAGGAGGCGATAGCAATTGCTTCTCCGTCACGGTAAAGGGCAAAACGTGAGTTTTGTGGTTCGTGGCGGATATCAAATTCACCCGCATGCGCATTGACGTTGAGGTTGTTTCCCATACGCCCGGATAATATCACAGGTCACAGCGAGTTTTACTCCCTTATCGGAAAAGCTACATAGCTTCTTTTTTTAATGAGCAACTTTTTATAAGCGACCTGACCCCCGCTTGGTAGTTTCAATGGTGTCTTGAAGGTGCTACACGTGACCCGCTCTGGCGCTAATTAGCACTCGGACCTGACCCCCGTTTGGTAGACACCTGATTTCCCGCTTGTATGAGGTGGGAGGAAGGTACTGTAGTTTTATGCCAAGGTTTTATTCAGATGAGTTCAAGCGTGACGCTGTTGCGTTTTATGAGAACTCGGAACTGTCTCTAGCGAAGGCCGCTGCTGATTTGGGGATTAATCGGCAATCTCTGCATACGTGGGTCAAGGATTTGGGCACTGGTAAGCGTTCTCGTGTTGCGGTGCAAAAGCGGCAAGCTCAGGCAATTTCTGAAGCTGAACGTATCCGTGAGCTTGAGCGTGAGCTGCGTAAAATGACTGAAGAGCGTGATATTTTGCGTAAGGCTGTTAAATATTTCGCGGAAGAGACAAATTGGTGATCCGCTTCCAGTTTGTCGAAGACCATCGAACCGATTATTCGGTCAAGCGGATGTGTGAGGTGCTGAAACTTAATGCCTCATCGTTTTACAAGTGGCGCAAAGCTCGTGCTGTTCGTAACACTAAAACGTGCGAGGACTCGTTGTTGGCGGTGCGTATTCTTTCTGTGTTCAACCAGTTCAATGGCTGTTACGGGGCGAAACGTATCGCGGCTGAAATTTCCGATCAGTATGAGCCTGTTAATCATAAACGTGTTGCTAGGTTGATGGCATCGATGAATCTGCGTGGGTACAGCAAAAAACGCAAGGTCAAAACCACTATTTCCAGGAAAGATCGCAGTGTTTTCCCGGATCTGGTCACGCGTAATTTCACTGCTGATCGCCCGAATAAAGTGTATGTGGGTGATATCACCTACCTACCGATTAAAGGTGGTGGGAATATGTATCTGGCCACAGTTATTGATTGTTTCTCCCGTAAACTCACCGGGTTTGCGTTAGCTGATCACATGCGCACTGATCTTATTGGTGAAGCACTCGCCATGGCAAAAGACCAGCGTGGGTCACTAAAAGGTGCGATTTTCCATTCAGATCATGGAAGTGTGTACACCTCACAGGTTTTCCAACAGCAATGTAAATCTCTTGGAGTGACCCAGTCCATGGGTGGTGTTGGCACGAGTGCGGATAACGCGCTTGCAGAGTCGTTTAATGCCACATTAAAACGTGAAGTCCTTCAAGATCGGAAGGTCTTTGACACCATGCTCCAATGTCGAAAAGAAGTGTTTTCTTGGTGTGTCAGGTACAACACCACACGTCGGCACAGTTACTTGAAATACTGCGCCCCCAACACTTTTGAAGCGCAAGCATTTGCGCTAAAATCTATCTCAGCAATCACCGCTTAAATGTGTCTACTTTTCGGGGGTCGCGCCCCTCCACTACGAAGAGCTCGTCCGGAACAGCCAAAGTACACGCTCGCAGTGTACCTTTCAGGTTGATTTTCTTTTGATCAAAAACCATTCACGAATTTGGAATCCCGCGTGTTTCGTTACTACACCCGCCGCACAACCCTCATGACAACAGGTCTGCAGTTTATACGCATTTTCCTTACGAGAAAACCTCACTTATTCTTTATGTGAATATTTTAGTTGGTAGCGCGATGCGACTAACGTCGCGACAGCTATAAGGATCGAAACAGCCAGAAAACTTACAGCTAGAGCCGGATAGCCAACCACACCAGTAACCAGGCCTGAGCACAGAGAGGTCACACCAGCAGCAACATTAATACACACGTCTAGTCTGCCTTGAACTTTCACGCGTTGTACGCTATCTGCAACTTGAGAAACCGCGGCTGACGAAGCAATCATGCCAACCGACCAAGCCAATCCGACACCAAATAATCCAATAACAAAAAGCACGAAAATCGCATGGAAAAATGCGAGCAGCACCACGGAGAAAATCATAATTCCGCCACCAAGACAAACTGATTTCGCAAAACCTACGCGAATATTCAAAAGACCAACTAATGGACTAAACGCATACATGCCTAGCCCAGATTTTTCATGGGGTGGGTTTGGTGGTGGTGGGTTGGGGTGGTGTGTTTGTGGGGTTGGTTGGTTCACCTTCGCCCTTTGATTCGTGGTTTTTAGGGCAAGGTGTGCGTCCATAAAGTTGTGTGGGGTTTGGGGGTTGGGGTGTGCCTGCAGTGTGGCTGCCAGATCGCGTGTGTGGGCCTAGGGGTGTTAGGGTTTTCGTTTCTTCCAGCGTGGCTGTAGAAGGCTCTGGGTGTAGCCAATAAGCGTGACCAGTGTGTGGGTGTGGGGGTTGTGCTGGTCAAGCTGGAGGATGATGCGTCTGCTGCTTGTGGTGATTTTTGATGCAACCGCAACAAACCTTACACGGATAGTCTTCGGCACCCATGTCCACCAAGGCTTGCTTGTTTCTTGGTGTGAATGATCTTTGTGGTGGCAGGCGTCGATGAGTTTCGTCCAGGTAAGAAGTTGGTGGGATAGTGCAACGATCAAACACCAGATTTGGTTCGCCCCGAATTGTTTAAACGGCAGTTTACTAAGGCCTTGGTCTTTGGTGTCTTTGATGTGTTGTTCACATAAAGACCGATTACGGTAGCAGTAGTCAATGTGTTGAATATTCCCAATAAGGTTCGTTACGCACAGTTGGGCGCGAACACCATGTTGGTTGAAAAGACTGTGTTGGCACCCTGGGTGGGGTGGTTCGATTCGTGCGATAACACGCATATCCTCGGGGTAGTCAGCTAGAAGATTCACCAAAGGTTGGTGCTCATCTATATTTGCGGTGCGCAGTAGTCCGGTGATGTCTTCAAGGAAATGGTTCTCATCACAAACCAGATCCCCTGAAGCACGCACAATCGGCACCCGAGTATCCCACCGATCACAGTCTTTGCCTGTGTGAGCACTGGTTCCCAAGTGTTGTGTATCAGCGTTGGTTGTTTGTTGGGATTGAAGGTGATGGTCAAGGGTGATGCGCGCTGTCGGCGGGGCGGAATAACCCAGAACATACCCAAGGTTGTGATCGTTGAGGAAACTGATGAATTTCTTTGTCCCACCAGCACTGTCAGCACGGATGACTAATCGTTTGCCCCAGGGTTGACCATCACTGTGATCAGGCAGGGTGGCAAGAATCTCGTCAACAAGCTGGCAGTGATCACGAATTGTGTTTGCCCCGGCATTTCCTGGTCGAAGCAGGCAGTTAAGAAACTCCCCACCAGGCAGACCGATGCTGGTGTAATCAATAAAGGCACATAACGGGTGGAAACCAAAGCCTTTCTTATAGGTAGGCGTCGCGTTTTCCTTATCGGAATGTGCGGTAATCAACGTGGCATCAATATCGATAACCAGTGGTTGTTCAACTGTTGCCACCCGATGCGGAGCGTGATCACCTAACAAATCCCACACCCTAGTGCGAGCTTGTTTCGCTGCGTGGATAAACCCTTCTCGCACATGCTCGCTGGTATCTGCATATTCTGTGATCCGCCGCCATGCGGTTGTCACTGACGGTAACGATTTTGATGCTAACGCGGTTGAAACAGAAGAAAGCAAGGTGATGTCGTGGACATCATCCCCACCAGCAATCAACGATAAAGCCAGATTCACCCACACATCCCCTAACGTGTGCGTGAGCCCAGAACGCGGCAAAGCGGAATCAAGGCAGTCACTTATTCCCACCAATTCGGCTACGTGAGCAAACGGTAACACCCCCGCACCGGATACAAGATGAGAACAGCTAGCAACCCGTGGAATGTATGTGGTAGTCTTCACCTTGAAAGTGTTTCTTTCTGCCTAGATTATTGACTTCAAAACATCTCTATTCTAGCAGGTCAAGAAGCACTTTCTTTACTTTTTGCTCACCTTTTCACCCCACACCCATGAAAAATCCGGGCTAGCAGATGGGCAGTCATGACCAAGCTGGAACCCGAAACACCAAAAACCTCATCTGTGTGTATCGGTGCCATGGTCATAAGCCCAATCATGATGGAATGCGCGACAATTGCAACAAGAAAAACCGCCGTAAACTGCGGGTACCACACCAATTTTGCATCGATGCCTCGATCCTTTACCAACGGGACGTAATTTTTCCGTTTCTCAAAACTTAAAGGAATCAAGCTCAAAACAAAGATGAAGGCCGAGCAAAGAAAGGTAAACGGAAGCAAAGAATTGGTCAATGTGGCCACCAGGGAATAAATGTTGGGGCCAATTGCTGAGCCGCAAGCAGAGCCGAAAAGCACAATGCCAATCGCACGGGCAGTCGGCCCCTGAGCACCAACTTTCTCCGCAGCAGTAAACCTTGAAATCAAAGCACTAACTGAACCCCCGCCAAGCAGAAAAAATCCGACGAACGCAAACGCACCAAATCGAGAAGGTTCCGCAGTAGATATACAGCACAGAATCGAACCGAAAACTGCCGTAAGGATGGTACACCGAAGGCTAAAAAGACGGTCTTTTCGCACAGAAACTTGTGTAGCGACTAATGTGATTATCGTCGCTCCGAGAATCATTGTGGTTTGAGCCAGTCCACCAAGGTTTCTTCTACCTGTCACTTCTACCGCGGTCAAGGCAACAATGGTGAGATTCAGCCCCACCGCAGTAGATAGGAAAACTTGAGTGAGAAATATCAGCGAGACTTTTCGCCAAACTCTTGTCCGAACATTTTTTTCATCATCAATCAATGCCTGATACTTCCTCGTAATAAAAGGGAGCTTCATCGCCCTCAATAAACCACGCTTTGTAGCGACTCGGGTCCTGATAGACAATTGCTTCGTACTCAGTAACAATAGATCCGTCTAAGCGAACGATTGCTGTTCCATGCCAAGGAGAAATGACAGTATCAGGATGACGCATAATCGGTCAATACTGATTTGGCTTTGGATGAACGGTTCCTCGAATGGCATCGGGAAAAGCTCGTCCGATCAGGTCTAAACGGCGCATAAGACTCAATAATACGGGCGAACGAGCGAAGATCCCCACCACTGTAGGTGATGGGGATCTTCATTATGGTGGCACGGACCAGGATCGAACTGGTGACCTTCCACTTTTCAGGCGGACGCTCTACCGACTGAGCTACCGCGCCACTTTCCATATCGCTATGGAAGCGACCCTGACGGGGCTCGAACCCGCGACCTCCGCCGTGACAGGGCGGCGCGCTAACCAACTGCGCCACAGGGCCGTTGCTGTATCAGGATTTCTCCTGTGCAACGAGTAGTTACTATACACAGCCCCCATAAACGATGACAAATCCCAAGGTCACACCCTACTTTGGGGCGCGAAGCTGAAAGGATCGAATGCTGCCGGATGCGAGTGGCGGAATGCCAACGGCAAAAAGTGCTACGGCAACCGCACCCACGGCGACCTGGAGGGAGAATTGGCTCAAATAGCCAGTGAGCAAAGGGCCGAGTGGCATGGCAAGCAGCACAACGAAAGGCAGTAACGTAAATACTCGCCCGAGCGCTTGGGCGGGGCATTCATGCTGAATTAGTTCGTTGATGGCCAGCTGATTCATGCCCACGCACACACCAACCACGACCAGTGGAATGACGTAGTAGGGTGTGCCAATCAGCATGGCGGCGATACCGTAGGCCAGTGCTTGAGTGCAACAGTTTGTAGCAATGATCATGCCGTCGAAGCGGTATTGCGCCAGGTGCTTGTATACAAATGGTCCGGCGACTTGGCTGATACTGGATACTGCCACAATGAGGGCATAGAAATACACAGCGTCCATCGCGGTTTGCGCCCCAGCGATGGCTGGGCCGAGCACCATCACTGCCGAGGCGCATAAATCAATCATGGGTAGTGTTGGCAGGATCAGTTTGAGGGTCGGAATGTTCCACATTGTGCGCAATCCTTCCTTTACTTGACCCCACCACTGCCCCACAGCATGTGTGCGTGGCGACGTCGATTCGGCGTCGAGAAGCTTCGTTCCAGCTGTGCGGAAACATACGTAGGCGGCAAGGTAAGTTACCCCATTGACAACAAACGCTAAAGCCACCGAAGATTTCGCCGCAACTGGGACAATAAGCGGGGCTACCAGCCCCACAGAAAGCGCTGTGACAGTCAGATAGAACTGGGCGGAGTATTTTGTGCCACTGCGGATCGCACTGCCCACGCTCGCACGAATCGCTGGTGTATAAAACGCATCCGCCACCCGTAAACACGCGATCGCGATGATGATAGTCACCAGCATCACTGCGCGCTGCTCACCATAGATGTAAATCACAGCCGCACTCACAAAGGACACAAGGATTCGCACTTCATCCGTGCGCAGCACAATCTGTGCTTTGCTCACGCGATCGATAAATGCAACCGTCACAGGGATGGCAAGAGCAGCGGGAAGGAACTGGACAAGCCCAATAATCCACGCAGCCTTCTGCACCCCCACCGCCTCATTCAGATGCCAGGTGATAGCCACCCCGAAAAATACAACCCCCAAAGCTGAAAGCCAGTTCCCCACCAAAACGGCACGCAAACGCGCTAAGCGCGTGGAAGTATTTTCCACTCACACTCCCCTTCCTCATGAAGTGATCTAAAACACAAGATAGGGAGCCGATTATATAACAATGTTCAGAACATGCAAAAACGAGGATGAACAAACATCCTCGTGTAATTGCGACCCTGACGGGGCTCGAACCCGCGACCTCCGCCGTGACAGGGCGGCGCGCTAACCAACTGCGCCACAGGGCCGTAGAGCAATATTCAATTTTTGCTCTTGCACTCCCAACGGGATTCGAACCCGTGTCGCCGCCGTGAAAGGGCGGTGTCCTAGGCCCCTAGACGATGGGAGCAAAGCTAACACCTTCAGAAGTTTTTCAACCCCTGCGTTGTTGCTGCGGAAAACTTTACTTGATTTTCGCAAAAAAGCAAAACCAAAGGTCAAAGCAGGTAAATCGACCAAGCTTTGTGAATCAAACACGCAACTGAACCACAACATATACCCAAGCACCCACAATTCCCATGACGCTCACACAAGACTTCCCGAACCTGTTACCGCGATGAGCAACTCGACCTTTTCCACGCACGAGCCCGATTACAAGGAGGATGCCAACACAAAGGTCGAGTTCACCCCACCACGCTTGAATCCCTCGTAGTTCCCTGACAACCACTTCCGGACCTGACCCCCGTTTGGTAGACACCTGATTTCCCGCTTGTATGAGGTGGGAGGAAGGTACTGTAGTTTTATGCCAAGGTTTTATTCAGATGAGTTCAAGCGTGACGCTGTTGCGTTTTATGAGAACTCGGAACTGTCTCTAGCGAAGGCCGCTGCTGATTTGGGGATTAATCGGCAATCTCTGCATACGTGGGTCAAGGATTTGGGCACTGGTAAGCGTTCTCGTGTTGCGGTGCAAAAGCGGCAAGCTCAGGCAATTTCTGAAGCTGAACGTATCCGTGAGCTTGAGCGTGAGCTGCGTAAAATGACTGAAGAGCGTGATATTTTGCGTAAGGCTGTTAAATATTTCGCGGAAGAGACAAATTGGTGATCCGCTTCCAGTTTGTCGAAGACCATCGAACCGATTATTCGGTCAAGCGGATGTGTGAGGTGCTGAAACTTAATGCCTCATCGTTTTACAAGTGGCGCAAAGCTCGTGCTGTTCGTAACACTAAAACGTGCGAGGACTCGTTGTTGGCGGTGCGTATTCTTTCTGTGTTCAACCAGTTCAATGGCTGTTACGGGGCGAAACGTATCGCGGCTGAAATTTCCGATCAGTATGAGCCTGTTAATCATAAACGTGTTGCTAGGTTGATGGCATCGATGAATCTGCGTGGGTACAGCAAAAAACGCAAGGTCAAAACCACTATTTCCAGGAAAGATCGCAGTGTTTTCCCGGATCTGGTCACGCGTAATTTCACTGCTGATCGCCCGAATAAAGTGTATGTGGGTGATATCACCTACCTACCGATTAAAGGTGGTGGGAATATGTATCTGGCCACAGTTATTGATTGTTTCTCCCGTAAACTCACCGGGTTTGCGTTAGCTGATCACATGCGCACTGATCTTATTGGTGAAGCACTCGCCATGGCAAAAGACCAGCGTGGGTCACTAAAAGGTGCGATTTTCCATTCAGATCATGGAAGTGTGTACACCTCACAGGTTTTCCAACAGCAATGTAAATCTCTTGGAGTGACCCAGTCCATGGGTGGTGTTGGCACGAGTGCGGATAACGCGCTTGCAGAGTCGTTTAATGCCACATTAAAACGTGAAGTCCTTCAAGATCGGAAGGTCTTTGACACCATGCTCCAATGTCGAAAAGAAGTGTTTTCTTGGTGTGTCAGGTACAACACCACACGTCGGCACAGTTACTTGAAATACTGCGCCCCCAACACTTTTGAAGCGCAAGCATTTGCGCTAAAATCTATCTCAGCAATCACCGCTTAAATGTGTCTACTTTTCGGGGGTCGCGCCCTGCTGTTCGTAACACTAAAACGTGCGAGGACTCGTTGTTGGCGGTGCGTATTCTTTCTGTGTTCAACCAGTTCAATGGCTGTTACGGGGCGAAACGTATCGCGGCTGAAATTTCCGATCAGTATGAGCCTGTTAATCATAAACGTGTTGCTAGGTTGATGGCATCGATGAATCTGCGTGGGTACAGCAAAAAACGCAAGGTCAAAACCACTATTTCCAGGAAAGATCGCAGTGTTTTCCCGGATCTGGTCACGCGTAATTTCACTGCTGATCGCCCGAATAAAGTGTATGTGGGTGATATCACCTACCTACCGATTAAAGGTGGTGGGAATATGTATCTGGCCACAGTTATTGATTGTTTCTCCCGTAAACTCACCGGGTTTGCGTTAGCTGATCACATGCGCACTGATCTTATTGGTGAAGCACTCGCCATGGCAAAAGACCAGCGTGGGTCACTAAAAGGTGCGATTTTCCATTCAGATCATGGAAGTGTGTACACCTCACAGGTTTTCCAACAGCAATGTAAATCTCTTGGAGTGACCCAGTCCATGGGTGGTGTTGGCACGAGTGCGGATAACGCGCTTGCAGAGTCGTTTAATGCCACATTAAAACGTGAAGTCCTTCAAGATCGGAAGGTCTTTGACACCATGCTCCAATGTCGAAAAGAAGTGTTTTCTTGGTGTGTCAGGTACAACACCACACGTCGGCACAGTTACTTGAAATACTGCGCCCCCAACACTTTTGAAGCGCAAGCATTTGCGCTAAAATCTATCTCAGCAATCACCGCTTAAATGTGTCTACTTTTCGGGGGTCGCGCCCTCCCTCGTGGTTCCCCAACAACCACACCCTAAAGGGCTTACTCGACCTTTCCCCTCCACGGGCTACTTCAAACACCAACTCTGACCGTAAAAGTCGAGTTACCAACAAGGGAGCCATTTAACACCCCACACCCCTTACTCGACCTTTCCACACACAAGCCCACTTTCAAGGTGCATACAAACACAAAGGTCGAGTTCACCCCACCACGCTCGAATCCCTCGTGGTTCCCCAACAACCACACCCTAAAGGGCTTACTCGACCTTTCCCCTCCACGGGCTACTTCAAACACCAACTCAGACCATAAAGGTCGAGTTACCAACAAGGGAGCCATTTAACACCCCACACCCCTTACTCGACCTTTTCCACGTACGAGCCCACTTTCAAGGTGCATACAAACACAAAGGTCGAGTCCCCCCACCCCACTTGAATCCCTCGTAGTTCCCTGACAACCAACCACTTCCCCCAACAACCACACCCTCAAAGGGCTTGCTCGACCTTTCCCCTCCACGGGCTACTTCAAACACCAACTCTGACCATAAAGGTCGAGTTACCAACAAGGGAGCCATTTAACACCCCACACCCCTTGGCCGACTGTTCAAATCGCTCGTGTGAAGGTTTCTGGCGCTACAGGCTAAGCAACGAGGAAAATCGCAAAATCCGTGAACCTGGCCTAAGTCCGATATGTGTAACTCGACCTTTAAACTCTATTGCCTTGGAAATAGTGGGTCTTGAACCGAAAGGGTCGAGCAAGCACGCATAGGGGTACTGAATTAGTGGTTTTGACAGGAATGAAAAAACCTCCAGTCTTTGCGACTGGAGGTATATTTTGTGGGCCCTGTGGGGCTCGAACCCACGACCTGCGGATTAAAAGTCCGTAGCTCTACCAACTGAGCTAAAGGCCCTTCTATGCAAGAAGCACTGCGCAACACTCTAACACTGAAATGAAAAAACTTCGACTTTTGGTGATGTGTCCCTATTCACATTGCCCCCGCCTGCTCACAATTGGTGCAATTACCTGCCCAAATCACACCACTGTTACCACACCCATGGCAACCTACGCACACAGTGAACGGCAACAGCCGCACCGACAATTCTTCGGTGCGGCTGCTACACAACTATCAAGACTTACTTGATCTTCATGGAACCAGTCTCAATGAAGCGCTGGTGGAAGGAGAAAGCGGTAGCCAGATCATGCGGGGTCTGCATGGTCTTGCGTGCCTTCGCCTGAGAAAGAGCACGCTCATAGTACTCCTCCAGCAGCGGACGGTAATCAGGGTGAGCCAGAGCGATCATCTTCTTCACACGCTCAGTTGGTGCCAAACCACGCAGGTCGGCGTAGCCGTACTCGGTGATAATGACCTTCACGTCCTGCTCCGTGTGGTCCACGTGGGACACAAATGGGACGATCGCGGAAATGTCGCCATTCTTCGCATCGGATGGGGTAATGAAGGAAGAAATGTAGCCGTTACGGGTGAAGTCTGCGGAACCGCCCACACCGTTCATGATGCGGGAGCCAACCACGTTGGTGGAGTTGACGTTGCCGTAGATATCAGCCTCAATCAGGCCGTTGGTGCAGATCAGGCCGAGGCGACGCACAACCTCAGGGTGGTTGGAGATCTGCTGTGGACGCAGGATGATCTGCTTGGCGTATTTCGAGGCCTCGTTGTTCATTTTCTCCGCATACTCTGGCGAGAGGGAGAAGGAGGTTGCGGAAGCAACGGTCATCTTGCCGGCATCGATCAGGTCGACCATGCCGTCCTGGATCACCTCGGTGTAGGCGCGGATGTTCTCGAACTTGGAGTCGAGCAGGCCAGCCATCACAGCGTTCGGCACGTTGCCCACACCAGACTGCATGATGTAGCCGTCGTAGGTCAGGCGGCCAGCGGCAACTTCGCCCTCAAGGAAGTCGAGAAAGTGGCCAGCGATCTGACGGGACTGGTCATCGATTGGCTTGAATGGGGCGTTACGGTCAGGAAGATCGGTCTCAACCACAGCAACAACCTTGTCCAGGTCGATGTCGATGTAGGTGGTACCAATGCGCTGCTCAGGGGAGGTAATTGGAATTGGCTGGCGGTTAGGCAGCTTGTTGATGCGATAGATATCCGCCATGCCCTCAAGCTCCAGCGACTGCCAGGAGTTGACCTCGATGATGATCTTCTCAGCGTTGTCGAGGTACTCCACGTTGTTACCAACGGAGGAGGAAGGAACCAGATGGCCCTCTTCGGTGATGCGCACAACTTCAACGATGGCAACATTCATCTGGCCGAAGAAACCCTGCTCAACGTACAGGCCGGACTCGGACAGGTGGTAGTCAGCGTAGAGAGAAATACCCTCGTTGATCTTGTTACGCAGGATTGGGTCGGACTGGTATGGGCTACGGAAGCGAATCGCATCAGCTTCTGCCAACACACCGTCACAGTCAGGCGCAGTGGACGCACCGGTGAACAGGTCAATCATGTACTCGTCGCCGCGTGCGTGAGCTTCCTTGGCGCGCTCCGCGATAGCGGTAGGCAGTGCCTTCGGGTAGCCAGCGCCGGTGAAGCCGGAAATACCGACCTTATCGCCATGATTGACGAACTGTGCGGCTTCCTCAGCGGACATAACCTTGCCGGCGAGCTTGGCATTAGCAATGCGCTCAGACATGTAAATCCTCCTCTATAGCCCCCCTCCCTTAAAGAAAAGGGGGGATGAATTACTCCCCGCCGTGAATGTGAGTCAATGCGAAACACGGCAGGCTTAGTTACGGAGACCACATTAACGCAATTTTGCCGAACTTTCTCCCCCTTTAACCCCAAAGCCCACACTCAACAACCAAACAACCCCCATTATGCCTGCTCAGCACCAATTCGCTGATAAAGTTTCCCTCCCCCAACTTACCCCTCAACACAGGGGTTTCGGACTGGTAGTTTCGACGTCGATAAGCACAGCGAAGTATGAAATGATTAGATCTGTGACTCTCAACATCGGATCAATCAGCCTCAACTCCCCCGTCGTACTCGCGCCCATGGCCGGCGTCACCAACGTAGCTTTCCGCACACTGTGCCGCGAGCAGGAAAAAGAAAAGACGGGGACAGTCTCAGGGCTGTACGTGTGCGAGATGATCACCGCACGAGCCCTCGTTGAACGCAACGAAAAAACACTGCACATGACCACATTCGGGCCGGAAGAAACACCGCGCTCAATGCAGCTGTACACAACCGACCCCGAATACACCTATCTCGCCGCAAAAATGATCGTGGAGGAAAACCTCGCCGACCACATCGACATGAACTTCGGCTGCCCCGTCCCCAAAGTCACCCGGCGCGGCGGGGGCTCAGCCCTGCCCTATAAGAGGCGATTGTTTGGCAATATCGTGGCCGCTGCCGTACGCGCAACGCAAGGAACCGATATTCCGGTGACTGTGAAATTCCGTGTGGGTATTGATGACGAGCACCATACCCATCTGGATGCCGGCCGGATCGCGGTGGAGGAAGGTGCGAAGGCTGTGGCGTTGCATGCGCGCACGGCGGCGCAGCGGTATTCCGGTGAGGCGGATTGGAATGAAATCACTCGCTTGAAAGAGCATCTTGCGCATACCGGCATTCCGGTGTTGGGTAATGGTGACATTTTTAAGGCGACCGACGCCGTGGACATGATGGCGCAGACAGGTTGCGATGGTGTGGTTGTTGGCCGTGGCTGTTTGGGGCGCCCGTGGTTGTTTGCCCAGTTGTCTGCTGCTTTGCGGGGTGAGCCGTTGCCCCCGGAACCGACGTTGGGTGAGGTGACTCGTATTATTGTTCGCCACGCTGAGTTGCTCATTGCGCACGATGGTGAGGCGAAAGGCTGCCGTGATTTGCGTAAACATATGGGGTGGTATTTGCGTGGTTTCCCCGTTGGTGGGGATGTGCGCGCCCAGCTTTCCGGCATTGAAACTCTCGACGACCTCACACGCGCCCTCGATCCGTGGGCGGATTCGGATGCGTTAGCGGAAGATTCGGAAGGTGCTCGCGGCCGGAAGGGATCACCTGCGAAGGTGATTTTGCCTGAGGGTTGGTTGGATGATCCCGAGGATGAAACTGTGCCCGAAGGTGCAGATATCATGCATTCCGGTGGCTAGTGGGTTTGTGCCGAAGGGTCGAGAAGATCAGTCACGAGTGTGTAGGCATCGTGCGCGTGTTCTTCTTGGCCCTGTCTTTTAGTGCACTTTTTAGTGCATTCTATGTCCCAAGGGTTTGCTGGGGGGGGCTGGGGCTGGGGGATGGTGGTTTGTGAGGGGTTCTTTGGTGCTGTGTGGGGTCGGCACACAACCAAGGATTGTAAAAGGAATATGAAAGGGCACTTAAGGGCCGATTAACTTTGCCCTAAATCTTCAAAAAAGGGGCAAAACCGCAGGCCACAGCCACCCCCAACCGCTTGCATGATATGACACGTTCTTTAGAATCAAGGGGCACAACGACAACGAAACTCACAAAGGTTTTCACTTGCGCACTTCACTTTTTGCCACACTTGTTTTCAGCGCCACCATCCTCAGCGGCTGCGCGTCCACCGCCACCACTACCAACGAAACGCTCGCTGGGATTACCCAAACACTCACCATCGAGGCCGAAGAACAGTCCGACTTCAACCCAACCTTTGCCGAAGGCACATTGCACATGGGTGATTTCAGCATCACCATTGTCGATTCCCGCACCCTCGCCCCCGGCGAACCCGGCAACGAGTTAGGCACCACCCCCGTGCACGCGTTTTGGTACGACGTGACCAATCACTCAGACAAGATCGTGACAACGTCGGAATTTTTCAGCTACTTCAAGGCAGTCCAAGATAATGATCCGAACCTGCTCAACTCCCTCATTGCCGTCTTCTCCCCCGACCCAGCACTCGAAGCCCTAGAACTCGAGGAAATTAAAAACGGTGGCACGGTGCGCGGGGCGATCGCCTATGAGCTTTCCGACGACATCACCCCCGTCACCCTCATCGCCCGAGACCCCCTAGCGGGAACCGAATATGGGCGACAAGAATTCCCGCTGGGCGCACCCGAGCACCTATAGGCGGCTATACACCGCGTGGCGTTCAACCACCTCAAAACCCATATCGCGGTAACGCTTGACCGCAGGCTGGTTATCTTTTTCTACATACAAAATAACCTCGCGCGCGCCCTGCTCCACCAAGTGCGCAAGACCTGCGGATACAAGCACACCACCGAGCCCACGCCCGCGGGCGCTATCAGCCAAACCCACCACATACACTTCACCTTTCGCCCCGGCGCGCAGATCGCCGTGGCGTTTGGTCCAGTGGAATCCGATCAAATCCTCGTCTTCAAAGACAACAATGACATCCTCGAATCGGAACCAGTCAGTGTCGCGGGCCTGCTCTAGGCGTTGCATATCCCAGCCGCCCTGCTCCGGGTGCCAAGAAAACGCCTCGTTGTTGACCTTCAACAGCTTCTCATCGAGTTCCTTATCCGGTCCGGAAAGATGCTCAATCCGCATACCCTCGGGGATACTCACATCAGCCGCGGCAGACAACGCAGGCTCGGTAATACTCATCACCACAAGCTCGCGCGTTTTCACCAAACCAAGCTTGGCAGCCACGTGCTGCGCGGCAGGTAAATCCCCATGTGCCCACACCCCCGACACACCTGCAAGTGCTCGCTGGGCGATACCGCGGTTGCGGTAATCGGGGTGCACCACGATTTCCGCCACCTGGTCGTCATCAGTAATCATCACACCCGCTAAGACTCCGGCGTCGTCAAGCAGGACCGCCTGATCGAGGCGACGCAAATAGGATTCTGACAACGGTGCCACGCCGTCGACACGCAAAGCTGCGGAAATAATCTCAGAAACAGTCAACATGAATCCAATGCTAATCAAAGTTTTCTGCCATGATGGTCTAGTGACTGCTTTTCGACGCCCCCTCATTGCCCTCGCAACATTCGCGCTGATCCTCGGCGCACTGTGGGTCAGCGACACCGCACTAGCCGCCCGCAGCGAGAAACGACTAGCTGACACCATCAAACCGCAGCTCGGGTTCAGCCCAGAAGTGTATATCGGCGGATTCCCCTTCACCGCCAACCTCTACACCCTCGAAGTACCCAACATGTACGTCTCTGTCACCGACGCACGCATCCCCCAATTCGGACTCGTGCGCACCCACACCGAGCTTAAAGACGTCACCATTAGCCGCCAGCAACTCCTCGACGGCAACTTCGACAACACCACCGCCGCACTGATGACCTCGCAGGTCAGCCTCGATGCAGTCAGCATCGGGAACGCTTTAAACATCCCCGATCTCGATATATCCCACCCCTACGACATCTCCCCCGCCGGGGGCAGCGCCTCCGAAGTCACACTCACAGGAACCCCCCGGGCGCTTGGGCAGCGCCTCTCCGTGCTCGCCGAGCTCCGCATCCGCGGACACCAGTTTTACATGCACCCCACCACAGTGCTCGATAGCGGCGATAACACCCTTAAAACCCACGACATTCTCAACGCATTTCGCTGGGATTTCAACACCAACACCCTCCCGCTGCCCAAACAAGCCACCTTCGTCGGCGCCAGCGGCGGCACCATCTACTTCCAAGCCGACGAACGCAACGTCACAGTACACACCCACGACCTCTACCCCACAACCACCCCCGGAAAACGCAGCGAGCACCCGCGCAAAAACACAGGTCACTTAGCGCACCAGCAGGGCACTAGATGCGAATATCGAAGAAACTTAAAATCAGTCGCACAATCGACTCCGGTGTCGCCGGCACCGGCTCAGTCGGACACAACACCTCAATCGCATCAGGCACAGCCCCCAAACGCACGCGATCGAACTCACCGGCATACTCCCCATCCACCTGGAAACGCAGCGGCTGGGCACAGACCAACTCCACCTCATGGGAATCATCAAACGTAAACGTGCGACTATGAATCCACCGCCGCAACGGGGAAATCAAATTCGCCCCCAACATCTGCAGCACCGCCAACACACCCACCACACCATCAACGCTGCGCAGTCCGAAAAGACTTAAGCCCACATCAAAAGAGTTGCGCGGATTCGTCACCACCGGCAACGGGCCAAGGAAAGTCCACGGATTCGTATTCGACGCCATCACAATCGGCAATCGCTTTTCACTCACCACCGCACCAGAGGGGTTTTTCGCATGCACCTGAATCGACGGCGGGTATTGACGCACCCTACGCCACGCCCGCCACGCCACACGCAAATAGCGCAACGGTGTGGCCGAAAACCCACGGCGGCGAGCCCGCTCCATATTCGCAATCACATCCGCGTCCAAACCAAAACCAGCATTGACCGCAAACCACTTCTCATCCCACGTACCCAAACCAATAGTGCGACGTAAATTCAATGCCAGCGTCGAGGCCAATACCTCAGCAGCCTGCACCGCTTCTGGCGGGAAACCCAACGCGCGAGCAAACACATTAGCCGACCCCGTTGGAATCACACCCACAGCAGGAATGCTGTGAGCATCCAACCCAGAACTGAGCAGCCCGTTGATCACTTCATTGACAGTTCCATCACCGCCCACCGCGATCACCACATCCCACTGCTTGCGAGTCAAGCCCTCACACATACGCCGAGCATGCCCCGCCTCATGAGTAAACTGCGCATGCAAGCGAAGCCCCGGCACAGACCGGAGCGTAGGAATCACCATGCGGAAAAGACCATCATGCTGGGTTGTGGAATTCGGGTTGGCAATAAGCAGGACTTTCACTTCACCCAGAATAACGCCCTTGAGCTGTTTTGGTAGTGTGTTTTTCTATGAGCGAAGAAAACCCGCAGATTTCCCTATCCGGTTCCGAAGCAGTCGACCGGGCCGCCGCCCAGTGGAAAGACGCCGCCCACCGCAACATTCCCGGTCTTGGCGATCTCCCCATCCCCGACGACACCGCCAACCTCCGCGAAGGCCCCAACCTGCACGACGGCTTGCTTGCCCTCCTCCCGCTGGTGGGAGTATGGCGCGGCACCGGCCAAGCCATCGACGCTGAAGGCAACCACTACAACTTCGGCCAACAGATCATCTTCGCCCACGACGGCGAAAACTACCTCAGCTACGAATCCAAAACCTGGAAACTCAACGCTGAGGGCGCCGTGGCAGGAATCGATCAGCGCGAATCCGGCTTCTGGCGCATTAGCTTGACCGATGAGATGGAAGCGGTGATTACTCACTCCAGTGGCGCTGTAGAAATCCTCTACGGTCAACCCATGAATGAACGTGCCTGGGAGCTGGAATCCGCCTCCACCATGGTCACCGCCACCGGCCCTGCACATTTGGGGCCTGGTAAGCGCCTGTATGGCTTGATGCCAAACAATAATCTTGGCTGGGTCGACGAGCGACTCGTTGATGGGGAGCTTCGCCCCCGCATGTCAGCTGAGCTTAGCCGCGTCGTTGGCTAAACTTTTCACCTTCAAGGACTGCTCAATAAGCTCCCTAATCTCAGATTCATTTTCTGGGGTAGGGAGCTTTGTGCCATCAATACTGGTAATGCGTGCCGCAATGCGCACACTGCTGATCAGCCACACACTATCGGCGCGGAAGAGATCCTCGAGGGTTAAATCCTTCTGTTTACAGCGCCACCCGAGGCTGGATGCATGCTCGAACAGTGCTTGCTGGGTGGTGCCGGTTAACAGTTGCCCGTTGCCCAGTGGGGTGCGAATCTTCGTCCCCTTGACGCTAATCAGGGTGGAGGTCGCGCCTTCTAGCACTGTGTCGCCGTCTGTGTAGAGCACATCGTCAAAACCGTGGGTTTTCGCCCAGCGCAGTGCTGCCATCGTCGCAGCATAGTTGAGTGTTTTCGCTCCTACTGTCAGCCAGGGTGTTTGCGCGTGTTGGTCGATGTGATAGCCCTTGGGGCTGGTCATCACTGCAACCCCGTGCTCGCGCTGGTGTAGTTGGGTGGGGCTAATTGTGTGCACCGATAGCCAGGCACTGGGGATCTGGGTGGATTCGCGCCCGCGGGTCAGTGTCCACTTCAGTGCGCCGTCGATAGGCTCGGCCCCAGCATTCGCCCATTGTTCCAGCCATACCTGCACAGCTTGATTGCTTGCCCGCTGCCAGTCTGCCTTGATGGGCAGTGGAAGATCCAACAGCTGTGCCGATGCGTAGAAACGCTCGAAGTGGCGATCGAAGTTGCTTAATTCACCCCCGCGCACCAGCAGGGTTTCGAAGATTCCGTCGCCGCGGGTGACTGCGGCATCGTCTGCGTACACCAAAGGCAGGTTGGGGTTATGGTCGCGGATGGAACCACCGAAAGGTTCGATGGCGTAGATGATGGGCGCCGGGGTGAATGCCATACTGCCTACTTTAATCGCTACGATGGGTCAGCATGATGGTTTCTCCGCTTCTTTCCCTTCCTGGCGCCGCCGAATTTTCCGCCGACGAGCAGTGCCCACAGCTGTATAAGAATGTGGCATGGCACTACGGCAATCCCCTTGTTGAGCAGCGCTATTTAGCTGATAAGGCTTTAGTCGATCGCTCAAATCGGACGGTGATTGCGATCAGGGGTGTTGATCGTGAAACGTTTCTGAATAATCTTTTATCTCAGCAGCTTCTCGAAGCCCCCACAGCCACCCAAGCACTGAATCTGGATGGTCAGGGGCGGGTGTTGCACCAGATGGATGTGTTCGCCTACGACCAGTGCCTGTTTTTGGACACCGTTGGGGGTATTGATCTTCTGGAGTACTTGCAGAAGATGATTTTTTGGTCGCAGGTGGAAGTAGAATTATCCGACTATCGCATTCTGAGCGTTTTCGGGGGCTATGAGGGCGAATTTCCCCACAGGTTAGCGCGGGGTTGGGTTGATGTGTTTGTCCCCGCTGATAGGCTGCTGGAGGAGTCTATGCGCCTGATGGAGGCTGGCTACCGTCCGGTAGGTTTGATGGCCTTTGAAGCATTGCGGGTGCAGTCCTGCCAACCGGAGGCGACACTAGACTTCGACCACAAATCCATTCCTCACGAGGCTCCTGTGCTCATTGGTCAGGCGGTGCATTTGAATAAGGGCTGCTATCGCGGGCAGGAAACTGTTGCGAGGGTAGAGAATTTAGGGCGCAGCCCACGGATTTTAGTCCGCGTGCATATTGATGGTTTCGCACCCACCCAGCCGCAACCTGGGGATGCGATTTCATCGGGCGGGCGCACCGTAGGCCGGATGGGCACGGTGGTGCATGATCTCGACTTCGGCCCGATTGGGTTGGCCTTGGTGAAACGTTCTGCTGTAAGTTCCACCCTCGCCGTTGGCGATGTGGCCTTAAGTGTGGACCCGGACAGTATTCCTTCGGAGAATACTGAGCAGGCGGGCAAAAAGGCGATTGAAAAATTACGCGGCCTCAACCCTTAAACGGGGGCAAAATTCTTTGTTTTTGCGCAGGTCAGCGCCCCAGTGCGACAAAACGGGTAAAAAACGGCTATTGTGTCTAACAGGAAAAACATATTTTGAAAGCCAATGGAGCACACCCCCACCCCTTCGGGTTGTGTGCTCCGCTTAGTACCAAGGGGGTCATGCCATGGGTCGCGGTCGCGCGAAGGCAAAGCAGACCAAGGTTGCACGCCAGCTGAAGTACAACACGCCAGATATGGATTTAGACTCGCTGCAGCGCGAGCTATCCGGCGGGAAATCTCAACCCAGCTACGAGGATGACTACTCCGAGTACGCTGAGTGGGATGAGGACGACAAGAAGTAGCCTCTTCCCGTTTTATACCCTTTACGCTTTACTTAGACCCAGATGCTTGTTTTCAACATCTGGGTTTTAGCACTGCCTACTATCCCCCATTTCTCTCGCGCGTAGCGACGCATGATAGGTGTGGGGGATTAAAAAATCCTGCCCCCTTTCCCTTCCGCTAGTGTGTGTTTTTGTCGTCACCATGCCTTGCTAGGCGGTGGGGAAAACAAACTGGTGGAATTGGAGGTGAGCAGGATTTTTTGTGCCTTTGAGTAGTTTTTAGTGCGCGCCGTTGAGAATAACCTTCTCATCCTCATCGCCTGCGGCACGCACGGTGCCCAGCTCCCAGGCGGTGATGTGGCGCGCGGTGAGCATGGCCAGGGCGCGGTCGCGATCCTGCGGTGCGACAACTGCAACCATGCCGACACCCATGTTGAAGGTCTTTTCCATTTCTTCCACTGGTACCTTGCCCACCTTCTGAATGAGGCGGAAGATTGGGCCTGGGGTCCAGGTGGCGCGGTCAAGTTCCGCAACGAGGCCGTCTGGGATCACGCGGGCAAGGTTGCCTGCCAAGCCGCCACCGGTGACGTGACAGAAGGTGTGCACTTCGCATTCATCGGCCAGTGCGAGGCAGTCCTTGGCGTAAATCTTGGTCGGTTCGAGCAGTTCTTCACCCAAGGTGCGCTCAAGGTCGTCGATGTAGCCATCAAGTGGCAGGCCTGCTTTTTCTAACAGGACGTGGCGGGCCAGTGAGTAGCCGTTGGAGTGCAGGCCAGACGATGCCATGGCGATAACGACGTCGCCTGCGCGCACTTTGTCGGGGCCGAGCAGTTCGTCAGCTTCAACAACACCAACAGCGGTGGCGGAGACATCGTAGTGGCCTGGTTCCATCACCCCGGGGTGCTCTGCGGTTTCGCCACCGAGCAGTGCGCAGCCTGCTTGGATGCAGCCTTCGGCGATGCCGGAGACAATTTCGGCAACATGCTCTGGCACTACCTTGCCGATAGCGATGTAGTCCTGCAGGAATAGTGGTTCAGCGCCGCATACCACGAGGTCATCAACGCACATAGCGACGAGGTCGATGCCAATGGTGTCGTGCTTGTTCATTGCTTGGGCGACGGCGAGTTTGGTGCCCACGCCATCGGAGCCTGCTGCCAGCAGTGGCTCGCGGTATTTGCCGAGTGCGAACAGTCCTGCGAATCCACCGAGTCCGCCACGAACTTCTGGGCGGGTTGCTTTCTTAGCAAGCGGTGCAAATAGTTCAACGGCTTTGTCGCCTGCTTCGATGTCGACGCCGGCTGCGGCGTAGCTCACGCCTTGGTCTTCCTGTGGCTGGTGCTCAAGATGATCAGACATTCGTGCTCTCTGGTCCTTTTGTGTATCGGTGAAAAGTGGGGTGGTTGTGCGGTTGAGCGTGTTCTTTGCTAGTCGACGCCGCCGCAAGATCCGCGTTGGAGTGCGGATACAAGTTCGGCGTTGGGGTTTCCTACTGGCAACCCCAGTGGGTAGACCCCGTCGAAGCATGCGCAGCAGAGCTCCTCGCGGGGTTGGTTGGTTGCTGCCACCATAGATTCGGTGGACACGTACCCAAGTGAGTCCGCCCCTAGGGCGGTGCACACGCTGGTCACCATTTCTTCCTCGTTGTCGCCGATGACAGCGTTGGCGATGAGTTCGCCAGGGGATGCGAAGTCGATGCCGTAGAAGCAGGGCCACTTCACTGGTGGGGATGCGATGCGCACATGCACTTCCGCAGCGCCAGCTTCGCGGAGCATGCGGATCAGTGCCCGTTGGGTGTTGCCGCGGACGATGGAATCATCGACGACTACGAGGCGTTTGCCTTGCAGTACCTCCCGCAGCGGGTTGAGCTTCAGGCGGATGCCGAGCTGACGCAGGGTTTGGGAGGGTTGGATGAAGGTACGGCCCACGTAGGCGTTTTTCACGAGCCCTTGGCCAAATGGGATTCCGGAAGCTTGGGCGTAGCCTACTGCTGCGGGCACTCCGGATTCGGGAACAGGGATCACAAGGTCGCCGTCGGCTGGGTACTCTTGTGCTAATCGACGCCCAATTTCGAGGCGGGATTCGTTGACGTTGCGGCCACGAATGGTGGAGTCGGGGCGGGCAAGGTAGACGTATTCAAAAACGCAGCCTTTGCGGCGGGTGTCGGCGAATCGTTCGGATCGCACACCGCTGGCATCGATGGAGACGAATTCACCGGGTTCGATTTCACGAACAAAGGATGCACCCACGATGTCGAGGGCGCAGGTTTCGCTGGCCACTACCCAGCCTTTTTCTAGTCGGCCCAAGCAGAGCGGGCGTACGCCTTCGGGGTCGCGGGCGGCGTAGAGGGTGTGACCATCGGTGATGGTCAAGCAAAAAGCACCCTTGATTCGTGGGAGGAGTTCCCGCGCAGAGTCGATAAGAGTTCTGCCTTCGGTGATGCCGCGGGCCAAAAGGGCTGTCATCACGTCGGAATCGGAGGGGTGCTTGTCTTTGTCTACGAGTTGAAGCTCGTGGGCTTCGTCTAATAGTTCGAGGTAATTAACCAGGTTGCCATTATGGGCCAATGCCACGTCAGTGCCCGAGGGGGCAACCCTAAACATGGGTTGGGAGTTTTCCCACGTAACCCCACCGGCGGTGGAATAGCGTGTGTGCCCGATCGCCACATCGCCGCTTAAGGACTCTAGGGTTTGCTCATCGAAGATTTGAGAAACAAGACCGAGATCTTTGTACACCACCACTTGCTCGCCATCACCAACGGCGATACCGGCGGCTTCTTGCCCCCGGTGCTGCAAGGCGAAAAGACCGAAATAGGCGAGTTTAGAAACTTCTTCGCCCGGTGCCCAAACACCGAACACGCCGCATTCTTCGCGTGGAGCTTGCTCTGCTAGATCATCAAATGCATTCAAAGGCTGCTCGTAATGTGCCACTTAACTGATCGTAGTCGATAGTGGCAAAAATCCACTATTAACCCCTGCCTTACACGCTCCACATGGGCAACCATCGACCTATTTCACCTGCACGAATACCCGAAAGTGCGATTCGTGGGTTCTCACCCACTTTCTCCAACCCCACGGCTACTCTTAGCCATGTACGCGAATCCATTTCCACTACATTCGGTGGTGTCCCCCGCGTATGTGCGGGCCCTTCAACGCATTGGATTGCGGCAAATGGTGGGACGCGCACTTCCACACTGGCACCTGGGGCGCGTTCTTCTAGCGTGTGCAGCGTTGCGCGCACGGCTTCCGCAATTGTTGCTCGCGGCGGTGTGGGGGCGTCGTCACGCGTAATCCATTCTGCGACTGCAGCGAGTGCGGCGGCAGGATCGTGCTTCTTTTTAGCCATAGTTTCATCTTAAGCGCTACTGTTTAGCCTATGACTACTCGTTCCCCTGAAGTTACCTTGCGCTTTATGGCAGCCCCCACCGACATCATCATGGCAGGCAATCATGGTGTGAATGGTGGACGCGTATTGGAGTGGATCGACAAAGCCGCATATGCCTGCGCTGTTGGCTGGTCTGGGACGTATTGCGTGACCGCATACGTTGGCCATATCCACTTCACCCGCCCCATCCCTTCTGGGCATATGGTTGAAGTGCGTTCCCGCATTGCTATGACTGGCCGCAGTTCGATGCACATCATTAATGAAGTGTTGTCCGCCGACCCTCGTGAGGGTGTGTTCACGCGCGCCTGTGACTGCTTGGTGATTTTCGTGGCGAAAGACCGCGACACTGGGCAGCCGGTGGCGGTTCCCCCCTTCGAGCCGCGTAGCGAGGAGGAGCAGCGGGTGCGCGATGCTGCGACCTCGCGCATCGGGTTGCGCAAAGCGATCGAGATGGAGATGGAAAAGCAAACCTATGTTGGTCCTTCTGATGCGCCGCGTTTGATCACGCGTTTCCTGGCGAAGCCCACCGATGTGAACTGGGGTGGCAAGGTGCACGGCGGTACTGCCATGGAGTGGATTGATGAGGCGGGTGCTGCGTGCACGATGGAGTGGTCGGGTGAGCACACTGTTGCCGTGTATGCAGGTGGTATTCGCTTCTATCGCCCAATCCAGATTGGCGATTTGATTGAGGTTGATGCCCGGCTGATGCGTACCGACGCCCGCTCAATGCAGATGAGTATCCATGTGCGATCCGGCGCACCACGTGGGGGTCGGGAACAGCTGGAGACAGCGATTCATGCAACGGTAACCTATGTGGGTGTGGATATTGATGGCATGCCACTACCTGCCCGCCAGTTCCGCCCCCAAACCCCGGAAGATATCCGCCTTGCGGAACACGCAGCTACATTGCGTGAGCTGCGTGCCGCTTATGCGCCAAAGCCGTTATTTGCCCGACCATCAGTGGAGCCCCGCGATTAGACTCCTGCCCGCACTTTCAGGCCACAGGGGAAAGCATCTCCGGCTGTGGCCTGAAAAATTCTACCTAGGAGCTGTGGTAGCGCAATAAGAAGAGTGCCTCTGCAATGGCGATTTTTTCAATCTCTTTCGGGTTGACTGATTCATCAACGGAGTGGATGGTACACAGGGGTTCTTCGATGCCGAAAATGGCAACTTCAGCCTGTGGGTGTGCATCTTGCAGTTCCACACACAAAGGAATGGTTGCGCCCATTCCAATATGGGTGGTGGGCACCCCATAGGCTTGAGTGAGGCATTCGGACAGCGCAGTCATGCCCGGCTTGCTTGGATCTGTGTCAAAACCCCGGTTAATATCATCGATTTCCACTTCCACGCGTGATCCCCACGGGGTGTGGGCTTTGATATGCTCAGCTACCTTGTGTGCCACCTCAGTGGGATCTAAAACCGGCGGAACTCGCAGGTCCAGAACAGCCTTGGCTGTAGGGTTAATCACGTTGAAGGCCTGCTCTACTGGGGTTGCGCTAATGCCAGTGACTGCAAAGGAACACTGAGCCCACACCGCATCAGCAATTGCTGCCGGATCGGTGGTGATCTGTGCGCCAGGCAGCAGTTGGGCGTCAGTGACGAATTGCTCCGGCGGGTACGGTGCACCTGGCCATGGTGGGGTGGAGAGTCCTTCAACCTGCAGTCGCCCGGTCCCGTCCTGCAAAGAGCTGAGAACGCTCATCAACGCGAGCACCGCATCGGGTGCTGCCCCACCGTACATGCCTGAATGCACGGGGGCTTCCAACGTAGAAACAGTGACTTTCAGTCGGGCATTGCCCCGCAAAGATACGGTCAGTGAGGGTTGTCCAACGCAAGCGTTTCCGGCATCGGCGATCAAAATCATGTCGGCTGTGAAAAGCTCTGGTTTCTTTCGGATCAGTTCCGAAAGTCCCGCACCGCCGGATTCTTCCGACCCTTCCACCACCACAACAAGACCCACATCCGTTCCGCCTGCGGCGGCCACGGCACGCAATGCCGCTAGGTGCATGATCAGGTTGCCTTTGCAATCCGCTGTGCCCCTGCCGTACCAGCGGCCGTTGCGTTCGGTCAGGTGCAGTGGGTGCGAAGTCCAGGCCTGAACATCCCCAACTGGCACCACATCATAGTGGGAGTACAGCAATACTGTGGGGGCACCTGGTTGGGCATCGCGTGTGCCAATGACCACGGTCGAACCGTCGGCGGTGACAATGGGGTTGACCTTAAGGCCTGCTTCTGCCAGTGCCTTTTCCACCCATTTTGCTGCGGCGTCCATCTCGCTTTCAAGCTCTGGTTTACCGAAGACTGAGTGAAAACCGACGAGCTCTTTCAACTGTTGGAAGATGCGCTCTCGATCGTTTTCAATGCTGCGGCTGACACAATCGAGTTGTTGAGAATCCTGCATTTTAGCTCCTGCCTTATCGAACATCAACGAACTTTCGCACCACCCAGCGTGAGACTGCCAGCAGTGCTATACCGAGGACGATGGAGACGATTCCTAGGTTGAGGAAGAAGGATCGTTCCACACCTGCATCTTCGGGGTTGTAGTAGTTGGCCAGGGAACCAGCTAGTGCCACGCCCATTGCAACCGCCATCTGCCAGACTGCCATCATTCGGGTGGGGAATGCCACTGGCGACACTTTTGTGGTCACGGAGTTACCCACAGGGGACAGCAGCAGTTCGGCGATGGTGAACAGGAAGAGAATCCACACGATTGCCACCATTGGGGTGGAATTGGCTGCCCCACCGGCGAATGGAATGAAGAAGAACAGGGAGATACCGATGATGATGTTGGCCACGCCGAATTTCACAGGGGTGGACCATTGCCGATTGCCGAGTTTCAGCCACATTGCACTAAACACACCGGCCAGCAACACAATGAAGATTGGGTTAATTGCTTGAATCAGTGATGGTGGAACTTCAACGCCGAACACGACTCGATCGAGGCGGAAATCGGAGTAGATGGCCAGCACCGTGTACTGCTGATCAAAGATGGCAAAGAACAAAACTCCGGAAATGAACAGGGGGATAAAGCCCAGAAGTCGGGACTTTTCTTTCTCCGATACCAGTGAGGAGAAGTACATTTGGCACCACAAAACAACAGCGGCGACAAAGGCAACAGCGGTCACAATATTCGACAGCCAATCAACCTTGATAATGCCAGTGGACACCAGCACCACGAACAAGGCCACTACTGCGAGGAAACCGAGCCCGACAACAACGCGCTGGTTTTTGGGCAGGGGGTTAGGCACTTCCGATCCGATGGTGCCAAACGAGCTTTTTCGGGTGTACACATATTGTGCGAGTCCGAAGAACATGCCCACTGCCGCGATACCGAAGCCGGCGTGGAATCCCCACAGGTGCCAGAGGTAGGTGGTCATCAACGGGCCACCGATAGCACCGATATTGATACCCATGTAGTAGATGCTGAATCCACCATCGCGGCGGGGATCTTGCCTGCTATAAAGCATTCCGAGCAATACTTGGGAGCAGGTTTTCACGCCACCTGAACCGATGGCAATCAGGATGAAGCCTACTCCGAGACCTGCAACGCCGGGGATGAAGGCCAAAGCGATGTGGCCGATCATTACGAGGATAGCTGCGTAAAACAATGTGCGTTCGGGGCCGAGAACTTTATCGCTAATGAAGGCTGCGATAATGCAGGCAACATATACAGATCCGCCGTAGGCGCCAACAATGGAGGCTGCTATGGTCTTATCAATTCCCAAACCACCATCGGTGACGGCATAGTACATGTAGAACAGTACGATGCCTTGCATTCCGTAGAAGCTAAAGCGCTCCCACATCTCTACGCCGAAGAGGTTGGCCAACCCCCACGGATGCCCAAAGAATGTCCGCTTCGTGGGAAGCTGCGGGGCGTCGTCATACTCAATTTTCTGTGTGTCTTGGCCCATAAGACGTATTATGTGTGTCCTAGGCCACTTAGGCAATCGGTTTTACGCAATTCTTTGGATATTTTTGGGTTCAAAGTTTTATCACTAACTGCATCTCAACTTTTCCTCATAATTTGCGGTTTTATTTGCCAAATAAACCCCATGGGGCATGCGTGTTCATAACAATTCCCTTGCCCCACGCCTTATCTCAGCCCCTCGCTTCTACCTGAAAAAATTTAAAGCCGATACCCCAACACAAGTGGAGTACCGGCAATTATGTGCGTGCGCGTGGATTTTCTCACGCTTTAGGCCACTAGCATCCAAATGGCCACCATGTGAACGACCGCTGCGATAACGGTTGCTGCATGAAAGTGCTCATGGTAGCCCGCAAGTCGGGCATTGCGACCCGGCCAGCGCAGTGCATAAAAGATCGCACCGAGGGAGTAGACAATTCCACCTGCGGCGAGCAGCCACACCACGGCTTGACCGGCATGATCAACGATCGCAGGAATGAGGGGGACTACTGCCCAGCCTAGGATTAGGTAGGTTACGACGTCGAGCACGCGGGGATGGGGGAAGAATGTCAGCCCTACGCTTAAGATCACGGCCACCCAGATCGCGATCAGAATCCAGTGTCCGCGCAGTGTGATCACCGCGATTGGGGTGTAGGTTGCTGCGATAAAAAGGGCGATGGTGGCGTGGTCGGCGGCACGCCAGGCCTTTACCGCTTTCTGCGAGAGCCACGGCCCGCGGTGGTAGGCGGCGGAGATGCCAAACAGTGCGACGACACCGACTGCGTAGACGGTCACGGCAAGCCCGGATTGCCAGTCTTGATGTATCCAGGTAAAGGTGATCAGCACTGTGCCCGCGATGGTGGCGAGATAGGCTGCGATGAGGTGGTAGAGTCCGCGTGCTTTGGGCCTGGGGCCGCGGTCGAGTCGCCATATGGTTTTTTGAATGAGAGTGTCGCCTGCAGTTGTGTCGCTCGACATAGCTGTGCACCTTTTACTGTGTGGAAAGAAAAATCTCACCCTATCCTACGCTTGCGTAGGATTTTTACGGTTCTTCTGCCCGGAATTCCCCGATCAGCAGGATTAAGCCCACGCTGGCCACAGCAAGGGTGTAGCCGTGCCATAGCACCATTGTCCACCCCACAGGTTGGAGCGTATCGACGCCGGGGCGAAGCGCGCTTACATGGTGGGAGTAGATGATCGCGGCGACGAAGGAGATGATGGAAATGACCACGAAAAATTCCCCGAGTGAATCTTTCATTCTTCTCCCACTCCCTTCATGCACGTGGCGATCTCTTGATGCGGATCTTGAGGAATGTGTTTCTACTATCCACCCTAAAAGCTAGGCTGCAGATTCGTCATTGTTGTTTTGCTCACAAAATCTAGCTTTGGTGCTTTTTTCGTCGCATACTGCTGCTAAGGGCACTTTTACCTAATAGCAGGGCCCTTAACTTTTACAGCTGTAAGAAAGTGTGGTGTCGGATTATGGAAACGATTCCTAGCTACCGCATCCGGTGGGGTTTGGTATGGGCTTCGGTGAGTCTCGGGTGGATTTTAGGCAGTTTCTTCAGCCGCTTCTTCCGCCTACTTGTCTTTGAACGCCACCCTGTTGGCATGGCCGTATCGGAAGGTTGGTCTAATCTGTGGGCTAATGGGCTTCCGACTGTGGTGATGTTTAGCGTCATCTTCGCCTGTGCGTGGTTGATTGCGCGCCTTAAAAAGCAGAAAGAAAAAGAGCAACCCACGCGAACATAAGAGGCGACTTGCCCTGATTGCACAATGCTGTTGTTGTAAATACTGCACAACACTAGCTCCACTCAACCCCCATTCACGCCACTGCCAGGTCAAGTCTGGCCGTGGCGTGCGGTTGTACCTGCTGGTCACAGCGATATTGAATAAATTGAATAGCGCCTTAATATTGAACAAATTGAATAGCCTTAGTTAGGATTGGGCCTATGAGCATCCCCAATCCTTTCACTCCAACTTTTGGTCTTACACCCGCCGTGCCTGTGGGACGCGAGGGGGTGATTCAGGCTTTTGACGATGCGTTGCGCGCGGGTCCAGGTGCGCCTGCACGGGCACTATTTTTGGTTGGAACCCGTGGCGTGGGCAAAACAGTCGTGCTCAATGAGTTAGAAGACGCCGCCCACAAACAAGGGTGGGTCACCATTTCAGAAACAGCATTGGCGGGGATAGTAGACCGAATCGTCTATGAACACGCGCCACGAGTTCTCCGCACCATCGATGATTCTTTGAGCAGGCGAAAAATTACTGGGATAAGCGCTGCGGGCTTGGGTGGGATTACCACGGAAGTATCCGACAAGCATGAACACCGACCAGGGCTGCGCAGCGTTCTCAACGACATTACTGATATTCTGCAGAAGAAAAATTCCGGCATTCTTGTGACAATCGACGAAGTTCATCTCGATTCTGCTTCGGAATTAGCGGCTATTGCTACTGCTATTCAACATTTGTTTCGCGAAGGCCGAAATATTGCTGTTGTGTTTGCTGGACTTCCAGAAAATGTGGACAAATTACTTCAACATCCTGGCGTCACATTCTTGCGTCGCGCCGTGCGTGTTGATTTAGGTGCCGTTACACCGGAAGATGTTCGGCTAGGCCTGTACAAACCTGTCACCGATGTCGATCGGCAATGGGACAGCGCCGCTTTAGATAGTGCCGTTATGGCAACGCGAGGTTTCCCTTTTCTGATTCAGCTGGTGGGTTACTATAGCTGGGTGCGGTTGTCTAAGTCAGCTCGACAACAGATTGAAAAGGATCATGTTGTATGGGCGGTTGAGCAAGCGCAACGTGATTTAGCTCGGCTTGTGATCGAGCCAGTGCTCAAAGATTTACCACAATTGGAATATAATTTTCTTGTGGCTTTGTCGGTGGGGTCTGGGCCACAACGAACTCGTGACATTGCCGAAGAATTAGGTAAAGGATCTGACACCGTTTCACATTATGGGCGCAAATTGATAGCGAAGCATCTTGTTTATTCACCTCAACACGGATTCTATGATTACACCATCCCGGGAATGCGAGAATACTTTTCGCAATTCGATCATCAGAATACTGGTCCGTATTTCTGGTAAAAATATCCGAAAAATTATGGGCATTCGGGTTCTCATGTGGCACACACTCGTTCCTAGACCGTGATCAATACATCCCATAAAACCCCCCGATGAACAATCTAGGCTGGGACGTTGTTTTCCATGCCACACCCGCCGCTCAAAAATTCCCGGAATTATCACGCGCGATTGGGGCACAAATCCACAACTGCTAGGAGTGGCTAAGAGCAAAAATAGTACAGCTACGCCGAAGAAGAACCGTTGATAGCTTTTGCTATCCCCTTGATCATGCTCAGGATTCCTTTCGCCTCCAAGGAGGCTTTGTTTTCACAATTATTCCCGTGGCTGCATGACAAAGATACGTCATCACACCTAGGGTTATTGTGCTGTGAAATGACACCCGGGATGAGCATCAATTTTCCAATTGTGGCAATAGTGGAAATTCCGAAGTCATCGCATATGTTCAGCCCGCATCCGTAACCACTGGTGTTCTTTGATGGGAATAATTGTTCTTTCTGCAGTGTTGTGATGAATGTCTTTACAGTCAAGATTTTTCATTTCTAGGAAAGGTCACAGCATGAAGAAAGCGTTAAAAATCCTCCTTCCACTTGGGGTGGTTGTGCTCGCAATTGCACTGGTGGTGTTTAAGCCATGGCTTTTGTTCATTGATAAACAGGTCAATGATGAAATCCCCTCCTTTGCTGCGCCTTCATCCCAGGTAGCCGGAATGACCACCCAAGACACGCACCAAGGGCAGGCACCTAGTGAGCAATCGCCCACTGCCCCTGTTCTTGTGGCGCAAGGCGATTTTATTTCCCATGAACACACCACCACGGGGCGTGCGCTAGTATTCCAGCTCCCCAATGGGAATTACCAGCTGGCGCTAGAAAATCTCAGCACGTCGAACGGCCCCGATGTGAAGGTGTGGTTCTCCCAAGGACCCGTGGTTGAAGGTGTTGCTGGATGGACTACTGCAGCTGATCATCCGCACCTGTCGTTGGGCGATATTAAGGGCAATATTGGCAATCAGGTTTACGATTTGCCGGAAGATTTCGACCCAAGCCAGTGGCCCACCGTTGATCTTTGGTGCGAACAATTCGGTGTGAGCTTCGGGGCGGCTGCGCTTAATCCTGCTTAAATTTTAAACTGGGCGCCGATTACCAGGGGGAACGTGTTTTCCTGTGGCTGAACCTGGGGTGGTGTTTGTGTTCGGTGCCCAGCCTTCTACGTTGCTAAAACTTTCCATATCCCACTGCGTGCAGTAGTAGTTGTATTCTTCGCCTGTTTTACGTTCATAGGCGTCGGCGGCAACGTAGAGCAGGTGTTCAAATTCCAAGTCTTGGGGCATATGCTGTGGATTGGCCAGAACTTTCGTGTAATATTTCTCGCCGTTAGCCACGACAACGCAGCGAGTATAAAGGAAATCATCAGCGGAAATATAGTCGTCACCGTTGTCGGGGTTCGCTTCGCCAAGGTAGGTATAGCGGGCATGTTCCCGGGTGTCGAGGTTAAACAACAGGCGGCTGAGGTGGTCGGTGAATGCGTTGATGTCGTCGATGGTCTTGCCAGCAAGCGTTTCGACGGCGGGGGCAACCACCGCTTCATCGTCGCCGCTGTGCTCCCAATCAAAAGATTCGATGAGTTCCCAGAATTCCGTTTCCGTCATGGCGCGCACCCTTTCGTTGCTTGTGTGTTAGTACCTTCTCAAACATAGCAACCTCAGCGCACAAATCAACCGTGTTTTTAGCACATATTTTCGTAATGTTTAGCGGTGTGCCACATGCACCACTCCCCCGGCGGCCACACGTCCTTTACAGCACAATTCCCCGTGCCCTTATGCTTGAAGGATCACGGGGAATCGCACACAGAAACGTGAAGAATTACTCCACCACGGAGTTTGCGCCAACAGCATGACCGAATAATTCCGGCAGGGTGTTGGTCCAGGCGTCGGAAAGCTCAGCAAGTGGAACTGCGATCTCCAGATCACCGTGACGGATCACAAAATCACCGCAGTCGCAGGTCACACCGATTTTCACGCACGCAATGCCAAGCTCGGCAGCGCGCTGCTGCACAGCCACACCATTCTGGGTGGCCACAATCGCGCGCGACGCAGACTCAGAGAACAATGCGGTAAACGCATCCTCGTGCACGCTGTCAAGATCAAGCTGAACGCAGGTGCCAGCCTGAATTGCCATCTCAGCTACAGCTGCACCCAACCCACCCTCAGACAGGTCATGAGCTGCGGTGACCAGTTCAGGAGCTTGGAAAAATTCCATCAGCTTCTCTTCGTTGGCCAAATCAATCGCCGGTGGCATGCCGTTGAGCCCAGCACCGGAAATCTGCTGCCAGATCGAACCGCCGAACTCATCAAAAGTTTCGCCCAGCACATACAGCTCTTCCGCGCCGTCGACGGTGCCAAGCTTGTTGCCAATGCTCTTGGTCACATCATCGTGGACGCCCAGCACGCCGACCACGGGGGTTGGCAAGATAGGCTCGTCGCCGGTCTGGTTGTAGAAGGAGACGTTGCCGCCGGAAACTGGGATGCCCAGTTCCTTACAGCCATCCGCAAGACCGTGGACGGACTCGCGGAACTGCCACATCACATCAGGGTTCTCTGGGGAACCGTAGTTCAGGCAGTTGGTGACAGCCACGGGGCGTGCACCGGTGACTGCAACGTTGCGGTAGGCCTCCGCCAGTGCCAGGCGTGCGCCGGTGTTGGGGTCAAGCTTGGTGTAGCGGCCGGAAGCATCCGCAGATACGGACACGCCACGGTTGGTGGTTTCGTCGATGCGCAGCACACCGGCGTCAGCATTCTTTGCCTGAACGGTGTTGCCGCGCACGTAGCGGTCGTACTGTTCGGTGATGAATGCGCGCGAGCACAGTGCTGGGGAGGAGATCATCTTCAGCAGTGCGTCCTTGATGCCTTCAGCGGTTGCTGGCTTTTCGACGCCGGTGAACACCTGCAGCTCATCCTGCCAGGTAGGGCGTGCGAATGGGCGGTTGTACACAGGGCCTTCGTGGGCGATGGTGTGCGCAGGTGCGTCCACCACTACTTCGCCGCGGTGGCGGATGATCAGGTGCTTGCCGTTTGTCACTTCGCCGATTTCTGCACAAGGAACATCCCAGTGGGCGCAGATTTCTTTGAAGCGCTCAACGTCCTCAGGGCGCACGATGGCGCACATGCGCTCCTGGGATTCGGAGCAAAGGATTTCCGCGGCACGCATGTTTTCCGCGCGCAGTGGAACGTTGTCGAGGTTGATCTCCATGCCGCCGTCGCCAGCAGCTGCCAGCTCGGAGGTTGCGCAGGAAAGGCCGGCGCCACCGAGGTCCTGAATGCCCACAACCACGCCTGCTTTGTACAGGTCGAGGCAGCATTCGATGAGAACCTTTTCAGCGAATGGGTCGCCCACCTGAACAGCTGGGAGTTTGCGCTCTGCGCCTTCTTCGAAGGTGTCGGAGGCGAGAACGGACACGCCTCCAATGCCATCGAGGCCGGTGCGGGAACCAAAAAGCATCACCTTGTTGCCAAGGCCGGAGGCGAAGGCCAGTTTGAGGTCTTCCACCTTCAAGGTGCCCACGCACAGGGCGTTGACCAGTGGGTTGCCTGCGTAGGATTCGTCGAAGATGGTTTCGCCACCAATGTTGGGCAAACCAAGGCAGTTGCCGTAGTGGGAAATGCCGGAGACAACACCTGGAAGCACGCGGGAGGTATCAGCGGCGTCGGCTGCACCGAAGCGCAGCTGGTCCATCACGGCGATGGGGCGTGCGCCCATGGCCATGATGTCGCGTACGATACCGCCGATGCCGGTGGCGGCACCTTGGTGTGGCTCAACGTAGGAGGGGTGGTTGTGGGATTCCACGCGGAAGGTGACGGCGTTGCCGTCGCCGATGTCGACAACACCGGCGTTTTCGCCGATGCCTGCCAAGATTTTGGAGCCCATTTCTTCGGTGGTGGTTTCCCCGAAGTAGCGCAGGTGCACCTTGGAGGACTTGTAGGAGCAGTGCTCCGACCACATCACCGAGTACATGGCCAGTTCGGCGTCGGTGGGGCGACGGCCCAGAATCTCTTTGATTCGTGCGTATTCGTCGTCTTTCAACCCGAGTGATGCGTAGGGCTGTTCGAGGTCAGGGTTCGCGATAGCTGCCTCAACGGTGTCATTGAAAGTTGTCATGTTTTTCAGCAGATCTCTCTTAAGCAGCGATGGTGCCAACAGCGGATAGGAACAGCTGAAGCCCATCAACAGATGGGCCAGTCAGGGTTTCAACAGCATGCTCAGGGTGTGGCATCAAGCCCACAACACGGCCGGTTTCGTTGGTGATACCGGCGATAGCGTTGATGGAACCGTTGAAATTATCGGTATAGCGGAACACCACGCGGCCTTCATCTTCGAGCATCTTGACTGTTTCAGCAGATGCTTGGAATCGGCCTTCACCGTGCTTCGCGGGCACAAGGATCTTCTGCCCCACCTCAAGGGTGTTGGTCCATGCAGTGGTGTTATTTTCAACCACCAGGTGGGTGTCCACACAGTGGAAGTGCAATCCCTGGTTGCGGGTGAGTGCACCGGGGAGAAGTTTAGCTTCGGTCAGGATCTGGAAGCCGTTACAAATACCAAGCACTGGCATTCCTTTACCAGCCGCCTCAATGACGGAGCGCATGACAGGAGCCAGTGCTGAGATTGCGCCGGTGCGCAGGTAGTCGCCGTAGGAGAATCCGCCAGGGACGACAACTGCGTCAATGCCCTTGAGATCTGGGTCGGCGTGCCAGAGGCTTACTGCTTCGGCACCGGCGTATCGGACTGCGCGTGCTGCGTCGACGTCGTCAAGCGTGCCGGGGAAAGTGATTACACCAATTTTTGCGCTCATTATTGTTTAGCCTCGACAACAACCTCGAAATCTTCAATAACGGTGTTGGCGAGCAAGGTTTGCGCAACCTTTTCGATCTGCTCGTGGGTGACGGTCTCATCGACCTCGATCTCGAATCGCTTGCCTTGGCGGACATCGGCGACGCCTTCTACGCCGATTCGACCAAGCGCACGCACCACGGCCTGACCTTGTGGGTCTAGAATTTCGGCCTTGGGCATAACATTCACAACTACACGGGCCACGTTGGGAGCTCCTCAAACAAACATGTGGACGTTTCATGCGGGGGTGCATCCTCCGGACCACATGGTGTCAGAGGCACACCACCTGTGAGAAAGCATACCTTGTAGGGGGCAGTTTTTATTTATCACCCAGAAACCATGCCCCAAGCTGTGGATTCCTAGAGCGGCAGATGCTGCTCAAAAAGGTCAATAATCGGCATTTCATCCGGTTCCATGCCAGGGGCAAAACGACCGATCACTTCCCCCGAGGGGGAGACAAGGAATTTCTCAAAATTCCATTCAATATCGGGCCCCTCACCCTTCAAAAATTCATAGAGGGGGTGCTGGTTGGGGCCGTTGACATCACACTTTTTCAGCACGGGGAATGTCACGCCGTGTTGCTCACTGTAGGTGCAGGCGATCTGCTTGTCTGTTCCAGGCTCTTCGTCGGCGAACTGGTTGCAGGGCACACCGATCACGAACAGGCCGCGTGGGGCGTAGTCGTCGAAAAGCTCTTGCAGTGTCTCAAGTTGCGGGGTGTAGCCGCAGCGGGAGGCGGTGTTGACGATCAGCAGCAGGTGGCCTTCCCACGCCCCCATCGTGGTGTCGGTGCCGTCGTTGAGGGTTACGGGGATGTCATAAATACTCATGCTTTCCCACCCTAATATTTAAGCGAGGTATAGCGCGCCCTTTTTTGCTTGTCGACGTCGTCTTCTCCCCCTTTGTTGCCCCTTGAGAGTACTAAAAGCCACCTACACAGTGTGCAGGTGGCCCTCAGATTTTCTTCTTCCAGTTTTTAGCTACGGCGACCGCGTGCGACCAACAATCCGCCGATTACCACGGCGATAACTGCGATCAGCAGTGCCAAAGCCACGGATCCAACACCGGTATTTGCCAACTGTGCCGCTTGGGTTGGTGGCATTACCTGTGCAGGTTCCTTTGCTACACCTTTCGTTGCAGCAGGCGCAGGTGTTACAGCAGCAGGGCTTGCCTCAACAGCCGGTGCTGTGAACTCGGCTTTCAATGGGGCTGCCTGTGCTTGCTGTGCTGCCAGGCCGGCACCGACAAGCACTGCGCCACCCAAGACCACAGCACCGATGATCAGACCCGCGTTGCCTTCAGCTGAGCCGAAGATATTACGGCTAATGGTGACGGTTTGGGATTTGTCGTTGATGTCTTTGTGCTCAGCTACGAGTTCGCCTTCGGCGTTATACGCCTCCTCGAAGACCACCAAGGTTTTGCCTTCGTATCCTTCTGGGACGGTGAACTTCACGTCAACGGTGCCGTCGGAGCTTTCCGGGGTGAACTTCACTTCAGATTTAATCCCGGTTTCGATGGCTTCGCCGTTTTCGCCACGTTCCATCAGCCAGCCCTTGACGGTGTATTCGCGGCCGATGAACAGCCCGTTGTATTTCACTTTGTCGATGATCTCACCACCGGTGTGGGGCAGGCGTGCGTCGCCGCCGTTGGCTACGGTTTTCAAGGTGCCGTCAATGCCTTCCCATTCGGCGGTCATGTCGGCAGAATCGCTGATCTTTTTGCTGTGAGTGACGATCACAGTTTGGCCATGCTTGCCACCCTTGTGGGTGACAATAATTGCCCCGTTGATGGAGTCGGCGTGGGCGGTGGCACGCACCTTCACGTTGCCCTTCTTTTCAGTGATCTTTAGATAGAAGGTGGAGCCGTTCTTCAAAGTTGCAGCGTCGATAGCCTCACCTTGTTCGGTCACGAAGTGAGCGTTCTCGGAGCTGATCGTAAACGCATCGGTATTAGACACCACGGTGTAGGGGCCAACAACGCCACGTTCCTTATTCACTGTGGCTGCGGTGGTGTCGAAGGTTACCTTCACGCTGTGGTTGGTGGATTCTGGTCGCCCCTCATTCGCAGGGCCCAACAGGTAGTCATACAGTGCACGTTCGGCTGCATATTCTTCTGCGGTCGGCAGGTTCGGTCGCCCGCCTTGATCTGCTGGTCGATAGAAGCCACCATATTTAAAGTGTGGTTCTGCCAAGGTCCAAATAGCTGCCTGGGTTTGGGCGATCGCGCTGCGTACGCTCAGTGCGCTGGGGCTGACCCCAATGGCAGCGGCCAAGGTGGCGGTATCAACCGTGGGATAGCTGTTAGCAACAATCCAGTTGATCTTTTCGCGGGTAGCTTTATCGTGCTTGAAATTATTATTACCGGGGAATTTGTCCCAGCTTTCGAAGGTGGATTGACCATCGAGGAAGATTTCGACATAGGGTTCCACGCAGTAGCTGAGGCGAATTTCACCGGAATCAATGCCAAACAGTCGGGTCCTAAATGCGGTGGAGTCGTCATTGATAAGGATCGAGTGACCTTCAAGATCATCACTCGTGGTGATCCGGACTTGCTCCCCAAGGCTTTGGGCATGTGCGTGGCCGGGAACTGTCAGGCCCACGAATGCCAGCATGAGGGCGGAAAGAATCGCCACCCATGCGCGGGTGCAGTGCTTAGTTAGGTTCATGCATTCACAACTTTTCTCAAAACGGCGGCAACGCCACCTGTGACTGGAAGCGAAAAAGGGGTGCATGAAAAAACCTCGTGGTTATCGTAACAATACCGAGGATGTTGTTTAGGTTTTTCCTAACCCCTTCGATAGTTGAAGATAACACTTTCTCCAGCAGCAACGAAGCAGTTTCTCACACTATGTGACGCCACAACCATTTAGAAAAGGCGAGGTCAGATAGGCAAACCAAAGACCAATTGCGCACAATGATTTCCTGCTCATTAATGCCACACCCAACATATATACAACACTTATATTTTTCCTACCCAGTAGCGAATGAAACTCACACACCCCCTTGCGAAATACCCCAACACCACAACACACTCAACCCATGGGCCACAACCCCGAAGTAAGCAGCATAATAGCCAGAAACGCAGGAGAATCTTCAGTAGCGAAATCTGCAAAAATATCCCATTGCACCCAAGGGCAATGCATTACAACTCCGTAATGGACAAATCAAAGAAAACGTATCTACCTAATTCACTTCTTAGAAAAAGAAAATAATCCTTATGCAACAACTAGGGTTCTTACTTTACCCACATTTAGGGGGATTCGATACTTAACCTAGGCTTATCTCAGCCGAGGTGGAGCCAAAGCCCGCCCACTCAAACACCCCCAAAACTCCCACTCACCCCAACGCACACTGCACCGATAGGCACAGCTTTCTACTCTGAAGGCGTATACCTTCGGCCGAAAATCCCCTCCCCTCCCCCACGTGGAGAATACCCACCCAACATGAGTGCCTATCAATACCGCATGATTGATTCAAAATTAATAGTTAGAGTTTCAGCACGACGGCTAGAAATCGACCTGCGGTTTTACAGGTAGCACCTGCTCTATCTCTAACTAATAATTTCCTTAGCCGCTTTATTTCCTCCAAAACCACCATCAGACATCGGAACTGACACAGCTGAGCACAAGAAAACACCCACCGAACTTATAGCCTGCTCGGTGGGTGTGTGAACGTACAAGATTTTACTCAGTAATGCCGGTAGCTTGGTTGATCAGCCACGCGTATTCGAAGGCTGCTTGACGCCACGATTCGTAGCGGCCAGAAACACCGCCGTGGCCGGCAACCATCTCAGTCTTGAGCAGGAACTGCCCGCCGGTTGCGGTATCGCGGAGTTTGGCCACCCACTTCGCAGGCTCCACGTAGTACACGCGGGTGTCATTCAAGCTGGTGGTTGCCAGGATGTTGGGGTAGTTTTTCGCCTCCACATTCTCATAGGGCGAATAGGAAGCCATGTATTCATAGACTTCCTTACTGTCGATGGGGTTGCCCCACTCTTCCCATTCCCCGGCAGTGAGTGGAAGTTCGGGCTTCAAAATGGTGGTCAGCGGGTCCACGAAAGGCACATCGGCTTCAATCGCCTTGAACTTCTCTGGTGCCATGTTGGCCACTGCACCCATGAGAAGACCACCGGCGGAACCGCCATTAGCCACGAGCATTTCTGGGGCGGTGATTCCTTCAGCAATGAGCGCGTCAGCCACGTCGATGAAATCGGTGAAGGTATTGCGCTTGCACAGCATTTTGCCGTTGTCGTACCACGCGCGACCCATTTCGCCACCGCCACGCACGTGAGCAAGGGCGAAAATCATGCCACGGTCAAGAAGCGACAGCCGCAACACGGAGAACCCTGGTTCCATGGATGCCTCGTAGGAACCATAGGCGTAGAGCATGGTTGGTTTCGGGCTGCTGGTGTCGAGATCTGCACGGTGCACAATCGACACAGGGATTAACGTCCCATCCTGGGCGCGCACCCACATGCGGCGGGAGGTGTAGTGTTCGCGATCGTAACCGCCCAGTACTTCCTGCTCTTTGAGCAGCGTGAATTCGCCGGTGGCAACCGTGTAGTCGAAGAGTTGGGAGGGGGTGGTGAAGCTGGTGTAGCTAATACGTACCACTGGCGCATCCCACGCGGGGTTGCCACCAACACCGACGGAGTATATTTCTTCGTCGAAGCAGAGTTCTTCAAATGCGCCGAATCCCTCGTCGCCCAAGCGCATCACTGCGGCCCGCCCGATTGCGCCTTCGCGGTAGCCAACAAAGATGAAGTCGCGGTAGCAGTCCACGCCGTCGAGACGCACATCCTCGCGGTGTGGCAGCAGCGGGTTGAGGTCGTCTAAGTTGAGTTCGGCGTCGATAGGCGACCAGCCCATGGCGAAGTTGGGGCCGTGCGCATTGTGGATGACGACCCAGCAGTCTTGGCCGCCAACTTCGGCGTGATCAAGGTCGTATTCCACGCCCTGGGTGCGTGGGAGGATGCAGCGGAACTCGCCTTCCGGATCGGTGGTTTCCAGCATCCATGCTTCAGAGGTGGTGCGCGATCCTACACCGATGATGAGGTATTTTTTGCTGCGCACTCCGCCGATGCCGACGTTGAAGCGCTCGTCGGGTTCGTAGAATACGCGCACGTCCTCGTGTGCTGGGGTGCCTACTTTGTGTCGCCAGACGGAATCGGCGCGCCAGGCATCATCGACGCGGGTATAGAACACGTACTCGTCACCCACCCAGGTGGCACCGTAGTGGATGTTCTCGATGACATCATCGAGCAGCTCGCCGGTTTCTAAGTCTTTGATGCGTAGCGTGAAGCGTTCGTCGCCGGCAACGTCGGTGGAGTAGGCAAGGTAGCGGCCGGAGCGGGTGACGCTGGATGCGCCGAGCTGGAAGTAGTCGTGGCCTTCTGCCAGCGCGTTGAGATCCAGCATGATCTCCTCGCCTTCCACTTCCCCAGTTTCGGGAATAACTGGTGGAACCCACGCATCCTGCCCCTCAGCAACAGGCACGCGGCAGGAAATGCCGTAGCTTTTTCCTTCAATAGTGCGGGAGTAGTACCAGTAGTTTTCCATCCGCTGGGGGATGGACATGTCTGTTTCTTTCACGCGGGATTTAATTTCGTGGAAAATGTTTTCCCGCAGTGTTTCCAGCTGCTGTGTTTGCTGCTGTGTGTAGGCGTTTTCTGCTTCGAGGTAGCTTATGGTTTCGGGGGATTCTTTATCGCGCAACCATTCGTAGTTATCCACGAAGTCATATCCGTGGAAGCTGCGGGTGATTGGCTTTTTCTGTGCAATTGGGGGTTGTGTAGTCACAAGGTTGGATATTACCGTGCGTGTTTATGGAAGCAAACGAAACACCCGCAGACTTTGTGTGTGCCTGGGGGGTGTTTACTGAAAGAATGGGGGATGCGTTAGACGCAGCAGCCGATCCATTCGTTGAATTTTGCGCCTGTGATGCGTTCGAATGCTTCGACGTAGCGTTCGCGGGTTGCTTCTACTACTGAGCCTGGCAGTGCTGGTGGTGCTACTGGGGAGTCGAGGTCCCAGCCGGATTTTGGTCCGGTGAGCCAGTTGCGCACGTATTGCTTGTCGAAGCTGGGCTGGACTTGTCCTTCCTTGTAGCCGTCGGCTGGCCAGTAGCGGGAGGAGTCGGGGGTGAGAACTTCGTCGGCAAGAACGAGGTTGCCTTCTTCGTCAAGGCCGAATTCGAACTTGGTGTCTGCCAGAATCAGGCCTTTTTCACGTGCATGCGCTGCTGCTTCTGAGTAGATGCGGATGCTGGCTTCGCGCAGTTCGTTGGCGCGGGCTTCGCCAAGCTTTTCGACGACCCGGTCGAAGGACACATTTTCGTCATGGTCACCAATATCCGCCTTGGTGGCGGGGGTGAATATTGGTTCTGGCAGCTTGGAGGATTCGACGAGTCCTTCGGGCAGTTCGATGCCGCATACGGTACCGGTTTCTTGATATTCCTTGAGCCCGGAGCCGGTGAGGTAGCCGCGGACGACGCATTCGAAAGGCATCATTTTGAGTTTCTTGCACACCATTGCTCGCCCGAGGACTTCTTCGGGGATGCGTTCGTCGTCGATATCGCCCGCGAGGTGGTTGGGGAAGTCAATGTTGTTGAAGAAGAACATGCTCATCGCCGTGAGGACTCGTCCCTTGTCGGGGATTTCGGTGTCTAGGATGTGGTCGTAGGCCGAAATGCGGTCGGAAACAACCATCAGCAGGGTGTTGTCATCGATCTCGTAGATCTCACGAACCTTACCTGCGGAGATGTGCTTGTACTGGGAGAGTTCAGGACGCATAAAGAGAAATAGTAGACTCTTTTAAATCCTTCGGCTACTTGAAAGCCACCCAGTGGAAGAATGATCACATTTTAGATGCAGGCATTGAAAACCACACTCGCTGCTCTACACCACTGATGCACATTCCAGTCCCCTTTCAACACCCCCGCCATGAGCTCTAGCATGCAGGGCTGCACTGGGGTTTCTCATCAGGAGAATGCAGTGTGAAAAGAAAACTCAGGAACCGACAGCACACTGAGCCCGGATCGACGTGATGAAGCTAGAAAAACCCTGTACATCGTGCCCAAAAAAGCATACCTATGAATACGTCGGGATTGATTCAAAAATACTGATTCGACTTTCAGCAAACAAGTGAAAAATTGACCTGCGGTTTCATGAGTAGCACTTGCTCTATGTCGAATTAATATTTCTCTTATTTACCGCAAAGCCCCCATGCCCCAAAGGAATGTGAGGCTGAAGGTTACGCTCGCCAACTTCAAGCCACGAAGGTGGTCGTAGTTTTTCACCACAGAGACGTTGAGAAAGCGATCATCCCCTAAGGATCTTTACAGCGCACCGCGTGCGACTGTGATCACGTGAGAAGATCGTGGTTGAAACGTAAGGGTTACCCGGTGTGGCTGAAAGCTCAAGCACACACGTGTTGAAGTTCAGCGTGATTTTGATGATCCCAAACCACTCTGAATACACCCCCTCACTCCCGCGTGCTTAAGCCCCAACGTTCCACCCACCAAGCCCTCATAACCCAAGGTTGGGGTTTCACAATCAGTTTTCTAGTGGCAAATCTCATTGACACTATGCCTGTGTCTGCGAGTATCGCATTTTTCTTCCTTCAGCCGACCTTGGCCAAATTTTTGTGATAAACATTTTCATATGATCCTTTGCGCATAAGCACTTAAGCCTTTGGCAGGCTCCCCCTACCATTCACTTAGCATTTCGGGGTTGTCCTGCGCTTTTGAAGATGCCAACCACGGTTTGCTGCACATTTTTGTGTGGTGCGATGCAATAAAGCCGTACACAGATAGGATCCCCACCGATGTCTGCTTTTCCACCGACATTTCCTCCCCCACGTTTTCTTTCGAGTGTTGTGCTGCGTTGGGTCTGGCAGCACTGTAGGTTCTGGATTGTTCTTGAGTGGGCAATTCGCGCGCTTTTGAGCGTGTATCCTGCGCTTACAGTCCTTGGAATTCGCGCACTTGGTTCTACCCCATCCACAGGTGCCAGTCTTGTTGTAGGTGTGAGCATCATTTTTGGCTGCGCTGGTGCGCTACAACAAATCAGTTATTCTCTCAGCCGGCGGGTGGCGGTAAGCATTGAGGCTTCAGTGGCACAGGCTATAAGCTTCAGGTTGGCTACCGCTTCTCCCTTCTGGCTGCGTGATCCCACTAACGCACAGGTAATACGGGCGGTGCGCCAAGCCAGCGTGGAATCGCAAACTTCCTCTCTGTATCAAGCTGTATGCAATTGCGTGGCCGCGTGTATCGTTGCTTTTTCTTTATCTTTAGCGCTGTGGCCTTTAAGCCCAGCAGCAGCACTCTGTAGTGTGTTCGCTGCATTGCCCACGATTATTAGCTATATGTGGGTGGGGCGAAAAGAAGCGCAGGTGTGGCCGCGTGCAACTGACCATCAGCGTCGTGCTTTCTACTTTGAAGATCAGTTGAGTTTTCCTGCGTCTTCCTTAGAGCTGGCATTGCTTAAAGCTGGATCACTTTTTGCCATGCACGCGTCCACGGAACGCGGTTCATGGAAGGCACTGAAAGTGTCTATGGAATCATGGGCTATTCGCATCTACATCATCAGCGGTTTTCTCACCTCGGGGATCATCGGGGCTACTTTGTTGCTCGTAGCAGCACCAGGTAGTTCTTTTGATATTACTGCGGGAATTGTGGGGTTGTTGGCTAGTATTTCTGCATTAAGTGGAGTGGGATACCAAATTGGCGAGTTAGCAACCACACGGCCTGCCGTAAGCCGCCTGATGTCTTTTCTCTCCTACCCACGTGAAACGATGCCTACAGTTGTGCCACGGTTGTGGAATTCCCTGAAAATCACTGACCTGTCTGTGCGCTATCCTGACCAAGAAAACCTTGCGGTGCAGCACGTTTCCTTTAGCGCTGATCGGGGCCAGATCACAGCGATTGTGGGAGCAAATGGTTCAGGGAAAAGCACAATAATCAACGCAATCGTGGGTGCGCTGGATTATGACGGGGAAATTCTGCTTGATTCTGATCCCGTTGAATACTTTTTTCCGCTAGGTATTCAAACACAGAACTTTGGCATGTATGAGATTAGTGTCCGTGATTTCTTATGCCTTGGTTCTTGCTTCACCGATGCTGAAATTTTCGAGGCATTAAAGAAGGCGCAGGCATCGGGGTTCGTTGATGCTTTACCCCATGGCCTTGCCACCCAATTAGGCGAGCAATGGGGTGGGGTGGGGCTTTCCGGCGGGCAGTGGCAGCGGTTATCACTAGCTCGGCTTTTCTTGCACGATCACCCGGTGTGGATTCTGGACGAGCCTACGTCTGCAGTTGATGCCTTGACCGAAGAACAACTCTTTTGTGCCCTAAGGGTTGCCAAACCTAATAAAATAATTATTGTGATTACGCACCGCGCTTCCGTGCTTTCGATGGTGGACAAAATTGTTGTCCTTGAAAGTGGGAAAGTGGCGGAGCAGGGTTCTTTTGAGCACTTGCGCAGTCCCGGAACGTGTTTTTCAACCTTGTTTCGCAGCCAGATCACAGAAATATAATTCTTGTCCTTTGTGCGTATATTTTGAGGAGTTTCACATGGATACCGTCTCCCACACCCTATTCTTCCCACTCCTTGGCCGCGCCCGCGCTTCCCGCAAGTGGCCAGAGCTCTTCCCCGATCCGCAGGCAGCGCAGGCTGAAGAGATTGCGGCACAAGAAAAAACGCCCGCTCAAGCCCTCGATGATTTTTCCACCGTGATCTACGGTTTGCGCCACCGCAACAGCGTGCTCGAAGCCCAGCGCTTCCTCGCCGATCACCCCGGCGCGTCGGTGGTCAATATCGGCTGTGGTCTAGATCAGCTGGCGCTTGAGCTGGACACCACGGTGTATAACTTGGATTTTCCCGAGGTGCTCAAGATGCGCTCGCGCTGGATTCCGAAGTTGGATAATGAGGTTGATCTGCCCTTTGATGTTACTGACCCAGCGTGGCTAGAGAAGGTGGATTCCTCCCGTGGGGTGTTTTTGGTCGCGCCGGGTGTGTTTTATTATCTGCAGCCTGACGACGTCCGCACCTTGTTGCATCGTATCGGCGAGGCTTTCCCGGTGGCGCGGTTGAGTTTCGATAGTGAGTCGCCTTTTGTCACTCGTATGAGTGAGAAGATGATTGCGAAGAAGGGTACTCCGTGTGAGATGCCGTTTAAGGTGAAAGATCCACGGTCGTTGAAATCGGCAAGCAGCAAGATTTCGTCGGTGGATGTGGAGTGTGATTTGTGGAAGTATTTCCCCGCTGGTCTGTATGAAACTCTGCCGTGGGGTATTCGTGCGAGGTTCGCAGTGCTTCGGTGGATGAAGGGGATTTATCAGGTGACTATTGATTTCGGCGGGAAATAAGTTAGCTGCTGGCCTGATTGTGCACCAGAGTAAAAAACCACCCTCCCCCGTCGCACTCCGGTGAGTGTTGGGGAAGGGTGGCTGTGGGCGTCGATACGCTAAAGGATCTCGCCTGGGGTGTAGGTCGCAGCTTCAGGGAAACGGGAAGCCCACTGATGAACGCGCGCCAGCACGCGCTGGGTTTGGGACTTCGCCGAACCGATGAAAGCATCGCGCTCAGCAAGTGCCTCAGCCAGCTGCTCAGCGGTCATCGGCAGGCGCTCATCGTGAGCAAGGCGCTCGATCAGATCCTGCTCACCGCCATTTTCGCGCATGTTCAGCGCAACTGCCACAGCATTTTCCTTGATCACCTCGTGTGCGGTTTCACGACCAACCCCGGCGCGCACAGCGGCCATGAGGATGCGGGTGGTTGCCAGGAAAGGCAGGTAACGCTCAAGCTCACGCTCAATCATTGCGGGGAAAGCACCGAACTCTTCGAGCACGGTGAGGAAAGTTTCAAACATGCCGTCAAGGGCGAAGAATGCGTCCGGCAGCGCCACGCGGCGGATCACGGAGCAGAACACGTCGCCTTCGTTCCACTGCTGACCAGACAAGTCGGCGACCATGGTGAGGTAGCCGCGCAAAATCACCTGCATGCCGCCCACGCGCTCACAGGAGCGAGCATTCATCTTGTGCGGCATGGCAGACGAACCCACCTGACCTTCCTTGAAGCCTTCGGTAACGATTTCGTTGCCTGCCATCAGACGGATGGTGTGCGCAAGCGAGGAGGGGCCGGCGCCGAGCTGCACGAGTGCAGAAACAGCGTCGAAGTCGAGGGAACGTGGGTACACCTGACCCACGGAATCGAAGACGCGGCTAAAGCCGAGGTGGTCAGCGATCAGGGTTTCCAGGGAGGCAAGTTTTGCTTCATCCCCACCCATCAGATCTAGCATGTCCTGGGCGGTACCCATGGGGCCTTTAATACCGCGCAGCGGGTAGCGTGCTAGTAGTTGCTCAGTGCGCTCGATGGCGATGAGCATTTCCTCAGCGGCGGAGGCGAAACGCTTACCCAAGGTGGTCGCCTGGGCGGCGACGTTGTGGGAACGACCGGCCATCACAAGGTCTTTGTACATATCCGCGCGATCCGCAATGCGGGCAACCACAGCAATAGCCTTGCCCATCACCAGTTCGAGGGAGCGGTAGATTTGCAGCTGCTCCACATTTTCGGTGAGGTCGCGGGAGGTCATTCCCTTATGGATGTGTTCGAAGCCTGCGAGATCATTGAATTCTTCAATGCGGGCCTTCACATCGTGGCGGGTGATTTTTTCCCGCTGCGCGATGGACTCGAGGTTGACTTGGTCGATGACGTTTTCGTAGGCGGCGATCGCCTCAGCGGGAATGTCCACCCCCAGATCTTTCTGGGCTTTCATCACGGCGATCCACAGCTGGCGCTCCATGATGATTTTGGATTCCGGGCTCCACAGGTTAGACAACTCAGCGGAAGCGTAACGGTTGGACAAAACGTTTGCAATCTTCTTCTTTTCAGCCACGAATAGTCATTATTCCACAGGCTATAGCCCTACTCCCAGTGTTTGCGATGGGCGTGGAGTATTCTGTGGCAATCCCTGCGCTGCCGCGGGTGAAAATCACAGGTATAATCGAGCTCCCGCGACAAGTTTTCGGTCACACCCAGTGCGGCTGACGCAATGGATTCGGCTGTGGGGCGATCTACACCGATCTCAGCGCAGAAAGCCAGAAACCGTTTCCGGCTCAACCCATCGTTTTTCCCGCCAACTGTCAAGGCTAGTGTGGAATCACCGTAGGGGGCGGTGGAAGGCACATCATACAGTGGTGCTGGTTCGAATCCTACGCCGCGATCAATCACCGAGAAATTCTTCGCGTGCAAATCCCCGTTTCCACTCAACCAGGCTACCGCCACCTGATAAGCCACAGATCTTAATGCCTGCACGGGGTCCGAGCACACTTTCGCGAAGGCGAACGCAATGTCTTCGTAACTCACCGAATACTTTGCTTCAGGGTATATCCCCAAGACTTGCGTAGCGTCTTCTACTCGAAAGCGACGATCCCCTACCCTATCGAAGCGGGAAACAACCAGGGCTTGCACGCCTTCACTGTCTTTGGTGACACTGCTCTTTGCTACCGGATGCCTCCAACTACTGGTGCGCAACCGATGAAGGCATACTTGTTCGTTACTCACCAGCCCTGAGAATCCTTTTCCCGCCACCTTGACCACTGCGGGGCCTTCCACATCAACTGCTTCTTTCGGCTGCACCCCAGGTATAGCCCAGCTAAGCCCAACCACCGAATAATTGGCGTAGGCTGCTAAATCCAACTGCTCCATCGTTGGTAACTTGATGGGGTGCGGAAAACCACCAGCAGGGAAAATTCGCACATTCCCTACTGTCTCTGCACCTAAGTGCACCATGAGGGTCAATTCATCCTCAGGAGCTGACTTTATTTGTCGCTGGACTTGGTCACGCCTGTGTCCTTCCGGCAACAAAGCACTAAAAAACGCAGGCATTCTTCTACTGCCAGTATCAATTCGGCCGCAGTCGCGGGGCAGCGTGGTGGCGATCTCTGGCCCCTGATACTGAGGTAGGTAGTCGAAGGAAATGGTGTGTTGGTGGCGACTAAGCAGGGCGGCTGGCTGCTCGTCAACATAGACAACCGCCTGATTAATCTCTGTGTGCGCAACCATGCACGCTCCTTCCTTTATGTGGTGGTGTCCACCATAACTTTTTTCAGTCGTCGCACTGCCTCGCTTACTTGTTCGGGCTCGACGCAGAAACTAATGCGCACAAATTTCTTCCCATCGACGGGGTCGAAGTCGGTGCCGGGGGCAAGGGCAACGCCGGTGGTGTCGAGAATGTGCTGGCACCACAGTTCGGAGTTTTCAGTCAGATGGGAAACATCAACCCACAGGTAGAAGCCACCATCCGGTGGGGCGAAACGTCCCAACCCTAGGCTGGGGAGTTCACGGAGCAACACGTCACGAGCAGCAGCATATTTTGCCACATGCCCTTCCAGTTCAGCGCGTGCGTCCTGGCCGAATGCGTGCAGCGCCGCATACTGGCTGATTGCAGGTGGGCAGAGCGCGAGGTTCGCTTCCAGGTTTTCTAAGGGTTCGACAAGGTGGTCGGGGACGATGAGCCAGCCAAGGCGCCACCCTGTCATGGAGAAGTACTTGCTTAAGCTGCCCACAACCGCGGCGTTGGGTGAGAATTGGTGTGCTGTTACGCACTGCCGACCGTAGGTGATGCCGTGATAAATCTCATCGGAGATTAGCAGGCATTCGTTTTCCTCACACCATTTGGCAATCCGCGCCAGCTCTTCGGGGTCGATGATGGTGCCAGTCGGGTTGTCGGGGCTGGTCACGATCACAGCACGTGGGGTGGGGTTGAGCTTTTCTAGCTTGTCGACGGTCGGCTGAAACCGCGTATCCGCACCACAAACCACATCCACAACGTTCGCCCCCAAGGCTTTCAGGGCGTTGCGGTAAGCGGGGTAGCCCGGCCGGGTCATGGCGATTGAATCCCCGTGCTCTAGTGCGGCAAGAAACAGTGCAACGAAACCACCAGACGATCCCGTGGTCACCACCACATTTTTCGCCTCGGTGCGCACATTATAGGTGCGCGAATGCCAGTCGGCGATCGCTTCGCGCAACTCGGGGATTCCTAGAGTGGCGGTGTAGCCAAGGGTGTGGGTGTCAAGGTAGGTGTGGGCACCTGTAATCACAGGTGCGGGAGCAGGTGACGCGGGCTGTCCGACGCACAGTAAGATGGCGTCGTCACGTGCAAGGGCGCGGCCTAAAATTTGCATCACTCGAAACGGCTCAACCTGGGCGCGGGAACTGACAAAGCTCATAGCACCTACAATAGACACAGAGCATTTCCCCCACCCCCACATGAGAAGGAGCACCCGCACATGGGCATTTCATTTCGCCGCAGGAAAAAGATTGGCAAAAACACCCACCTCAACATGTCAAAGTCCGGCGCATCCATCACCCACAAAATCGGCCCACTGACCATCAACTCCCGCGGCCGAGTCACCCTGCGCCTAGGCAAAGGACTCACCTGGCGCATCAAGTAAGCTGTCGCCTCTCAGCGAGCATCGCCACAATCACCTCAATCACAGCAGGACCCACATCCTGATGCGTGCACCGCACAATCCGAAACCCCTGCTTAAGTAGAAGAAGCTGGCGATGCTCTTCTTTCCTTTTAGCGCGCCTAAAATCCGCAACCGTTTCCCCATATTTACTCACCCCATCAAACTCCACTATTAACCACCCATTAATGAGCAAATCAGGAAAACGATCCCCCTCCGGAGTTGCAATACGTGCCTGAACCTCAATAGTTTTAATCAATCCGCGATACTTGCGACACGCCTGATAAATAAGGTAGCGGAGATACGTTTCCATAACGCTACCTACACCGCAATAGGCGAGACTCAGCGTTTTTTGGGCACCTACCACTCCTCGAATCCCACCCAAGGATCGCAACTGCGCTTCCACCCACTCTTTTGTCAGCCCATTAACGACAGTCAGTGCGCTTTCTATAAAACAAAGCGCCTCAAGTTCGCCATAATAGTATTGAATGTCAACGAAAGTTCGCACCAGTGATGTACAGCGAACACCACGTATTTCCACTATTTGTTCCGGCGGAAGAATTCTACTACTAAACCGTATCCCCGGCCCCAGACTTTTTGTGCTTCGAGAACGCAACTGCGAAGAATACGTCAGGCACACTTCCCCCAAGTCATCATGACGCGCAAGCACACCTATCCCCAAAACATCAGCAGCAGACCACCCACTGAGCACTGCCTTCGGATAGGACAACGAGCATGCGCGTGCTCGTAGCCACCGCTTTTGCCACGATGCAAGCTGATCAAACATCAGCCATGGGGTCGCCACAGTAGAAGTGAGAAACTCAAGTGGCCCGTGCTCGAGTAGGAGGTTTTCGTGAATCACGTGCCGCATTTTCCCGTGTCGTGGAAGCACAAAGAGGTGTTCTGATGGCGTGGTCATAGTCTCGGATCTTGGCACAGCATCATGAAACCAACTAGCCCGGATTTTTCATGGGTGTGGGGTGAAAAGGTGAGCAAAAAGTAAAGAAAGTGCTTCTTGACCTGCTAGAATAGAGATGTTTTGAAGTCAATAATCTAGGCAGAAAGAAACACTTTCAAGGTGAAGACTACCACATACATTCCACGGGTTGCTAGCTGTTCTCATCTTGTATCCGGTGCGGGGGTGTTACCGTTTGCTCACGTAGCCGAATTGGTGGGAATAAGTGACTGCCTTGATTCCGCTTTGCCGCGTTCTGGGCTCACGCACACGTTAGGGGATGTGTGGGTGAATCTGGCTTTATCGTTGATTGCTGGTGGGGATGATGTCCACGACATCACCTTGCTTTCTTCTGTTTCAACCGCGTTAGCATCAAAATCGTTACCGTCAGTGACAACCGCATGGCGGCGGATCACAGAATATGCAGATACCAGCGAGCATGTGCGAGAAGGGTTTATCCACGCAGCGAAACAAGCTCGCACTAGGGTGTGGGATTTGTTAGGTGATCACGCTCCGCATCGGGTGGCAACAGTTGAACAACCACTGGTTATCGATATTGATGCCACGTTGATTACCGCACATTCCGATAAGGAAAACGCGACGCCTACCTATAAGAAAGGCTTTGGTTTCCACCCGTTATGTGCCTTTATTGATTACACCAGCATCGGTCTGCCTGGTGGGGAGTTTCTTAACTGCCTGCTTCGACCAGGAAATGCCGGGGCAAACACAATTCGTGATCACTGCCAGCTTGTTGACGAGATTCTTGCCACCCTGCCTGATCACAGTGATGGTCAACCCTGGGGCAAACGATTAGTCATCCGTGCTGACAGTGCTGGTGGGACAAAGAAATTCATCAGTTTCCTCAACGATCACAACCTTGGGTATGTTCTGGGTTATTCCGCCCCGCCGACAGCGCGCATCACCCTTGACCATCACCTTCAATCCCAACAAACAACCAACGCTGATACACAACACTTGGGAACCAGTGCTCACACAGGCAAAGACTGTGATCGGTGGGATACTCGGGTGCCGATTGTGCGTGCTTCAGGGGATCTGGTTTGTGATGAGAACCATTTCCTTGAAGACATCACCGGACTACTGCGCACCGCAAATATAGATGAGCACCAACCTTTGGTGAATCTTCTAGCTGACTACCCCGAGGATATGCGTGTTATCGCACGAATCGAACCACCCCACCCAGGGTGCCAACACAGTCTTTTCAACCAACATGGTGTTCGCGCCCAACTGTGCGTAACGAACCTTATTGGGAATATTCAACACATTGACTACTGCTACCGTAATCGGTCTTTATGTGAACAACACATCAAAGACACCAAAGACCAAGGCCTTAGTAAACTGCCGTTTAAACAATTCGGGGCGAACCAAATCTGGTGTTTGATCGTTGCACTATCCCACCAACTTCTTACCTGGACGAAACTCATCGACGCCTGCCACCACAAGGATCATTCACACCAAGAAACAAGCAAGCCTTGGTGGACATGGGTGCCGAAGACTATCCGTGTAAGGTTTGTTGCGGTTGCATCAAAAATCACCACAAGCAGCAGACGCATCATCCTCCAGCTTGACCAGCACAACCCCCACACCCACACACTGGTCACGCTTATTGGCTACACCCAGAGCCTTCTACAGCCACGCTGGAAGAAACGAAAACCCTAACACCCCTAGGCCCACACACGCGATCTGGCAGCCACACTGCAGGCACACCCCAACCCCCAAACCCCACACAACTTTATGGACGCACACCTTGCCCTAAAAACCACGAATCAAAGGGCGAAGGTGAACCAACCAACCCCACAAACACACCACCCCAACCCACCACCACCAAACCCACCCCATGAAAAATCTGGGCTAGAGAATATTGCTATTAATTTCCTGATTTTTATCCAAAAATACTGATTCGACTTTCAGCACACCAGACAAAAAACGACCTGCACATTTACAGGTAGCACTTGCTCTATGTCGAATCAATATTTCACGCATATGTTGACAAATCCACACAAGCACCCACACCCGCGCCACCCCCGACGTCGTCACGCCCCGACACAGCACAGAGCTTCAACAAGGGCACACACATCCCCGTTTTAAAAACTGATTCGACTTTCAGCACACCAGACAAAAAACGACCTGCACTTTTGCAGGTAGTACTCGCTCTATGTCGAATCAATATTTCACGCATATGTTGACAAATCCACACAAGCACCCACACCCGCGCCACCCCCGACGTCGTCACGCCCCGACACAGCACAGAGCTTCAACAAGGGCACACACATCCCCGTTTTAAAAACTGATTCGACTTTCAGCACACCAGACAAAAAACGACCTGCACTTTTGCAGGTAGCACTTGCTCTATGTCGAATCAATATTTCACGCATATGTTGACAAATCCACACAAGCACCCACACCCGCGCCACCCACAACACAAAAACACCCCCACCTAGCACGTGGCTTGAGTGAGGGTGCGTCTCGTGTTTTAGATACTGATTCGACCTTCCACAGCAGGAAGGGCAATATCGCTGCGGTAGTGGCCGCCATCCAGACTAATAGTCTCAAGCACGGCATACGCCTGCTCACGCGCCTGCGCCAGCGTCGCACCCACACCCACCACATTCAACACACGGCCGCCTGCCGACACCAGCTCACCTGCGTCATTGCGGGCAGTACCTGCGTGACGGACAGCCTCGTGCTCAGCCCCAGTAATCACATCCCCGGCGCGTGGGGTATCAGGGTAATTATGGGCGGCCAGTACCACGGTCAAAGCGTAGCCTTCTTCCCACTCCAGCGCAGGCTGATCGGCCAAAGTGCCGGTTGCGACCGCGTTGAGCAGGGTGGCCAGTGGGGTTTTCAGCAGTGCGAGCACAGCCTGGGTTTCAGGGTCCCCGAAACGGCAGTTGAACTCGACCACAGCAGGGCCTTGCTCACCCCACGCCAAACCGGCATACAGCAGCCCGGAGTAGGAGCAGCCGCGGGCAACCATTTCCTTGGCCACGGGCACGCATACTTCATCGACGATGCGCTGCACACCATTCTCGGGCAGCCACGGCAGTGGGCAGTACGCGCCCATGCCACCGGTGTTGGGGCCCTCATCATTATCGCGCACGCGCTTGTGGTCTTGCGCAGGCAGAAGTGGGATCACGGTTTCGCCGTCGACAAGGCAAAACAGGGAAACTTCCGGCCCATCGAGGAAGGATTCCAGCAACACGGGGTTGCCGGCAGCCAGAACCGCGTCCACATGTGCGCGGGCTACAGTACGATCAGGGCTGACTACCACACCTTTGCCTGCGGCGAGCCCGTCATCTTTGACAACGAAGGTGGGGCCGAAATTGTCGAGTGCCGCTTCGATCTCGTCATCGGTCGCGCCGGGGATAATTTGCTGCGCGCGGGCGGTGTTCACGCCTGCTGCGGCCATGATGTCTTTCGCGAAAGCTTTGGAGCCTTCGATGCGGGCGGCATCCTTGTTTGGGCCGAAAACGGCGAAACCCTCGGCGCGGAGTGCATCGGCGACTCCAGCAACGAGGGGGATTTCAGGTCCGATCACAACAAGGTCAGCGTTGATGTTTTTCGCAAGTGCGACCATGGTGTCGGGGCAGTCTACTTTTTTCGCATCAGGGTGGCAGGTGGCGATTTGCTCCATGCCGACGTTGCCTGGTGCTACGTGCAGTTCGGTTACTGCTGGGTCTTTGGCGATGCCGAGGGCGAGGGCGTGCTCACGGGCGCCCGATCCGATAACAAGAATGCGCATGGTCTAAAGATTTTAGCTGATATTTCACGCCTGTTTTCTGCTGTCGCCAACCCACCTGCACTATTTGCAGCATCGACTAACATTTGCCCTGCATAGAGCCTATTTTTAGTTGCCTGCGCGTGCGCGGGTGTTGGCGCGGGTCAGAGGGCGGGTTGCTAGGTGCTGAGCAGCTGCTTGGCGGGTGTGTGGCGGGTGTGTGGCGGGTGTGTGAGGGATGGGGGTGGGTGTGTGGGGCAGGATCTCACGGTGGTGGGCTAGGGTGGTGAGGCATGAGTAGTGTTTTCACCAAGATTATTAACGGCGAGTTGCCGGGTCGCTTCGTCTACCGCGATGAAGATGTGGTTGCGTTTTTAACTATCGAACCGCTTGCTTATGGTCATACGTTGGTTGTTCCGGTGCAGGAAGTGGATCGGTGGACTGATCTAGATCCTGCTGTGTGGGCAAAGGTGTGTGCTGTGTCGCAGCGGGTGGGTCAGGCTATTGTGTCTGCTTTCGACTCCCCGCGGGCGGGCATGATTATTGCTGGTTTTGATGTGCCGCATACGCATATCCATGTGTTCCCTGCTGCGAAGATGAGTGACTACGATTTCTCCCGCGCACTGGGGATGAATGAGACTGATCCTGCGAAGATGGATGAGGCTGCTGAGAAAATCATCGCTGCCCTCGCCAACACTTAAGCGTATCGACGCCCCCACCTACGCCCTGATACCCTACGGCGTTGGGTGGGTGGCTGGCGCTTTAAGTGCCAACAGGCAGCAATTGGCGCTGTTTGACATGTGAGTCTTGGACGTGTTCGACAAGGGCGATCACGTGTTTAAACCATTTGGCGCATGTAACTTTGTCGTTCAGGTCATCTGGCAAGTCTTTAAGTTCCATGCTTTCGATAACGAGCACACCAGGATATTTATTTCCAACCTCAAGGCGAATTGCCAAGATGACGAGTGAGTGCATTCGCATTTTTTCGACGAAGTCGGCGGGAATATTACAATCTTGAATCATGCAATTTTTCCAGTTTTTCGCCGTGCCAGGCACCCGAAATATTGAAAGCCCTTTGTCATAACCGTCGGCGATCACTCCGTAATCACGTGAATATCGCGTTCGTCCAAACTCACGATATCGAGCATGACCCGAAGTTCGAGCAATTGGGATAAAACAGCATCCTGCCGAATCATAACAATACACAGTTAATCGCACATCGTTACGAACTCTTTCTCCGCTCAGATCGACAAGTTCGCACTCTTGAGCCAACTTATCCAAAGCAAAAACGACAACAGCTAGCGTGCTCTTCTGATACCTGTCGATCAGTTTTTTCCACGTTTCTTTTTCAACAGCGTGCTGCTGGATAAACCGCTGAACCTGCTCCTCCGATTCCCGCAGTTTATCCTCGACCTGCTTATAGCTCTTTTTTCTTCTACGGAAACCCAGCCCTGACGCAGCAAGAAAAAGGCCTGTAAAGACTACCAAAACCCCTCTCCACCTACTGTCAATGGTGGAAAAATAAGGGAAAACCGTAAGCGCTATGCTCTCAATAGTGACGAAACCAAAAAGCATCGAGGGCCAATTTTCTTCAAGAAAATCAATACCCTTGTGCACACTTCCCCACCCACGATCGTAATTCTGCATTGTGGCCACAAAACTCTATGCGTAGGTGAGTTGATTGGTCCCTTGAGTCAAGACAAGATCATTGGAATTTTGATATTCGCGAGTAATAGATTCCAAAAATAAATCGGCTTTATTGATAGCCTTCCCAACACTGTCAGCCAAAAACGAGGCGCGAATTTCGATACGCATACTATCGGGAAGAAAGCTAATATTCTTCAAAGAATCTTCCGGTAGGCGGTCAAACACTTCATAGAGCTTTTCAGCAATACGAGAAATTTGGTTGACATCAGTAACCTTCTCAGGATAGATGAACGCACGCAGATCATATTCCTGCATATCTGTCACGCCCCTTCATTCTCGCAGCTCTCGTGATCACAATAATGAATACGACCTAGTATAGCGTTGCCCTCCCACAGTCCTTATGACAATTCTCAAAGATTTCCCTTTTTCGAGTTCATCACCACCTTCGGGAAGCTCACGCGGAAAGTTGTTCCCTCACCGGGGGCGGTTGTCACGGTGATGGTGCCCTTGTGGGACTCCACAATCGACTTCACAATCGCAAGGCCTAGGCCCGATCCACCGGTGGCGCGGGTGCGGGAAGTATCGGCGCGGTAAAAGCGCTCGAAAATATGAGAGGCATCCTCGGCAGTCATACCCACACCGTCATCAATCACATCCACCGTGATCGACTCCGCCGTCGCCCCCACAACGACATCAACTTTCGCCTCATCACCACCATGCTTCAACGCATTCACCACGAGGTTCGTGAGCACTTGTCGCAGGCGGCCGGGATCACCAATAACCACCGGTGGCTCATCCGTTTCCCCTGAAACCGTCATCGAACGATCAGGGAAGGCACCCTGGACTGAGCCCAACACCGACTGGGACAAACTGAGCACATCGACCGGCATTTCCTCGAAACGAGTTTCCTCCGCGCGAGTCAGACTGAGTAAGTCTTCGACCAGCACGCTCATGCGGCCGGCTTCCTCCTCAATCTTATTCAGCACCATCTTCGCATCGTCAGTCGCCCCACACCGATACAGCTCCGCATAGCCTTTCACACTGGTTAACGGTGTGCGCAACTCATGCGAGGCATCGCCAACGAAACGACGCATCTGTGCTTCCTTGGCCTGCAGTTCAATGATCACCGACTGCAGCTGCTCCATCATCACATTCATCGAACGGCTCATTGCCCCCACCTCAGTATTCTCAGGAAGTACAGGGGCGCGGCGATCCAAATCCCCACCGGCAATTGCCTTCGCCGTCTCCTCCACCTTGCGCAATGGCTGCAGTGTTTTCTGAATAATCACATGGCCAAACAACCCCACCATCACCAACACGATGATGCCAATCGAAATCTGGCCCGCAGCCAACCGGTTCAAAAACTCCCGGTCCTCATCAATCTGCTTGGCCACCACCACAATAAAATCGCGGTGCGTCGAGGCAATGACCCGCCACTCCGTGCTGTCGTCACGCTGCCACGAACGCACCGTATGGGGTTGACCATCAACATTGACATTTCGCGTATCCGGAATCTCCTCCGGCTCATGGCTGACATACACCAACTTGCCATCATGGTAATAGCGGCCCACAAAGAAATCCGAAGGCAAACTAAAAAAACCAGAATTCGCCTGCGCATACAAACTATCCTGCTTCGCCCACGTATTTAAGCCCTGCTTGAGCTCCTCATCCACACGCGACAATGCCTCAGCCTCCATCGACTGTTGAATCGCCACACCCGAGGCCAACAAACCAAAAGAGGTAATCAAAATGGTGACAAAAACCAAACCAAAACGCAGCGGAACACCCCGGCGCGTATCCCGTCCAGCCCTAGTCACCCGCTTCTTGCCGGACTGGGCAGGCGAGTCGGTGGAGGCGTCGGCAAACGAACTGCCGGAAAACGGATTCAGCACAATACCAAACCCCAACTACCCGCGTGGGCGGCGCAGCACATAACCCACACCACGAACAGTGTGAATCAACGGCACATCCGTGGTGTCAATCTTGCGGCGCAAATACGAAATATAGGATTCCACCACATTTCCATCCCCGCCAAAATCGTAATGCCACACATTATCCAAAATCTTCGCCTTCGACAGCACCACCTCAGCGTTGAGCAGCAAATAGCGCAGCAGATTAAATTCCGTCGGCGACAGATCAATCACCACACCACCCCGCGTCACTTCGTGGGTATCGTCATTGAGCTCCAGATCGTGATAGCTCAGCACCGCCGGATTGTCCTCCGGCTGCTCCACCTTCGCGCCCCTGCGCAAAATCACCCGTAGTCGCGTAATCACCTCTTCCAAGCTAAAAGGCTTGGTCACATAATCATCAGCGCCAATGGTCAAGCCGTGGATCCGATGCTCCACCGCATCCTTGGCTGTCAAAAACAGGACAGGCCCCTCAAAGCCCTCCTGACGTAGCTTCGGCAAAAGCTCGAAACCATCCATGCCTGGCATCATCACATCCAAAATGAAGGCATCGGGTTCAAACTCACGCGCTACTTCCAGCGCCTGCATCCCCGAATGTGCCGTGGCTACCTCGAAGCCTTGAAAACGCAAGCTTACGCTGAGTAGCTCCACGATATTGGGCTCATCATCAACAACGAGGACTTTGGTGTTTTTTTCGCTCATTCTTCTATTGTTCCTTAAAACTGCGCAGTTTTTCGAAGCCGCTACTTTGTCAGGCTCCCACAGAATCTAAGCACCCCCAACTCTGCGAAGGCTGGGATACAACTGCCAGCAGCCTGTGAATCCACAGTAGTAACTGTAACGACCGTTCGGTATAGTTTGCTTCCATGGCGCTTCAACACACCCCACCACCCACACTCAGACACTCACAACGATGGCTCTTCCTCGCCATCCTCTCACTCGGCCTCTTCATGGTCGGCGTCGACAACTCCATCCTCTACACCGCCCTGCCCACCCTCGAAGCCCAACTCAACACCACCGAACTCCAAGGGCTGTGGACCATCAACGCCTACCCGTTAGTTGTCTCCGCCCTCCTGCTTGGCACCGGCACCCTCGGCGATAAAATCGGCCACCGCCGCATGTTCGACATCGGCCTTCTCATCTTCGGCACCGCCTCCGCCATCGCCGCCTTCTCCCCCAACCCCGCCACCCTCATTACCGCCCGCGGACTCTTAGGAATCGGAGCAGCCACTCTCATGCCCGCCACCCTCGCCCTGTTACGCCACACCTTCACCGACGTGCGCGAACGCAATATCGCCATCGGAATTTGGGGTTCAGTGGCCACCTTAGGCGCCGCAATCGGCCCACTCATCGGCGGATTACTGCTCGAACACTTCTGGTGGGGATCGGTCTTCCTTATCAACGTCCCCGTCGTCATCTTCACCCTCATCGCCACATTCGCACTCGGCCCTGCCAACCAACCCAACCAAAGCAAACAGTGGGACTTCCTCTCCTCCTTCTACGCCATGATCGCCATGGCCGGGCTTGTGATCATCATCAAAGAATTCGCCCACGCCCCCACCGACTATCTCGTTCTCGGCTGCGCACTGATAGCCGCACTGATTGCTGGGGTGCTGTTTCAGCGTCGACAAGCAACACTTGCCCAACCCACCTTAAGCTGGGACATCTTCAACAACCGACTGCTCGTGGTCGGTGTCACGGGCGCCGGATTCGGCATGTTCGTCCTCGCTGGAACCGAACTGCTGACCACCCAACGCATGCAAATCACCCAACACTTCAGCCCACTGGAAGCCGGCCTGCTTGTCGCCTCCGGCGCACTCGCAGCCTTCCCCACCTCCGTACTCGGCGGGGCCATCCTGCACCGCGTCGGATTCACCCCACTGATCGCAGGCGGATTCTTCGTCATGTCCACCGGCACCGGGCTGATCGCGTTCGGACCAGCCACCTTAAGCACCATCATCGCAGGCCTCGTCCTCACCGGCGCCGGCGCAGGCTTAGTCATGTCCGTGACCTCCACCGCCATCATCGGCTCAGCGCCCGCCAGCCGCTCTGGCATGGCAAGCTCCGTTGAAGCAGTCTCCTACGAATTCGGAACCCTGCTATCAGTTGCCATCTTGGGATCGCTCAGCCCCTGGTTCTACAACCGCTACCTCAACACACAACCATCAGCACCCGCCTACGATGCTGCCTACTTCAGCACCATCACGATCGCAGCACTCGCCGCACTGAGTGCTGCAGTACTGACTGTGATCATCATCAAAGGCAACCCGAAAGAAACCGAGTATGCGCACGAATAAGAAACACCAACTGCTCACCTTTGCCATTGCTATTGTCGAAGCCAAAGGACTCGACGCCCTCACCTACGACAGCCTCGCCCAAGCCAGTGGCTTCTCCAAATCCGGGTTGATCTACCACTTCCCCACCCGCGACGCTTTGCTGCTGGATATCAACACCCACCTAGCTCAGTGTTGGGAAGAAGAAATGATCGCCTATGCCGGCGGGAGAGCGGAAGAGGTGAGTTTTCATACCCGGGTGCACGCCTGCTTTAGCACCATGTCCGCCTCCGCCACCCGTGCTGAGCTGCGTATGAGCTTAGACGCAGCCACCAACCCCGCCATGTCTTCCCCGTGGTTGGAAGTGTTTGACCGCTGGGGTGTGCCCGTAAAGATGGTGGAGGAAAACCCCGACCTGTATCTGTTCCAAATTTTGGCGGACGGGTTGTGGGTGCACGACCATATCAATGGTGTGAAGCTTTCGCCCACTCAGCGCACCCAACTGATCGAGCGGGCGCTGGCTATCTTTGATGAATACATCGAACCGAAAACCAAAGAAAAATCTTAAATTTTTCTTCGCACCCTTGGGGTAGTTGGGTGCGCAAAAGCGAGTGTGAGGGTTTAAAGTATTCTCATGACTAGCTGCACTCCCACTGAGCCTTGCGAGGTTCCTTCCTCGGAAATACCCGACTTCAGCGCTACCCGTCGCACCGATAAAACGACCGTTTTATGTTGGGCTTTGTGGGACATGGGTTCCGCCGCCTTCAACGCTGTGCTGGTGACCTTTGTGTTTTCCGTCTACCTGATTTCTTCGGTAGGCGAAAACATTAACTCCCGCTTCTCCGCCTCCTCCTGGTACAGCCTCGCTATTGCTGCGGGCGGTATCGCTATTGCGTTGCTCGCACCCGTGTTGGGGCAGCGTTCCGACGCCAGGGGCACGCGCCGCAAGAGCGTGCGGCGTTGGACCACGGTGACTTTCATACTCATGCTCACCCTATTTTTCATCCGCGATGACGCCCCCATGTATTTCTGGGTGGGTATTAGCATCATGGCGATCGCGAGTGTGACCTACGAGTTAGCCGAAGTGTCCTACTTTGCCATGCTGAATCAGATTTCGACGGAGAAAAACGTCGGCCGCATTTCTGGTTTCGGCTGGTCACTGGGATATTTCGGGGGCATTATTTTGCTGGCGGTCTGCTATTTCGGTTTTATTGCCGGTGACGGTGGCCTTTTTGCATTCCCTACTGAGGGCGGATTCAATGTGCGCATGGTGGCGATTTTCGCTGCTGCGTGGTTCATTATTTTCTGCCTGCCGGTGATGTTTCGGGTGCCGGAGGTTCCCCCGAATCCGTCGATCATGTCCGGTGGTGTGAAGACCAGCTATGTGGAGCTGTTTCGCACGATTGCCACGTTGTGGCGCAAGCAGCGCTCCTCGGTGTTCTTCCTTATTTCTTCCGCGATTTTCCGCGATGGTGTGGCCGCGGTGTTTACCTTTGGTGCGATTCTTGCGGTCTCAGTCTTTGGGCTCAGCGCAAGTGATGTGTTGGTGTTTGGTATTGCTGCGAATCTCATTGCTGGTTTCGGTGCGCTCGGTGCTGGGTATTTGGATGATAAGTTCGGCCCGAAGCCGGTGATTTTAGTCTCGCTGGTATCCATGGTGGTCACGGCGGGGATTTTGTTTGTGGTGGAAGGCCCGAAGAATTTCTGGATTTTCGGTTTGATTCTGTGCCTGTTTGTCGGCCCTATTCAATCGTCCTCCCGCACGTTCTTGTCGCGTATGGCTCCGGTAGGGCATGAGGGTCAGATGTTTGGTTTGTATGCCACCACTGGCCGTGCTGTGAGCTGGCTTGCACCGCTTGCGTTTACTGCTTTTGTGTGGATTTTTGGTACTGACCGTGCCGGTATTTTGGGTATTGGTTTGGTGCTGCTTGCTGGTGCTGGTGTGTTGATCTTTGTGCGTGAGCCACGCCCGGCACTTGCTCCTTTTGAGGATTCGGTGAAGGCGTAACTTCTCCTTATTTTTCTTGCCCTCCTTGTCCTGGTGTTTTTGGCAAGGAGGGTTTGTGCTGTGTGCGGTTTCAGGGGGCTAGACTGTATAAGCATGGGCTTTTTCCTCAGGCGTGTAGCATCAAGGTTGGGTTTTTCGGCGCGTTCGCACGTCGCGTCGTCTGCAACGATTGATGTTGCTCAGGCTCCGCCGCTTGCTCCGGTTGCGCCGGTGGATTTTCATGATCATGCGCAGGTCAGTGGGGTGTTGAATACTGCGGCGCGGATTGGTGAGATTGTGATTGCGGCGGGTTCGACGCATTCTGATGCGATGCGTCAGGTGTCCGCGGTGATGGAGAGTTTTGGTGTGTGGGGTGCGCATGTGGATATTACGCATAACCGGATTCGGTTGTTTGCTCAGGTGGGTGGGAGTCGGGTTGATCCGGTGACGGTGGTGCGGGTGATTTCTTCGCCGCCGAATGATTTTCATCAGCTGACGATCACCGATCAGTTGATTCGGGATATTCATGCTGGCAGGGTGGATTTGGCTGCTGCGCAGCAGCGTCTCGACGCCCTTGCTGTGTCTGATCCTCCGATGCGGTTGCCGGGGGTTTTGGTGTGTTGGGCGATCATGGGTGCTGCCGTGTCTGTTTTGCTCGGCGGTGATGTGTGGGTGGCGTTGTTGAGCATGGTTGCTGCTGCGGTGATTATTGGTACGAGTTCGTTGTTGACCCGCTGGGGTTTGCCGGTGTTTTTCCACAATGTTTTGGGCGGTGTTTTTGCTGCTTTGCTCGCTGGTGTGGCGTATCGGGTGGGGATTGAGTTTGGTGTCACACTTCGGCCCAGTATGGTGATTGCGACCAGTATTATTGCGATGTTGGCGGGGTTGACGTTGGTGCAGGCGATTCAAAATGGTGTAACTTTTGCCCCGGTGACGGGTAATGCGCGGTTTTTTGACACGGTGATTATTACTGGCGGGATTGTTGCTGGGGTGGGTATTGGTATTGAGTTGTCGGCGCATTTGGGTTTTTCTTTGCCGCCGATGGAGACCCAGCCGGTGCCTAATTTTGCCTCGGCAACTGCTCGTGTGGCTGGGGGTGCTGTGGCTTCGGCGGCGTTTGCGCGGGCGTGTTTGGCTGATTGGCCTTCGACGCTGGTGTCGGGTGTGGTGAGTTTTTTGGGTTCGTCGCTGTTTTATTATGTGTTTCTTCCTGCTGGGGTTGGCAGCGTGTCGGCTTTGGCGTTGGTGGCGGTGTTTATTGGTGTCAGTGGTGGTTTGATTGCTAGACGGTATCTTATTCCGCCGTTGATTGTGGCGATTGCTGGGGTGACTCCGTTGTTGCCGGGTTTGTCTATTTATCGGGGCATGTATGGGTTGTTACATGAACAGATTTTGGTGGGTTTTTCTAATTTAACGGTGGCGCTGGCTACTGCCACGGCGTTGTCGGCGGGTGTGTTTTTTGGGGAGTGGTGGGCTAGGCGGATTCGGCGGCCGCGTGGCTTGGGTCGTTATGTGCGTTTGGCCACGATGATGGCGCGTCGTCGGGGAGTGTTTGGGCCTGAAGATTCACCGCAGGTTCGCTAAACCCCAAACGGTGTGGCGTGGGGTGACTGTGGAGCGTTAGTGTCGGCTGTTGGCTGGTGATTTGGGCTACATAGGTGCGGTTTTTCTTTTAAGATTCCGTGTACGGATCTTTCGTTTAGCTTTCTAGGAGTGGTGATCGAGGTATTATGCAGGATTCTTCGTATTCCCTTGAAGATTTTGAGTCTTTGATGCTTCAAGCTGAGGCTGAGGAGTTTTCTTATCAGCGGGTGTTGTTGCATGAGGAGGCGCTGGGGGTGGCGCGTTCGTTGGGTGATGAGGATGCTGTTGCGTATTCGATGGCACAGCTGTGTTTGGCTTATGCCTATTCGGGGATGCTGTACCGGTTGCCGGAGTTGTTTGATGAGACCTTGGCGTTTATTGAGGGGCATTTGCATCTTGAGTCTCGGCCGATGGTGATTGAGATTTTGGGGTGTTGTTTTAAGTTTGTGTTGTTGGCTGAAACAGATCATCCTGCCACTCCGGTGTCGGCGTTGGTGGCGCGTTTGGAGCAGTTGCGGGAGTTTATGGTGGAGCAGGATGGCTGCATGCAGGAATATTATTTGCGGTCGTTTTATGCTTACCGTGATTTCGGGGATTTTCAGTTGGCGGCGGATGCGTTTGCTGCGTGGCAGGTGGAGCCGAAGGAGGGGCGTTTTTCGGAGTGCCCGAGTTGTTTGCCGATTCATGAGATTAGGGAGTTGTCTTATCAGGGGCGGTTTGCTGAGGCGGCTGAGTTGGGTGAGCAGGTGTTGGCCCGCCCGGAGGAGTTTTGCCAGTCGCAGCCGTTAAATCTGCATATGAGTTTGTTGCAGGCGTGGGTGCATTTGGGTGAGATATCGTTGGCGAAGAAGCGGCATCGGGTGTTGTTGTTGTCGGCGTTGATTGATCCGTTGGGGGGTGAGTTTTTGCCGGATCATTATCGTTTTTTTGCGGATTTTGCGGATGCGAAGCAGGATCGTGGGTTGCGGTTGGGTCGGGCGTTTTTCGCCTCGAATATTAAGCATTGGGCGCAGGTGGAGACTCCGCGTATTTTGATGGAGACTGCTGCGTGTGCTGCTCGTATGTTGTATCGGGTGGGTAGTTCGGGGCGTCGGATGCGTAAGGTGCGCTTTGAGGGTGATTGTTTGCCGTGGGGTTCGATGCCGGATTTGATGGAGCCGACGGTGCGTGAGGCTGCCCAATGGTGTGAGGAGTTGGCGTTGCAGCTCGCGCAGCGTTTCGACGCCCGCCCAGGGCTTGTCCAACCGCATACTGTTGCCGATATTCAGGCGCTTATTCGCAGTTAATCGACCACTCCAGAGAAGCTGACACAATGTGTAGGAAAGCGGATTTTTCAGGCCTCAGTGCTGAGGTGATTGAGTCTCTGGCACGACGTGTGGATTCGGATCATGCCGTATTTTTAGCGCCACTTGTGCATGCAGCTGCTGTGCGTGTGTCGATGGACTCCGTTCATTTCGCTGATGATGTGTTGCTTATTTCCCCGATCATCGAAAGCCTCATGAGCCTGAACGATTATCGGGGTTTGCGCCATTGTGCGGCAACGGTGGCTCAAAAATATGAAAACAGTGGCGATCCTGGTTGCGCTTTCGACGTGTTGTGGAATGAAGCGTATTACTATGTGGGGCTTGGTTATCGTTCGTGCAGCATTGCAGATCCCATCGTTAGTGAATTTTCCCACGCGACAAGTGAGCTTTTACTTAAGCAATGCGCGCGTCTGGCAACTCAGTATGATGTGGCTCCTAGCTACCACGATGACTGTGCCCAGCTGCAAGAAGCTTGTGCCACTATGCTCACAGACTATGCTCGAAGCGCGTGGCTAAGTGGTGTACGTCGTAGCCAATTTGTTGCGCACCACTATCAACTAGTAGGTGAGATTGTTCCCGTCGCACCTGCACAGCTCGATCACGATCAGCAGCGCTTCACAACCGTGTTCACTGTATGTGACGAACATGCGCACAATCACCACTCACCGGTTGTTCGACGTCTGTGGCACAGTGCGCGCGAGAAACTGGACGAAGCTTTGGGCAATACCTCGCCTGATTCCTACGAGGGTGCCTTGGATTATTTGTGCCAGATGTGTGCACATCTCCCAGATTCAGCTCACCCTAGGATTCTCATCGATCTTCTTCATTCATACCGGGCGGCACTGGGCGGGGATTACCGTCAGGCAAGTGTGTATGCGCAGCAGGCATGGATGAGGGCGGATTCTTGTGGCGAGTGGGGGTTGCGTAGCCAAAGTGCACTACTGGCCGCCTATGCGTTGTGGAGGAATGATCAACCCGCACTGGCTGTGCGCATTGCGTTGACTACAACTGCTGCTACCATCTCAGCCCCGCATGCACTTTCATTAATAGATTTAGCCGAGGTCATCGTCGCACACCATCCCCTCTGTGTGAACGAACTTGAGAGTTATGTTGTAGCACTTCCTCACAGTCATTTTCGCCAACGCTTATGTGCCTTAGTGTGCGCATTAGTGCGCAATGATACGATGTGGGCACAAAAATTCATGGGGTACTGGGTTGAATCCGCCTCGGCATTGTCCGATTCTGAATCGGATGCCAGCGCACAAGACGCGAGTGTTTTCCAATCACGATACCTCTAAACACAACGAGAACACGTCGCCTCATCACAACCAGGGCACGAGCTGCGGGTTGAATTATGTGACGGTAAGGAGGCGGTATGAGGCACTCTTCATTGACGAAGAATCCTTTTGGAAATGCCACTTTTCGGCGTTGGTTTAGTGCTGAAACTGCGCTCTCAATTGGCGCTGCCACATCGGTGGCTGTGCCTCTTTTAATTATTCACGTTGGGGGCTCGGTGAGCACTGCAGGAATAATTGCGTCTGTTGTTGCGGCTGCTGAATTGTGTGCCGTTTGGTGCTGTGGTTTCTGGGCTGATAAATACTCGCGGTTTCGGCTGCTCTTCAGCGTGGTCACTGTTGCTGCGCTCTCAAGTATTGGCGTCACAATTTATTCCGCACTGTCCCACAACCCATCGCTACTTATCGTTTCGTTATTAGTTTTGATAAGCGCTATCAGTTTCGCTGGGGCTGAACCTGTCAACGATGCTGCGTTAAAATCGCTCATCACCCCCGAACAGTTTCCACGAGCGACTGCCGCAGCACAGGCCAGAAGCTCCGTGCTTAGTCTCGTAGGACCTAGTGCTACTGGATTGGTCTTTTCAATCGCACCGTGGTTGCCTTTTCTCCTGCGTAGCCTGTGCGCACTCGTTTTTGTGGGAATACTGCGCACTATCAAAGATTTTCTCCAACCACATGCAGCTGAACACACCACTGGTGCTAAGTACAGGGATGCATTGAGCTTTCTTTTCGCTACCCCACAGCTGCGGCGAGTCCTTCTCGCTACCCCATTTATTAATTTCATGTACTTTGCTGCTGTGTCATGGCCGGTATATTTTCTCCCCTTCAACGGCTACGGCTCCGAACACGTGGGGCTCGTCGTCTCTGGTTTTGCCTTGGGCGGGCTCGTCGGGGCAACCATCGCCCCACGATTAACGGATCGTTTCCGAAGTCAACAGTTAATTACGGTTGGCCTATTGTGGCAAATCGTAGGCTGCGTCTTATTCATGCTCAGTAGTGGCACACTTGTGTGGATGGTTCTAAGCGCAGCAGTGATGATGGTTCTCTCGCCTGCCCTCAATGCAGGGCTGTTTACTGATGTATTCGCACTGACCCCTGTCAATCTTCAGGGCAGAGTCATGGCTCTTTTTATGATCGCGGGCGGTTTCGCCGCCATAGCCGTTCCAGCAACCATTTCCTGGTTGGTTTTACATTCAACGCCTATGATTTCCGGCTTAACAATGTGCATGAGTGGTGCCGTCGGCTGGTTGATTGTTGCGATCAAACTCCGCCATTCGTCGCAGATTGACACGAGTGCCTGATCGGAAAACGTTCTCAACACTCAAAAAGTGGACACTAAACGGTCACCTACCGCCAAAAATACCGAAAGGCCACAAGCCAAAAAGCTTGTGACCTTGTATTTTTGAGCTGGAGACGAGACTTGAACTCGCAACCACCTGTTTACAAGACAGGTGCGCTACCGATTGCGCCACTCCAGCACAGTGCACTACTAGTGTTGAGCACTGCGGAATACTTTACTAAACAACTGTCCAATAATTCAACGTGCACCCCCACCCTGCACAAACACATCGAAATCGCAACGGTTGCGTATATTAGCCACTAACAACTCATCTACCATGGCGAAGGGGTCGAACAGTGAAAATGTGGCACTGGCTGAAAAGCACCACCAACAAAAGTGGACGCATCGCCACCATCGACGCCGTCAAAGCCGCACCGCCCCCCTCCCCGCTGGCACCTGTTGATCTCACCGACCCCGCCCAAGTTGCAGGCGTGATGGATCTAGCCGCCCGCATTGGCGATATTTTACTTTCCTCCGGAACCTCAAACCGCGATACTGTTGCTCAAGTTCACGCCGTCACCTCCGCCTACGGCCTGCACTACGCCCACGTTGATATCACCTTAAACACCATTACTGTTTTCACCACCATCGGCACCGAGAAGAAATTGCCCGTGAGCGTTTTTCGAGTGGTTTCACGGATGGCTACCGATTTTTCCAAACTCAGTGAAGTCGACCGGCTGGTGCGTTCCATCCAATCCGGAGCCACCCCACCTGAAGTTGCCGAAAACATCCTCGACGGGCTGTTTCGCTCCCCAGCCTCCTACGGATTCAAGACCTCCCTTATGGGTTGGGGTGGACTCGGGGCCTCGGTATCGGTGATGCTCGGCGGAGGTGTGCTGGTGGCACTAGTCAGTTTCATCATCAGCGTGATGATCATGGTCGCCTCCACATTTTTAGCACGGCACCAACTCCCGCCCTTCTTCCAAAACATCTTCGGTGGCTTCATTGCCACTGTCCCCGCCGCGATCACCTACCAAGTGGCGCACCACTTTGATATTTTCATCACCCCTTCCCACATCATTGCCGCAGGCATCGTGGTAATGCTGGCGAGTTTAACCTTTGTCCAATCCATCCAAGATGGGATCACTGGCGCACCGGTCACAGCCAGCGCCCGCTTCTTTGAAACCCTCCTGCTCACTTCCGCGGTGGTTGCGGGTGTGGGTGCGGGCATCCAAGCCAGTGAATTCATCGGCATTTCCCTCCCACCGCTCGAAAGCCTGGCAGAGCTGAGTTTAAGCTCAGCCTCGGTGAAGATTGTGGCCGGTGCCTGCGCGTCGATAAGCTTCGCAGTCGCCAGCTACGCGGAAGGGGCCAGTATTTTTGTTGCCGGACTCACCGGTGGCTTGGGCGCATTTATCTACTATTTTGCGCTACTGCCAGGTGAGATCAGCGTGATTATCTCCACCTCCATCGCGGCGACAGTGATCGGTTTCGCCGGCGGTTTGATGGCGCGTCGTTTCCTCACCCCACCACTCATTACCGCCATCGCGGGCATCACACCGCTGCTGCCTGGCCTTGCACTCTACCGCGGGATGTTTGCCGCGCTGAACTCGCAAATGCTGGTGGGCTTTACCAATATGGCACTGGCATTATCGATCGCCGCCGCCCTTGCCAGCGGTGTGGTGTTAGGTGAATGGATGGCCAGGCGTCTGCGCCGCCCGCCAAGCATTAACTTCTACCGCTACTTCCCTGCACCGATGCGGCAGAGCCAGTGGAAGAAGAAGCGGAAAGAGCCTTAAACTTCACCCCCACCTGTGAGCTTTGTGTCTGGAAATTTGGTGCGAAATACCGTACAATTTGAACTTCGCACAGAAAGTCTCAAGTCTTGCTTTGAAGGAGGCGGCCTTGCCACCAAAGGTCACTGACACCCGTACCCCCGCCGAATCCCTGCATGCGGTCGAGGCGGAAACCGCAGCGGCGGCTCGTAGAGTCGTTGCATCCTATTCTGAAGATTTCTTCGATGGTGTCACGTTGATGTGCATGCTCGGCGTGGAACCTGAAGGTTTGTCGTACCGTAAGGTATCAGCGGAGTTCGAAGAAAAGGCTGCGCCGAAGAAGGCGACGAAGCGTGGTGCGAAGAAGACCACGAAGAAGGCAGCCAAGAAGACAACGAAGAAGGCTGCGAAGAAGACCACAAAGAAAGCAGCGAAGAAAACAACAAAGAAGACCACAAAGAAGGCTTAAAGCTTTCTGAGACTTTGTTGATGCGTCGGCATTGCCTTTTCGGTGTGCCGACTTTTTCTATTAACGTCGTACAGTATGGAAACGCCCAAACCACCCGCCCAACTCGTTGGCACCAACGATTTCGTTGTTGTTGCTAACCGCCTCCCCGTCGACCAAAGCGTCAGCCCAGAGGGAGCGATCACGTGGAGCCCCAGCCCAGGTGGATTAGTTACCGCACTCTCCCCAGTGTTGGAGAAGCACCGCGGCTGCTGGGTGGGGTGGCCCGGCACCACTGAACAGGCCCCCGAACCTTTCCGCACCGACTCCGGCGTGCTTTTGCACCCTGTGACTTTGACCGCGGAAGATTTTGAGAACTTTTACGAAGGCTTTTCCAACGCCACGCTGTGGCCGCTGTACCACGATCTGATTGTTCCACCCCAGTATCACCGCCAGTGGTGGGAAGCCTACCGTGAAGTCAACGAAAAGTTTGCCAGAGAGACTGCTTCCGTTGCGGCCGAGGGCGCGACCGTGTGGGTGCAGGACTACCAGCTGCAGCTTGTTCCCGGTATTTTGCGTCAGATCCGCCCTGACCTGACCATCGGTTTTTTCCTGCATATCCCCTTCCCGGCACCGGATTTGTTCCGCCAGTTGCCGTGGCGGGAAGAGATTGTGCGCGGAGTGCTGGGGTCAGATGTCATTGGTTTCCATTTGGAATCCAATGCCCGCAACTTTATACATGTGGTTGAGCATGTGTCTGGCCTTGAGGTCGCAGGCCAGGTGGGGGTGCGTCAAGCGGGCGCCAAGGTGCAGGCCAGTGATGGCCGGTGGGTGCATGTGGGGGCGTTTCCGATTTCGATCGATCCGACACCGTTTCTCAACCAGCAGGTGGATGTGGCGAAGATTCGCGCCGAGTTGGGTAATCCTCGTGTGCTGATTTTGGGTGTGGATCGGCTGGATTATACGAAGGGCATTTTGCAACGCCTGCATGCCATTGAGGAGATGCATGAGTTAGGTGCCTTGGAGCCGGATACGTTGTTTTTGCAGATTGCGACGCCGTCGCGGGAGCGGATTGATCATTATCAGGCAACTCGTGCCGAGGTGGAGCAGGCGGTTGGCCGAATCAATGGTCGTTTCGGCCAGATTGGTCGCCCAGTGGTCAGTTATCACCACACGTCGTTGCCGAAGTGGCGGCTGGTGGAGTTATATAGTGCCGCCGATGTGATGCTGGTGACTCCCTTTAAGGATGGGATGAACTTGGTGGCTAAGGAGTATGTTGCGTGCCACGGTGATGGTTCAGGCGCGTTGGTGTTGAGTGAGTTTGCTGGTGCGGCTGAGGAGTTAGCGCAGGCGTATTTGTGTAATCCTTTTGATGTGGAGTCGATTAAGCGCCAGTTGCAGCATTCAACGAAGGCGCTTGCGCAGGACCCGGACTCCGCGCGGGCGCGGATGCGTCAACTGCATACGCAGGTTGTTGATCATGATGTTAATGTGTGGGCGAATGCGTTTTTGCACGCACTGAAAGATTCGGAGAATATGTGATGGTTCGCCTGCGTGTGGGCATGATTGCTGCTGTGGCTTGTGTGTTATCAGGGTGTGCGCAGTCGGAGCCGTTAGCGGACACGACTTGGCAGGTGTCGCATGTGTATTCCGCGACTGATGTTCCCGCTGGTGTGCCGGATGAGGTTGCGGGGGCTGTGGCGTTGAGTTTGGGGCGTTCGACGGTGGCTGGTTTTACTGGTTGTGCCCCGTTGCAGGCGCAGGCTGTGTATACGAAAGATGATAAGCCTGTGATTTTGGAGGCTGCTACTGAAATGACGATTACGCATGCTGAGTTTGATTTGGAGCAGGTTGCTGGTTGTTCGGGGAAGCCGAAGTTTATTCATGATGCGTTGACCAGCATTTTAACGTCGGGCCCGTTGTCGATTGAGCATGTGAATGCGAAGGAGATTGTGTTGCGGGAGTCTTCGCCTTCGGCGGTGGAGCCGCGTGCGATTCGTTTGGTGCAGCCATGATTGCGCGTGTTCCTTCGTTGTTGGTGGTGAGTGATTTTGATGGCACCTTGGCGGAGTTTTCGACTGATGCGATGAATGTGCCGATCAATCATGAGGCGGTTGCTGCGCTGAAGTGTTTAGCTATGTTGCCTGATACTCGTGTGGCGGTGTTGTCTGGTCGTGATTTGGCGGGGTTGCGTAGGGTGTCGGGTTTGGGTGATCCGCTTATTTTGGCGGGTTCGCATGGGGCGGAGTCGACGTTGGAGGTGGCTGCGAATAGTACGCTCAGTGATGCTCAGCGCGCGGCTTTGAATGCGGCAACTAAGGCGTTTGAGCAGCTCATTGTCGATCTTCCCGGCGCGTTTGTGGAGCATAAGCCGTTTAATCGGGTGTTGCATGTGATTGCGTGTGCGGATCGTGCTCGTGCTGATGAGGTGTATGCGCGTGCGAGTGCGCTTCAGATCTCTGGGGTGAGCATGAAGCCGGGCAAGTTTATTGTGGAGGCTTCTGTGGTGAGCATGAATAAGGGGGTGTGGATTAGCCAAGCGAAGGCGTTGTTGCGTCCTGATGCGGTTGTGTTTATTGGCGACGATACGACTGATGAGGATGGTTTTGCTGTGCTTGACGACGCCGACTTAGGCGTCAAGGTCGGTTCCGGCCCCACTCTTGCCACACGCAGGCTGGAGAATGTGCCTGCGGTGGGTGAATTTTTGTCCCAGCTAGTATGTGAGCGGGTCAAGTTTTTAGAGGCGAGAGGGTAAATGACTGACATTGCTGCGTTGGAGAGCAAGTTGGGGATGCGCACTCTCGCTTATGGGAATTCTGCCTCTGATCGGCGAAGCAGCACAGGTCGACCCCGCCAACTCGGTGCGGTTTATGAAAGTGAAAGCCACCCTCACGTTGGGCTGTAACCAGTGGCAACAAGTGCACGGATTTTACTCCCAAGCACTTGACTTGTTGAGCGATCAGGGTCACTTTGAGGAAGCTGTCCAGCCTGCCAAGGAGTTGGCGCTAGACACCAAGCTGAAACGTGGCCTGCCTTTTATCCACACCGAAAACTTGCTCACCAACTACACGACGACCCGCAGCTTACAAACATGCGCCTCTGTGCCAAGGTTGCCCCGCCACCCGTTACCCCTCGGTGAGCATGCTCATGTGAGTCTATGAAGCGTTGGGGAGTGCCGTAAATTGTGACACTTGACCCCGCACGCTATCATTCTTGATAACAGTTCCCGCAGCCGCCTCTCACCGAAGCGTCCCGCTGTAGTGGCCCCGATAAGCCCTAGAAACCATCCGGTTTCTAGGGCTTATCCTTAGTTCGCAGAATGGGACGACTACATGCACGACCTGAACTGGGCGCAACGCTACGCAGCCTTCAGCCGCGAAATCATGATGGCGTCCATCATCGAAGCGCTACGTAGGCACCTTTCGCCCTTCACATGTGGTGAAACCATTAACTGCCACCACAATTACGTCAGCGAAGAACACTACGAGGGCCTCGATTTGGTGATCACCCGCAAAGGAGCCATTAGCGCCAAGAAAGGCGAGCTGGGAATTATCCCCGGTTCCATGGGAACAGGGGCTTATATTGTGCGCGGGTTGGGCAATACCAACTCCTACTGTTCCGCATCCCACGGCGCGGGCAGGGTGATGAGCCGATCCCAGGCGCGACACTTATTCACCCTTGCCGATCTTGAGCACCAGACCCGCGGGGTGGAATGCCGCAAAGATCGTGGTGTTGTGGATGAGATACCGGCAGCCTACAAGAACCTGGATGAAGTGATCGCCTACCAGCAGGATCTCATTGAGGTTGTGGCAAAACTGGACACCTTGTTGTGTATTAAGGGCTAGTGACGGTTGCACCGGGGAAGAAGCTGGTTTCTAGCAAACTCCGGTGCTGATAGTCCCCGCCTTTAATCATGGTGGCCAACACCTTGCCAGCTGTAGCACCTTTTTCCTTATTGGGCTGGATAACAGTTGTAAGGTTGCGCTCTAAGGCTGGGGCAATGCCGTCGAAGCCGGTCACTGACAGTTCTTGAGGCACCTGAATATTGTGCTGTTTCGCGTATTCGAGCACACCAAAAGCCATGGTGTCGGTGGTGCACAGCACTGCGGTGAGATCCGGATGGGTGGAGAGTAATTCTTTGGCCGCGCAGATATTGTTCTTCGGATCATTAATATGGCGTTCGACGATGGGCACCGTGGCAGGATCAATGCCTGCTGAGGCGAACACCTTCAGTGCACCTTCCACCCGGGCTTTTTGCACGTGGTGTTTCGCCGCGGCCAAGCGCTGGGGGCTGACAGGTCCGTTGTTCTTGTCGGGGGATAAACGGATGCATAAGATGCCTATGCGGGTGTGCCCGGCGTCGACAAGCGCGTGGGCGGCTGGGGCGATCGCGGCGAAATCATCAATGCCGACGAAGGGGAAGCGATCATCATTATTGGGCTGATCGCAGACCACTACCGGCAGGCCGCGGCGGTGAACAGCCGCTAAGTAGGGGTCATTTTCCGCCACCGAGTACACCACAAACCCATCCACCACGGCCTGATTGACCAGCACAAGGGCGGATTCTTCCTCCGCGGAGTCGGGGCCGACCGGCACAAGGGTTAAAGAATTCTGGGTGCCGATTGATGAATCGGCCATGCCGGAGAGGAAGTCGACCGAAGCCCTATCCTCGAAAGCATAGGTCAAGTGTTCGGTGAGCAGCACGCCGACGCTGCCGATTCGCTTTGTTCTTAAACTTCGTGCCGTCGGGTCCGGCCCAGGGTAGCCAAGCTGCTCAGCGCGGCGCAGGATTTTGTTGCGTAGTTGGACAGAAAGCTGCTCAGGGCGGTTGTATGCATTCGATACCGTGGTGCGCGAAACCCCAAGCTCGTTGGCTAAATACGCTAAGGAAACTCGAACAGGGGTATTTTTCTTATTCTTCATCTCATTGTTCTTTCATCGTGGTTTATCAGTGTTTCACCTTCAACGTAGTGGAAACCTCCCCTCACGGGGGTTCAACCCACCTTGCTGCGAGTGTCATACGAACAGTGAACACTCCAGAATCCCCTACCCCCATCCGAGGGAACGCACTCACCAAACAGAGACCTAGGACACATAAGTGTTCCAAATAAAATTAAATCATGGCGGAATTTTTTCTTTACTCCTGGCGCGAAAAGTGCACTTTTTCACACATGGTCCCAATGGAGTAAAAATGCAGCATAACCGGAATCTACCCCCAATTAATCTATAAGCCTTCTTTTTCAATAGGTTTCCAATTGACAACTGTTCCTATTACTAGTTTTATTAACGTGTATGAATATTCGCAGTCTTCCCCTCGCCTTGGTACTGGCCACCTCCACCCTGGTGGCCACTGCGTGTTCTCCCAGTACACCCACCCAAGTGCTCAACCCCACCCCTGGGGCAACGTTGATTGCTAAAGAAATCTCCATTGTTACCTCTACCTCGGTGTGGGGCGAGATTGCCCGCGAAGTCGGCAAAGTTGCCACAGGAGTGCAGGTTCATGTCACCCCCATCATTTCTGGCACGAACCAAGATCCCCACACTTTCGAGCCCACCGCTAAAGATCTCGCACAGGCACACGAAGCCGATATTGTCGTGGTGGGCGGGGGCGGCTACGATGCGTGGCTGTATAAAAACATCAAAGAAGACAAAATCATCCACGCCCTTCCCCTCGAAGACCATGATCATGAGCACAAGCATTCTGATGAGTCCAATGTTCCCGGTATTGCCAACAATGAGCATATCTGGTTCGATCCCCTGGCTGTGGAACAGGTAGCCAGCGCCCTTGCTACGGCGATCACTGATATCTCGCCTCACGCCACCGTGGATTTGGATGGGTTTTTGAAGTCACTGGATGATATTCACGAGCGGCTTCATCGTCTGCCTACGCGCTCTATTGCCCAGACAGAGCCGATTGCCGACTATTTGATTGCCTACACCCCCATGCAAGAAATCACCCCTGCACACTATCGCAGTGCCACCTTATCCGAGCGTGAACCTACTGCAGCAGATGTGGCCAAGTTTTTAGAGGTGATCATGTCGGGCGAGCTGGATATTTTGATCCACAACCCCCAAACCTCCACTGATCTCACCCGCAGGCTAGTGGATGTCGCACTCGACTGCGGGGTGAAAGTGGTGGAGGTGTATGAGACTCCCGCCGAAGGGGAAACCTACTTAGAATTCCTTACCCACACTATTGATCGCCTCAGCGCATAAAAGGCTACTGTGACTTCAACTTCTTCCCCCGCCGTACTTTCTTTTCACAAGGCGGGCATTTCCCCCTTATGGCAGGATCTAAGTCTTGAGCTTCACCCCGGTGATTTCCTCGCCATCCTTGGCCCTAATGGGGTGGGTAAATCCTCGCTGATTAATGCGGTGCTGGGCACCCGCAGTTTAAGCAGTGGAAGTCTGAAGCTTTTAGGCACGGTGGGCTACATCCCGCAGCAGCGGATGTTTCCCACCGATTTACCGTTGCGTGCCCGCGATCTTGTCTCTCTTGCTCTCGCTCATGGGGTGCTGAGAAAACGCAGGGCATCACGCCGCGACGTCGATACGCTTCTTGCCCAGGTTGGGGCAACAGGCATCGCGGATGTGCGCGTGGGGTTGTTGTCGGGCGGGCAGCAGCAGTTGATTCGCCAAGCCCAGGCGTTTGCCCGCGACCCTGATCTGTTGCTGTGCGATGAGCCGTTGCTGAGTTTAGATCCCGGTATGCAAAAACATGTGGTGGATTTGTTGCAGCAGCGTATGGCGGAGAAATCGACGGCAATTATGTGCGTGACTCACTCCATTAACCCGGTGCTGCATTGTGCGACGAAGGTGCTGTATTTAACACCGCGCGGGCACAAGATTGGCTCGGTGGATGAGGTGTTAACAACTGAGTCTTTGTCGGAGTTGTATGGCACGCATGTTGAGGTTGCCCGCGTGAACGGTCGAGTGGTGGTGGTCTAAATGAGTGCGTTTGTTGCTGATACGAGTTATTTGCTCTCTGTGGGTTTTGTGCACAACGCGCTGATTGCCTCGCTGTTGCTGGGGGTGCTCTCGGGTGTGATGGCTCCGCTTGTGGTGCTGCGGGAGATGTCGTTTTCGGTGCATGCGACCAGCGAGTTGGCGTTAATGGGTGCGGCTGCGGCGCTGTTGTTTAGTTTCAACATTGGTATTGGCGCGGTTGCTGGTGCTGTGGTGGCTGCGGTGGTGCTGGGTTTGTTGGGGCTCAAGCAGCAGGATAGTGCTGTGGGTGTGGTGATGAGCTTCGGCCTTGGTTTGTCGGTGCTGTTTATCCACCTGTATCCCGGCAATTCTTCCTCCGCTTTTTCGCTGCTCACTGGCCAGATTGTGGGTGTGCGCGATACGAGTGTGTGGGTGCTGGCTGCGATTACTGTCATGGTTGTTGCTGTGGTGGTGTTGGTGTGGCGTCCGTTGTTGTTTGCTTCTGCTGACCCGCTGTTAGCTGCGGCTTCGGGGGTGAATGTGCGCGGCTATAGTTTGTTGTTTGCTGTGTTGGTGGGTTTGTCGGCCTCCCAGTCGGTGCAGATTGTGGGCGCGTTGTTGGTGATGGCGTTGTTGATTACCCCGGGTGCGGCTGCGGTGCAGGTGACGAGTTCGCCGCTTCATGCGGTTGCGTTGTCGTGTGTGTTTGCGTTGGTGTCGTCGGTGGGTGGTTTGGTAGTGTCGCTGGCGCCGGGTTTGCCGGTGTCGGTGATGGTGACCAGCATTTCTTTCCTGATTTATGGTGTGTGTCGCACGATTGCTTTTCGACGTCGGCATCACGCGCACAAGGATGCTGTTCGGGCTAGTCAGCTGTGAGGTGTTGTGAAGTTTATTCGCGGTGAGTTTCGCTGCTCTGATGGGCAACGGCGCACATACGGGAAGATCAGTTCTGGTGTGTCATCGCCGGATGTGTTTGTGTGGTTGCATGGTTCTACGCAGTCAGGCCAGGTGGGGCGTCGTTTTACGGCAGGCCAGTTTGATGTTTTTGCAAGCTTGGGGTATACGGTGTTGTATCCCGATGGGGTGGGCAGGCATTGGAATGATGGCCGGGTAGATCTTCGCGAAAAGACTCGTGCGTTGGGCACGGATGATGTGCTGTTTTTATCTGAGCTCATTGAGCACTACCGTGGCGACAATGGCAGGGTGTTTGGTGCGGGTTATTCAAATGGGGGTCAGATGATTCTGCGTCTGCTTTTCGACGCCCCCGCCCTGTTGACCCGCGCCGCAGTGTTTGCCGCCACGCAGCCTATAAAGGACAACTTCCTGTGTTCCACGGAGGATTTCATTCCCACTCCCCTGCTGTTAATGCATGGAGTTGAGGACCCGATTGCGCCTTTTCATGGGGGCAGATTGCAGCTTTTTAGCAACGCCTGCCGTGGCGAGGTTCTAAGTTTTGAGCGCACCTTAGCGTTGTATTCCGCGCTCAATACTGGTGTTTCCTTTACTCCCCCACCCCCGCGCCATCGCGGTGTTGAGCTCTACGACTATCCCGGTGTGGCGGGCTATGCCTTACATGGTGTGGGGCATGTGGTGCCGGTGGCAGGTGCGGTTCAATCGGAGTTTTTAGGCCCAACACACACCGATTTCCTTGCCACCGACTACCTCATTGATTTTTTCCAGTTGCGTTAGTTCACGCGGCGCTGGCGAGCAAATTCGCTCAGTACAACGCCTGCAGCAACTGAGGCGTTGAGGGATTCCACCCAGCTGGTCATGGGGATGGACATCAAATCGTCACAGTTTTCCTTAACCAGACGAGAAATACCTTTGCCTTCAGAACCCACGACGATCACAACATTGCCGGTGCCATCATAGGTATCTAGGGTGGAGTTTCCGCCGGTATCTAGGCCGATTACCTGGTAACCGTTCTTCTGGAATTCCTTGACGGTGCGGGTGATGTTGGTTGCCTTCGCCACAGGCAGACGAGCTGCGATACCTGCGGAGGTACGCCACGCAACAGCGGTCACCGATGCGGAACGACGCTCTGGAATAACCACGCCATGCCCACCGAAGGCGGCAACGGAGCGGATCACAGCGCCCAGGTTGCGAGGGTCGGTGATGTTGTCGAGAACAACGATCATGCCGTTTTCGCCAGATTCAGCCACGCGTTCGATCAGGTCGTGCACTTCAGCGTATTTGAATGCTGGGATTTGCAGACCGATGCCTTGGTGCATACCGTTGCCGGTCATGCGATCCATTTCGTGGCGTGGCACTTCGATCAGTGGGATCGAGCGGGCATGGGCGATCTGGACAGCTTCGCTTAAGCGATTGTCGTTGCCAGTGCCTTCCACAATGTAGAGAGCGTTGGCGGGCACTTTGGCGTGCAAGCACTCGACCACAGGGTTGCGGCCAACCACCAGTTCGGTGGTTTCTTCCTTGACGTGGCGGCCCTTATCGCGGCGGATCTTCTCCAGCTTGCGCTTATGCGCTGCGTGGTACACACGATCTTCCGCTTTAGGGGTAGGACCTTTGCCTTTGAGTGCGCGGCGACGGACAGCGCCAGAGCCCTTCGTTGCGCCCTTCTTGTTGGTCTTGCGTAGACCTGGGCGATTGGTTTGGTTTCCAGCCATGAATATTTTTTCCTTTAAGTTTTAGTTTTCCAGCGACCACTCAGGGCCGGAGGGGGTGTCGGTGACGGTAATCCCTGCTTGTGCTAACCGATCGCGTACTTCATCGGCCAGCGCCCAGTTTTTCTCCGCGCGGGCTTGTGTTCTGCGCTGCAGTTCAGATTGGACCAGTACGTCGAGGGCTTTGTAGGCGTTGTCGTTGTGGGTTGTTGCCTGCACCCAGTGAGGTGCGTGCGGATCGACACCAAGGACTGCCGCCATGGCCCTAACACTTCCTGCGATTTCGCGTGCCTGCTCTACCTTACCTTCCGCAAGCGCGGTGTTGCCTTCGCGCACTGCGTTGTGGATTTCGGCCAGTGCCCTTGGCACTGCGAGGTCGTCATTCATTGCTTCTTCAAAGCCGGGCGTCCACGTTCCTACCTCTACATCCCCGACACGGTCGAGGAATGCCTCGACGCGGCGGTATCCTTGGGCGGCTTCCTGCAACGCGCCTTCGGAATATTCCAGCATGGAGCGGTAGTGCGCGGAGCCTAGGTAGTAGCGCAGTTCAACGGGGCGAACCAGCTCCAAGATGGCGGGGACGGACAGGACATTGCCAAGTGATTTACTCATCTTTTCCCCAGCCATGGTCACCCAGTGGTTATGCATCCAGTATTGTGCGAAACCGTCGCCTGCGGCGTGGGATTGTGCGATTTCGTTTTCGTGGTGCGGGAATTGCAGGTCGAGTCCACCGCCGTGAATGTCGAAGGATCCGCCAAGGTACCAAGTGGCCATGGCGGAGCATTCGAGGTGCCAGCCAGGTCGGCCATCGCCCCAGGGGGTAGGCCAGCTGGGTTCGCCAGGTTTGGCTGCTTTCCAGAGTGCGAAATCGAGGTGGCTGCGTTTGCCGGCGTTGTCGGTTTCTCCCTGTTCCATTTCTTCAATGCGGTTTCCGGAGAGGTGGCCGTAGTCGGAGCCTTCGGCATTGACCCAGGCGTGGACGTCGAAGTAGACGCTGCCGGAGTCTGCATAGGCGAATCCGGCGTCGATAAGCCTGTGCATGTAGTCGATCATTTGAGTGACGTGCCCAGTTGCGCGTGGTTCCACACTAGGGGGCAGGACGCCGAGCTGATCGTAAGCCCATGTGAAAGCGCGCTCGTGGGTTGCAACCCATTCCCACCAGGGGCGGTTGTTTTCTGCCGCTTTGGTGAGGATTTTGTCGTCAATGTCTGTGACATTACGGACGAAGGCAACATCATAGCCTAGTGCCAAAAGCCAGCGGCGCAGGATGTCGAAGGCGACACCGGAGCGCACGTGTCCGATGTGGGGTTGTGTTTGTGGCGTGGCACCACACAGGTATATCGAGGCGTGCCCTTCACGCAGGGGCGTGAAGTCTCGAAGGGACCGGGTTCCTGTGTCAAAGATGCGTAGAGTCACGCAGAACAGTTTAGTTCACCTTCCCCAAATACACCTTATTAAGGAAGGCGGTGAGCTGTACTGCACTTCGGGATGGATTGGTTTGAGGCTTGATGAACATATTCCACCTTTTGAATGACTGCAAAAGTGCTGAACAAGTAGATTTTATTCACATTTTCCCACAATGGATTGCATCACCACTAATACTAAACGGACTTCAGATATGCATAAAAATATATGGAAACCCTGAGCAAACCCCCCAAAAGTGGGGAAGCTCCTATTGGAAATATTATATATTATTAAGATATTATCTGTGCTACATTTTTCCAGCTTAACAATCAAAAGCACTATTGATAACGTTCACATTCGCCGAAAAATTCCCACACATGCAGTGAATTTTATACGTTTACGCTGGTGTTATTCCCATTCCTGCTTTAGCCTTATCCATAGCGACAAGGCTGCACTGCCAGTTGAGCAAGTAGCATTTTTCGGCTCATTGTGCTGAAAAACTATGCGCTCGCGTCGCAATGCACTCTCAGATTCTTTTAGGGTAAATGGGTTCGTTCTGCAACACCCCCATTCACCCCCCTTCTTCCAGATGTCTGATTTCTGTCTACAAACACCTATTTAGGGGAACCTATATGTTTAAGAACCGCATTCGCACCGCCGCTCTTGCTGGCGCGATCGCTGTTGCTACCGGTCTGTCCGGCTTCTCTGTTCCTGCTTTCGCTCAGGAAACCGCTGTTACTGCCAACGCTCCTACCCCACCAAGCCAGAATGTGCTCAACGCATTCAACGGCGCTGACGGCTCCCTGGCTGTGAACGTTTCTGCGGTTAACCACACCGAGGATCAGCTTAAGGCTTGGACCGACGCCACCATGAAGTACCTGGAGGCTCTTCCAAAAACTGAGCTGACCGTTGGTGCTGTGGTCAACGATCCTTCTGAGCAGGCATCTGTTGCTGCGCTGAAGAATGATCTTGCTCGTGCTACCGCTGAGCTGAAGACCTCGGCTGATAACATCACCAAGGCTCGCGAGTCGGTCAAGTACGCTGTGGAAAAGGACCAGGCTGCAGTTGATGCATGGAAGGCTGTTGCCGCCAAGGGCGACGAAATCAAGAAGGCTGAAGAAAAGCTCGCTGCTGACTTCGCAAAGAAGGTTGCCGAGGTTAACAAGCTGATCCAAGCTGCTAACGATGTTGCAGGTAACACTCAGCCTGCTTTGCCCACCTTCTCCGATGATTCTGCAGAGTATGCAGATACCATGAAGAAGCTCAACGACCGCTACGATGCAGCTCGTGAGCAGAACGCTGATGTGGATGAGAACAACTACATCAAGCGCACCTATCTCCCAGCTTTCGAGAAGGCTCTTGCCGCAGCTGAGGCTGTGAAGGAACTCCTCGATCCTGAAAGCACCAAGATTGCTGAGCTGAAGAAGCAGAAGGATGACCTGACCAAGGCTGCTCGCGTTGCACAGGCTGAAGCTCAGAAGTCTGACGCTATCGTTCGCCAGCTGCTGGTTAACCGCGCGACCGCTCAGCGCGATGCACTGCGCCTGGTTGAGGCTATCTACGCTGCGACCGTTCGCTTCGCTGAGCTCTACGAGCTCGATCAGGACAAGAACATCGTGAACAAGGATGGTGATAACACCACCCTGCGTCACGAGTACCGCGCACTGGTTGCTCGCTTGGCAAATTCCGGCGCACACATCGAAAAGCGACTGGCTGATGCTGAAGAGGAAATGAAGAAGTTCGGACCAAACTTCGCTACCGACTTGGCTGATCCTTCCGCTGAGGCTGCTGAGCTGCGTCGCGTTCAGATCGCTGAAGCTAACCGTGTCTTCGCTGAGGTTATTGCCAACACCGAGTGGCAGGAAGATGTTGCGTTCCTCGTGAACATCGACATGGGCTTCAACGCTGAAATGGCTGCTCGCATGAAGGCTGAGGAAGAGGCTAAGGCCCGCATCAAGGCTGAGCAGGACCGCGCCGCTAAGCTGGAAGAGATCCTGCGCAAGCTGGCTGAAAGCCAGAACAAGCCTGCTGAGCCTAAGCCAACCACCCCAGCTCCTACCGAGAAGCCTGGTAGCGGCTCCTCCGATAACAAGGACAAGAAGTTCCCAACGTGGGGCATCTTCGCAATCATCGGTGGCATCGTGGCAGCTATCGCCGCACTGTTCCCAATGATCGCAAAGCACCTGAACATCAAGTTCTAATCGCGCTCTAGGTTTGGCTTCTCACTGTGGCTCACCAATTCTGGTGAGCCACAGTTTTTTCTATACCCCCATTTTTTACAAGAGCGCTACTAACGGGCACCTGGTTTCCTTCGCGTGCGATTGGTGAGAATCCCTTTCTTGGGCTTTGCCACGCTTTATACTAAACCCCTAGCCCGGATTTTTCATGGGTGTGGGGTGAAAAGGTGAGCAAAAAGTAAAGAAAGTGCTTCTTGACCTGCTAGAATAGAGATGTTTTGAAGTCAATAATCTAGGCAGAAAGAAACACTTTCAAGGTGAAGACTACCACATACATTCCACGGGTTGCTAGCTGTTCTCATCTTGTATCCGGTGCGGGGGTGTTACCGTTTGCTCACGTAGCCGAATTGGTGGGAATAAGTGACTGCCTTGATTCCGCTTTGCCGCGTTCTGGGCTCACGCACACGTTAGGGGATGTGTGGGTGAATCTGGCTTTATCGTTGATTGCTGGTGGGGATGATGTCCACGACATCACCTTGCTTTCTTCTGTTTCAACCGCGTTAGCATCAAAATCGTTACCGTCAGTGACAACCGCATGGCGGCGGATCACAGAATATGCAGATACCAGCGAGCATGTGCGAGAAGGGTTTATCCACGCAGCGAAACAAGCTCGCACTAGGGTGTGGGATTTGTTAGGTGATCACGCTCCGCATCGGGTGGCAACAGTTGAACAACCACTGGTTATCGATATTGATGCCACGTTGATTACCGCACATTCCGATAAGGAAAACGCGACGCCTACCTATAAGAAAGGCTTTGGTTTCCACCCGTTATGTGCCTTTATTGATTACACCAGCATCGGTCTGCCTGGTGGGGAGTTTCTTAACTGCCTGCTTCGACCAGGAAATGCCGGGGCAAACACAATTCGTGATCACTGCCAGCTTGTTGACGAGATTCTTGCCACCCTGCCTGATCACAGTGATGGTCAACCCTGGGGCAAACGATTAGTCATCCGTGCTGACAGTGCTGGTGGGACAAAGAAATTCATCAGTTTCCTCAACGATCACAACCTTGGGTATGTTCTGGGTTATTCCGCCCCGCCGACAGCGCGCATCACCCTTGACCATCACCTTCAATCCCAACAAACAACCAACGCTGATACACAACACTTGGGAACCAGTGCTCACACAGGCAAAGACTGTGATCGGTGGGATACTCGGGTGCCGATTGTGCGTGCTTCAGGGGATCTGGTTTGTGATGAGAACCATTTCCTTGAAGACATCACCGGACTACTGCGCACCGCAAATATAGATGAGCACCAACCTTTGGTGAATCTTCTAGCTGACTACCCCGAGGATATGCGTGTTATCGCACGAATCGAACCACCCCACCCAGGGTGCCAACACAGTCTTTTCAACCAACATGGTGTTCGCGCCCAACTGTGCGTAACGAACCTTATTGGGAATATTCAACACATTGACTACTGCTACCGTAATCGGTCTTTATGTGAACAACACATCAAAGACACCAAAGACCAAGGCCTTAGTAAACTGCCGTTTAAACAATTCGGGGCGAACCAAATCTGGTGTTTGATCGTTGCACTATCCCACCAACTTCTTACCTGGACGAAACTCATCGACGCCTGCCACCACAAAGATCATTCACACCAAGAAACAAGCAAGCCTTGGTGGACATGGGTGCCGAAGACTATCCGTGTAAGGTTTGTTGCGGTTGCATCAAAAATCACCACAAGCAGCAGACGCATCATCCTCCAGCTTGACCAGCACAACCCCCACACCCACACACTGGTCACGCTTATTGGCTACACCCAGAGCCTTCTACAGCCACGCTGGAAGAAACGAAAACCCTAACACCCCTAGGCCCACACACGCGATCTGGCAGCCACACTGCAGGCACACCCCAACCCCCAAACCCCACACAACTTTATGGACGCACACCTTGCCCTAAAAACCACGAATCAAAGGGCGAAGGTGAACCAACCAACCCCACAAACACACCACCCCAACCCACCACCACCAAACCCACCCCATGAAAAATCTGGGCTAGGATCATTACTACTGATATCAACTGTGGTGGTGGGCATGTGTTCATCAGGGCGTGTATGCATTCTTGAAAGCTTTGCGCCCATAATTTCACGGTATCGTTCCACATACCCTCACCTCCCTCACCACCTCGCAAGGCAGATAAGCAGGCATAATAAAACCCCGGCCGGGACACAGCCCAAAGCCGGGGGGAACGCACCAACGAGTGCTAATTTAAGGTCACATGCGCAACGACGTCGTCACGCTGCACCTTGTGTGCAGCAGCCGTAACATTCGCAACCTGCTTCTTATTCGTCAACACCACAGGAGTAATCAACGACTTACCAGCCCTACGCACAGCCGCAGCATCAACGCGCACAACCAGCTCACCAGCCTTAACAGAATCCCCAGCGGAGACAAACGCCTCAAAACCAGCACCGCGCAACGCCACCGTATCCAAACCAATGTGCACCAAAACATCCACACCATTCTTGTCACGGATAGCAAACGCATGCATCGTGTTGAAAATCGTCACAATCTGACCCGAAACAGGAGCACAAACCTCCAACACCTGGCAGGACTCATCAGGAACAACCGCCACGCCCGGACCAAGCATCTCATCAGCAAACACCTGATCCGGCACAGCAGTAACATCCATCACAGTCCCAGGAAACGGGGTGAGAAGATCAACTTTCTTCTTCGACCAACCGAACATTACTCAGCCTTCTCACCCTCGAAAGCAACAGCAGCACCAGACAGCTGGCGCACCACCTCATCGTAAACAAACTGCACATTCGGACCGATCACAACCTGAACCGCAGTCTGCGAAGGACGGATCACACCAGCAACACCAGCCTTCTTAATCTCCTTCTCACTGACCTTGACATAATCATTGACCAGCACACGCAGGCGAGTCGCGCAGTAATCAATGGAAGAAATATTGGCAGCACCACCCAAACCAGCAATGATCTGACGAGCAACACCGCTCACCGACTCATCCGACACAACCACAGCATCAGCGGCATCATCAGACTCATCATCGCGGCCAGGCGTACGCAGATTCAGCGCACCAATCAGCGCGTAGAAAATACCGAAGTACAGCGCAAAGTACACCGCACCCATCACCAGCAGCATCCACCACTGGTTCGCAATCGGGTTACCGGTCGACAGCGACATATCGAACGCGCCAGCCGAGAAACCGAAACCAGCAGTCCAGCCCATCGCCGCAGCAATACCCACAGCAAGACCCGTGAGCAACGCATGCACCAAGTACAAAAGCGGAGCAACAAACATGAAGGAGAACTCAAGAGGCTCAGTCACACCCGTGGCAAAGGAAGCCAACGCACCAGCCAGCATCAACGAACCCACAACCTTGCGACGCTCAGGGCGTGCACGCAAGAACATAGCCAACGCAGCACCAGGCAGACCAAACATCATCACAGGGAAGAAACCAGCCTGGTAGCGGCCAACAACACCAATAACCTCACAGGTCGAACCAGTCCACGTACCTGGGCAGGAAGCTTGGTCAGTAGCAGCAGCCGCCGCAGCGATCGTCTCACCACCCTTGAGGAAATTACCAATATCGTTAATACCGATCACATCAAACCAGAAGATTGAGTTCAATGCGTGGTGCAAACCAGTAGGAATCAGCAGGCGGTTGAAGAAACCATAAATACCGGCACCGATCGCGCCCATGCCCTGAATGGCCTCACCAAAGTTAAACAACACGCCGTAGACGAAAGGCCACAAAACAAACAGCACAGCCGACAAAATCATGGCGAAGAAGGAGACCAAAATAGGTACCAAGCGGCGGCCGGAGAAGAAGGCCAAGAAATCAGGCAGCTTGGTCGACTCAAAGCGGTTATACGTCCACGCAGCCAAAATACCGATCAAAATACCAAACAGAACATTGCCGTTGCCCACAGCCTTCCAGCCTTGGGCAGCCCACTCCAGCAACTGCTGGCCTTCCAAGCTCTCCACATCAATGCCGCGGTAACCAGCAACAGCATCAGCATTCAGCAGTTTGGTCACAGTCAAGAAACCAATCATGCCCGACAACGCCGCCGCACCATTCTTATCCTTGGCCAGGCCGAAGGCGATTGCAACAGCGAAGATCAGCCCGAGGTTCTCCAAAACAGCCAGACCAGACTTAATCAGAAGGTCAGCGAAAAGGGAGTTTGCACCCCAACCTTCGGGGTCGATACGGTAACCGATACCAACCAGCAGTGCCGCCACTGGCAGCACAGCAACCGCGCCCATCAGCGCCTTGGCGAGACTCTGCAGCCCGCCCACTACCTTATCTTTCACGGTAGTTCCTTTCTTATCTTTAGTTTTGCCGCTGCGCTTTGTCACGACTGAGCTCACACTCCTGCACACAGCCATGGAGGAAAACTGCCAAGAAAGCCGCCTCCCCCTTCGCATAAGCAGGCATCTCAGAACATGAAAGAATGCGGCAAATAACTTGTTGAGCTAAATCAAATTCAACGGTGAGCTGTTGGCCAATCCCCATCGTGGCGTCATTTCTGCGCCACGCGCCCTTGCGCACTCGACGTATCAGCCGGGCGATCGTCAGTTCCAAACCATCATCATGGCTGCTACCTATAGCGGGATTATCCACAATCCCCAACACACGTCGGGTAAAAGCGACAAGTTCCGCCAGCTGATTTGCTTGGGCAAGCGGCGCTTTCACGCTCGTGCCCCCGAGCGCGGCGTTGAGGTGCAGGGCAATAAAGCCCGCCTCGCTGTGCGGAAGCTCAAGATTATCCAGGTGGGAATTAATGTATTGCAGCATCACTTCAGCTGCGGCGAATTCATCGGGGAATACAGCTTTGATCTCCCCGGCGATCGCGTTAAAAATCCCCTCGCCTCGCCTTAGCCTATCGACGGCGAAAGAAAGGTGCTCAACCAACAACACGTACACACTGGGGTGAAGGGGGCCTAAAATATCGGCCGCAAGATCCACCGCAGTAGAAAACTTTTCAACACGATGCCCGTCAATGGCGCGCAATGATTCAAAAAATTGCGCCTGTTCGTCGGTCAGATGCACAAAGCGTTGATGCTCATCGGTGATAGCGAGAGTATCGCCAACCTTAACACCAAAGCCAATACCACGCCCCACCAAAACCTGGTGTACATCGCCCGTGGTCACTAGCACAGCATTATTACTCAGTACGCGCGCGGCCCTAGTTAAAGGAGCGTTTGAGTCAAAACAAGTGTTACTCACGGTGCGACAACCAACCTTTAGATCAAGCAGACTGCGGCGAAAGCCACCACATTCCGACGTGAATAAAAATTGTGGATCCCTCACACCCCGGTCATGCCTGAATTAAAAATTTTCAGTAACACCCAAAGTTGAAAAGTATGTCTTCATTATCAATCCTGTGAACGTTGCACACAACGCTTTGCGGTGAAATTGCCCCCGTCAACACCCCCTACATGGGCTTCATGTGCCGAATTCTCACTACAGAACCACTGATACTTCCTGTTTACTCACACCAACCCAACAATATTTTAAGCAAGCACTTATATAGCAAGGTTTCCCCATCAGGAAGAAGCATTGTGAAAAGAAAGCTCAGGAACCACCAGCGCACTGAGGCAGGAAAAACCCTGCACACAGCAACCAAAGAGCTTACCTATAAATATGCCGGGATTGATTCAAAAATACTGATTCGACTTTCAGTAAACAAGTGAAAAATTGACCTGCGGCTTTACAGGTAGCACTTGCTCTATGTCGAATTAATATTGCTCTTACATACCGCAAAGCCCCCATGCCCCTACCAAGAACAGTGCTAGATATGCACACGCAATCACAGAGTGGATGCACTCGCCAGTAAGTCACGAACCGGCTTCCAATCCCACAGGATCGTGAGGCTGATGGTTAACTCGGCCACGCTGCAAGCCACGAAGGCAGACCTAGTTTTTCACCACAGAGACAATGAGAATGCCACCACCCTTAAGGATCTTTAAATCGCACGACTCACGACTGTGTCCTTGTGAGTAAATCTTGGTGGACAATCAAGGACTACCCGGTGCGGCAGAGCATACACACACGCACGTGATTAAGTTCAGCGTGATTTTCATCAGCCCAAACACTCCGAATTCCTCCACTCCCGCGTGCTTATGCCCCAACGTTCCACCCACTAAGCCCCCACAACCACAGGTTGGGGCTTCACAAGCGGTTTTCTGGTGAGAGAACCTTGTTTTCTGCAGGCTTATTTAGTTTAGTTGCTATTAGTTATATTTCCCTCAAGAAACTTTAGAAGGTGTTGCATAGACGACCTACAACACACCAATCAGCTTTTTCCTTTATTTATGAGGTAAGCGAAAACACCCCCATCCTCGATAGTATTGATTGACTAACAATATATAAACAGCTCCTCAACAGAAAAAAATGCATACCCTTCACCATTACACCCGAAGGAAATGAAAACATAGAACAGCCTGCTACTTCCCAAGTGTTCGACAATAAACCGTGGTGAATGCGGTTTCAGTGCAAGCCTGAGTTGATACCACACAACTTTCACACCATTAATTAAAAAGGGTAATAAATATCAAAAGTGACTTTACTTTATATAAAAGTTAAATATGCTTGCGCTTTGAGCGCTGCTAATAATTTGGACATGCCCACACTCTACGACAGGGAGAAAAATGAGGAAGTTTTCTAGCTGTGTCGCTGCAGTTGCCGTAGCTACATCTATTGTCATGACTCCTTCTGCTGGGGCTGTTGAACTAAAGATCGGCCCAGAGTATAGCCCCGAACAGAGGGCAATCATTCTGGACAATGCCCAAAAAATCGAGCAGAAAGCAAAAGAACGTGCCGCTAAGCAAGCCGCAGGCGAATTAGACTTCGACGTGCACTCAGAGTTCAAACCACACACACTGCTCGCCTTTAAAGCATCAACCGTCGAAGAACTATGGGAATGCTGGAAACAACAGCCACCAAATCGTCGCAATCCTTTTACGTACGTCCCTGGTGGTGAGCAAACGCATGCTGCTCTGCCTCAACCAATTTATTGCCCACTAGTGCCAATCACGGAAAAAGACCGTGAAGCTGCACAAAAGAAAATCGTGGATGGCTCACTCGTTCAATCCTCACCAAGCTTGGTTGTCAGCTTCGTCACCTTCTTCTGGAAGGTCATCGAAAAAATCCGTGCTTACTTTGGAAAGAAGAACTAATTCTTCGCACACACAGCAAGCCATGTGCGCACACTTAACAAAACACGCACATGGCTATTTTCTTACCTGCGGATCTTAAGGTTCCTGCTCACCAATTCCTCTTGTGCAGGCACCTTTTCAGCATTGTTAGCGTCGCAATCCGACAGCAGGTCAAAACATACATACACCGATTAGAGGGAAGAAATTGGTACGCGTACAACCGTCGTCTTAACGCTTTGCGGGCACCAGCACAACCATGCTCAAATACTTCACGACGCTTTCGAAGTGTGACTCTATGCCCTCAGACGATGACAGCCATCGTGTAAACTGCGCTTGTTTTTGTTGCCTTACACCTCAACCACAAAAATTCTAGTGCGAACACCAAATGTAAATCCTGGATCACGCTCACCGGCTTATTCGGGGACGCATCCGCACTGGAATTGTGGATCAGATTTGTCGGCCTCGTGATGGGCAACTACCACAACGTATGGGCTCTTATCCGAACAGATTAGCGTGGCAAACTTACATCTCCTGCTGCTTCCACACCACAGCTGTAGCTACCGCAGCACGCCCCTCACCACGGCCGGTAAAGCCCATGTGATCCGTGGTTGTGGCCGATACTGACACCGGCGCACCTAAAATCCCACTCATCACCTGCTCCGCCTCCTTACGCCTAGGCCCCATCTTCGGGCTCTGGCCAACCAACTGCACCGCAGCATTGCCAATGACAAAGCCGTTGTCTTCCAACAATGCCCGACACTCCGTGAGTAGCCGCGCACCTGAGACGTTGTCATACTCACGCTTGCCGACGCCGACAAAGGACCCCAAATCGCCTAAGTTTGCCGCCGACAGCAGGGCGTCGACAAGCGCATGCGCAACCACATCCCCATCGGAATGTCCCTCGCAACCGTCGACGCCGTCGAAAAGCAAACAGGCGATCCAGCACGGCTTACCCCGCTCAACCTGATGCGCATCAGTAGCAATACCCACGCGGGGAATAATCGGATTAAACATCGGGCACCTCAAAAATCGTCGGTTCAGCCTGGTCCACCACAGCGGCAGCCAGCGTGTAATCAAGGGGAGTCGTAATCTTCAATGCCATCGGATCACCCGGCACGCAGCGCACATCAACCCCACACCACTCCATCAGCGAAGCATCATCGGTAGCAACAAAACCTGGATTACTCGCCGCAAAATACTTCTCATTCGCCGCACGCAACAGCGCCAGATCAAAAGCCTGCGGAGTTTGCACAGCGCGTAGATCAGCACGATTCGGCGTATCCACCACGAACGAACCCGCCACCTTCTTAATAGTGTCAGACACAGGCAACACAGGAATCACCGCCGGCGCCCCCTCTAACACCGCGCGAGTCACACGCGCAATCATCCCCGGCGGAGTCAAGGCACGGGCGGCATCATGAATCAGCACCACAGCATCCTCATCGGGGATCGACCGCACACCCGCCCACACCGAATCGGCGCGCTCACCCCCACCCACAACCAGCCGCACCGGCACAGCTGCCTCAAACAGCTGCGCCCGTGAAAGCAGCTGGTGGGCGAAATCAAACATTTCAGCGCTGACCAACACCACAATCTCATCAACAATTTCCGACGTAATCATGGCAATAACCGAACGCTCCAGCAGCGACTTCCCCCGCAACAACACATACGACTTCGGAACCTGAGCCCCCAAACGCGAACCTGTCCCAGCCGCAGCAATGAGCGCATAAACGCGCCGACCACAAACGGCCTGGCGCGTTAATTCCTGCGACGTCATTTTTTAGTCTTCGTCATCGAAGCTGAGATCGTCGAGGTCGATATCATCATCCTCAACAACCTTCTTCTCCTCGGTATCCTCGATACCCAAAGCCTTGTGGCGCTCAATCGTCGCATCGATCTCGGCGAGCAGCTCATCCGCCTTCTTCTCATCCTTAATCTCAGCAAGAGCCAGCTCACCCACCAAAATCTGACGCGCCTTAGCCAACATGCGCTTCTCGCCGGCAGACAAGCCCTTGCCCTGGTCGCGGCGCCACAAATCACGCACAACCTCAGCAACCTTATTCACATCACCGGACGCTAAACGCTCCTGGTTCGCCTTGAAACGACGCGACCAGTTGCCCGCCTCTTCAACATCAGTCTCACGCAAGTAACCGAATACCTTCTGCAGGCCGTCATCATCGACAACGTCGCGCACACCGACCAATTCAGCATTCTTCGAAGGAACGCGGACCACAAGATCCGACTGGTGAATCTGAAGAACCAAGTATTCCAAGGTCTGGCCATTCAGCTCCCGATGCTCAATCGCCTCAACGACTGCCGCGCCGTGGTGGGGGTATACGACGGTGTCGCCAACCTTGAATTCCATAAAACTAAAACTCCCTCAAATATCCTTCGAGCAAAGCGCCTACCCATAAGCATCCTCCCCGGTACGCGCCACCGGGACAAGGGGAGAGCAAACGCTAAAAGAATAAGTGTACCTTGCGTCAACACATACCAGAAAAATTCTAGCACGCCTGAGCCCTGACCCACCCCACGGTTTACAACCACCACCAGCACTGTGGTTTTCTGCCCGCTTATGTGGGAGAAAATAAACATCATGCCCACCTGCCTATTATTTTGATCACATTAGGCGCACTGTTCACCCTTTTGTATGCCCCCGTTTGGCCGAAAGTGGCCATTGTTGAATGTGCGAAACACCCCTTTAGGACTAAAGTAGTAGAAGACTATTTTTACACTCAGGTTTCCCAGCCTGAACCATACCCACCATGATGGAGGACGAACACTGTGAAGCCTTTGAAGACCGTTGCCCGCCGCGGCGCCATGATCACCGCCGCTGCTGCTTCCGCGCTGATCCTGGCTTCTTGCTCTGCAGGTCAGGTCACCCAGACCTCTAGCCAGGTCGCTGCTGTTGACGGCGCTTCCGCAGATTCTGAAGATGGAACCGTGGCAGTGCGCGACGTCACGATCCACGTCACCGATAAGGGCGAGACTGGCGTGAAGTTCACCGCTATCAACCAGGACAACTCCGATGCCACCCACACCCTGAAATCTGTCACCATTGACGGCAAGCCAGTGACCATCAAGGGCGAAACCGCCATCAAGTCGAACTGCACCTTGGTAGCTGACGTTCCTTCCGAGATGAAGAAGCTGGTTGAGCCCAAGGGGGCGTGTGTCACTCACGTGACCACCTCCACCGAGAACCCTGGTTTCGCTTTCGGTGGCACCAAGGAAGTTGTGTTCACCTTCGACAACGCAACCGTGACCACCTCTGCTACCATCTCCACCCCAGTGTTGGAGTCCGGCATGGTTGATCGTGAGACTGGCGCTGAGAAGCACCACCACTAAAAGCCTTTCAGGCAACGAACCCCCTGCTCACCGCTTGTGGCGAGGAGGGGGTTTAGTCTTTGCGCATGAAGATTATGCCCAAAATTCCGCTGATAATCAGGGCGATGGCGATGGCGTAGACAACAAATCCGGCGATCTCAAAGTGGCTCCAGTTCGACTCAACCGCCGTACGGGGCACATGGGTGGGAACAGCACTTTCGATGGGGACAAGGAGCACGCGTGAAATGAGCAGACTAAGGGTAATACCGGCGTGCGCCAGTGGGTGCGCTAATGGCATCCTCTTCCCCTTACGTTCGATTGATAAGCTCTATTTCTTAAGAAAATTACAATGTTTTATTTATTGCTGCATATTTTGATAAACACGCAGCTAAGAAGGCGATGAATGGAGTTCACCATTCCCTCAATCACAAGCCATAACTGAGTATACTCTAAGAAAATGAAGGAGCAATTCTTAGGTTGCTTTCTAGGGGAAATTTCTTCATGTTTCCTTCCTTTTGTAGGGTGAGCAGCATGGCGAAAAAAGCGCGCAGCGTACACACCTGCACCGAATGCGGATACTCCTCCCCCAAATGGTTGGGCCGCTGCCCCGAATGCGGCTCATGGGGCTCCATGGAGGAACACACCCAAGCCACCGGCTCCGTGGCACACGCTGCCACGCTGGGTGCGGTATCCAAAGGGCTTGCTCCTACCTCCCCAGCCCAAGCAATCACCAGCATTAAAGCCAGTGCTGCTACCACGTTAAGCACCGGCATTGCTGAACTCGACCGAGTCTTAGGCAAAGGCATTGTGCCCGGCTCTGTGGTGTTACTCGCAGGTGAACCCGGTGTGGGTAAATCCACCCTTCTGCTGGAGGTGGCGGCACGGTGGACAGAGCAGCAGGACTCTGCTGGGAAAAACCGGGTGGCCTTATATGTCACGGCAGAAGAATCAGCAGGGCAGGTGCGCCTGCGTGCCGAGCGCACCAATGCGCTCAAAGACACCTTGTTCCTTGCGTCGGAAAACAACCTCGATGTTGTCTTCGGCCACGTGGAGGCGCTCAAGCCCAGCCTGATTATCGTCGACTCAGTTCAAACCATGTCGGCTGTAGGGGTCGAAGGTGTAGCCGGTGGCGTTGCCCAATCGCGTGCCGTCACCGCGGCACTGACCACCTTGGCGAAAAACACCAACATCCCCATCCTTCTGGTCGGCCATGTGACCAAAGACGGCAACGTCGCCGGCCCGCGTGTACTGGAGCACTTGGTGGATGTGGTGCTGAATTTCGAGGGGGATCGTCATTCCAGTTTGCGCATGCTGCGGGGTATTAAAAACCGTTTTGGTGCCACCGATGAAGTGGGCTGTTTTGAACAGCAGCACGATGGCATCAAAGAGGTCGAAGACCCTTCGGGTCTATTTTTAAGCCACCGCGAGACCACCCCTGATGGCACTGCGGTGACTGTGGCTATGGATGGTGTGCGCCCCATTGTGGCGGAGGTGCAGTCGTTGGTGGTGCCAACGGAGTCGAAGAATCCGCGGCGCGCGGTTACTGGGCTTGATCCCACGCGCGTGCCCATGGTGTTGGCGGTTCTTGCGGCGCGTGCGGGGAAGAAAACTCACGATAAAGAGGTGTATGTGGCAACCGTGGGCGGTATGAAGGTGGGTGAGCCTGCCACAGACCTCGCTATTGCGCTTGCCACCGCCTCAGCGCTTTCACGCACCCCGTTGCCGAAGAAAACGGTGGTGTTGGGTGAAGTTGGTTTAGCTGGCGAGATTCGCCGTGTGCCAAATGTGCAGCGGCGTTTGCAGGAGGCAAAGAGGCTGGGATACACCACCGCCATCGTCCCGAAGTGTTCGGTGACGATGGCGGGGATGAAAGTGGTGGAAGTCGAAACTCTGACCGATGCGCTGCGAATCTTAAGCTAAGCGGGAGGTTACTGGAGGTGGAAGTCGATCGGCGCGGACGCGTTCGTGCCGATCACTGTGTGCAGATAATAGCTGCCCGCCGGAACAGATTGGCGGCCCTGGCAGGTTTCCGGTGTGGAGGTGGTGCGCGACCATTTCGCCTCAAACTTGCGCTCCTGGCCTGACCTAAAAGTCTGCTCCCCAGTGCCTACTGGTGCGTTGCAGTCAATATCGGACCACACGCGCTGGTTGGCGTCGAGTGAATATACCTCGAATCGCAGCGGGTCGCGTCCGAGATCGATCACGCAATCAGCACTGGTGGGGTTTTTCACTGTCATATAGAAGCTTGGCAGGTCTTCCGCAGCATAAAAGGGGTGATTGGTGGAGGCGCTTATTTCGAGGTCATCGACATTACAGGTGGTTTTGCGCTCAGGGTCTTCGGTGGGTTCAGCTGACTGTGAGGGGTCGACTTCCTTCACACCCTCATCCTTGGCCTGTTCGCTGCTTGTCGTTTCGCTCACCACGCTTGTCGACGCCGGTGTGCTGTGCGCTGTCGGCGCAGCACTGCTGGTGATCAAGGCTGCAGGGGTTGGTGAGTCTTCTTTGCTCACGAGTGCCGCGATGACCATGATGAGTACCGCGACGGCTGCCAGACCAATGATGGCTGCGGCGCGTCGGCGTCGGTAGTACACCTCGGGTGGGAGGCGTGGTTCGGCGGGTTCGGGCGCTGGCCGTGATGGCGGGCGGGAGTATGAGTAGTTTCTGTTTCGGCGTTCCACAATAACCAGCCTAAATGCAAAACCCTAGCAACTGGGGTTTAAGCCAAGGTGTGTTGCTAGGGTTTTTGTGGAATCTGAGGGTTTTAGACGCCTTCGGTCCAAACAGTTTCGACGCGGCCGTCTTTGAGTCGGTACCGTCCAGCGACCACAGCGGTGCGTCCCTTGTCCACGGCAGTGTTGATCACTGGGGATACTTGCATGATTTTGCGCAAAATCGCGTGGGCGTGGGCGCGCTCGAAATGTTCGGCGGAGTGCCCGCCTTTCGACTTCGCCTCCAAGATGGACGGAGCGATTTGTTCCACGATGGTGCGCTGGTGCCCTATGGGTACATCCTCGCCGTCGAGCACAACTTTGGCAGTAGCGCCCACGGCACCGCAGGATTCGTGGCCTAAAACCACGAGTACTTCAACGCCGAGTTCCGCAACGGCGAATTCTAGGGAGGCGAGCACGGCGGAATCAACGACTTCGCCAGCGGTGCGCACAACGAACAGGTCGCCGAGGCCGACGTCGAAAAGCAACTCGACGGGAACGCGGGAGTCGCCGCAGGTGAGGATCGCTGCTCGTGGTGCCTGCCCCATCTGCAATTGTTCTCGACGGGACACGGACTGATTGGGGTGGACGGGGACGCCTTCCGCGAAGCGCCGGTTGCCTTCGAGAAGGCCAAGCCATACCGCTTTCGGATCGCGAGCAATATCGTTCATAACTTCTTATTTTCGCACGCGGAAGCATAGTTTGCGGATTTTCTTCACTACAATTGTTAATTCTCATGACCCACCACAGTTTCAACACCGTCGAAATACCCGCTCTGAACAAGGCTTTAAGCAGCTGGTACCAGGCGAACGCCCGAACCATCGCCTGGCGCACCCCCGCTACCTCCCCTTGGGGAATTCTGCTCAGCGAAGTAATGAGCCAACAAACCCCCGTCAACCGCGTGGAGCCCGCGTGGCGCGAGTGGATGAACACCTGGCCCACCCCCGCCGCACTCGCCGACGCCCCCACTGCCGACGTCGTCAAAGCGTGGGGCTCACTCGGCTACCCACGCCGCGCATTAAGGCTTAAAGAATGCGCCAGTGCCATCACGACACGCCACGGCGGTAAGGTGCCCGACACCCTTGAAGAGCTCCTAGCCTTGCCCGGCATTGGACAATACACCGCCTCGGCGGTCGCAGCGTTCGCGTTTGGGCAGCGCGTGCCGGTGATTGACACAAATGTGCGCCGGGTTGTGCGCCGCATACTCGACGGACGCTACTTGGTGCGCAGCAATACCACCACGAAAAAAGACCTAGCCCAAGTAGAACAGCTACTGCCACAACAAGGCGCACCGCTTGTCAGCGTCGCATTGATGGAACTCGGGGCGCTGATTTGCCGCCCTGCCCCACTATGCGAACAATGCCCCGTGCAACAGCTGTGCACCTGGCAACAGCTGGGGTGCCCTAAGCCGAGCGCCGAAGAAGTCGAACGCGCCAAAGGAAGGGTGCAGAAGTTTCACGGCACCGATAGGCAGGTGCGCGGCAAAATTATGCATGTCTTACGCACAGCCACCGAACCTGTTCCACGCAGCGAGCTGGCACAAGTGTGGCCGGATGCCGCCCAGTTTGACCGCTGCCTATTTTCGTTAGTTGAAGACGGATTAGCCGAACACACCAAGGAGAAATTCCATCTACCCGCCTAAGACAGATAAACTTTTGCGCATGAACTTATTTGTCCGGCTAATGTCAGTCACTCTCCTTGCCACGCTGAGCACCCTATGTGTGCACACACCAGCACACGCGGTGACTCCTCATCAGCTTGTCGAAGGACTCAATTGGGCAGCAACCAATAGGGCCGATTCGTGGATTGAAAACCCCAGCGACGACGCCTTCTACCAGCCACCCGCACAGTTCGACCCCACCCCCGGCGCAATCATTAAAACACAACCCGCCCCGCACCTTCTCAACGTGCTGGGCCCAGGTTTTCGCGCCTACGCCCAAAAAATCATGTACACCTCGCGGGATCAGGACAACAACCCAGTGCCGGTGACAGGCTATGTGATTGAGCCTGCGAATCCGTGGCTAGGCAAAGGTGAGGTTCCCACCCTCGTGTTCGCACCAGGCACACGAGGGCAGGGCAATATTTGCGCGCCCTCACGCGGACCATGGTTAACCAGTGCTGTTGATACTGCCGATCATGCGATTGGTTTCAACTACGAATTACCCCTCCAATACCTCGCCGCCGCCTCCGGCATGCGCGTAGTAGTCACCGACTATATTGGGCTCGGCACACCAGGGGTTCACACCTATGTCAACAACATTGAGCAAGCGCACGCCGTACTCGACGCCGCCCGCGCAGCCCTGCGAGTAAATAATCTGCCCCACAACTCCCCTGTCGGCTTTTATGGCTACAGCCAAGGTGGCGGCGCTGTGGCCGCTGCGGCGGAGCACGCCCAGTCCTATGCCCCTGAGCTCAATGTGAAAGGAACTTTTGCCGGCGCACCCCCTGCCGATCTGGAGAAAGTCTTTTTCACCGTGGACGGCACAATCTTATCCGGGGTGCTGGGCATGGCGATCAATGGGTTCGCCGCCCGCAATATGGATTTCAAAAATGCCATTGAAAAATACCTCACCGACGAAGGCAAGATCTTCCTTTCGCGCGCAGCTACCAGTTGTGTACCGGATCTTGCGTTGCGGGACGGATTCAAAGCAACCTCGGAATTTTCTACCACAAGCAGGCGCATGGGTGAGATCTTGCTCCATGAGCCAGCAATCGCCCAAACCTTAGCGCAGCAGCGCATTGGCACGATGCCACTGAACGCCCCCATGATGGTGGGCACCGCCACCGCAGACGATATCGTGCCAAACGATCAGGTGCAGCAAATGGCCCAAGATTTCTGCGCCCAAGGCGGGCAGGTGCTCATGCGGCAGTGGGATATCAAGCCGATCCAGGTGATCCCGGGTTCTGCGCTGACGCATTCTATGCCCCTGTTTTTGGCGGCTCCTGAATCGTTGAAGTACATGTTTGACCGTTTCAACGATGAACCCGCCCCCAACAACTGTGCTTAAGCATGGAGGTTTCCCCCTTTTGGGGCACATAAGCCTTGCGCGGATGGAGCTTAGCAAAATATCAGTTAGAGATAGAGCAACTGCTACCACTAAAACCGCAGGTCAAATTTCCACCCACGAGCTGAAACTCTAACTATTATTTTTGAATCAATCAACTTGACATTCATAGGCACTTTTCACGGTGTACGGCTGGGCGCTACAGCAAGGTTTTCCACAAAGCCTAGGTAGACAAAAACCGTGTGTGTGAGAGCGTCTTGCGATGCTCACAACACACACGGTGTTTGTGCTAAAGATTAGGCGAGGTCGTCATCGCTTTTCGCGTGACGGCCAGCTGGCTCTTCGAGGGTGTCCACAGCCTCTGGAACTACCACCTCAGCAGCCTCAATCACATCCTCCTGTGCCTGCTCAGCTGCGCTGAAACCAGGAAGATCAGGCAGTGGCTTCACACGAGGGGTGAAGGTGAACTTGGCATCTTGAATCTGCTTGGACTCACCGTCCCAGCCTTCAACATCCACAGTGACGATCTCACCAGCGCCTAGCTCGCCGAAGAGAATCTTCTCCGACAGTGCATCCTCAATCTCACGCTGGATCGTACGACGCAGCGGACGAGCACCCAAAACAGGATCGAAGCCACGCTTAGCAAGCAGGTTCTTTGCCTTCTCGGTCAGCTCAATGCCCATATCCTTCGCTGCCAGAGCCTTCTCCACACGACCGACCAGAAGGTCAACCATCTGAACAATCTGCTCCTGGGTGAGCTGGTGGAAGACCACGATATCGTCGATACGGTTGAGGAACTCGGGGCGGAAGTGCTTCTTCAGCTCATCGTGCACCTTGTTCTTCATGCGCTCGTACTGGCCTTGCGCATCCTGCTCACCCACAGCACTAAAGCCCATGCCCACAGCCTTGGAAATATCCTGGGTGCCCAGGTTGGAGGTGAAGATCAGCACGGTGTTCTTGAAGTCCACCACGCGGCCTTGGCCGTCGGTGAGGCGGCCATCTTCGAGGACCTGCAGCAAGGTGTTGTAGATTTCCTTGTGCGCCTTTTCAATCTCGTCGAAAAGCACAACGCTAAACGGCTTGCGGCGAACCTTCTCAGTCAGCTGTCCGCCCTCTTCGTAGCCCACGTATCCCGGAGGAGCACCGAACAGGCGAGATGCGGTGAAGCGATCGTGGAACTCGCCCATATCAATCTGAATCAGCGCGTCATCCTCACCGAAGAGGAAGTTCGCCAGCGCCTTCGACAGCTCAGTCTTACCCACACCGGAAGGACCAGCGAAGATGAAGGAACCGGAAGGGCGACGTGGATCCTTCAAGCCAGCACGGGTGCGGCGGATCGCGCGGGACACAGCCTTCACGGCATCGTCCTGGCCGATGATGCGCTTGTGCAGCTCATCTTCCATGTGCAGCAGACGCGAGGACTCTTCCTCGGTAAGCTTGAACACAGGAATACCGGTCCAGTGTGCCAGCACCTCAGCGATCTGCTCCTCGCCAACCTCGGCGATATCTTCCAGATCACCGTTGCGCCACTGCTTTTCCTTCTCAGCGCGCTCCTCACCCAGCTGGCGCTCCTTATCGCGCAGACCAGCGGCCTTCTCGAAGTCCTGGGCGTCTATTGCAGCTTCCTTCTCACGACGCACAGCCGCAATACGCTCATCAACCTCACGCAGCGACTCCGGTGCGGTCATGCGCTTAATACGCATGCGGGCACCAGCCTCGTCAATCAAGTCAACGGCCTTATCTGGCAAGAAACGGTCGTTGATGTAGCGGGAGGAGAGATTCGCCGCCGCAGCGAGTGCACCATCGGTGATGGAAACACGGTGGTGTGCTTCGTAGCGGTCACGCAAACCCTTCAAAATTTCGATGGTGTCTTCCACCGAAGGCTCTGGCACGTTCACCGGCTGGAAGCGGCGCTCCAGCGCAGCATCCTTCTCAATGTGCTTGCGGTACTCGTCCAAGGTGGTGGCACCAATGGTCTGCAGTTCACCGCGAGCCAGTTTTGGCTTCAGTAGCGAAGCGGCATCGATAGCACCTTCGGCTGCACCGGCACCAACCAGGGTGTGAATCTCGTCGATGAACAGGATAATATCGCCGCGCTGGTTAATCTCTTTGAGTACCTTCTTGAGGCGCTCTTCGAAATCACCGCGGTAGCGGGAACCTGCAACAAGGGAACCTAAATCAAGCGAGTACACCTGCTTGTTCTTCAAGGTCTCTGGGACCTTTCCGTTAACAATGTCCAGCGCTAGGCCCTCAACCACGGCGGTCTTACCCACACCGGGTTCACCGATCAGGACGGGGTTGTTCTTGGTGCGGCGGGAAAGAACCTGCATAATGCGCTCAATTTCCTGGGTGCGGCCCACCACAGGGTCCAGCTTGCCCTCGCGGGCAGCCTGGGTGAGGTTGCGACCGAACTGGTCGAGTACCAAAGAGGTGGAGCGCTCCCCACCACCGCGACCACCGCGGGCAGCGGCAGCACCGGCACCTGGGCCAGCACCTGCGCCGACAGCATCCCCGCCGTCGTGAGTTTGCTCAGGGTTATCGCCCTCGTAACCACTCAGCAGCTGAATAACCTGCTGGCGTACGCGCGGCAAGTCAGCGCCGAGCTTCACCAGCACCTGGGCAGCGACGCCTTCACCTTCGCGGATGAGGCCGAGCAGCAGGAATTCAGTACCAATGTACTTGTGCCCCATCTGCAGGCCTTCGCGCAAAGAGAGTTCCAGAACTTTCTTTGCTCGTGGAGTAAAAGGAATATGCCCAACTGGGGGTTCTGCGCCTTTGCCAATGATCTCTTCGACTTCTTGGCGGACAGCGACTAATGAAATCCCCATAGATTCGAGCGCTTTGGCTGCGACGCCTTCGCCCTCATGAATAAGCCCGAGCAGGATGTGCTCGGTGCCGATGTAATTGTGGTTCAGTCCCCGGGCTTCTTCCTGCGCCAATACGATGACGCGGCGAGCACGGTCTGTAAAACGCTCGAACATTCTCGCTACTCCTTCTTTGGTTCTAAAAATCTAATGCTCACCACTTTAACGCAGCCTTTTCGCCCATATACCACCAATCTGGCCGAAGGTTGCACCGAAATGAGCACTATCGCAGTTCACAGGGGGTTTTCGTAGCTGTACGCCAGTAGCGAACACAGGCTTGTGGTGGCAAAGTCTGGCAGCTGGCGCTTGTGGTTTACCCCAGTGTGAAGCCCCACTGTGAAGCCCCGCTCTTGCAATGTGCTAGGCGCATTGCCACAACTCAGCCACAACGAACCAAACACAGCGACCCCTTAGACCACCAAGCACACCCGCTTGAATGTGATATCACTTTTTGTTAATCTGATATCACATTATTCTTCGTTTCGATCCCTCGTGCTTCCTTATCCCAACGTATTTCAACACACATATTTCAACTCACAAGAGTCCCACACACGAGGATCTTCCCAGCTACCACACCACTCCCCCTTAAGGGGGTCACGGTGATGTGCGCAGAAGAATTCACACAGAAAGGTTCACCCCCATGTCCCAACCCGCCCCCACCGCCCCGGTGAAGAACTCCATCCCGCAGCCCTTGGCCGCGCCCTCCCACACGAATGTCACAGTCACTGAAACTCCCGCCACCTCACTGTCTGGGGCTGGTGCCGGTATTGGCTTGGTTATCATTGCGCTGCTTTTGATCAGCGGTCCTGGCCTTGTCGCCTTCGGTGGAAACAGTGAGAACATTGCGCAGGTTGCTATCGGCGTTGTTTTGATTTTCTTTGGCGTCCTTCTTGCATCCATGGTGCGCGTGATCAGCCCTGGCCACACTTTGGTGGTGCAGTTTTTCGGTAAGTATAAGGGCACGGTGCGTGCTGATGGCTTGCACATGATTTTGCCGCTGCACACCACGAAGAAGTTAAGTGTGCGCGTGCGTAACTTTGAAACTGAGACGCTGAAGGTCAACGATCTGAACGGCAATCCTGTGAATATTGGTGCGATTGTGGTGTGGCAGATTGCTGATACTGCGAAAGCGACGTTTGCGGTGGAGGATGTGGAAGAGTTCATTCATTCGCAGGCGGAGTCGGCACTGCGCCATGTGGCAACTACCCACCCTTATGATTCTAAAGATATTGCCCACGTTCCTTCCCTGTCGGGCAGCACTGATGTGGTCAGTGAGGAGTTGGCGCATGAGGTGTCGGCGCGTACTGCGGTTGCGGGTATCGATATTGTTGAGGCGCGTGTGTCTGCGCTGGCCTACGCCCCTGAGATTGCGCAGTCGATGTTGCAGCGTCAGCAGGCTGCTGCTGTGGTTGATGCCCGCGAGACCATTGTTGAGGGCGCTGTGACTATGGTGGATTCGGCGTTGCAGGAGTTGGAGCGCCGCGAGATCGTGGATCTTGATCCGGAGCGCCGTGCAGCGATGGTGTCTAATTTGTTGGTTGTTTTGTGTTCGGATACTCGGCGCAGCCGGTGGTTAATACTGGTTCGCTGTACAGCTAATGAAGTGCTGGCTTGCTGGGTGGAGGTGAGAGTGGTTCTATGCCCCGTAAGAGCGTTCCTTTGCGCATTGATCCCGCTATTTATGATGCAATTGCTCGTTTAGCTCACGACAGTATGGTGAGTGTGAATGCGCAGATCGAGTTGATGTTGCGGGAGAATTTGCACCAGCGTGGCAGGCTTCCGAAGTCGGCGGGTGAGTTGCCGAAGCGCGGACGCCCGAAAAAGGATGCGCCGAAGCCACCCGCGCAGTGATTGTTAGCAGGGTGCGGAGAAGTCACTGCGGGTATTGAGGCTGCGTACGTTGCCGCCGTGTTGGGTTTTTCCGGCGCAGGCGGCTTCGGGGTTGTGCCCGTAGTCGATGTAGATGGGGTAGATGGTGTGCCCGTTGAGTTGGCCGCGAATAGAGGAGCAGAATCCGGGTGTTCCTACTTGTGATCCGGGGTAGGTGGATAGGGCGGTGCTGATTTCTTCCTGCGGGTATGTTCCCGGCGCGGCGAGTGCTGAGTGCACGATGAGAATGTAGCGTCCATCGCATTTCTCGCTTGTCGACGTCGCCTCCTGCGTATCTGGCACAGTTACTGTAACAGGGGGTGGGGTAGCGGTGACAGTGGCTGTGTGAGTGCTTGGTGTTGGGGTGCTGGGTTCGTGGCTTATCACGACGGTAGTCGCAGTCGGCTGCGCGGCAACAGGCTGCCGATCGGTGGGTCGCGTCAGCATGTAGGTTATCAGTGCGCTAATAACCGCTGCCACTACAACGAGTGTGATAATCACTGTGGTGCGTGTGCTGCGAGGTTGGGGTTGGGGTTGGCGAAAAGGGTTAGGGTTGTAGCTGGTCATTGTGGGTGTTTGGGTGCTGGTTGAGTGGGGATGTGGGGGAGCATGCGCAGCGCAAAGAAGATCACGATGACTGCGATGAGAATGGCCACGAGATAAGAATAGGACGCGCCGGTGGGGGTGTGCGCTGAACGTGAAAGCGCCAAAATGAGCACGGCGGTGCCTATAGCGCCAGCGAGTTGTTGGAGGGTGGCAATGGTGGCAGAGCCGTGTGAGTAGAGGTTTTTGGGCAATACGCTTAACGAGGTTGTCATCAGCGGTGTCATTGATAATCCCAACCCTAGGGCGTTGAGGATAAAGCACAATGCCACTAGGCTGACCGCCAGTGGTTGCTCAAGGAAGCTGTAGCGCGCTAACGAATCGGTATTAGCGGTGGTCAAATACATGCCAATTGTCGCTATGGTCACGAGTAGAACTCCTGGGATCAGCAGTGGTTTGAGCCCTACTTTGTCAAAGATGGCACCAATTTTGGGCCCTGTTAATCCTTGAATCAAACTGCCGGGCATCACCACAAGCCCGGAGACAACCGTGCCTACCAGTAATCCTTTTTGGAGGTAGATCGGAATGATGGTCACGCTACCGAGGAACATGCCGAGCAAAAGCGCCATGATAATCAGCGCGTTACGGAAGGTGGGGTTTTCAAAGGTGCGCAGATCAAGCAGGGGGTTTCCGGCGTCGACAAGCCTGCGCTGGCGGTGCACAAACGCCACGATGCACGCAAGCGCCACCCCCAGGATCACGGTGGAAAGCACAGTGCCAATCGTGCTTAGACCGTAGACTAAACCACCAAAACCACCCGCGGCTAACGGGATGGAATAAAAATCAAGACTGCTTGCGCGCCCCGGGCCGAAATCGCGCACCAACACAAAACCGGCGACCGCGCTGAGCAGAACAAACGGCACCATGAACAAAAATACCCAATGCCAGCTGGCGTAGCGCAAAATCACACCGGATGTGGTTGGACCTAGGGCTGGGGCGACCGCAATCACGACGGTGACAATACCCATGATGTGACCGCGCTGATTGATCGGCACCACCCTAGCCACAGTGGTCATCAGCAGGGGGAACACAAGGGCGGTGCCAGTTGCTTGAATAATGCGCCCGGCTAAAAGGAATGCGAAGATCGGGGCGCTGGCCGCGATCACGGTGCCGAGGAAAAACAGGCTGATGGCGGCAAAGAACACGCGCCGGGTGCTGAACCTTTCAATCACCCACCCTGTCATGGGGATTACTGAGGCCATGGTGAGCATGAAACCTGTGGTGAGCCATTGGGCCACAGACTCCGTGATAGCAAAATCAACCATGATTGCCGGCAACGCAACCGCCAATACTGTTTCGTTGAGAATCATCACCGTTGTGGTGAGCACCAGCACGGCGAGGAGTTGTTTTTCTTTCCTCCCGAATTGCGCTGGCGGTGGGGAGTGCTGCGCGTGTTCTTCCATAGCAACACACCTTAGCGGTGGGGCTACTAATGGTGAAGCTACCCTAACTACCACTCCCCCTGTGTGCACCCCTGATGGGAACAACCCCTCTTATTCTTTCCCGTGGGTAAAGAATGAGGGGGGTTTTAAGGTTTTACACCTTGAGTTTTTTACTTGAACAGTTGTGCAAACCAGTCGAAGATGCCTTTGAAGAAACCAGCAATCGTGTTGATCACCTTCTTGATCGCCCCGAAGGTACCGTTGTTGTCTTCTTCAACCTTCTTTTCAAGTTCTGCAACCTTGCTTTCGGCCTTTTCAAGCTTCTGCTCGGTATCAGCAACCTTCTTCTTCAGCGAATCTACTTGCTCACGCGCCTGGGCAAGTTGCTTTTCCAGCTCCGCTTGCGCTGCTTCATGCTGCTTGATCAGCTCTGCCTTTTCTGCGGCTGCCTGTGCAAGAAGCGCAGCTTTTTCTTCAGCTGCCTTAGCTTCAACTGCAGCCTTCTCGTCAGCAGCAGCCTTCAGCGCAGCTGCCTTATCTTCAGCGGCTTTAGCCTCAGCCGCGGCAAGATCCTTAGCAGCCTTATCACGAGCAGCAGCAAGATCAGCCTCAGCCTTGCGCTCTACCGCAGCCTTCTCATCAGCAGCAGCCTTCAACGCAGCAGCCTTATCTTCAGCGGCCTTCTGCTTTGCGGCCTCCAGCTCAGCGGCTGCCTGCTCACGCGCTTTCACAAGGTCAGCTTCAGCCTTCTTTTGTGCAGCAACAGCAGCTTCGAGCTTTGCACGCTCAGCGGCAAGCGCATCTTCAGCTTCCTTCACCTTAGCTTGCGCTTCCGTGGCCTTCTGGCGCTCGGCAGCAACCTCGCGATCCATCTGCTCTTGAGCTTCACGCAAAGTTGCAATAGCAGCTTCTTGTGCTTGCTGCAACTGGCGGGTTGCTTCTGCACGAGCGGCGGCTAAATCTTCTTCAGCCTTCTGCTCAGCTACCTTCAGCTTCTCTGCGGCTTCTTCCTTCGCGACTGCCAAATCACGAGCAGCCTTTTCTTCTAGGGCTGCCTTCTCTTCTTGTGCTGCAGTCTGAGCATCTTCAAGATCCTTGGCTGCCTTTTGCTTCGCAGCTTCCAATTCTTGAGCAGCCGTTTGCTTTGCTGCCTCAAGTTCCTGAGCAGCGCGCTCTTCTGCAGCCTTCAAGTCGTCGGCAGCTTTCTTTTCTGCATCTGCAACTGCCTGCAGTGCCTTTGCACGAGCATCTGCCAAATCAGTCATGGACTTGATCTGCTCTGCAGACAATGCACGAGCGTGCTCTTCCTTAGCGGCTTCGAGTTCTTCGCGAAGCTTCTGAGTAGCCTCATTCGCTTTAGCCAGTTCAGCGGCATTCTCTACGTTAGCTGCCTGCAGCGCTTCTTCCTTTTCACGAACTTTAGCCTCAGCCTCAGCAAGCTTCCTTTCCGCTTCCGCTACCTGACCAGTAAGGTCATCGCGCTGCTTACGTGCTTCATTGAGCATACGGTCAAGCTCTTCCACGGTGGGCTTTTCCGTCAGATCGGAAATAGGTACTTCGATCTCAACTTTGTCTTCAGGACCGTGCGGAGGCTGCAGGCCACTTGGAGGCAGTTCTGGTTCAGGGCTTGGTGCCTTCACAGGTGGAAGCTCAAGATCCTTCTGTGGCAGGTCAACATCTACCCCGTGATCAGGGGTTGGGGTGAAGGGATCACCTGTAGGCGCAGAAGGCTCAGCGGTAGCATCTGCCTGTGGAGCTGGTGCCTGCTCAGAAGTAGTCGGTGCAGCGGCATCCTCAGTGCTCTGAGCAGAGCCGGAAGGAGCTTGAGTTTGCTCGTTCTGCTGCGCCTCAGCTTGTGCCTGAGCCTCTGCTTCAGCCTTCTTCTTTTCTTCTTCCTGCTGGCGTACGCCTTCGTCGTACTCTTGCTTCGGTACGCCTACGCCACCATCTTCGCTGACAACAAGATCAGGATTTTCTTCAAGATCGATGGAGATGTCGCCTTCGCTCTCGCCAGCGGCAGCTTCGGAGCCTTGGGCAGCACCAGGAGCCTGGTTCTGCTCAGTGGAGGATGCTTCAGCCTGGCCGGTGGGTGCCTCAGCTTGCTCAGTCGATTCTGTCTGTGCAGCTGCAGCGGCAGCTTCCTGCTCGCGCTTCTTCGCTTCTTCAGCCTCGCGCTCTTGGCGCTCCTTACCCTCGCGGAACTCCTCTTCTGGGATGCCCAGAGAATCAGGGTATTCAGCATTAGGGTCAAATTCTTCGTCGCCGCCGTACTCAATGACGAGTTCGTCTTCGGAAGCAAAGGCGGGGGCGGTAGCCACTGGGGAGAATGCAGCGCCGAGGGCAACTGCAACAGAGACAGCACCCACCTTGGAGAGCAGAGTATATCGCTTCATAGTTCTTCGAAATCCTTTCAAAGCAACAATGTTCAAATAGTCCGATTTATTGGTATCAGGATTTGTCACATGACACATAACTAATCTTCAATTTTTCAAACAAACCCCCACAAAAGATGAACAAATGTTAAGTCCCTACCCCTTTTCGAGTACCCCAAAGGGGGTGATGGCCAGTGATAAATAAATTCAAACTAATAGATGCTGGTTTCACTGGAGGTTGTTGACAAGAGCACAATTGTCCCACAAAATTGGCTTTTTGCTGGGAAAAGGTTTTCAACAAGGCGCATTTCCCACGGGTTTACACCCGCCAAATTTTTAGCCGGAAACAAAGTGGACACGCACTAATCTGGCTGAGAAAACTCAGTTTCACCCCGCCTGCACGCCCCCTTTTCGCAGGATAGTCACCCCAGGTAACCCGTTCAAGCTTTGTGGCCCTCAAGAAAAATCTTAAGGGCCACAAAACTTTTTATAATAGCGCTTTAGCTATTTCGACGTCGCAACGCAAGCACCGCGCCCGAAGTCACAAGCAGCAGCGCCAGCACAGACAGCACGCGCACATCCGCACCTGTAGCAGCCAACTGAGGTTCACCCGCAGCCTGCTTCGCCTGCCCCTTGGCCTGCGACTTCGCAGCAGCATTCCCGCCATTTTCAGCAGGTGGAGCAGGATGATTTGCACCTGCCGGTGGCGCAGGTGGCTGTGGAACCATCGGGATCAGGGAGCCAGCCAGTGGAATCAGCGCCACAAAGCCCCACCACCACGGCGGATTAGCCGTATTGCGCAGCTCTAGTGCCATCGGCTGGGTGAAAGTATTCGCCGCAACAGTCACCACACCGGCACCATCAGCATCATTGACTGAAGTCTCGCCCAGGATAAACTCGGGGTCCTTCCACACCGCAAAAGCGGTATCCGCAGGCTTCGTCTCAACCAACTTCACCACCGTACCCACGGGCACATCGGGAAGAACAACAGGCTGATTCGCCTTCAGTCGCAGCACGTGCTCCTTGTGCTCATTCTTGTCCTGCCACGTCGCGCTTACCTGGAATTCCAGGGCTTCGCCTTGGCCAGCGCTCAGCCCGGCAAGGGTCTTGACAATCTGCACTCGCCCAAGCTCAGTGACCACATTGCGCACCGTGACATCCGTAGTCTGCCCGGCAACTACCGGCGCTACCGGCACATTGGTCACTGCGGCTGGATCGGTATCGACCCGCACCCCAGCAATCTGGATACCTGCAAGCTCTTCAGTAACCGCACAGTTCGCACCCGCTGGAATATCGGTGACTGTCACCGGTGTGGTGGCAGAAACCTTCAGCGCCTTGTTCAGCTTCCACGCTTCCTTGGTGCAGTGCACGTTCATGTCAAAGGCGTGGTCGCGTACGTGCTGCAAGCCCTTTGCCGAGCCTTCGAGCTGCTTGTGCACCGTGATGGAACCGGTCGTGGCAGCATAGGTGTTGGTCATGCTCAGCGTTGAAAGCCCACGCTTATCGACGTCGACACGCTGCGGCCGCGGCAACGTCACCGTCGCATTGTCCACCTGCGCCGACTCAGCAACCTCTTGAACCAGGCAGGACGAACCGGCAACAATACGGGTCACCGACTCAGTGCCGCCCGCTTTCACCTTCAACTCACCGCGTGAAGGCTCACCCAAATTCGCGCGTGTGCCAGCACCTTGCGCACCAGGCAACTCACAGGTGTAGGTGAAAGTAAATTCCTTATTGGGGTCGATCGCAATGGATGCACCCAAACCTAAAGCATCTTCGCGCACAACTTTCTTTGTCACACTCAACCCACCTGTGGGAACGGTGTAGGTATTGGTGAAAGTAATGGTTGCGGGCTGCCCATCAGCAACGGTGATCTGCGCATCTTGCTGATCCGCAGTTACCTTCCACTCCACATGATCAATGCCTGCATCTTTTTCAACAACCGTACAGGTCATTCCCTGCGACAAACCATCAACAACAGCCTGACCTGCACCCTGAATAGTCAGCGTGCCCGACTTATTCAGCTCAGCAAACTGCGGATGCACACAGGTGTAATCGAAGTGGAAGCTCGTGCCCGCCGGAAGTGCACCAGCAACATCATCAACCCGCTTGATCACAGTAAACGAACCTTGCTGTGGCTCATAGGTGTTGCTGATAGTAATCAGATTCTGTGCTTCATCAGCACCAATGGTGACAGCGCGGTCAATAGACACCTTTGGGGTATACGCCTGCGCTTCAGCACCGATTTCTTCGCTCACGCTGCACACCGTGCCGTGCTCGAATTCTTCATCGACGACCACCACTGGGCCATTTTGCTCAACCGGCACATCAAAGGCACGGTTGCGCACATACTTACCCTTGCGGGAATCCCGATCACAGGTCACCTTTGCGGTGACAGTAGCCTGAGCCGACTGTGGCACCTGCGCACCTTCGATACCAGCAACAGTGGTGTTCTTCTTAATCCGCAGCGCACCGAAAAGCACCTCAGTGTAGTTATTGGTCACTGTAACGAGGTTCTCTTGGGAAGTCGCACCAGGCTTTACAGTGATGGCGCCACCTGCTGGTTCATAGCTGACCACAGGGCCTTTATGCTCAGCCAACTGCGCTGTATCAGCCTGCTCAACAACGGTGCAGGCAGCCCCTGCATAGAATTCACCAATGCGGGTTGCCTCAGCACCAGGCACCAGCTGTACTGTGCGCTTCAACGCTGCGGTCTCCCCCACAAGTGGGGCGTTGCAGCTGATATCCACAGTCACGGTTGGGGCGGTGACACCTTGGGCTACACCAACTGCATCTTTCTTGACAAACAGCACGCCCTTGGGGTTTTCGGTGTAGGTGTTGGTAATGTCCATCCGGTTGCGGTCTGGCTGATCACCTGGCTGTACCGAAACAATCTGGTTAGCGGGATTATAGGTAACCGCTGGGGTGGCATGGTTATCCACGTTTGCACTGTCTGCCACTTCTTCGAAGCGGCACTGGGTGCCCGCATAGAACTCGCCTACGTTAACAGCAGCAGCCTTCGGCGATACCTGGATGTTCTTGACCACGTCCTTGCTCAAGGCCTTCTCCCCTGTGCTGACCGAATCACGATCACAGGTCACCGCCACAGTCACCGACTCAAGTTCAGCACCAGGAGCCAAACCGGCAACCGCCTTGTTCACATACAGCGTGCCTTTTTCCTCCTCACGGTAGGTGTTGGTGAACGCAGCTTCCACCTTCTGGTTAACCTTGATGGTCACCTGCTGGCTTGGTTGATCGACCTGATGAATGTGGTTCGCGGCTTTCGCCTCAGCAGCGGTTTCATCCACCTGCTCTGTAATGGTGCACTCAGTACCTACTGCAAAAGGCTTCGTCTCTACTCGCCCGCCTGCTACTGGGATTTCCAGCTCGCCGGTTTCTTCACCACCACTACCGTTACAGGTGTAGGTGAAGCGGAATGGCTTGGTCAGATTTAGCTCAGCTGGCTTTTGCACATTCTTCACCACAGTGAAGGTGTTTGTCTTCGGGGTGTAGGTGTTTGTCACCGTAATGCGGTTCGCATCAGCATCGGCACCAATGGTCACAGCCTGGCTTGCCTGTGTTGCCAACTGGTAGTTGGCGTGCCCTGCACCTTCTTCGCTGACATATGCACAGCTGGTTCCGTGTGCGAAGCCTTCATCAACGCTGACCTCTGCACCATTTTGTGGCACCTCAACGGCGAAGTCGGTGTTAGCAGTGTATTTTCCGGCTCGCGATGGCTTATCGCAGCGCAGCTTCACAGTGACGTTTGCAGGAATTTCTGCTGGCAATTCAGCAGTGGTAGCCCCTGCAACCGATGCGGTCTTTTTCACCTTCAGCACGCCAAAATTCACAGGCGTGTAGGTATTGGTGATCACTGCGGTGTTGGATTCTCCCTGACCTTCACCGATTTCAATCCGCTGAGTACCAGGCATGTAACTGACCTCTGGTCCGGTGTGATCAGCAACCTTGGCCGAATCCTCTACCTCATCGAAGGTACAAACAGTGCCTACGTAGAATTCACCTACTTGTTGCGCTTGTCCGCCGACTGTAATGGGCACAATCTTTGGCGTGTTTGCTACGAATTGCTGATCGCCTTGGCTCTTGGAATCCCGGTTACAGGTGAAGGAAACATTGACCGTTTGAAGGGTTGCGCCTTGCGACAATCCTCGTGCATTCTTTTGCACCGCTAAAAAGCCGGTTGCTACAGGACTATACGTATTGGTGAACTCGACCTGCTTATCCTGCCCCGCCTCGATGGTGACAACTTTGCTTTCTTCATCCACCGCATGCGTGTGATTTTTCCCTTCTGCCTCGTTCCTCGTGACAGTGGTGTCTTCAATGATGGTGCACTCAAAACCTGCTGGGATCCGATCGGAAGTGTACTCACCACCAGTTGCGGGGATGGTGAAGTTACCGAGAATTGGATCAACATCCGTGCCTTTTTCACAGCGGAAGTTAAAGTTAAAGGCTTGAGCCAGGTCAAGGCCATTAGGCTTATTTACCTGCTTGCGCACCTTGAACTTTCCTTCTGCGGCGGCAGCAGTAAAACGGTTGGTCAGGATGAACGTAATAGCCTCACCTGGTGCGCCATTCGTGATATTCAGCTGATTAGGTTGAATATCATATGTGGTGTTCTTCCCAATTTGGCTGGCTGGAAGGGTGAATACACCAGGCTGCCATTGGTGCTGAGACTGGGCTACAGCATTTTCAACAATTCTTGCCCGTGTATTTGCTTCGATATCAAGAACACAAGGCTGATTCACCGTGACATTACATGCCTGGTCTGCCTTATTGTCTTGGGTGAGAACAAGTGGGAAGGATTCCACATCCGACTCCACCCCTGCAGGACCTTCGACTTCTTTGCGCACAATGATGCGGGTCTTGGTCAGATCAGCAAACGCCTCAGAGGAAAAAATTGCACGAATAGAAGCCGCGCCAGCAGGCTGATTTTCTTCCTTATCGTTGATCACCACAGTGTTGTGAAGTTTCGGATTATTCACACCTTGATCGCCTTTAATCGCAGGATGCTTCGGTATCCAGGTGTAAAAGCTGATACGGTAGGCCGCACCTTCTTTGGGCGAAGACATAGTCAAGGTGAAGTTTGTGCTTTTATCCCAGTTATGTTCACCCGGTACACCATCGAGAGTAAAAACTTCCGTTTCGCGGTGATCTCCGTTTTCGATTGCGCCATTAGCCCAGTTAGCTACCGCAACTTTTTTACCACAGTCAAGGTCAAACTTATGATAATCCCCGCCGGGCTGACAAAGAGCCCCGTCATGGTCAGACCAATCGCCAGGGCGATCGGGGTGGTCACGACGCATAACGGTAAATCTACCTCCGCCAATGTGTCCTGGGGGAAGAAATTGCGGAAGTTCAATCGTTTTTCCGGTGTCAGGATCTTCGATATTTAAGGGCTGAAGTTGGTCCTTGACCTTAATTTCATTCCCAACAACAGCTGGTGGAAGTTCAACAGTCCACAAAACCTGAAGGTAAGTTTGCCCCTGGTGTGTATGCTCGCTGGCAACCACACCTCCTTTTTTTACCTCGGTTCCATCAACCTTAGCTCCCACAATAGGGGCTTTTTCCACCACACCACTGTCTTTGCCAGTGATCCGCTTATAGGCATTGACCTCTCCACCCCAGATAATTGGGCTGGATGATTTACCACCTTGGGCAGTAAGCTCCGCTTGGAAAGATCCGCGCAGATTCATCAAATTAGCTGTGGCTACTGCTTCGCTGAATGTACACACCACTTCGGTGCTCTTGGCGGTGACAACACAGTTCGTATACCCGTTGGCGTCTTTCACCGACTGGTTTGACACGTCCGAAAGCATCCATTCCGGCAGGGTAATGGTCATGGTATCGCCTGGTTTTGGACGCTCATGCGTGCCTACTGCCCAGTCGAAATTAAAAATGAATCTCTCATTTTCCTTCAAATCGCGTGCTTGGTCGAAGGGGATCTTGCGCCCAGCGGTTCCGCTAATACGGACTCCAGTGGCGTATTTGTCGCCGTGTGATACTGAGGCTGCTGGGTCAGCGAAAGCAGCGGGCAGGTAGTGCGAATGCACCACGTGAACTCCAACAACCGTAATTGCGGCAGCTGCAACGACAGATAGTATTTTCCGCCACGGCTTGTGCCACACAGTTCGATCATCCGCATGCGTGGAATGATTCATGGTTCCAATTAACTCCTTGTACTTCTCCCGCACCAGAGACGCCCAGCACGGTCGGCGCAATGCCTACAAGTGCGCAACCTCATTCCCCCGCAAGAAGAAAACTCTCATTCTTTCCTTATGAAACTTATCCATGAGTATGAATGATTGCGTTTGTTCCGGCGGGGTCAAGAAGGCCTCGCAAACAAAGCTCATATTAATAGCAAATCTCCTTCAGTTACGCACCCACCAGCAGCTATCTAAGTAATATTCCCGCAATAAGGAATATATGCGAACTTTAAAAACGGGCATAACCGGAATTAAGCACAAACAAAACCCACATACTATCTGCTACTTTCTGAGCCGCCACGTCAAGCAATACCGGAATCCCACACCCCAAAGCCAGACCGATCCCTCACTAAATCCCTAGATTTCTTACTCGAAATTAAGTGTAAGCAAAAAGGCATACATCTCGCGTCACCCAGCGGAAAAACCTTTTGCTGTAACTACAATATTTCCCGCACATGTTTATTTACGCACGAGTTTCAATACCGCATGATCACCACCCCCACCCATAGCACTAGCGCATCATGCATACCATCTTTTCGCTACTTCACAACAACCGGCCATAGTTTGCCCTCACCCAAAGCCTGTCAGAACACCCAGGCTCCGCACATCAGGGAGAACTAAACCAACATTAAGCAAAAATCTACTTTTAGCAGGGTTTGACCCAAGTTATTCATAGAATAATGCACATGTTCTACCCCGCTATACCCCCGTTAAGGTGTGCTGTTGCCCAAGCAAAAAATCACAAGTGATACCTCTTTTCTAAAGCGGCCACACCAATTCGCACTACAATCCCCTACCACACTCCCCTCCCGCCGCTGTAGGTATCTGCGCCCTTTTTACACTTGTTAGTTTCGCTTCACCGCCCCAGAGCGTATTGGGTTTTGAGATGGCAAAATTTATTGAATTTTTCTCAGAAGAAAACCGCTTGTGAACCCCTAACCTGCGGTTATGAAGGTTTGGTGGGTGGAGCTCCGTGACCAAGTATGCAGAGGTACGTAGTGGTTTGGGATCATCAAAATCACGCTGATCTTAAACACGTGCAAGCTTGCATGTTCCGCTTCACTTGCTTTCGTGGCTTGCAACTTACCGAGCGTAACCTTCAGCCTTACATGCCGATGGGTACGGAAGTCGGATTGTGACTCACGGGCGTAGCGTTGAGCGCATCTAATCTGTGATCGTATGCGCAACGGTAGCACTGTACTTGGTAGAGGCATGAGGGCTTTGTTCTATATATAAGGAAATTATTGATTCGACATAGAGCAAGTGCTACCTGTAAAACCGCAGGTCAATTTTTCACCTGTTTGCTGAAAGTCGAATCAGTATTTTTGAATCAATCCCCGCGTATTCATAGGTATGCTTTTGGCGCGTGGTGTACAGGGCGTATCCTGCCCAATCAGGTCGATCAAGCTTTAGTGCTTCGTCGGCTCCCCAGTGTTCTTTTCACACTGCAATTCCCGATAAGAAAACCCATTATGTTCTAAGCCCCTGCTCGAACATTCATACATTTCGCCACTGAGTGTGCGCACATTTAAAGCGTGTGCGTTGGTATGACGCCAACACACACGCTTGAGGTTTCGCGCTTGGGTACGAAGTGTTAACGCTCAGGCTTCACCATTGGGAACAGAACAGTTTCGCGGATGCCAAGGCCGGTCAGTGCCATCAGCAGGCGGTCGATGCCCATGCCGCAACCGGCTGTCGGTGGCATGCCCTGTTCCATTGCGGCGAGGAAGTCTTCATCCAAGACCATCGCTTCATCATCACCGCCGGCCGCAAGGCGTGCCTGGTCCTCAAAGCGCTCACGCTGAATCACTGGGTCGACAAGCTCCGAGTAGCCGGTGGCAAGCTCAAAGCCGCGCACGTACAGGTCCCACTTTTCGGTCACGCCTTCCAGTTCGCGGTGCTGGCGGGTCAGTGGGGAGGTTTCGACTGGGAAGTTGCGCACGAAGATGGGGCCTTCGAGCTGGTCTTCGCACAGCACTTCCCAAATTTCTTCAACAAGCTTGCCGTGTCCCCAACCGCCCTTTGCGGGAACGTCGAGGCCGATCACCTTCGCAATATCCTTGAGCTCTTCCACGGTGGAGTGGATGGTCACTTCAGGCTGGCCGGGGAATTTACGCTGCAGCGCTTCGTTGAGGGAAGGATACATTTCGATGCTCTTCCATTCGCCACCGAGGTCGTATTCGGTGCCGTCGGCAAGCGTGACTGTGGTGGTGCCAAAAACATCGAGTGCGACTTGCTGCACGAGGTTTTTGATCAGCTCAGCGCCGTCGTCGTACGTGCCCCACGCCTGGTAGGTTTCGAGCATGGCAAACTCTGGGGAGTGGGAGGAGTCCACGCCTTCGTTGCGGAAGTTGCGGTTGACCTCAAAAACGCGCTCAATGCCACCAACAACGCAGCGCTTGAGGAAAAGCTCAGGTGCAATGCGCAGGTACAGATCAATGTCGAGGGCGTTGGAGTGGGTCATGAATGGGCGCGCTGCGGCACCACCATGCAGGGTCTGAAGCATGGGGGTTTCAACTTCGAGGAATCCTTGGGATTCAAGGTAGTTGCGCAGTGCCCGCATCACCTTGATGCGGGTCATGGCGTTTTCGCGCGCCTTTTCGCGCATGATGAGGTCGGTGTAGCGGTGACGCACCCGCGAATCCTCGCTCATGTCGGCGAAAGCGACGGGCAGTGGGCGCAGTGCCTTCGATGCCATGTGCCAGCTGGACACCATCACGGACAGCTCGCCGCGCTTGGAGGCAATGACCTTGCCGCGCACCGACACGATGTCGCCGAGGTCAACATCGGACTTCCAGCTCGCGAGCTGTTCTTCGCCAACGACTGCCAGCGAAAGCATGGCCTGGATTTGGGTGCCGTTGCCTTCCTGCAGGGCTGCGAAGCAAAGCTTGCCGGTGTTGCGAATGAACAGGACACGCCCGGCGATGGCAACTTCCACGTCGGTTTCGTCGCCAGCTTCGAGGTAGGTGACCCCATCAACCTTGGCGTCATCGCGGTTGTCATCGTTGAGTACCACGAATTGCTTGCGCAGGTCGGTGATAGAGATAGTGCGGTCGACGATGACAGGATATGCGTCCTTGCCCTCGGCAAGCAGCTTGGCGCGCTTTTCGCGGCGAATCCGCAGCTGCTCGGGGACGTCGTTTGCTGGGGTCTTTTTTGCGTCAGTCACGCTATCAAAGCGTAGTCCACCTGCGCCCAAAAATCTAAGCACAGCAAAGCTTGTCGACGCCGCCATCACGTCGCCTTGATTTTGTAGGATTTATGTAAAAATCGTTAGTTGTTTGAACAGCTTTGCTGCCAGTTAGATAAATTCTGCATAAAAACTGCAAAAATTGACTTTTGCATGGATAAGATGGAGAGCATGTTGCTTTCACTCACAGTCGAGAACTTTCGCCCTTTTGCCAAAGAAACCACTCTTGACATGCAAAAACCCACTTTTCATACAGTGCGCCCGCGCGGTGATGAAAAGTGGGTAGATGTGGTGGAAAAGCGTGCTGCTATTTTTGGCCCGAACGCATCAGGTAAGTCAACTATTCTCAAACCACTAGGCTTACTCCAGAAGGCAATTTGCGAATCACTACTATCGAATACTCCAGGTAAAGCTCTCTTTTCACCCCACAAACTCCATACAACCAGCTCTACCACGTATATCACTGAGTATGTGCGGAACGATGTTCGCTACCGGTGGGAACTAAAAGTGGATAAGGAAGGTGTAGTTTTCGAATCAGTTTTTGCTAACGCCGTACGCACTTGGCGGCCGATCTTCGAGCGGAGTCGAAACGATATCGTTTTCCACCCTGCCTCTGGTATTAAAAAGGCCACTGCGGAGAACATTAGCCAGTTCCTCACACCGTGGTCGCTTACTTTGAGCGCGTGGGGTCGCGTGAAATCTAAGGGCTCATTCTTTGGTGCCGCCGAATGGTGGCTCGACAGCCTTCTTCCCATCATTGACCAAAGTCGTTTCGATCAGGAGGGTAGGCATGGATGGATCACAAACATGGCAGCTGAACATGTGGAATGGTTGGAGCTGATTGCGCATGTGGCTGCTGCGGCAGATGTAGGCATCAATGACGTAAGCGTCAAGGAAGAACAGCTTCCTAACGACTTGGAGTTCTTCTTCAGCAGTGAAGAAACCCGAGGTAGTGAAATAGTCGTTGCAAAATCACATCCCGATGGCGAGGACTTTGAAAGCTACTTGCGCTTCCTCGAATTCCATCACGGAAATGATGGAGCGAGCTTTGCACTTTCCGAACATGATGAGTCCTTAGGCACTCGCGCGTGGATCGACCATATTCTTCCTGCGGTCTACGCATTGGCATATGGACGCCTTTTAGTCATTGACGAATTAGATGGGAGCCTTCACCCGATACTTGTTCGGGCTTTCATTGGCCTTTTTGCCGATGAGCATTTGAATACTGAAGGTGCACAGCTGATCTTCACCACACACGATTCAACCTTATTAGGTAATCACCCTGATTCAGCCCTCAGTGCATCCGAAGTGTGGTTCACGGAGAAGAAAGATACATACTCAGATTTTTTTGCGTTGTCGGAGTTTCCTGTTCGCGCACAGCACAATATCGAGAAACGGTATTTCCAGGGAGTCTTTGGCGCGTTGCCTGTTGCGCAAACAAGCAAAATCGCGGAAGCGCTTTCTGCGCTGCGTAAAAAGCTGAAGTCACCAGTAAATGAGTACGCCCATGGCTAGAAACGTGAAGCCTCGACGGCGTGGGAAAGCCGGAAGCCGTGATACGAAACCATCTGTCATGTTGGTTGTACAGGGAGAGCTTACCGAAAGGGTCTACTTCGAAAGGTTAAAAGAAATCCTTCATTTATCCAATGTCTCAATCAAGGCTGTTCCCCATTCACCTGAGCTAATCGTATCGCGATCCAAGCAGTCAATTAATCGTGACAAAAATAGCCCTTTTACCTATGTATTCTATGTGATTGACGTTGACGAATCTTCCGATGATCAAATCAACCGCGCTGTCAGCGAGGCGAAGGAATCGAAAACGAAGCACACGCAGCACTACGTTGTGGTCTCATACGAGAGTTTTGATTCTTGGCTCTTCGCACATCATCGTCGGCTTTGTGGCGTCCATTTTCCTCGGTCGCATATTCAAAAAGAGCTGAAGAAGCTAGCCCAGATTTTTCATGGGGTGGGTTTGGTGGTGGTGGGTTGGGGTGGTGTGTTTGTGGGGTTGGTTGGTTCACCTTCGCCCTTTGATTCGTGGTTTTTAGGGCAAGGTGTGCGTCCATAAAGTTGTGTGGGGTTTGGGGGTTGGGGTGTGCCTGCAGTGTGGCTGCCAGATCGCGTGTGTGGGCCTAGGGGTGTTAGGGTTTTCGTTTCTTCCAGCGTGGCTGTAGAAGGCTCTGGGTGTAGCCAATAAGCGTGACCAGTGTGTGGGTGTGGGGGTTGTGCTGGTCAAGCTGGAGGATGATGCGTCTGCTGCTTGTGGTGATTTTTGATGCAACCGCAACAAACCTTACACGGATAGTCTTCGGCACCCATGTCCACCAAGGCTTGCTTGTTTCTTGGTGTGAATGATCCTTGTGGTGGCAGGCGTCGATGAGTTTCGTCCAGGTAAGAAGTTGGTGGGATAGTGCAACGATCAAACACCAGATTTGGTTCGCCCCGAATTGTTTAAACGGCAGTTTACTAAGGCCTTGGTCTTTGGTGTCTTTGATGTGTTGTTCACATAAAGACCGATTACGGTAGCAGTAGTCAATGTGTTGAATATTCCCAATAAGGTTCGTTACGCACAGTTGGGCGCGAACACCATGTTGGTTGAAAAGACTGTGTTGGCACCCTGGGTGGGGTGGTTCGATTCGTGCGATAACACGCATATCCTCGGGGTAGTCAGCTAGAAGATTCACCAAAGGTTGGTGCTCATCTATATTTGCGGTGCGCAGTAGTCCGGTGATGTCTTCAAGGAAATGGTTCTCATCACAAACCAGATCCCCTGAAGCACGCACAATCGGCACCCGAGTATCCCACCGATCACAGTCTTTGCCTGTGTGAGCACTGGTTCCCAAGTGTTGTGTATCAGCGTTGGTTGTTTGTTGGGATTGAAGGTGATGGTCAAGGGTGATGCGCGCTGTCGGCGGGGCGGAATAACCCAGAACATACCCAAGGTTGTGATCGTTGAGGAAACTGATGAATTTCTTTGTCCCACCAGCACTGTCAGCACGGATGACTAATCGTTTGCCCCAGGGTTGACCATCACTGTGATCAGGCAGGGTGGCAAGAATCTCGTCAACAAGCTGGCAGTGATCACGAATTGTGTTTGCCCCGGCATTTCCTGGTCGAAGCAGGCAGTTAAGAAACTCCCCACCAGGCAGACCGATGCTGGTGTAATCAATAAAGGCACATAACGGGTGGAAACCAAAGCCTTTCTTATAGGTAGGCGTCGCGTTTTCCTTATCGGAATGTGCGGTAATCAACGTGGCATCAATATCGATAACCAGTGGTTGTTCAACTGTTGCCACCCGATGCGGAGCGTGATCACCTAACAAATCCCACACCCTAGTGCGAGCTTGTTTCGCTGCGTGGATAAACCCTTCTCGCACATGCTCGCTGGTATCTGCATATTCTGTGATCCGCCGCCATGCGGTTGTCACTGACGGTAACGATTTTGATGCTAACGCGGTTGAAACAGAAGAAAGCAAGGTGATGTCGTGGACATCATCCCCACCAGCAATCAACGATAAAGCCAGATTCACCCACACATCCCCTAACGTGTGCGTGAGCCCAGAACGCGGCAAAGCGGAATCAAGGCAGTCACTTATTCCCACCAATTCGGCTACGTGAGCAAACGGTAACACCCCCGCACCGGATACAAGATGAGAACAGCTAGCAACCCGTGGAATGTATGTGGTAGTCTTCACCTTGAAAGTGTTTCTTTCTGCCTAGATTATTGACTTCAAAACATCTCTATTCTAGCAGGTCAAGAAGCACTTTCTTTACTTTTTGCTCACCTTTTCACCCCACACCCATGAAAAATCCGGGCTAGGGTTTATTGTCGGGAAAAAGAATATCTGTGCGGATTTTCCCATCGCAGAATTCGCTCAAGCTTGTGCAAATATTGATCACCTTGAACTCAATCCACATTTCACAAGTCAAGGTGAGAGAACTTGTGCCTCCGCGATGCCCGCGCTGATCGATAAACTCACAGAACTGGGTTAACTCGCTGGTTCCCGCAACTTTATTCCCTTCATCTTTCGTGAAATACAATGCTCAGGCATACAGCGGGTTAACACGAACACTTGGCAAGCGCACAGAACATTTTCATTCTCGTGCACGCACCTTTTTCACAATTTTGCCCGCCTGCAAAAATAAGAATCACGCACGAGCAAACTACCCTCCCACCTCGCACCCAAGTACATGGTTTTGAGATGGAAGGGTAGAAATTTATGTGTTTGGTTTAGCTCTGCTTACGGCGCATGAAGAATACGCCAGCTGCCATCAAGGCAAGAGCCAAAACTACGATTCCCAGAACACTTGCACCAGTGTTTGCCAGTGCAGGCTTCTTCGCAGCAGGAGCGGCCTGCTTAGCCATACCCTTCTGCACTGGGGTCTTCGCCAGAACCTGAGCCTGCTCAGGTGCAGATGCTGGACCCTGCGGGGAAACAGCGACAGTTGCTGGGCCCTGTGGGGATACCGCGACAGGTGCTGGGTTTACTGGCATGCTCGCCAGCACGCCAACCCCGGCAGCCACCAGTGGCACAGCAATCGCAACTGCTGGAACCCACGGCATGATCGCATACTCATTGATGAAGGTAAGAGTCTTATTCTCATCCTTCGCCTCAACAACCACCTTCTGCTCCGGTGCCAAGGTCACATCAAATGCGGTGACCTGGGCTGCAGCGGCATCCTCGGCAATGGTGCACTCGGTGCCCACGGGGACGATCACACCGGAAGCGACAGGCTTCGCATCACCCTTGGCAATCACAGTTGCCTTCTGACCATCGGTGCAGGTGATGTTGAAAGCAAACTCGTGCTTTGCTGCCATGAAATCCATCAAGCCGTTGACCTGCTTAGCCACGCTGAAAGTACCCATGTGCTGAGAGTAGGTGTTGGTGAAGGTGCTTGGAACAACCTCATCCTTCTTCGCGATCGTTACCTTTTGTGGCTGTGCAACAACCACGTCGAAGTGTGCCTGCTGCGCTGCGGCAGCATCTTCCGTGATGGTGCACTCGATGCCGATTGGCAGACGCACATCGGCGGTAACAGCTTCGCCAGTGCCCTTGACCTTCACGGTGGTGTTCTGGCCGTCGGTGCAGGTTGCGTTAAAGATGTATTCCTTGTCCACCAGTACCGGCAACTGTGGGCCGTCGATCTTCTTAGCCACACTGAAAGTACCGGTGTGCTGCGTATAGGCGTTATCGAATCGCAGTGGAACAACCTGATCTTTACGCTCAACAACTGCGGTTTGGGCAGCTGGTACAACCAGGTCGAAGTTGTTTGCCTGAGCAGTAGCAGCATCTTCAGTTACGGTGCAGCTCTCGCCCACCGGAACGTCGATGCCTGCAGGAACTGCAACGCCATCACCCTTCGCGGTCACAGTCGCCTTCTGACCATCGGTGCAGGTGAGGTTGAAGGTGTAGTCGCGTGCAGCCAATGCGTCGGTTTGAGGACCAGACACGGTCTTAGCCACGGTCACGGTACCCGTGTGGCGAACAAAGGTGTTGGTTGCATGAACCAAGTACACGGTGTTTTCGTTCTCAACAGTAAAGGTGACATCCTCACCAGCAACAGCCTCAGGCTGCGCATCGTCCTTAGCCAAGGTGAAAGACTTGGTCCAACCCACTTTCACAGGATCAACGCTTGGATCGTTCTTTTCGCTGATGGTGCAGGTGGAACCAACAGGAACCTTCACCTGCTCGGTTGGGGTGCCTGGGGTTAGGGTGTAGTCCTTATTCAGAATTTCCACGCCAGCGTTGTCCTTGCACACTGCAGTGAAATCGTAGGTGGCAGGGATATCAGCACCCTGGTTCACCACAGTTTTTGCGATCTGGAAACCACCGTACTGGGTTGCGTAGTTGTTGGTCACGGTCACCACAGGGGTGCTATCCGCAGCGATCACAACTTCGTTGCTGAGTTCTTCGCCCTTCTTAATGCTGTGGGTCCACGTGAAACCTGGAACTTGTGCATCCTTTTCAGTCACGGTGCACTTGGTGCCGGTTGGCAACGCCACGGAATCTTGAGTTGTGGTGTCGCCCTTTGCGAAAGTCAAGGTGCGCTTGAGCGCTGGGTTGTCGGTGCAGGTGTACTCAACAGTGAAGTCGTTGCGGGGTACCGCATCACCGGTGAGTACCTTCTGAACCTGGAACTTACCCATGTCACGGCTGTAGGTATTGGTGAACTCAGCGGTAGCTACCTCACCGGCGTTGCCGATGGTTACGCGCTGGGTTGGGGTCTGGCCGAGTGTGTATCCGGTGATGGCGGCGTCGTCACGCTTCTCAGCGATCTCACACACAGCACCGATAGGGAAAGTCTTATCCACCTTCTGTGCCACACCTTCGCGCACACCTGTGATCGTGCCATGACCAACAACCTCATCACCAAGCTCGCAAACGTATTCGAAGCTGAACTCCTTGTTTGCCGCCACAGCCTGATCATCAATCACAACCGACTTACGCACTGCAAAGCTGCCGCCAGTCTTAGAAAACTCATTGGTTAAGACAGCAGTGAATTTCTCACCCAACACACCAGCGCCCGCCGGAATGCGCACGGCATTTCCAGCAACCTCAACCTGAGTCTTCCGTGATGGGTCGTCCTTGACGCTAAACACACCGTCTTTCCACGCAAAACCACCCACTGTTGGCTTCGGCTCAGTGATTTCCAGCGACTGCCCCTTCGAGATTTTCACCTCACAGGGCTTCAGCGACGAAACCGCCGTGCAGTCTTGGCTGACCTGACCATCAACCTTAACCACAACCGGGAAGGCAGTTTCTGTAAATTCTGCGCTATCACGCAGCTGACCTGCAACGTTTTCCTTCACTGCTTTCGCGATTTTCACCGTGGTGAAGTCAGGGTCACCCTTCGAACCACCCCACGCGCGAGTATATGCGTGGAAGCCATTGGGCGCAGCAACAGCCTCAGTGCCCACCTGCGCGGTGTTGTGCAACGTGTACTGCTCGAAACCATCGCGGTTCGGTGGCAGCAAATCCATCGGCAGCCAGGTGTACATGGTGAGACGGTATGCCGCATCTGGTACAGGGTTGTCGATGACAATCGACACTTCGTTGTTGCGCGTGATCTGACCCGCGCGTGGCATCGTTGCCGTCACTGTCTCAGTTTTTACGTTCTGCACGTTCACGGTGCCGTCGGCTACACTGACGGTGGCGACAGATTCGGCACAGCGAATATCAGTGCCCTGATAGTAGCTCTTGTCAGCAGGATCACCGCCAGCCTTAGCTGTGCAGCCACCGCTGCCAGAGATATTCCACACGCCATCCGTCACTGCTGCTCCATCGCGGCGTGAGAGAGTGACATTAATCTTGGGGCTAAAGAATTGGGGCAAGGAAACCTTTGCACCCGTATCTGGGTGGGTGATTTCTAGGTTTTGGAGCACATCGCTGATGACCAAGCGATTATTTTCCAGCACGCCTTCTGGCGCGGCCTTCAGCTTTGATGGTGGAACAACCACCGACCACAGGATTTGCTGATACTTTGCGCCCTCGTGGGTGACGTCAGCAGACCAGTTAGCGCCCTTGGCCAGCGGGGAGCTGCTGGCGTCGGAGCCTTTGACACCAGCGGCAACAATGCGACCAGTCGGCTGCTTGGTGAGCATCTGGTAAATATTGGTGGCGGTTTCGTTCCAGCGCACCGGTTCAGGGTTGTCGGTGGCCAGTGCTTTCATCTCGATTCCGAAGTAACCATCCATGTTTTTGCTGTTGGCTGATTCGACAAAATCGGTGAATGTACAGCGCACATCAGGCTTACCTGCTTCGAAGGAACAGGTGGTGTAGTCGCCGGCAGCTAGGTTGTTGTTAGTAACTGTCGGTACCATCCACGCAGGCAGTTTAAAGTGCATGTAGTCGCCTGCTTTTGGCTTTGCTTTATCGCCCACCGCCCAATGGAAGGTGAGCTCGAAGCTGGTCCCTGGGCTGAGCGCGATGGGCTTTGTGTCCTCGGTGACTACTTGCTTATTGTGGCGGGCAACAATGCTTGTGGCATAGTCTTTTCGCTTATCGACGCCTTCCTCGGCGTGAGCGACTGGGCCTACAACGCTGGTGAGTGAGGCTGCGAGGGTTGCAACAATGAGTGCTACCCGCGCACGCGCGCCTCCGCGCCGCTTATTGGAAAAATCCTGAACCACCTGGGTTCGTCTCCTATCGTCTGGATTGTGCACCAACCACAAGATGTTTTCGTCTGTGTTTGTTGGGCATAAAAAATGCGCCCCGAAAAAGGCTGCTCGTGAAAAACAAAAATTAGCTTAGAAATTAGACAAATCCAGATCAAATGAAATTTATGTTCAATTGACTCAGACGAATAATCTTTCTCAGAAACAAGGCTGCGCCTATCAACCCTCACCCATCAACAACCTGGCAACAGAAGCTCACCCCACAGCACCCACCACAATCCCCCGCTCACACACCTTATATTCATCCTCTCATAGCTACGATCCTGCAGAAAATGCTGGTCGATCGAAAGTTGCATAGCACCCCCGCCACACACGATAAGCATGAATTTCACCGACTATATCGATAGTCGATATCAATTTTTAACGGGTTTGACATTCACATACTTTTGGCCACCTCTCCGCCCCAACAGCAACCTTTCCCACCCACCTCCACCCTGGGCATTGTTCAACAATATCTATTGCCGCTTTTCCTTCCCCTTTTAACTCTCAGTAATTACTTATATTATTTTGAGACTCTTTGTGATAGATAAAACAGCACACACTACCCCTTTGCGCAATATCACTCATAGGCTCTATTTATTTTAATCACTGCAGCCACAAAACATGCCCTAACCTGCACTAACATTACTGCCTAAAAATCTTTCCCTCTTTATATGCCCCATTTTTTTGGCCTGAGTTCTCCCCCGTACACCATTGTCCATTTTTCTAAGATCCCCCCATTCACCACCCTCTGCCGCGCGCGACATTTCTTAAAGAAACTCAAAAAATCTCGCCCCACCCCCTCCTCAACTCCACAACCACGTGAACAACACCTAGACGCTCCCTTTCATTCCCCCGCCACCCCTCTCCCACATTCCCCCAGCTCATTTGTATACATAGGGCATACAAAAGCGCCCAGCGACACACAAAGGTGCAACGTTTCTCTCTTAGAAAACGTTTCCCTTTGTGCGCACTGGGCGCTTGACCCAACACCACACATCACCTTCATCCCCTGCCCCGTACCCCCACCCTTATTGGTGGAGGTTTGGAGCGAAGCCGTGGGAATGAAAATATGCAGGTGTGGGAGCTTTTAGCTGTTCTTCCGGCGAATCAGGAATACGCCGAGTACAGCAAGAATAAGGCCGATAAGGAGCACGGCTAGTACGCTCGCACCGGTCTGGGCCAGCTGACGCTGCGACTTCGCCTGAGTAGCAGGCGTCGCCTGCTCACCCTTAGCGATACCCTTCGAAGGTGCCTGAGTAGGTTGCTTCGCAATGCCCTTCGATGGTGCCTGCGGTGCTACCTGACCAGCACCCTGAGGAGCCTGCGGTGCTACCTGACCAGCACCCTGAGGTGCTTGTGGAGCTACCGGCGTCGCTGGAGCCGGTGGCATCTTCGGTGCAAATGCGGCGACAAGCGTGCCCAGCACTGGCACGAGACCAATGAGCAACCACCATGCTGGTGGGTTCGCGGTGTTTCGTACGGTCACGGCAAGTGCCTCACCGAAAGTGTCTGGTGTAACAACGACAACTGCCTTGTTCGCACCGCTATCGGTAACCTTCTCACCGAAGTACTCCGGGGTCTTCCATGCTGCAAGAGCACTATCTTCCGGCATGGTTTCCACCAAAGTAACCTCGGTACCTACTGGCAGCGCTGGAAGTTCGATGTTCGTCTCGCCGGCACGCACCTTAAGCTCCTGAGTCTTCTCAACAGCAGCGTCACCTTCGCCTTCCTTCCAGGTGGCGGTAATGGTGAATTCGCGGTCCTTACCTTGGTTTTCGCCGGTCAAGCCAGCCAAAACCTTGGTCACAGAGATCTTACCAAGCTCATCAATTGTATTCGTCACAGTGACAACAGCATTCGGCTGATCCTTGGTCACGGCTGGGATTTCCGAAACCTTCGCAGATGCTTCCTTGTTCACACGCAGACCCTGCTTTTCCAGTTCAGCGATGGCGGCGTCGTCAAGCTTTTCAGCAACGGTGCACTCGGAATGAGGGCGGATACCCTTGAACACAAAGTTCTTCTTCGCCGAAACCTTCACATCCTTGTTCAGGTACTCCGTACCATCCTGTGCGCAGATAACAGTCACATCGAACTGTGCATTCTGGGCAACAGGATGCTTCGCAGCAGTGCCTTCAAGCTGCTTTGCAACAGTCAAAGTACCGGTGTGCGCAGCGTATGCGTTTGTGACAGCGACCTCAGCATTGTTCTTGCCAAACCTCAGATCCTTAACAACCTCAACGTTGGTGGCAGCTTCAGTCTTTTCAACCTCAGCAACAACCGTGGATTCGCCAAGCTTATCCACTTCGCCAGTAGCTGCGCTCACGGTCAGGGAAGCATCTTTGACAGCTGGATCATTCTCAGTGATCACACAGACTGCGTCTGCTGGCACATTCTCGATGGTTTCGGTCGCGCCGTCTTTCAGCGTGAATTCCTTGTCCACCTTGTTTTCTTCCACGAGTGCGGAAGTACACACAACGCGGAAGTTAAAGTCCTTATCCTTTGCAACCTCAGCTGCTTCGGCAACGAACTCGTTGTCAGCCTGGGCTGGTTCAGGTTGTGCGACAGCTACCTTCTTGCTGATCTTCACGCTGCGGGCGTCAAGGGCGTAGGTGTTAGTGAACTCAACCTTGTTATCAGCAACAGCAAGCTCGTTGATGGTCTTCGTCACCTTCGCGCCAGCTGCTGGCTTTTCAGCCCAAATAAATCCTGGGATCTCAGCCTTGGTTTCTTCAACAACACACTCAGCGCCAACCGGAATCTCTGGGCTGGTCCATTCACTAGCACCAGTGATTTCAAAGTTTGGCTTGTCGATTTCTACAGCCTTGCCGTCAACGGTACAGGTGTAAGTGAAACCGAACTTTGCCGCAGTGACCTTTGCGTGATCCTTGGCATCGCCTTCGAGCTTCTTCGCCACAGTGAAAGTGGTCTTAGCACGCTCGTACACGTTCGTTGCGGTCACTGCCTGGACTTGATCCTTAGTACCTGCTGGAACAGTGATGGTGGTGTCCTTTGCTACAGCACCATCAGCACCCTTGGAACCTAGCCACACCCAGCCTTCGATTTCTTCAGGCGCGGCTTCGGTAATGGTGCACTCTTGGCCAGTTGGTACTGGCTTGGAGGTAGCAGATGCCCAGACGCCATCCTTCGCTTCGATAACGAGCTTTTCATCCTTCAAGGCATCACCACAGGTGTAGGTGAAGTTGAAAGTCTTGGCCACAAGCTTCGCATCCTTGGCATCGATACCCTCAAAATTCTTAGTAAGGGTAAAAGTACCGGTATCGCGGGTGTAAGTGTTGGTGAACTCAACCTTATTATCAGCAACAGCAAGCTCGTTGATGCTCTTCGTCACCTTCGCGCCAGCGGCTGGCTTCTCCGCCCAGGTAAATCCTGGGATCTCAGCCTTGGTTTCTTCAACAACACACTCAGCACCAACCGGAACCTCTGGGCTAGTCCATTCAGCAGCACCAGTGATTTCAAAGTTTGGCTCAGCAATCTCTACTGCCTTGCCGTCAACGGTACAGGTGTAGGTGAAACCGAACTTTGCCGCGGTGACCTTCGGATCATCCTTTGCTTCGCCTTCAAGCTTCTTCGCCACGGTGAAAGTGGTCTTGGCACGCTCGTAGACGTTGGTGGATACAACCTGGGCTACTTCGCCCTTCTTAGCTGCCGGAACGGTGATGGTGGTGTCCTTTGCTACAGCACCATCAGCACCCTTGGAACCTAGCCACACCCAGCCTTCAACTTCTTCAGGCGCGGTTTCTTTAATCACACACTCCTGGCCGGTTGGCACTGGCTTGGAGGTAGCAGACTGCCACTGCCCATCCTTGGCAACAATTGCCAATGGTTCATCCTTCAAGGCATCACCACAGGTGTAGGTGAAGTTGAAAGTCTTGGCCACAAGCTTCGCATCCTTGGCGTCGATGCCTTCGAACTTTTTGCTCAGCGTGAATGCGCCTGCATCTTTGCTGTAGGTGTTGGTGACGGTGAGCTCAAGTGGCTCATCGGACTGCGGTACACCGGTGACGGTGAAGGTATTGGTCGAACCTTCCTTCACAGTAGCCGTCAGCCCCTTGCTTGGATCGCCGACTGCGACAGTCATCTTTTCGTGCGCGAAGCCTGCAACAGTATTTCCCACTTCGGTGAATTCACAGGTTGCGCCTTCTGGGATTGCCTTGGTTTCACCAGCGTTGGCAACAGTCACAGATAGTGGCTGGCCTTCATCGTTGCTCACTGCATCTTTGCCCGGTGCGGTGCAGGAGTAGGTGAAGCTAAAGTTCGCATCAGCTGCAGACTTGTCCAATTCTGCCGCCTGTGCAGGATCAGCGCCTTCGGCTAGTGCAACCTTCTTATTCACCTTCAGCTTGGAGGCTGCAGACTTGTAACTATTTTTCAGAATAAGGGTGTACACCTCACCACCAGCTGGGATAAGTGTTGCCTTGCCCGGCTCAAAAGTGGGGGTTGGGGTCTTCTTATCGGTCTGGCTGGCAGGCTGCTCAAAAGTGCTCTCCCACGCGAACTTCGAACCCGTCACTGGGGATTCAGTAAGAACGAAAGGCTTGTCTTTAGCAACGATAAACTCGCACTGCGTAGCTTCGCTAATGGTGCAGTTTTCAAAAGTCTTGCCTTCTTGGGTGGCAGTCACAGTGAACTCAGTTTTATCTGGTTCCTCTGCACCCGCAGGCTTGTCGATCTGCTTCTTCACCACAATTTTTTGGCTATCCAGATCACCCCAGGAGGCGCCGAATACATCTGTGTGTACCTCAACGTCACCGGAGGAATAAGGCATACCGTTTACTTCAGCGGTGTTTCGTGCCTTTGGGTTTGCCACAGTACCTTTGTTTTCTGGCAGGTTATCGGTGGGAACCAAGGTGTAAAACGCAATACGGTAAGCGGAACCAGTTTCCACATTATTAACCGTGATCTTTGCCGTCGTGGACTTAGTAAAGGCAGTAGGCCCCATATCGAAACCTTCGATATCAACAGTCTCGCGCACACCAGGTGTGAGGATCAGCGAGGTGGAGGCCTTGTCAGTTCGAGCGACAACTTCTGCACACTTCACCTTTTGCGCTTTATCGCCATAACCGGTGGCAGCACACAGCTTGTCATCCCGGGTAGACCAAGTGCCACTATTCACGCTTTCAGCATCACGACGTACGACCTGTAAAACCGCAGCGCTTGCTGGTGCAACATACTGGGGGATTTTAATTTCTTTTCCAGTATCAGGATCAGTGATCGTCACCGGCTCCAGCGCATCGGTGATCTCAAGGCGACCACCTGCACTATCATCAATCACCGTGGTATTGATATCCCAGCGCAGCAGGGCGAATTTTTCTCCATTCACAACTCGGTAACCCAAATGCTTTGGCTTACCCGCTTTAACTGTCTTCGCAGCAATTTTCTCGTGGGATAGCTCAGTAGGAGCTTCTTTTTTGCCAATAGTGCCAGCGTTATCGCCTGTCAGATACTGATACGCGTGGATGGTTTGGCCACCGAACTTGATCTTATCTTTATCCTCGTTGGACACTTCGGCAGCAAGTGCCTTGACATCAAAGCCGAAATAGCCACCAACAGTGCCTTCATTGGCATCTTCGGCAAGCTGGGTGAGTTCACACGTCAGCAGCTTTGTTGGGGTTACTTGGCAATCGGTGAATCTATCCGCACTGAAGGAACCAAGGGGTGGATCCATCCATGCTGGCAACTGAACAGCGAGCACATCACCCTTCTTAGGCTTAGTTTTGCCATTCGCACTCCAATTGAACTTCAGCCTGAAAGTCTCACCAGCCATCAGTGGCTTCCCCAAGTGCTGAGTTTCACTTAAGTTCGCTGGAGGATTACCTCCAATAACTTCGAGGCTCGTTCCGTACTCATCAGTGCGATCGACACCTTGAGCAAAAACCTGCGGGGCGACAGCAACGCTGGTGCCCAGAAGAGTAGTGGCGACAAGAACGGTCAGGCCCTTACGCAAAACAGAACGTAGAGGGTTCATCAGCACACACCCCCACACGAAAATTTAGAAATAATGGTTTTCATTTTCCCTCATCCGCCGGAAAGGTTTAAGGGAACTCATTTCCCCTAAGGCTCTCGAAGGCTTCATAAAAGATGGATATAGACATAACCAACCCTAGGGGAAGTGATAAATAAAAACATCTTCATTTTTGCACAATACTTTTTTAAGATCTCTATAAAATGCAGAAATCTGGCTACTAGCTGGCCTTTTGCATGCAAAACCGTGAAAATTTAACCCCGGTTACCGAAAACCCCAGTTCAGCAGGTAGGCACAGTCCAAGAGTCTCGCGAAAACTAGCCGAAAAATAATCGAACAAAACTTAAAAATAGATCCACACTCTGGAGAAAACTCTCATCAGATCACGGGCATAGACTTAGAATATTCCAAACTTTATACACGGATCTTTAACCCTGAAAACTTGGGGAAAAAGAATGCCACTTTCCATTAAGTGCTGCACAGCGGGCAAAAACCTAAAACTACACAGATGAAATTCACTCCCATTTCATGAGAGTGTCAACAAAATTCCCATGCATAAATAAACCTTTATATACAAGGCTGACCATCCTGTCTACACCCAATTTTTTCGCACAGACACTCCCTGCCCTAAGGGAGCACAGGAACACCTGTGCCCCCTTCACCCCCAAGTGAAAACTACACCCATTCAGGGGTATCGGATAATTTCGGCCACTTCTTTCAACACCGCCGAACTCACCATACCCGGATGGCTCACATCGAAGCTCCGTGTACGCAACGTGCGCACATTCGGCACCCACGCCGCAGGGGTAATTCGGCGATCACGATCGGCAACATCCGCCTGCGCTAGAAAGTGCCACACCTCAAGATCAAGATAGCGAGTGCAGTGACTACGCATCAGCGCCGCATTATGCTTAATCATCTGCTGAATCCGCAGCAACTGCTCATCCGTCAGCGCCGAAAACACACCAGGGCTTAAGCGCAGCGCAGCTAACACCTCATCTTCAGCCACCACATCCTTCAAGCCCGCCATCGCAGCAATACCCTGCCACAGCTGCTCATCGGTCGGTGCCGGAAGATCCTTCCACACCTCAGCAGGGTAGGCATCAAGCAGCACCACAGTGCGTACAGTTATGCCGCGCTCCACGAGTTGGCACGCCACTTCCTGGGCCACAACCCCGCCCACAGACCAGCCGATCACATCCACGCTGCGCTGGCCGGCGTCGTCACGCGCACACATCTGAATAATCTGCTCAACCGCACTGCGCGCAGCATCCGCAATACTCGCAGCGCGGGCAGAAAAATCATTCAACCCCGGAGCCTGAATCCCAAACACCCCACGGCCAGATTCCACATGGGGCAACAGCGACGTATACGCCCAACTCAACCCACCAGCCGGGTACAGGCAGAAAATATCTGGGCCACAGTCCGCATCAGCACGAGGTGCAGCAAAAGTCACGCACTCAGCAAAGCCCGCGCCGAACTCAGCGCGCATAGCGGAATCCGCAGTTGGCAGCTGCTGTGCGTTGCGTTCAATAATCTCAGCCAACCCACTCGGCGTGGGGTGGGCAAAAATATCACCTACCGTGCAGTGATACCCCGCATCAGCCAGATGCTGACGCAACTGCACCACCAGCAAGGAATTGCCGCCCAAACTAAAGAAGTTCGCGTGAGCATCCACCACCTCAACCCCAATCACAGCACTAAAAGCTGCCATGACCTGCTGTTGAGTTTCAGTCAGCAGTAATGCATCGCTACGCTTTTGATCCGCACCAAACTCTGGGGTCGGCAACGCGCTCGCATCAAGCTTGCCGTTGATCGTCACCGGCAAACTCTCAAGCACCATCACCGCGCTTGGCACCATATACTCCGGCAACTGGGAGCGCAGGAAACGAACAATCTCCTGCTCATCAATTTCATCCCCGCCCACGCGGTAGGCAACAATCACCGGGTGCCCGGCGCGCTCTTTGACTGCGACCGCGACCTGCCCGATGCCGGGGTAGGTGGCGAGGCAGGTTTCGATTTCGCCGAGTTCGAGGCGTTGGCCGCGGAGTTTGATTTGCCCGTCTTTGCGTCCGATGTAGTGGATTTCGCCGTGGTCCCAGTAGGCGATGTCGCCGGTGTTGTAGTAGCCGTGTTGAAAGCGTTGGCTGGTGAGTTCTTCTTGGCCGAGGTAGCCGAGTCCGACTTGGATGCCCCCGATATAGAGGGTGCCGGGGTGGCGTGTGGGTGTGCGTTTGCCGAAGGTGTCGAGGATTTCGATCTGGGTGTTCCATACGGGTTGTCCGATGGGCACTTCGGTGTCGGTGTCGGTGATGGTGCGGGCGGTGACGTCGATGGCTGCTTCGGTGGGCCCGTAGAGGTTGTGTACTTCCACGCCAAGTGCTCTGCGGGTGCGTTGGGCAAGTTCGATGTCGAGTGCTTCGCCGGAGGTGATGATCGCGCGCAGTGTGGGTAGGTGGGGGTAGGGGTGGGCGATGAAGAAGGTTTTGAGTGCGCTGGGCACGAAGTGGGCGATGGTGACATCCTCAAGCAGGCCAAGGAGGGTGTCGGGGTCTTTGTGGGCGCCGGCTTCGGCGATCACTGTGGGGATTGCGTGGGTGTGGATGAGCAGGTATTCCCAGACGGATACGTCGAAGCTGGAGGGGGTTTTGTGGATCAGGGTGTCTTTTGGGGTGATCTGGTAGTAGTGGCACATCCACTCCAGTCGGTTGACAATGCCTGCGGTGGGTACGGCGGTTGCTTTGGATTTTCCGGTGGAGCCGGAGGTAAACAGCACGTAGGCGGTGGTGGGGTCGGTGTGACGGCCGGTGGTAAGCGGGGTTGCCTCCCAGTGCGTATCGACGTCGGTGTCATTGTGATCAGCGGTGATCAGGATGGTTGCCTGGCTTGCTTCACGCATGTAGTCGCGCCTGCTATCGGGCAGGTCGGGGTCAATGGGGCAAAATGCTGCCCCGGTTTCGGCGATTGCTTTGATTGCGGCGATAAAGCTTAAGCTGCGGGGAATTTCTACTGCGACGATTGTGCCGGGTCCGATGGTGTAGGGGGCAAGGAGGGTGCGGAAGGTGTTGGTGTGGGCGTCAAGTTCGGCGTGGGTGTACCAGCGTCCGCGCCATTTCACGGCGGGGTGGTCGGCTGCTGTGGTGGCCTGGGTTGCGTTGATGAGCTCTTTCAGGCTGGTATGCGCTAAAGGCTGCTTGGTGCTGTTGAGGTTATTGAGCTGCTCGTGTTCGGCGTCGAGGATGATGTCGACCTCTTCCCACATGGGGTGTGTTTTCTCACCCAAGCCTTGGGGGCGGGTTGGGAGTTGTTTCTGGCCGGGTGCAGCGATTTGGCTGAGGATGTGTGCAATGCGTTGAGCGTGGTGGGTGATTTCTTCACGGTGGTTGCTGCCGCGGGCGAGCAGGATGATGTCGAGTTCTCCGGTGGGTTGGGATTGGAAGATAAATTCCACATCGTGGATGGGGCCTACGCTGATGGTATGCAGGATCGCCTGGGTATCGCCGAAGCGGAAGGTGGGGTTGAAGGGGCGGAAGTTGATATGTGGCCCTGTTAAGGGTGTGGTGGGGTTGGTCAGCCCGAGGATTTCGCGTAGTTTTTCCACCCCCACGCTTGTGTATTGGCGTACGGTGCCCATGATGTCGGCAACGGTTTCTGGGCCAGCCCCTACGGGGATGGCAAGTGGTGCCACGCTGACCAGTGGGGCAAGTTCGGTGGTTTTCGCGCCGAGTGGCCGGTTCATCAATGGCAGGCCTAGGGTGATGTGTTCGCCGATTTCGGCGGCGGTAATTCCCGCGATATAGCGTGCGACGGCGGCGACAATGATGCCGAATTCTGTATGCCCGCGCAGCCCGGCGCGCTGTTGTTTGCTGAGCCTGATCCGTGCCTGTACTGGGGTTTCGTCGGCGGCGGGGGTGGTGAGGATGCTTGCGGGTGCGGGTGCGGGTGGGTTGCTGGCCCACCAGGTTTCGTGCTCAGTGTTGGTGGTGGTTGCTGTGCGGGTGTTGAAGTAGTCCCATACGAGGGTGGTGTCGGGGTGGTGGCGTCCGGTGTGTTCGGCGGTGTAGCAGTTCGCGATCCAGGTGATCAGGGAGTTGAAGGCGAAGCCGTCGCCGGTGATGTGGTGGAAGCGGGCGAGCCAGAACTGGTGCCCATCGCCGGTGGTGATCAGGTGGTGTTCGGTCAGTGCCCGGCCGCGCAGCTGCGGGTAGTGTGCAGCCCCGATGGCGTGTTCTGCCCATTCCATGATGGTTTCGCGGCGGTTTTCACCACTGGCTGAAGGTAGGTGGTGGCGGTGGATGAGCAGTTCTTTAGTGTGGTTGGGGTAGTAGGTGGCGGTTTCGGCGTCGTTGTAGTCGAGGTGAAAGACTGTGATTTCTTCGAGGCAGCGACGGATCGTATTTTCGAGAAGGTCGAGGTCGATGGGGGTTTGGGGCTCAAATTCGATGAGTTCGGCGCAGTGGTAGGCGCTGGAGTTGGGGTTGAGTTGGTGCGCAAGCCACATGCTGCGCTGGCCAGGGTGCAGGCGATATTTTTTGCGTGGGGTGGTCATTGGTCTCTCCCTTTTGTGTGTGTGGGTTTTCCCACGTGGTGCTGAGTGGGGGTTTGTGGTGTGAATTATTCGGTGCTGGATTCTTCGATACTGAATTGGTGGATGAGGAAGTTCACTTCCGCATTCGGTATGTGCCTTAAGGCATGTCCGAGGTGAGTAATCAGGGCTTCGCGCCACCAGGCAAGATCGTGCCCGCCATCGGCAACATCTAAGGTGTTGGCCCACCCAATAGAATTCATGGCTCTTTGCAAGCCGTGCATGTGGGCAACACTGAGTCCTTCGCGAATGCCGACGCTTAAATAGGCTGGTGGCAGCTGTGCTTGTTGGTTAATTTCTGGGCTTGCCCATGCTGCTTTCCTGGGAGTGCGCAGCGTATAACTGATATATTTCTCCCGCATATCTTCCTGGTTGGGCGCAGTGGGCGTGTCAGTTGTCCCACCGTCGTGTTCTGCTTCGTGGTTGTGTGCGTCCGCGCTGTGGGATTTGGTGTGGGCTACTTTTTCAACAAACCACGGTTGAGATTGCGTGATCAGATCCTTTGGGCTGGGGCTTTTTCCTGGGTGCCACCACAGTGATGGGGAGGAGGCAATCACAAATCGGAAGCGCCTAGGCTCGGCCATGGCGGCATTCAGTGCTGCCAACCCGCCCAAACTTTGACCAGCAATCACCACCTGCTCGCAATCAACTTCCACACCAAGGCGTACAGCCGAAGTCTGAGCCCACTCAAATAAGCCATCGAGCACTACACCCATGCTGGTTGCGGAAGGGTTCAGCAGGCGGGCGCGCTGCTGCGAGTTGTGGAAACCAATGCCCACCACTGCCACTGGGGGCACCCGGCCTTGGGAGATAGCCAAGTCGAGTGCTTGGTCGAGATGCATGCGTTCGAACCAGATGTCGGCGTCGAGAAGCACCAGCACAGGCACGTTGCGCATCGGCACGGCCGGGGCAAAAAAGTAGCTGGGTACAACTTCGTGCCCCACCGCCACCGCACCGCGTTGAACCCGCGGCGGGATCTGCGGGTTGAGTGCACGCCACTCCTGCCCCACCGCCGCATTCGCACCCAAGATCAGGCTGGTGCCCAGGCGGTGATCCTCGTCGGTGACCACCGCGCCGAAGCGGGCATGCGGGTCGCGCAGATGCGGGAAAGTGTTGTGCCCGGGTGGTCGGTGGGTGCTGTCGGTGAGCCGGAAACAGTAGGAGGCGATAAGGTCAGGGGGGATCGCAACTGTTTTCACCCAATACGGCAACCCCGGCACGTGCTGCATGACCCCAAGATCGTGCCGCTCCTTGTCGGTGAGTCGGTTGATCCACAGGTGCACTGCGGGTGCGGTGGATTCTATGAGGAAGGTCATGCGGGTCGAGTCGGCATCGATAAGCGGGGTGCCCTCAGCAACAAGGGTGTCCCACACATGCGCCGGGTCGGGGTGCTCGCTAAGCATCCGCACTACCTCAAAATCAGGTGCATACATTGTTTCTTTCGATCTTCTTCACTGTGTCGATCACACGAATCGTTCCCCTACCCCCACCGCGATGCTGGGTGCGCCCACACTTATACGTGACGACGCCAGCACCGCGCACGCAGCCATCGCACTGTGGGTGCGTGCGCGGCAAGCAGTCTAGCTTTGCGCGCCTACAACATCACGCCACTCGTTTAAGGTGCTGCAGGCTAAGATGTCGTGGAAATCCACCTCAATGCCTTCAGCACGCCACTTCTCCACGATCATGATCAGGCGCAAAGAATCTAAACCCTGGTCGGCGATGGGGGCAGAAACATCAAGCGCATCAGGGGTGGTTTCTAAAATCTCGGCAACATCGTTGAGGATTTTCTCTTCAGTCATCGTTGTGTCACTTTCTTGTCGTAGTTGTCTGTGTCAGACAGGCCACCAGCTTTGCGGTGCCCTGTGATAAGGGGAATGAGAATGGGTGTGAATTACTTAGGTGCTGGAGTGATCTTTTAGCAACGCCCGCAACTGCTTGCGGCTGGTCTTGCCCACGCCCGTCACGGGGAAAGCAGTGACCACCTGGAAAAAGTCGGGGATCTTAAACTCCGCCACACCCCGGGCGCGTAAATGCTGCCGCAGCCTATGCCCCAATTCCTTGGCGGAAGCAGTATCGTCGTGATGAGTGACCACAATCCAGGCGCAGCATTTCTCCCCCAGCGTTTCATCCGGAACACCGACTACAGCGGCGTCGAAAACATCGGGGTGGGCGATGAGGTGATCTTCAATCTCTTCTGCAGAAATCTTCTCCCCGCCGCGGTTAATCTGATCCTTATCGCGCCCTTCGACAATAAGATGGCCGGAATCGAGTTGGCGCACAATATCGCCGGTGCGATAAAACCCATCCTCAGTAAAAGAGTGCGGTGCGGCCCCCGCGAAATAGCCCCTGATGGTGTACGGCCCGCGGGTGAGCAAATGCCCGCGCTGCCCAAGGGGCACTGGCTGGTCATGATCGTCAACGATACGAATCTCATCATCGGCCGAAATCGGCCGCCCCTGAGTAGAAACCACCAGCTCCTCGGAATCCTCCGGGCGGGTATAGCACACCAGCCCTTCAGCCATGCCAAAGACCTGCTGCAGTCGACAGCCCAATTCCGGCTGCACCCGGCGCGCAAGCTGCTCGGTCAGTTTCGCCCCACCGACCTGCAGCATTCTCAGGCTGCTCAAATCTGGGGTGCGCATCTTAGCCACCATCAGCCACGCATTAACAAGCGGTGGCACGAGTGCGGCCATGGTGATGCGTTCGCTGGCTATCAGCTCGAAGCTTGTCGACGGCGAAGGATCAGCATTCAACACCACCGTGCCACCGGAATAGAACACCCCCAAAATTCCAGGCGAACTCATGGTGAAGTTATGAGAAACCGGCAGCACCACGAGAAATTTCGTCTGAGTATCAAGCTGGCAAATCTTCGCAGATTCTCGCACCGAATACAAATAATCCGCATGCGAGCGTGGGATCAGCTTCGGAATGCCCGTAGTGCCACCCGATACTTGTAAAAAGGCCACATCGAAAGCCGACACGTTAGCAGGAGTTAGCGTCGTGTTCGTTGGTTGATCAGCTGGTTGAAGGTCTCCTACCGATTTCAGCACCAGCACCTCTACACCTTCAACCTGGGAGGCGATCTCAGCAGCAAGCGCCGCATGATCACAGCCCGCCCACGTGTGGCAGGTAATGAACATGCGGGCCTTAGATTGCTGTGCAAAATGCGACAATTCCGCCTTCCGGTGCGCAGGCAAACACATCACCGGTCGTGCACCGAGTTTCCACAATGCACCAATCACCACAACAAACTCGACCACATTGGGCAACTGCACCAACACATAGTCGCCTTGCTGCACACCCTTCTCGCGCAACAGGATCGCGGCGGCGGTGGCGGCGTCGGCAAGCTGCGTATAGCTCAAACGCACAGGTGTGCCGGCAAGATCGTGACCCACAAGCGCAGTGTGGGTGGAATATCTATCGGAGCAGACATCAAAAAACTCAGCAAAAGTCTCAGTTGTCCACAGTCCACGCGCCAGGTAATCAGCGCACACATCATCGGGGTAGAGCACTTGTTAACACTTTCTTTCAGCACCCACAGCTGCATCCTTCATGCAAGCGGGAATAAACACATCAACAGCAGTCGAATCAAAGGTGAGGGGGTCGAAATCATCATGGAAATCATTGCGCCCCAACCCCAACACCGAACGGATCGGGCCTAGCTTCGTATCGGTTTCTGCCAACTCCTCACTCGGGCGCGAATTATGCACCAACCCACCACCCGCACGGGCAATCACAGTGGAGCCGCACACATAAGCACTACGGATAGCGACACGAAATTCACCATCCCCATTCTCATCGGAAAAGCCCACCGCACCGGCATAAAAACCACGCTCGGGTTCAATCTCCGCCAAAATCTCCGCCACCAAGCGTTCAGGGAAACCATTCACCGCCGCCGTCGGGTGCAAAAGCTGTGCTAACTCTAAAACTGAAATATCCACATCCTCACGCAACACCCCAGAAATCGGGGTACCCAAATGCCAGGTGTGGGACGTATGCATCAACACCGGTCGCTGAGGAACATGAAGCTCACTGCACAACGGCGACAAAACGCTCTTAATGCCATCAGTGACAAACTTGTGCTCATGTAAATTCTTCACACTGTGCTGCAGCTGCTGCGCACGGTGCTGATCAACCTCAGGATCAGTACTACGCCTAGTGGTACCTGCCAGCGGGAAGGAACGAATCACCCGTCCGCGCTTCTCAATGAGCACCTCGGGGCTTGGGCCTACGAAAAACGCCTTCTGCTCCCCCACTTCACCACAGGCTTCAGACTCCAACTCAAGCACATAGCCAAAACCTTGCGACACCACCTGCGACTGTTCATCAGCAGCACCATCCGCCAGCACCCAATCCACATGCGCATTCTTGTGCGCCTCTGCATCAGCCCAGTTCTGCGCAACAGTATCTTTCGCGGCGGCGGATAAAAACCCCGCCAAAATCCGCTCCGGTTTCACCGGTGCAGCAAGCCGGAAACGCTCCGCGCGACTGAGCACAATCTTATCCACCTCAGACGCATTAATCAGCGCAATCATCTGCGCCACCTTCAAACAATGCTCAGCCCGACTCGGTAGCGCCTCACAGTTGATCACCTGCGGCACAGGTGTGCGTGCTACCGCTAACACAACCTCATCAATCGACTCACAGCACCTGAAATCATCGGGGCGGAAAAACCTCGGGTTATCGTGGGCATGAAACGGCAACGCACCCACAACCACGGCACCTTCCTTATTCGCAACAACAGCCTGGGCGAAAGAACCAAACGTTTCAGCCACCCCCGTTGCAGCCACCGTATAGTTCGGGCCGGTGAAAATAAAACTATGATCAGCCACTACTCATCTCCCCCAGCTGTGTGCGCCCGATCCCACGACTCCACAACTTGTGCCGAAGACACCACACAGCCTGCGCGTTTCGCCACCCAGCGTGCAGCCATCTCGTGCTCTTCAGCGGAAAAATCAGCAATCGCATCAACAACAAAAAACGGCTGAATATCCTTCATAAACGCATCCACCGCCGTGACCATGCACCCCATGTGCCCATACACGCCAGTAATCACCAACTGATCGCGGCCAGCAACCTTTAACACCTGTTCTAAATCAGTGCGTTCAAAAGCCGAATAGCGCCACTTGGTCAACACCACATCGCACTCGGCGGGAGCAAGCTCAGCAATAATCTCTGCATCCTCAGCCCGCTGCATACCTTCACCCCACACGTCGCGTAGAAGCCCGCGTCGATACGCATGCTGGGCGACCGGCTGCGCAGAATACAACACCGGAACACCCAGCGCCCGCGCCCGTTCAACCATCATGCGCATATTCGCCACCGCCGAACGCACCGGCTCATCGGACACACGATACGCGCGCACAAAATAATTCTGCATATCGTGAATCAGCAGCGCAGAACGCGACACATCCACACTCCACGCCGCCGCACCCGAGGCCTCAACACGAGGAATTTCATAGGGGGCAATCGCAGGAATCGCCATTACAAGTCTCCTTCAACAACCATTACGAACACAGTCAGGTCAATCCCACGCACTAAAACGTTGCACCACCATCCACTTTGAGATCCTGCATCGTCACATGCCCCGCCTGCTGTCCCAATAAAAACAGGCACACACGAGCCACATCATCAGCAGTCGCCAGCTTGCGCAGCGGAATACCCAACCGAAAATCCTCAGGAGAACCCGCCACAACCGCCGCACTCCGATCCTCACCTGAAGGCCACATGCCACGCAGCATCGGCGTATCAGTCGAACCCGGCGACACCGTATTACAGCGCACCCCACTTGAGGCACACTCCAAACCCAATGTCTGCACCCAGGACAACGCCGCAGCTTTCGACGCCCCATAACTAGCCATGCCCACCCGCGGCGTGGAACCAGCATTCGACGCCACCACCACAATCGACCCAGCCTTACGGGCACACAAACGCGCAGCCACCTGCGAACACACCGTGACCACACCAAAGAAATTCGTGCGCATATTCCGCCACGCCGCATCCAATTCCACCCCAGTAGTGGAAGCGCTCACATCAGCATCCGCGACATCCCGCGTATCTCTGCGAGTATCTATGCGGGAATTTTTATTGCAATTTTGCGCAATCAAACTCTTCTCAACTGCATAATCGGCCACCATCACACCAGCGCAGTGCACCAAACCCCACAGCGGGCCTTTCTCCCGCTCCGCTTGATCACACAGCTGCGCAACACGGGCTGCATCCGTAACATCAAGCTCCGGCAAATCCCACCCAGTAACCAGGTAACCGGCCTGTTCAAGCTGGCGCACACAGGCGCGACCAATCCCGCCTTTTGCCCCCGTCACAATCACATGGCGGGAATAACTCCCTGGTGCTTCATCAGAGTCGGTATGAGACACCTCAGGCTGCGGCACATTCGAACTGTCAGACATTGTTGCGGCGCTTTCTTTACTATATGCAGGAAAAATAATGGGAAATCCAACGACAATCACCTCCACCCGCTCGAGGAAAAACACAAGCCCCTCACTAGCGCAGGCGACGCGATCCACCACTGCGGGGGTAAGACAAGTAGCACCTTTGCCACCCCTTGTTGAGCGTCACAATTTGATGGGCATTATTTGTGTATTTTCTTCAGATTTAGCCAAAAGGCGGGCAAAAGCACTGCATAGAACAGTGGAATAAACTTCATTCTTTCGGTGGATAATTCCGGAAGCAACCTTAGCCCCTGAACGCCGATACTCGCAAGGTTAGCCTAACCATGATTTCCCCCACGATAGCTGTTTTATCCTCAAACCCATACGGCTTACAGGGGCAAGAGCAGCACTAAAGCGCAAACATGCTCCCCCCCACCGTGATACCCCACTCTGCAACCAAGGTGCATCACCCTCCCCCACTTTCACCTTGTGGACACAGGCACTGTGATCAATGACAACCATTCAGCAGTGACACCCGCACCACCAAGATCTCACTGTTGTCACACCCGTGGAAAACACTTCACACAACGTCACCGGCACACAACGTCTCCGGAACACAACGTCACCGGAACACACGCTCCTCCACCGGCACACATGCACTACCTGCCACCACAACCTATCCCCTTGAGAAACCCCAACCCCACAGAAAGGGCACCAACACTATGACCACCCCACGACGCGGCACCTTCCTGATCGCCACCGCACTCATCTCCGCAGAACTGTCCACCCCCACACCACCAGCACTGGCACAAGATACCTGCGCACCAGCAATCACCGCGCCAGCCGCCAACGGCTAACTCATAACACCCGAAGTTAACGTCAAACCAAGCGGGGTTGTCACCATCAATGGAACTGGATTCGACCAACGCCCCACCGACGGCTTCCTTGCCTTTAAGATCAACAAAGGCACACCCAACTGGGCTGATGACCAAACCGCCGACACCGGACTACCCCAACTCAGCGACCAAGCACACCCTCTCCCTGCCGGGCAAGCTCATCTACGTGGCCAACCGCGGATCGGACACGATCAGCGTGATCGACCCCGCCACCTTAGAACTCAAAGCCAACCTGCGGGCTGGCACGCTGCCAAACCACATCTCCATTGACCCTCAAGGCGAGGTGTTTGCAGTGAACAAGGCAGCACAGAAGTAAGGCCAAGGCTCTATCGACTAGGTGTACCGCTTCGCACGCATACACATGCACATCCTGCCAGAAACTTCTACACCTACCAGCACGACACCTGATGCTTTCGGTAGCTCGCTGGGCGAAGGCAAGCAGAAGTGGCATAAACCACTGATCAACATTCTCGCTACTGTGGGCATCCTCGGTGTGCTGGGCGCGATCGACGCAGCGTTAGTAACTATGGGTGTAATTCCCACCTACCTGCTGCCGGCTGTACTGAAGCGGCAGTAGCGTCAAGGAGCGTGGGACTTCTTCTGCGCTCCCCCTTAAAAGCCAGTGATGCGCGCGTGCGCCCACATTCTTCTCACCTAGGTTTGTGCTGGCCATTCGCCCTCGTGGTCGTGCTCTGGGCACCAAGGTCGCACCCCTTGGATGACACTAGCTAGTTTTCCAAGAAACCACCCCCGTTGCATCTGCGGAAATACCACAGTGCAGCGGGTTTTATTTATGCACAGGTGGAAAAAGCCGAGGATATTTCAATATTTTCTTATACTTTCCTTCACATTACCTGTGCGACGCCTGCTCGTAGCGGGGGTAATTTCCTTAGCAAATCGCCACCCCGTGACTAGCGCCACAATTAGACAAGCGTCAAGGCGAGTACAGATTGATCAACAACCAAAGTTCGGGATTATCCCTGCACATATCGTGTTAATTCCCCTCCACCTTTGGTTTGATGGTCGGACAAATTTTTCAGCATGTATAAACATTGCTATTCAGGCAAGGCTAATCATTGTTTCCTTAGGCGTACTTCATCTAGGGTAAGGCTCGTGCGTTTTTAAAGAGGCGCTCGTTGCTCTCACTCCAATGTGTCAGGGGTTATCCCTTCCCCCTCACTTTTAAAAGCGCCAACCTACGCTTTCACCTCACCACCCAAGGATGAGGTTAATAGTCAAATTCTCCCCCTAAGTGCACAGAAAGACACTGTAGAAGATGAAGAAGACCTACGCAGTACAGCGTGCCCTTGCAGGCATGATGTCCGTAGCATTGATCACCGGTGGCCTCGGAGTAGTCACCGCCTCCCCAGCACTGGCCCACCAAGTTCAGTGTGTCAAGGAACCACAAGTTCGTAAGGGCATTGGTGCCGGTGAGCTGACAATTGTTGAAGAATCCGTCGTACCTGGTGGTGTAGTCACCATCAAGGGCACCGGCTTCGAAGCCCGCCCAGCAGACGGTGGCTTCATCGGAATCAAGATCAACCAGAACGACAACAAGTGGCCTGAAGATCAGTCCGCCGGTTCCGGCTTGGCCTTCGAAGGTGGCGCAACCACCCTGCACCTACCAGGCTCTCAGGTTAAAGACGGTGCCTTCGAAGTGAAGGTAGTACTACCAAGTGATCTCGGCGATGGCAACCACGTGATCACCTTCGTTGCCGGCAACGACGGTGGCCCAGGTATCTCCCGCCCCATCCTGGTCAAGGTTCTCCACGACCCAGCTCATCCTTGCATTCCAGCAGGAACCGTAGCTGAGCCAAAGGCAAGCGCTGAGCCTAACGTGCTGCCAAACGATGGTCGTTTCGGCAAGGCTGGCGACATCGTCGTCAACACGAATGTAACTGGCTTCACCCCTGGTGAAACCGTTGCAGCCAAGCTGGGCGATCAAGTACTCAAGCCACTGCGCGACCGTGCAGTCAAGGTTAAAGAAGACGGCACTGCGAGTGCTTCCTTCGTGGTCCCGGGCGCAGGCCTGCGTCCAGGCCAGCACACCATCACCGTGCACACCACCAAGGAAAACCTCAACACCACCTTCACCACCGAACCAGCAGCCACCGTTTCCAACAACGCTGCTGCCGGATCCACCTCCACTCTGTCTGTGGCTCACCTCCCAGTAGGAGCAAAGGTCACCGGTGTGGGTACCGAAGGTGCGAACTGGCTTTCTGAAGCACAGGCAGCAACCGAAGTTGACGGCAAGGTTGTTATTGAAGGTGTGAAGGTTCCTGCCAATGCCCCATTCGGCGGCCAGGTCTTCTTCACCTACGTTGTTGGCGACACCGCACCAGTCACCGCAAAGACTAACAGCAAGGTCAACGCTTCCACCGACGCTGTCGGTGAAGACGCCTACAGCGTGATCACCCGCAAGGTTCCAGCCGGTTTGTACCAGTCGGCAGTCAACAGCGACAAGGGCCTTCTGTTCGTCACCCAGGCTGTGCGTACCTCTTCCTCCACCTTGATGAAGCTCAACGCAGACACCCTGGAAACCATCGCTGAGAACAAGGACCTGGGCTCCGACGGCAAGGATGGCGTCATGGCTGCCTACGGCATCGGCTTGGACAACAAGCGCGAGCTGGTGTGGATCACCAACACTCGCCACGACACCGTCAGTGTGTACAAGCAGTCCGACCTTTCCTTGGTCAAGCACTTCGACAAGGGCGAAACCAACCACCCACGCGACATCGTTATTGATGAGCGCACCGGTAAGGCCTATGTCACCGCTGCTGGTGGTAACACCATCGACATCTTCGACCTGAGCAAGGAAGGCGGCAAGCGTGCCGGCCAGATCGACTTGGGCGACTTCCCAACCCCAATGTCGATCGAATACTTGCCAGAACAGAACCTGCTGTTTACCACCTCCCGTGGCAAGCCAAAGGCAGTGCGTGTTGATCTCACCACCGAGAAGGCAACTGTTATCGACCTGCCTGCTGATAAGGTCGCTGCCGCTTCCGGTATCGCCTACGATCCAGCAACCAAGAACCTGTTCATTGCAAGCCAAGATTCCGGCAACACCGTGGTGATCAACTCTGAGACCGGCGCGTTTGTGAAGGAAATCCCCACCGGCGCATTGGCCTTGAACGCTCACTACAACCCACGTGACAAGCGTGTGTACATCACCAACCGTGGTGCAGGCACCGTCACCGTGATCGACCCAGCAGAGCTGAAGGTTGTTGCGAACCTGCCAGCAGGTAAGTTCGCAAACCACATCTCCGTGGGTGCTAATGGTGCAGTTTATGCCGTGAACAAGGCAGCGGAGAAGGAAGGCGACATCAACGTCGACACCATCTCCCGCTTCCAGCTAAAGAACCTGCCTCCAGCAGACAACACTGGTGGCTCTAGCGTGGGCAACCTCGGCAACGTTGGCAAGATATTGCTCGGTGTCCTCGGTGCCGTCGGCATCTTGGGCGTGCTGGGCGCAGTTGCAGCAGCACTGGTGAAGTTCGGTCTCATCCCAGCTCACCTGGTACCTGCTCCACTGCGTGGCGCACTGGGATAAAAGCCCCACCTCTTTCATGAAGGGGATATGCCACCAGAGTTCATCGCTGTGACCTCCCCTTCATGAGAATCCGGGAACATGAACTTTTCTCCCAGCAATGCTCAGTGAAGAAGTGTTCCCCCTTATGAGATAGTGACCAACATCCTCCCCTCTTGCAGATTTTAAGAAACAAGTGTTTCACAACCCAGCATCCCTGCGGCTGTGTGACCAGCAGTTTCCCCCTGCAAGCGGGGCAGGATGTTTCGGCGCTTTTACCCCCTCAAGGTGAACCTTCCCTCTACGCCCCCTTCCCAGCACGCTCCCCCAGCTTCCCAGCACCCCCTTTACTGAAGCCTTGCTTCATATTAGATACTTTAGATAACGACATTTTCATTACTTTTCCACTAATTCCCAATTTTTAGCCCCCATTTCCTCTGCCTCATCGACAGTGAAAGGACACCGCATGTCACTGAACCGCCGATCGTTTCTGAAAATTCTTTCCGCCACGATGATCACCACCATTGGCGCAAGCTCACTGGTTGCCTGTACAAACACCCCCTCCACCCAAACCACCGGGGATGGCGCCACCCGCATTGTGAAAGATATTGAAGACAACGACGTCGAAGTGCCGGCCACACCAGAAAGAATTGTCACCCTTTCTGAACCCACCCTCGACGGTGTCCTCGCCCTTGGCCTCACCCCAATCGGTGCTGTTGCTGGCCGCGGCCAGCAAGACATCCCCAACTATCTGAAAGAAGCAGGCCACGACATTCCTATCTTTGGTTCCGTGGCCCAACCCAACTTTGAGGTAATCGGCGCGGCCAAACCCGACCTCATTTTGGTCGACGGCACCAGTGTAAACAACAACCCACCCGTGCTGGAGGCACTACGCGCCATCGCCCCAGTGGTGTATACCGGCTATGCGGGTGGGGATTGGAAAGACAACCTACGCCTAACCGCCGATGCTGTGAACAAGAAGGAGGAGGGCGAAAAAATTATCGCCAACTACGCCAAGCACGCCGAAGAAGTGTCGAAGAAACTGGGCGATTACAAAGACTCGACCTTTTCCGTCGTGCGCTGGCAGGGCACCAACGGCTCGCTGATTCTCAACGAGCTTCCCGCAGGGCGCGCACTTTTAGACGTTGGACTTAAGCGGCCTGCCTCCCAAGATCGTCGCGGCCGCGGCCACTCTGAGCCCGTAAGCTTGGAAAACTTGAAAGATCTGGATGCTGACTACATGTTCTTCGGCACCCTCGGCGGTTCCTCGGTGAGCAACCAGCAAGCTGGCGGCGATGCTGACCACGAGGCCGCAGTCAAAGCTATTGAGCAGGCGAAAAAGCTTCCCGGTTTCACCGATCTCGTAGCCTTCCAAAGCCAACACATCATCCCCGTCGATGGTTCGGTGTGGACCTCCACTGGCGGGCCCCTTTTGATGCACCGCATTATCGACGACATCGAGAAAAACCTCGTCTAACCCGCTGCTTGCACCAACCAGCACTGTCTGTTGCCGCATCTTTTCGTTTCTAAGGACTACTCGTGCACATGAACACCCCAACACCACAACGCACACCCCGCCTTAGCGCCATAGCGCTGCTCAGCGTCACCGCCACACTGACCCCCTTCACCCTCTTTGGCATCTCCGCCACCGCAGTCCCCGACGATTTCACCGCAGCAGGGCTGCCCGCACAAGTCAGCGAAACTGCCGAAGCACCTGCTGCACCTATAAGCTCGCCACAGGTAGCGCACCCTGTGACATCGGTGGCGGCGTCGCCACGCGAAACAACCCCGTTCGCAGCCGATGAGCAACGACACGAGGCGGAGCGTCTCGACGTCGTCACGCCCATGTCCATCCTGCGCAGCGCCGATGTCACCTATCTTGAACACGACAGCAACGGGGCAACGCTTCGCGTGCAGCGCGACACCAACGCCGGCGACAAACTCCACGTCACAGGCAGTGGCTGGACCAACGCCGCCAAAACCGCCTCCACCATCGCGGTGAAAGTCAACTACCTCGATGCCGACGGGTCCACCCGCCAATACCGCCGCGGCACCGCCGACACCGGCAAACCCGGCGACACCAACGATGTGTTCACCCACCCCGGCAACGGCACAAAAGACGCCACCATCTACGCCCTGTTCACCACAGACGCCCAGGGCAACTTCGACACCGAGATTGTCATGCCCACCACCTTAAAAGCTGGGCAATCACTGACCCTCAACTTCGCTACCGGGCTTGTCGACGGCGACACCCAACGCAGCGTACTCACCCAACGCCTCATCGTCGGCGGGGTCGAATACCAGCCCCCGGCAACCGAAAAAATCACCTGCACCCCCTCCCAAAGCCCACCAACCGCGGAAGTCAAAAACCGCCCCAACCCCGACAACACCCTGACCATCACCGGCAAAGGGTTCTGTAACGAGAACAGCGGCGGGGCGAAAGTAGCCATCAAGATCGACGAAGGCAAAGTCGAACGCCTCAACACCGACATTGCCGACAACCAAACCATCTGGGCCATCGTGCAAGCCGACCCTAACACCGGCGACTTCACCTTCAACATGCCACTACCGGACGGAACCACCACACTGCCCAACGGGTCGAAAGCCCCCTTCAACACCGGTGAACACACCATCCGCGTCCTCTCCGGTTCCCTCCAAGACGGCGACGTGCGCGTCACCCTCCCACGATCTGGGCACAAGCTCAGCTTCATCATCGGCGACTACGCCCCAGGTGGTGTTCCCGACCCACTGCACTACACCGAAAACCTCACCGATGCAGTGAAAGGCAACGTCAGCGTCACACAAACACCACAGGGCAAAGCCCGAATCACCGTACCGGGGCGCAAAGAAGGCGACTGGGTATTCCTCTCCACCTATATTCAGGACGGATCACCCCGCTACCCCTGGCGCGACACCTGGTTCCGCCTCGACAAAGACGCATCAGTGGAAGTAGACACCTCCAACCACATCCCCGCCGGATTGCTCAAACTCGTGGTCATGGACGGCAACGAAGGCCACACCGGCACCCTTTTAGGCTGGACCTACTGGACCTTCCGCACCCAAACAACAACCACCACCAGCACTACCAGCGCTGCCGCAAGCTCAACATCCGCTGCACCTCAGGGCTTAGGCCATGTTGCCAATGGGCTTGCCCAGGTAGATAAATCCATCGTGGAGCTGGATAAGTTTGTGCGCAGCCAAAAACAAACCACGGAACCCACCCCACTGGATGAGGCGGAAGAATCCACCACCACATCACGTACGGAGCGCACCCGCACCCGGCGCGCCCCACGGGTGAGCGCATCGCGACCTGTGATTCGCGCCGCTGGTGCCCAACCGCGGGTGCAGCGTGCGGTGGCTGCTGGACCTACGTATCAGGCGAAACCTACGAAGGATCCGAAAGCACCGGTGACAAACCGCGACTTGTTGGATGAGACAAATGCTTTTGATTCCACCGGCTCGCTCAAAGATGAGCAGCTGCGGATGCGCTTGCCTAAGAGCAAGGTCGGCGACTGGGTCTTTTTGTACGTGTATTCCTCCGATACTTCAGTCGATCCTGTGCCTGCCGGTTGGGTGCAGCTGGATAAGAAGCGGGAAGTAAAGCTCGATGTGGCTGATTTGCCGAATGGTGAATACACGGTGGCGGCCACTTCGCCGGCAGGTGAGGTTGCTGGCTGGCTTGATCTGGTGCTGGGTCCGAAGAAGACGTTTGCCCCAGCACCGGCTGTAGCGAAGGAAGAACCGGTGGCGGTGATGCCTGTGGCACAGACCCAGTTGATGAGCCCAGTGGACTGGCTACTGATCGCGCTGGGCGTGGCAATTCCCGCGCTGACCGCTGGCGGTATTTCCATTATCCGCAGGAAGGCGAGCTAAACGCAGGTCTTTGGGTTCATGGGGAAAGCAGTGTGTGTCCTTGTGAACCCGCACCGGTTAAAGGCGCGGTTCACCCTTTGACTCGCGTGTTTCTGATTTCTTCATTTCCCCCTAGTGCTACCGCCTCCACGGTTAGCACCGACACTATTTCAATCTTCTCTATTAATACTTATCGCCGCGGTGAACGAGCGGTGATTGTGCGAAAGGTTTGTAGTTCCTCATGTCTGCTCAACGCGTATTATCCCCACAAGGTTTCGGTGGCTGCGTGAAAATCTGCGCAGTTAGTGCTGTCGCCGGGGTAGCTCTTTTAGGTGCCGCCCCCGTTTTCGCCCTGCCTCCAGGCGGTGCCGGTAGCGATACGCCGGGGACATCCTCCTCAGTCTCACCATCCACCGTGAAGCAATGTGAAACCTTAAGCTTTAGCGTGCATGGTTTCCCTGCCGGTGAAACTGTCAACGTCAAGATTGATGATGGGCTTTCCAGTGATGGTGATACCTCCATCCAAGGCCAGGGCGTGGTGGCTACCGCTAGGGTCGACTCCGGGGGCACCGCCTCCGGTTCAGTCGAAATCCCCTGCGACCTCTCCCCTGGCCAGCACCACCTGCGTTATTTGGCTACCAAGGAACTCATCAGAGATGGCCAAGTAGTCGGCACTGAGGGCTACACCAACCGTGGGAATTCGAACTTCACCGTGATTGCTGCCGATTCCGGTTCCGGTTCCGGTTCTGGTGATTCCGGTAACCAAGACTCCACCACTAACACCAGCACTGGTGGTACAGGGGCTCAGACTAACAGTGAGTCCAGCCGCACTGGTGGCAACACCCAGCGTTCGGTGCGTGCGGGACGCCAGGCGGTGTCTGATTCCACCAGCCAGGATGAGGACGAGGATTTTGAGAACGATCCAGCGTCCGCTGCTGTCGCCGGTGCAAGTAGCAGTGGCGGTGGCGGTTCTACGAGTGGTTCCACCGGTGCTTCTGGTGGATCGGCAAGTGGCGGCAAGTTGGATGATAAGGCTGCCAAGGCTGGCGGTTTTGCCCAAGCATCGGATGCGACAATCCCTGAACATAACGGCATTTTTAATAAGAATGTGAAGCAAACGGCTGATACGCAGGCTCAAGCTGCGCCTGCCAGCCAAGCCCCTTATATTGGTTTGTTTGTTGGCGGTGCCATTTTGCTGGTGGGTATGACCGCCATTAATGCGTGGATGCTGATCGCGCGCCGCAATGGGACGAACTGATTTATTTCATGCGACTTTTTAGGCTTCGTGCAGCCTCACTCATTGTTACGGTGGGGCTGCTGGCGTTATGTATGGCCGCATCGTTGATGTTTGGCTCTAACAACATCCCACTCGCGGAGGTTCTTGCGACCCTTCAAGGCGAGGGTGCTCATGAAAGCCACGTGGTGGTTATCGATCAGCGTTTGCCCCGCACTGTTGTGGTGATGGTGGTGGGCGCAAGCTTGGGTGTGGCTGGTGCCTTGATGCAGGGGTTGACGCGCAATCCGTTGGCTGATCCTGGCATCTTGGGCATTAATGCCGGCTCGGCGCTGGCGGTGGTGGCTGCGGTGGCATTTTTCGGCCAGTTCGGTATCGCCTCCTATGTGTGGTGGGCGATTGCTGGTGCGGTGGTTGCTTCCGTTGCGGTCTACGCCTTGGGTGGCGCGGGTCGCCGTGGCGTGACACCGGCGCGTTTAACGTTGGCTGGTGTGGCACTATCGATGGCAATTTCGGCACTTGTGCAGGCAATTTTGTTGTCTAACCAGAATGCTTTTAACGAGTTTCGCTACTGGGCTTCCGGCTCGGTGGAGGGTCGTGGCTGGTCGGTGTTGGCGACCGTGGGGCTATTTATGGTGGTGGGTTTAGTGTTGGCCTTTTTAGCCACTCCTGCGCTGAATGCCTTGGCTTTGGGCGACGATACGGGTAAGGCGTTGGGGGTTCGTGTGGGCACGACTCGCGTCATGGTGGTGGTGGCTGTCACTTTGTTGTGTGGTGCTGCGACTGCGGCGGTGGGGCCGATCATGTTTGTGGGTTTGGCTGTGCCGTATGTGGCGCGCATGTTGGTGGGTACGGATCAGCGCTTGGTGATTCCCGCGTGTGTGGTGGTGGCGCCGATCTTTTTGCTCAGCGCTGATATTGCCGCCCGCCTTGTGGTGATGCCGATGGAGATTCAAACAGGCATCATGTCGGCGCTGATTGGTGGCCCTGTGTTTATTGCTATTGTTCGCCGGAAGAATCTTGAGACCTTTGCATGACTAAACAGCATTTATCCACAGCTTCCTGTGCTTCGCACACGCCCGTGCCTGCCGCCGATGAGCAGGCACAAGTCCATCCGTTGCTTGCTCACCGTTTTGTCACCGTGCTCCCAGGTGTGCGGGTGCAGCGGCGTGCTGCGGTGGTGGGGCTGATTTTGATTGTGGCGTGTCTCGGTATTGGTACATCGGCACTGTTGATCGGCGATTATCCCATGTCGGCTGCTGAGGCGGTTGCTCATTTGTTTGGTGTGGGTTCTGATCCTTTGGGCCAGTTTTTTGTTCAGCAGCAGCGTTTGCCGCGTGTGGCGGCGGCGTTGTGCGTGGGTGCGTGTTTGGGTGTGTCGGGCTGTATTTTCCAGCAGCTTTCGGCGAATTCTTTGGGCAGCCCGGACATTATTGGTTTTACTACGGGTTCGGCGTCGGGTGCTGTTACCACGATTATTCTTCTTGGCGGTTCGCCGTGGCAGATTGCTATTGGCGCGGTTGTTGGCGGTGTGATCACTGCGGTTGTGGTGTATGCCTTGGCGTTGAATAATCGTAAGATTTCGGCGGTGCGTTTGGTGCTCGTCGGTATTGGTGTGGCATCAATTTTGCAGGCACTGAATGCGTTGTTGATTGTGGGTGCGGAGTTGTCGAATGCGCAGACTGCTGCCCAGTGGTTGGCGGGTTCTTTTAATGCCACTACCTGGTCGGAGGCTGGGGTTGCGGTTGCTGTGGTGGTGTGTGTGATTCCTTGTGCGTTGTTGTTGTCGCGTCCGTTGGCTGTGATGACTAGTGGCGATGATGTGGCTGTGGGTTTGGGTGTTCGTGTTGAGCGGCGTCGGGCTGAGTTGATTGGGGTGGGTGTTTTGCTCACGGCGTTGTCTGTGGCGATTGCTGGCCCGATTGCGTTTGTGGCGTTGGCGGCCCCGCAGTTGGCGCGGCGTGTGGCGAAGGTCTCTGGGGTGGGTATGGGTTCTGCGGCGTTGATGGGTGCTGCCTTAGTTGTGGCCTCTGATGTGATTGCGCAGCGTGCGTTGGCCCCAGTGCAGCTTCCTGTGGGTGTGGTCACGGGGCTTTTGGGCGGTATTTATTTGGTGTGGTTGTTGCGCAAGCAGCGGAAAGAGAGTTAATCAGTGTCCAAGCAGTCTATTTCGCGTATCGACGTCGAATCCAACTCGTCTGTGGATGTTCCGGCGCTGCAGGCGCTGGGGTTGAAGGTGGGTTATAGTGCGCAGCGGACTATTTTGGAGGATATTTCGCTTGCGATTCCCACGGGTGAGTTGACGATTATTGTGGGCCCGAATGCGTGCGGTAAGTCAACGTTGTTGCGTGCGCTGGCACGGGTGTTGCCTTCGCAGGGGACGGTGTTGCTTCAGGGTGAGGATATTAGGCAGTTGCATCCGAAGCAGATTGCGCGCCGGTTGGGTTTGTTGCCGCAGTCGCCGACTGCCCCCGATGGGATTGTGGTCTATGACTTGATTGCTCGTGGCCGCTATCCGCATCAGGATATTTTGGGCCGGTGGACTCGCGCTGATGAGGTTGCGGTTGCTTCGGCGATGGCGCGCGCGAATGTGGCCGATATTGCTGATAAGCGCATTGATGAGCTTTCTGGTGGTCAGCGTCAGCGCGTGTGGTTGGCTATGGTGTTGGCGCAGGATACGCCGGTGGTTCTTCTTGATGAGCCCACCACGTATTTGGATATCACCCACCAGGTTGAGGTGTTGAACTTAGCCCGTGATCTCCAGCAGTCGGGGGCAACGGTGGTGATGGTGCTCCATGAACTAACGTTGGCGTTTCGCTATGCCACGAATTTGGTGGTGATGAAAGATGGGCAGATTATTCGCCACGGCAAGGTATCGGAGGTAGTCACCGAGGAATTATTGAAGGACGTGTATCGCCTCGATTGCCGTTTGGTGGATGATCCTGAAACCGGCCGCCCCATCGTGGTGCCACGAGCATAAAAATTTTTCACCAGAAACATTCCCGCCAGAAACTTATCAAAAAATGCGCTGGCGGGGTTTCCCACACTTTCGCTACTACATTCGAAAAAGTAAAATAATACCAGCCTCTCTACAATTTTTTCACTAGCAAACATCCTCCCCTGACCACGCCATCTTCATCAATGGATTCACACAGAATCCTCAACCGACCCAGCGACACACTGCCAAAATTCAAACATTATAACCCAAAATCTTTGCCACCTATTGCAACAATTATCCGCAATATAGTTGCCAATTTACGTCAGACATCTTACATTTCAAGCTAATATCTAAATCAATTAAGTGTCGCATAAACAATTGCACCCGCCGATATTTATTGTTACCCTAGGGGCAAATTCATTACTTTGATAGCGATCCCACTCGCGGAGAGCATATGCGCAATGGTCACTGGCGTTCAATCGACATGGCTTAGATGAAGAGTTGCCGGAAATTCATTAATACAGGTGATTCTTCATTTTCTCCCCATTCATTCGTTTTATCCTGCGAGAAAAGGATTCACCAATGTCATCACAGAACCCAACAATGCGGGCAAATTCCATCCATTCCCGTTTCAAACTAATTGGTTTAACATTGCTGGCTTTTGCAACCGTTTTCGGCACCATTCAGATCACCAATGCTCAAACTTCTTCACAATGAGGTTTTCTCACCAGAGTATTTTGCGGGCTAGGTGTAGGACGACTAAAGCAGTTTTTGCGATGGCTGTAATGGTTTTAGGGCATAGTGTTACACGCCGTAGTGCTTTGAGTTGTTTGAGCATGGCGTTTGCTCGTTCTGATGGTGCTCGCAAACCGTTAAGACGACGGTTGTACTCGTATTCGTCATCTGCCAGATTCCTTCCTCTGATCGGTGTGTGTACGTTGTGACCTGCACCAATGTAGCCTTTGTCGGCAAGAACGCAAATATCAACAGTGCTTATTGCATCAAGAACATGCTCACGCGCTGCTGTGATGTCGTGGGTTGATCCAGGAGATACTGAGGATACCCATAGTGGGTACCCACTCTCGTCAGTGAGCACCTGTACATTGCCACCAAATGCCTTATGTTTTCCGGAATACCACAGATCGTGACGGTTTTTCGGGTTCTTTCTCGCTACGCGGTCTGTTCGGATGAGTGTTCCGTCAAGGCAGACGAAAAGATTATTGGCGTCCTTGGCATGGCGTAGTGCGTCGATGAGGGTGGGAGATTTGGCGGAAACAACCCTGAGTGCTTCATGGATGTAGCGGTAGCCTGTGGCTTGTGAAACACGAGCATCACGAGCAATAGTAGCGATACTTGTTGCTTCATAAAGCCAGCGTAGAAGCATAATTGCTTGCTCCCAACACGTTGTGGCACGTTGATGGGGGCGAAGGTCATGTCGACGGCGATGAGCTTGAAGCCAAGCGCTGATGGTACGTGCAGTGGAAATTGGGACGTCAAGTGTGGCAGAATAGCGAAGCACGCGGGAGTTCCTTTCAGTTTGATTTTCCTGTATCAAAAACCATTCTGAGTAAGAACCCCGCGTGCTTTCGTTACGACACACCCACAAAACCCCCAAAACCACAGGTCAGCGTTTCAAACGCATTTCCCCGGTGAGAAAACCTCAATACAAAGAGCACAACACACCGCTACATTCGATGGAGCAGCAACAACCCATTTCTGACGCAGATCTGATTAAAGCTTTGATGTTTGGCACCGGCCCGTTAGCGGAAAACATAGGAATACCGCTCGCACTACCGCCAAGCGTGGATCGTATGGTCTACGACCAGGAAGTCGAAGAAATCGTTGCTGAGTTAACACGAATACATTCTGACTCCCTGCAACCAGCCCTGAAGCAATTGCGCGATTCAGACCCTGTGGTTGTAAGCCAAGGACTTGAAAAAGTCACTACTATCACCACGGAATTTACACACCAGGCTCAAGCTGATCCACAAATGTATTTCCCTCCAATTTGTGGAATCGTTATACTCTGCTTGCCGTTTACTTATCGGACTGCTCCATACCGATTCCGCTATCGATACCCTGCCGTTGTTGCCCTTAAATATTGGGGAAGTAAGGACAATCAAGCAGTCCAAGAAACCTTAGTTACCAATATTATCGATAGCGTGCATGCGCGAGAGTAAAACCAATCGCTTCACTACGCACTAAAGCGTCATCCTCGCTTTCCTCTTACCAAATCCCCTTTGCGCCAAAAATGCTTGCTTTTGGGGCAAAGGGGTTGCAACACACGCTATCCAAGCGCGCTGTTTGCTAATTTCCAGTGAAGAACTTTCGAGGTTTTTCTCTTTTGGAATCGAATTTTGGAAGTCTATTCTTCCATATACTCCCCCTTCAGCCTATATTCACATCGAAACGCATAACACTCATTTTTACTTTTCCTGTTTGTTTTTACGGTCGCAAGTACACGCTTGTGGCACAAATGACCGTTCAGAAAACCCCACCAAAGCCAGCTCCTGAACGCTCATTCAACTTCCATCCTTTTTTAATCATTATTTTCCATTGGAGGAGATAAAAATGGAATCTTTAATCTTCCAACGCTCCCAAGACACATACCGGAAAATCCTTGCTCGATCACTGAAGGTGATTATGGCAGTGGTTATGAGCACCGTTGTGTTCTCCGGAGGCTTTGTTCCCGTCGCACAGGCGCAAAGTCACCGTCTTTCGCTCATGGACATTTCAGCCGATGCAGATCCGAGCACCAAAGCAACCGATGACGATATTCTCAAAGGTTTAGTTTTCAGCACCGGTCCTGTAGCCGAAAGAATGGGTTCCAAAGTGCTCTTACCAGCACATATCACCGAAGCAGATTTTGCACATGAAGTCGATCAAGCAATTGGTGAGCTCAAGGAACTTTACAAGGATGACCTGACCGCTTCGATTCGCCGTGTGAAGAGCGATGACCCGATTGAAGTTCATCAAGGCCTTGACGATATGAGTGAGATTGTCGCACGTTACGCGGATTACAAGTATCCCGAAATTGCTCAAGCCTCAGTTAATACATCACCGTCTGGTTGTGGCATAGTCATCGTTTGCGTAGCGACAACGGCAGTCACGGTTCACAAGGTTGCGTTTCTGAACGCTGGTGTCGTTGTTACAGCAGCTTCAGCTGTTTTCGTGGTGCACTGGCTTACGAAGTGGCGTACACGCGGGCGCTTTGATGCAAATGCAGCATCACAAGAAACGGTTGTTGTTGATGTTATGAAGGCCATTCGTGATGACAAGATTCGAGTATGATCCTTCAGCAACGAAGCTGAAGGCTACCCCCATCATTGCTTTCATCACTATTGCCACTGTGATCATAGTTCAGATGTGGGCGTGGCTTCCAGCTTCGGAGCTTTACGGATCTAAGGCGCGATCCAAAGTCCTTGCTGTTCGTACTTTCACGGTTCAAGGTTGGGCGTTTTTTACTAAATCTCCGCGTGAAAAACGCACTATCGGTTTTGTCCGCGTTCCCGAAACAGACACTTGGGAACCCATAGCGCGTGGGCCCAATTTGTCTTTGCAGTATTTTTTCGGCCTCAATAGAAGTGCGCGGCTTACCGAAGTGGATACAGAATTACTCACCAACCTCATCCCTGAACAGAATTGGAAAGAATGCGACAACGTTACGCATTTTGAAAAGTGCGTTCCCGAGTCTCCCTCGATAACCATCGATAATCCCACAACAAATCCTCAGATTTGTGGCGATATTGTGATGACAAAGTCGGAGCCAGTGCCGTGGGCTTATAGAAACCTACGCGATGGAATGCCTGGTCAAGTAGTTAAGTTGAACGCCGTTTGCCACTCGGAGAAGAAATGAATTCAGTAATTACGCGACGTCGATCTTTTGGTGAGTTTCTCGCGACTGTCGGCACGATCATGATGGAGGCAAACCCTCACCGTCGTTTAGCTGGAATTGCTCGTTCGCTTCTTGGCTTCGGCACTTTTCTCACTTTTATTCTTACTCCCCGTGACGCCTTGTTCTTTTCTTCCGAATCGGCTCCACACGGTGCAGTCTGCGAAGGCTCTTTTTCACGAGTTGGGCTCTATTGCGCACTCGCACCAAATTGGACGCTATCATACGTGTTCACTTTCATTATTTTGATCGCTGTCATGTCTGGCGTGCTGCCAGGCATTGTGAGCTGGATACACTTCTGGTTCCAGTGGAGCTTTGCTTCCCAATCTCCAATTGTTGACGGCGGTGATCATATTGCCCAAGCTCTCGCGCTCATCTTCATACTTTTTCATTTCGGTGATACGAGATTAACCCATTGGCATAACCACCCACCCAACAAGCCTCTCCCCGTTTTTCGTTTGTCATTGTGGTGGGCTGCCATCATCTTGTTTATGGTTCAGGGTTTCGTTGTGTATTTCCATGCAGCGGTAGGAAAGTTCGTTGTCCCAGAATGGCTCAACGGCACTGGCGTATGGTACTGGATTTCCGATCCTACATTCGGACCGCCTAGCTTTATCGCAACGCCATTGCTGTGGATTTTTGGTTTACCATATCTCGGTCAATTCGCGACTTATCTCGTGTTGATTGTGGAATTTGTCTTAGGCATAGGCTGTCTATTCAGATCACAATTCAAGAAAATTTTGTTTATCATAGGCATAATTCTCCACACAGGTTTTGCGATCACATTTGGACTTTGGTCGTTCCTCATCTCCATGGCAGCGCTGCTAATCATGCACCTGCTCTATTTCGACCATGTCAAAAAAGATCGCTCACCAACAACTAGCCCTTCGAAACGCGAGTAAAGATGGAAGAATTTATCATTCAGCATCCTTGGCTGGTCTTTTTCGCTCTTACGATAATATCCGCAGTGCAGGCAACAAAGACTCGCAAGAGCATGGAAAGAAATTCGACTTGGAAGTATCCCCCGGAAGCCACGATGCCACATGACGAGGCGCATCCACTCGACCCATGTGCCGGGTCGAAACTTCATTGGAGGCTTGCCACCCTTTGGTTCACTAGTGGTGCTATCACCGCATATCAGGCGCATACAGGCACAGATACTATTTGGATCGCCACCGTCTCGTTCGCCAGCATATTGGTCGGCGCCATACTCAGCACTGCGACGCGCATGGTTGCGAACAAAGCTGCTAAGCAAGATACACCACCGCAACAATCCACATTCACCCCCACCAATAACTCGCCGTTCCTTTAACACCCATTGAGGATTTCTCACCGAGGAAATGCGCATGAAACGCTGACCTGTGGTTTTGGGGGTTTTGTGGGTGGAACGTCAACGAAAGCACGCGGGGTTCTTACTCAGAATGGATTTTGACAAAGAAAACTACCATGAGAAGAACACCGCGTGCTCCGTTATTCTGCCACAAGACTCCGTCACAACGTGATGCGCGAGTTCAGGCAATAATGTCGCAGCAAGACATGCCTTGTAACAGCAACGCCCTGATCAACTGCTCAGAATCACGGCAGGCATCTTTCTATGTAACGCGTGCAACCGGGTTGCTGGGTGCTACTCCAAAGATAACATCACTGGCGATGAAAAGCGCTACGCGATCCTCACCCAAGCGCTACACGCTAGTTACCACACCGCTACGAACTACACGTTCGCAACAGAGCACGCTTTAGGCGCTGGGGTTTTCAATATTCTTAAAACCAATTCCAAGTGGTAATCCGACATTATCAGTCAGGCGCACGCCACCTAAGGTGATGCCTGCAAACAGGCGGGCGTCGCCCACCTGAGGGGCAGGGCCCAAATTCAATGCGGTCACCTTCACAAAATCAGGTACCACACCACTAGCCTGCAACACCTCACGCACCACCGCGCACACAGCCTCCTGGCCAGCCTCCGCAGCATGAGCCCCGGCGGTCACAGCGGCAGCAAGCGCCAACGCCTGCTCCCTATACTCCACAGGAATCATCGTGTTACGCAGCGAAATCGCCACACCATCTGGCATACGTACCGTGGGCACCGAATGAATCGTGACAGGAATGTGCAAATCAGTCACCGCCTGCTGCACATTCACCAACAGCTCATAATCCTTCTCCCCCAACACCAGATCAGAAGGACCAATCGCACCCACAAGCGCAAGAATCCGACTCGCATCCACCCTAAGCAACTCAGGGTCTTCCATCCCGTTATCGTTCACCATCACACCACCGCGTAAACCATGCGGCCACAAGGAGTGATCGCTGTACCTAGCGACGGCGTCGACACGCTCAGCAGCCACATCGTGCTGCGCAACCGAATCGTGGGCGGCAACAATAACCACACTGCCAGGAATACGCCGCGCCGCACGAATCAACGCACAATGCCCCGCATGCACCCCAGCACCCACAACCACCAGCACCACAGGTTTACCCTGCTTACGGAAAGCAGAAGCAATCATCGACGCCCGAGCAACATCACAATCCTGAGCAACACCGAATTCAAAAGCCATAATGTGTTAACCACTCACTCCATCAAGAAAATCCACGCCTAAACGATACAACTTTCCCCCACCCATCAACTTTTCAACCGCCGCAATCGTGCGCACATCACGCAACGCAGGCGCAAAAAACTCACACAAACCACGAGCCTGCTCATCCGCAACCGCAGAAAACACCAGCCACCATGCCACTAACGCCTGCGTTTGCGGCCAATCCTCAGCAGCCACCTGAGTCACGGGAACACCAAGCGGCTGAAGTAAAAGCTCCGCAACCACCGCGCCAAGCTCATCAAAAGTGCACACCGCACACCCGCGCTGCTGCGGCAAAACCGCAATATCTAAACAGCCAGAAACCTCAGGTGCTAAGGCCAGACAATGATTGAGCACAATAGTATTTGGGCGCAGAACATCCGCAAGTGCTTCAAGCTGCTGCTCAACCACGGAATCAGTCACACCCAGAATCACCATCTCAGGCGCATCGTTAAGTGTCACCTGCACATGGCCAGCTTGGAGCAAATCTGAGGTGAGAAACGAATGCCCAACAACACAAAACCTCAGTTGTGGTGGGTTAACGCTCATTATGTCGTTTCTTCATCAAATCAGCAACGCTCAAGCCACCCGTCTGATCATCCTGGCGACGGCGACCATGCGACGCCTCCCGAACAGGTGGAACCGGGGTTTCGACAACCCGATCTTCTTTACGACGCCGACCCCCCGAAGACCGCGGCGCTGACGTGCCGTAATCCGAGGATGCAGCAGAATGCGCAGGGGTATAACCACCACCAGAATAGGTGCCATACCCAAAACTCGAACCATATCCTGCACCCTCCGACACCGAGGAACGCTGCGGCTCAAAATCACCCACCAGTGGCTGGGGTTCAGCGGAAGTACCCACCCAGTTCACCGCATCAAAGCTACTAGTGTTAAACGTTGGGGTGTACGGCTCATCATTGGTTGCGACATCAGCCGAATCATCATATGCAGCATCCAGGCTGGAATAGTCTGAGTATTGTGTTGTGTCATCGTAGCTGTAACTCGACGCATACTCGGAGTAGTCCGGCTCAGCCTGCGGCTCTGTGGCTTGCTGATAGCTGGAGTAGTAGTCACTAGTGTCAGCTGCGTAGGAAGAATCACCAGCCTCATAGCTGGTATCGGCTGCCAAAGCCTCCTCCTGTGCCGGGTATGAGTCGTAGCTATAACCGCCGTACTCATAAGACGTGGTGGTGGGCTGCTGCGTGGGCGAATACTCTTCGGCGGAATACTGCGAATCCGAATACTCGGAAAAATCCTGTTCCGAATACTGGGCATCCGAATACTCCGGCTCAAAAGCAACAGCCCCCTGATCAGATCCACTCTGAGCATGAGTTGCGCCGTAGCCCGAATAATCAAAATAATCCGGCTTTTCCGCTACCGGCTCCACAATCGGTTCCGGAGCTGGCGCTGGTGCTGGTGTTGCGGTGGGAGTGTGCGGTGGTTGTGGTGTTGCCACAAAAGAACCAGTCGAGCTTTGGTCGAAGGTTTCTACCGGCATAGCGCTCGGCGGTGCTTGGGTATCCTCTAGCTCGCGAATCCGCACCGCCTCAGCACGCAACACGGGGCTGTGCTCGGGGAACACAGTGCCTGTGATTGCCTCCAACTGGCCGCGCACCTGGGCGAGCTGCTCGCTGATATCCGCAAGGGCCTGGTTGGACATTTCCTTCGAGCGGGTCGAAATTTCCTGCTGAATTTGTGTCTCGCGCATCATGCGCTGCGTTGCGTGGCGCTTTTCCGCCTGATCCAGCTTTGCCTGATACATCGAGCGCTGTACTTCTAAATCACGCTGGTATCGGAAGGCCACAAACACGCCTAAAAGCACAGCCCACAACGCAACCAACATGGCGATCTTAATCGCGCCTACTGAGCTGAACATCAGCATCATGGCGCTGGCAATAACAGCCAGCAAGATCAGCACGACAACAAGAAATTGATTGCTGTCGCGCGTCACCTTTCCGGGCTGCCGATCGCGGTTGGTTTTGCTAGTCATGCCTTACAACTTACCTCATAAGAAAATTCTAAGCAGATTCTGCGTCCGTCGGTGGCGGGGCTTGGCAGGCTCTTTCCAACCACAATCCTGCAGCACTCAGGGCAAATCCGCCGAGGAGTGCGCCGATCACTTTCGGCGTATCCTCACCGGCGGCGGTGAGCATGCTGATGCGGGGAATGATGTAGATAGCCAAACCGAGGTACCCCCCACCAAAAATAGCACCAGTCCACGCGCTGGCTTTGCCCATGACCAAAAAATTCGCGGCACGGGTTGGTTCCAGCTGGCTTTTATCAAAACCAATCCGGTTATCTTTGATCCGGCCCTTGACCACAACCGCCAACAGTGCGCACAGTCCCGCCATGGCCCACAAGGTGATGGCCACTGAGGTCGGCACAGGTGGGAAATAGCTATACATTTGCGCCACCACAATGAATGTGGCGGCTGCGCAAAACCCGGCCATGCCGATCAGTGCAGCGAGATGTGTTGGCTTCACGGTTTAAATCTCCTGGATAGATTCCACGTCGGCAGGATCGAGTCCTGCCACGAGATCCGCAACTTTGAGCCCACGAAGGCACGCGTTCGGATCCGCTTGAAGCCACGGTACCAAAACAAACGCACGAGACTTCGCCCACGGGTGCGGCAGCATCAATTCGGGATCGTCTTGAACAAGCTCCACCCCATCTTGTGTCACCTGCACAATATCGACATCTAAGGTGCGTGGCCCCCAGCGGCGTTCCCGCACCCGATCTGCTGCATCCTCCAGCGCTTGGCCGCGGCGCAACAGTTCGAGGGGGCTGCAGTGTACTTCGACGATGAGCACAGCGTTGAGGAATTCGTCTTGATCCACCACTCCCCACGGCGGGGTGGAGTACACGGATGAGCGCGCAATGGTTTCGTCAGCAAAGTGCTCAAACACTGTTTCGAGGAGCTTATAGCGATCCTCCATATTTGAGCCGATGGACAGTACTGCGCGGATTGTTTCCATGTGTTATCCCTTCCTGCCGCGTTCCCTCGAACGGCGCGCAACCACAGCCACGTCGTGGAAGGTGCGTGGAATTGGTGCGTTGGGTTTATGCACTGTTACTTCCACTGCGAACAGTTGCGGGAATTCGCACATGATGTTCTCAGCGATGGTTCCTGCTACCTTTTCGATCAGATCGAAGCTGGGCCCGGTGAGCACCTGATAGGCGATTTCAGCAAGCTGTGCATAGTTAACGGTGTGTGCAAGATTGTCAGTCTCCACTGCTGCGCTGAAGTCGAGCCAGCAGCACAGATCAACGCTGAAGTCTTGGCCCTGGCGCTTTTCATCCGCAAAAACGCCGTGGTAGCCGTAGCCGTGGAGCCCTTTGAGTTCAATGCGGTCAGCCATGCTTATGTCCCTTCGTTCCAGCGGTAGGCAACTTTCACGGCGGCAGCGGTGCTGGCCACGTCGTGCACGCGCACGCACCAAGCACCCGCGTGTGCAGAAAGCGCGGAGACTGCGGCGGTGGCGGCGTCGATGTCGCAGGCAAGTTCTTTGATGAAGCGCTTGCGTGACGCCCCGATTAAGAGGGGGTATCCCAGCTGGTGGAAGGTGGGGATGCCGTTCAGCAGCGCCCAGTTATTTTCGGCGGTCTTCGCAAATCCGAGTCCTGGATCTAGGCTGATGTTGCCCTCCTTCACCCCGGCAGCAAGAGCGCTATCGACGAGTTTTTCGAGTCCGGTATACACGTCGTTGACAATGTTTCCACTTTCGTGGGCGGCCCCTGCCGCGTCCCCGAAGCGTTCGGTTTTCCAGTGCATGAGGCACACGGGAAGCTCGATGTTTGCCATCACGCCGAGCATATCGGGGTCGGCGAGTCCGCCGGACACATCGTTGATCAGCCCCACACCAGCATTGGCGGCACGATCCGCTACGCGTGCACGCATGGTATCGACGCTGGTTGTGATTCCACAGGCGCTGAGCTCCTCGATAACGGGAATCACGCGGCGCAGCTCGACCTCCTCGTCGACGCGTTGTGCGCCTGGCCGGGTGGATTCGCCGCCGATGTCGATGATGTCGGCACCGGCGTCGATAAGCTCGTGTGCGTGCGCGATCGCGGCGTCGAGGTCAAGGTAGCGCCCGCCGTCGGAGAAGCTATCTTCGGTGATGTTGACAATCCCCATCACCAGGGTGTGGTTGCGTGTGCGAAACAGCGGGTGCTGATGTGTGTGCACTGGCTATCCCCGAATCAAGCTGAGTGCTTCGGCGCGGGATGCGGCGTTGGTTTTGAACCCGCCGCGCACCGCTGAGGTGGTGGTGGATGCGCCGGGCTTGCGGATGCCGCGCATGGCCATACACAGGTGCTCACATTCGATCACGACAATCACGGATTGCGCTTCAAGCTTATCGACGAGCGCATCTGCCACCTGACTGGTCAAGCGCTCCTGCACTTGGGGTCGCTTCGCAAACATATCGACGAGCCGGGCAAGCTTAGACAAACCAGTAACTTTGCCCGACGCACCCGGAATGTAGCCGATATGCGCCTTGCCGAAAAACGGCACCAAGTGATGCTCGCAGGTGGAATAGATCGGAATATCTTTCACCAACACCAATTCGCGGTGATCTTCGCTGAACGTTTTATTCAGCACCTCGGTGGGGTCGGTGTGCAAGCCCGCAAAAATTTCTTGGAAAGCACGAGCCACTCGAGCCGGGGTTTCGACAAGACCTTCCCGATCGGGATTTTCGCCGACGGCAAGCAGCAGCTCACGGACTGCCGCTTCGGCGCGCGCCTGATCAAAAGTAGACATATTAGGAGCGCTCTCCTTCATCGGTGACGGAACGATCTGGATTAAGGTAGCCAGGTGCGCCACCACGTGGGGTGTCATCAGCATCGGCGGAATCCGCGTGCCGCGACGCCCATTCGCGGCGGAAGAATTCAGCACTGAAACTTTCTTCGCTCGCCACTGCCTTCTTCGCTGCTTCGACTTCTTCATCGGTGATCCGGCTGAAGGTGGCGGTATCTTCCGGCTTCAATTCTTGGCCGCTCGTACGCTTTTGCTCCACCAACGCCCACAACGCTTGACGCTGTGCTTGCTCTTCTTCCTTCGGTGCGCGGTGGCGGCCCAAGGACACAGTTTCACTATCGGAAGGCAAAGGCACCGATGGGCGCAGTGGATCATTACCAGCATCCACAGGCTTAAGCTCAGTGCCACCGAAACCACTATGGGATACGGCAGGTTCCTCAGTGACAGCAGGCTGAGGTTCATCCGACCAAGGGTTTTCCGTGCGCTCATTTTCCGGCAGGCGGAAACCAATCTCTTCCTCCGGTTCAGCAGGCACCACGAGATCACCGGAACCATACGCACTCACCCCAGGATGCACATCCTGCGGCTGCTCAGGCTCAACAGGTGGCGTAGGCACCTGCTGAGTAGTGGTGGGGATCGCCCATCCCTTATCCACACTCGCACCAGCACCATCCGCATCCCGTGGCTCAGCCTGAGCAGCATGTGGCTGCTGGGGCTGGGCGAATGGCCTTTCTGCCGGTGGCTGCGGTGCGCCGTGAGGCGGGAACTGCGTGTGTACAGGCACACCCGGTGCAGGTGCCGCAGGAGGCACTACACCATGAGAAGCAGGTGGCTGCTGGCCAAGCGCATAAGGATTAGCCACAGGCTTATCCCCTGGCACAACCCAACCCGCAGGCGGTGGCGTACCACCGTAGCGCTGCTGATTCGGATTCTTGGCAGCATCCCCAGGCACAGTCGCATCCACCGGATTCCCCTGCACACTTGGGGAAACTGGGGCATTCTTTGCAGCCTCAAGTTCAGCCTGGCGCTTAGCACGCGCAGCCTTCGACGCCTCCACAAGGCTAAACGGCTTCGGTGGTTCCTCACCGCGCTCTAGGGCCAACTCGGTGGGGGTCTTTACTGGCTCACGGCCTGCTTGGCGAGGGAAACGATCCTCTTGCCCCGGGAACACTTCGCCGACCGGGCGCGGTGTGATGCCGTCGAAAAGCGCCTCAAGATCAGGGCGACGCAACGTCTCCTTCTCCAGCAACTTCTCCGCCAACTTATCCAAGTAATCGCGGTACTCAGCCAAAATATTGTAGGCCTCAGCATGCGCCTTATCCAGCAAATACTTCATCTCGCGGTCAATCAACGCCGCAGTCTCAGGCGAGTACTCCAACGAGCCCTGACCCGCGCGACCGGAGAAAGGATCGCCCTGCTCAGCGCCATACTTCACCATACCTAGCGACGGCGACATGCCGTACTCGACCAGCATCGACTTAGCAATCTTGGTTGCCATCTCAATATCCGCGCTCGCGCCAGTCGTCGGCTCGCCGAAAACCAACTCTTCGGCAGCACGACCACCCATGGCAAACACCAAGCGCGCATACAGCTCGTCGCGGTTGTACATGCCCTTATCGTCCTCTTGGGCGGTCATCGCATGACCACCCGTACGGCCGCGGGCGAGGATCGTGACCTTGTACACGCGATCAATATTCTTCAACGCCCACGCAGCAAGCGTATGCCCACCCTCATGATAGGCGGTGACCTTCTTTTCCTTCTCCGAGATCACCTTGCTGGAACGACGCGGACCACCGATCACACGGTCAGTTGCCTCTTCCAACGCATCGGCGGTAATCACATTGCCTCCAATACGGGCGGTCAGCAGCGCGGCTTCATTCAACACGTTGGCAAGATCGGCACCCGACATGCCTGCGGTGCGGCGAGCAAGCGCCTTCAAATCAGCGTCCTTGGCAAAAGGCTTGCCCTTGGCATGCACCTCCAAAATCTGCTCGCGCCCCTTCAAATCAGGGTTGGTGACAGGAATTTGGCGGTCGAAACGACCAGGGCGCAACAGGGCTTGATCCAAAATATCTGGGCGGTTGGTTGCCGCCATCAAGATCACGCCTTCGCGATCCCCGAAACCATCCATCTCCACCAACAGCTGGTTCAAGGTTTGCTCACGCTCGTCGTGTCCCCCACCCATGCCGGAGCCGCGCTGGCGACCCACCGCATCAATCTCGTCGACGAAAATAATGCAGGGGGAATTCTCACGTGCCTGCTTAAACAGGTCACGCACACGGGAGGCGCCCACACCGACGAACATTTCGACGAAATCGGAGCCAGAAATGGAATAGAAAGGAACGCCCGCTTCACCGGCAACCGCACGAGCCAGCAAGGTTTTACCCGTACCGGGTGGGCCGTACAAAAGCACGCCGCGCGGAATTTTCGCGCCGAGTTTTTCATACCTGGCTGGGTCTTGGAGGAAGTCCTTGATTTCGTGGAGCTCATCCACAGCCTCATCGGCACCTGCAACATCCGCGAAGGTGTTGGTGGGCATGTCTTTGTTGAGCTCTTTGGCCTTGGAGCTGCCGAAGCCAAACATGCCCATTCCTCCGCCTTGCATGCGGCTGAACATGAACATGATCAGACCGAAGACGATCACCATGGGCAGAATGTAACTGAGCATCTGGGTGATGAAAGACTCTTGGGTTACATTCGTAGTGAACTTCGTTGTCTCACTCTCCCGAACCGTGGCAAAGATATCCGCGCTGCTGCGCGCCGGATACTGCGCCATGATTTCCTTGATGTCCTTCTTACCCTCATGCTCAATGGGGTTCTTGAGCTTGAGGCGCAGCCTTTGCTCGCGGTCATCAATGGTGGCTTCGGCAACATTGTTTTCTTCCAGTTGCGTCACTGCCACGGAGGTTTCTACTTTGAGGAAGCCTCGCGTGTTCGAACCAAAGAGGGTAATGAGGTACAGCGAGATGAGCACGATCGCAGCGATCGCGCCGATCTGAATGATCTTTTTATTCTTCATGCACGCACCAACTTCTCATCCTTGTGTTTTCCGCACCGCGACTTGTTTTTCGCGGTGGTGGGTGTGGGAAAGGTGAAGTTTAAGAAGTGAGTCCCTTTCTTACAACAGATTGTTATTCGTATGCCCATCTTAATAACGCGTTCGCCCCCGCACATAGTTCCAGCGGGGGCGAAATAGTGAAGAAATTCGTATTCAGCGTCCACTTCAGCTGTGCATACAGTGGTGTTGGGGCTACTGTTTTCTCCCTGCTCACCCCCACACTTTGGGTGGCGGAAGGGGGTGAAACGAGGTGGAAGGTTAGCTGTCAGCGATCTCGTCGGAGTACACCGAGGGGTCCAAGGTGCCCACATATGGCAGGTCGCGGTAGCGCTCGGCGTAGTCGAGGCCGTAGCCGATGACGAATTCGTTGGGGATGTCGAAACCGATGTCCATCAGATCGATGTCAACCTTGACTGCTTCTGGTTTGCGCAGCAAGGTGATCACTTCGAGGGATTTTGGCTTGCGGTTAGAGAGGTTGCGCAGCAACCATTTCAGGGTGAGGCCGGAGTCGATGATGTCTTCGACGATCAACACGTTGCGGCCTTCGATGTCGCGGTCAAGGTCTTTGAGGATGCGCACCACACCGGAGGAGGTGGAGGAGTTGCCGTAGGAGGATACTGCCATGAATTCGCACTGGGAGGGGATTTCAAGGGCGCGGGCGAAGTCGGTGAGGAAATACACTGCGCCTTTGAGCACACAGATGAGGACGAGGTCGTCTTCTTCGTTTTTGTATTTTTCGGTGACGCGGTCGGCCATTTCTTTGATGCGGTCACGCAGCTGCTGCTCAGAAATGAGAATTGCCTCAACGTCGGTGCCGTAGCGGTGGTCCGGAACATTGAAGTCCTTGGTGGTATGCATAAACACTTTTCCTGTGTGGTGAGTTTACGGGCGCCTTACCAATTAAAGTTTGCCACGTTTAACCTTTTGTTTCCACATTCTTCGATTCCAGCACGATCACTTTCCCAATCCTGCGGACTCGCCATGCGCCCGCATCAACTGCGCCCTGCCCGCGCCAGTTGGTGATAAGTTGTTCTACTTGGCCCAGAATTTGTGCATTAACCTTGGCTTTATTTTCCCGAAGCAGTGCGTGGATGCTGCGGGTACGCACCGCTTTGGGCATCGCTGCAAGCGTATCGACGTCGACACTAGCCTCTGCGTAGCAATCCAGCGCCTGCTGCTCCTCGGCGTTGGTGTGCCCGGCTTGGGCCAGCACTGGGATGACATCGTAGCCTGCAATATCGGCAAGCAGTGGGATGAGTTCGGTGCGGATGCGCACGCGTCGAAAAGCTGGGTCTGCGTTCATGGGGTCGTCCCAGTAGTCGAGGCCGAGTTCGCGACATGCCTGCTCAGTATCGGTGCGGGTGATGTGAAGGAATGGGCGCGTGACCTGGTCGTTGACCCGCATGGGGCTAATGTGCCCGCGCAGGGCGCTCAGCAGCACGGTTTCGGCCTGGTCGTTGGCGGTGTGCGCCACCCATACCCGCCTGCCTTCTTTGTCGGCGCGGCTAAAAAGTGCCTTGTAGCGGGCGTGGCGTGCTTGGGCTTCCACGTTTCCGGCGGCCACCTGCACTGGGATCACTTCGGCTGGCACCCCAAGTTTGCGCGCTTGTTCTGCTGCTTGTTGCGCAATGGTTGCGCTGTGCGGTTGCAGGCCGTGGTCGATGCACACTGCGACGATATCGATCCCTTCTGCTGCTGCCGCTGCCACGAGCGCGAGGCTATCCGCACCCCCGGACAAGCCGACAACTGCCCGCTCATCCGCAAAACCGCGCACCGCGTGACGGCAGCGCAAAAAGTGCGGGCTGGAATCAGGCCAGAAAGGGGTGGTCATAAGTTTTCTCTTCAATCATTTTTGCGAGCACATCCAGTGACTATCAATGACCGCGCATGCTTTTACGCTGCTGGTGAACACAACCTATCTTTTCATGTTTTTCTCGGCACAATAATCAACGTTTCGGCAAAGATATGCAGTTGAGTGGTACAAGTGGTTTTTCACATCTACGCTCAAGAAAAAAGGACGTACTAAAATTCACCGTAATACAAAGCTCACTGGCGTAGCTGTGGAGGAGGTGACTTGGCATGCGTGTGAAGAAGGAACTTTTGCTGGGTACTTTGGATTATTCAGAGAGCGAAATTGACCATATTTCCACCATGCTTGGTATCAAGTTCGACCACAATGGAACGGTAGATAAGTAGGTTGCGCTTTCTTTGCGGCGGCTTCTTTCAGACGAGGCTCGCAAGCTGTTTAATAGCCAGCTTCAGCTTCCTGCCACAGAAATCCTGTATGTCGATGGTCTTCAACCTTCCGATTTCGGCAGCTCAGAATTTGCTGGTGAGTGGCTGCTTGATTTAAGCGATCACCACTTACGTTTGAAGGGGCGGTGTGTCGTTCAGGCGGAATCAAAGGAAGACTTTTTCAACCGCCACGGCAAAGTTCCAACACCAGAAGAAGGCACTTGTCAGGTTCTGATTCGCCCACGTGATACCTCCACGGAACGCGCTCTGATGGACGCGTATCTGTTAGGCGACGCCCGTCTCCAGTTCGCTGTAGCTCAAATCCGAAAAGAAAAGCATTGCTCAACGAACTCAGCTTTGCCCAGCGCCAAGCAGGATCAAGACACATTTTGTGCACCCTAGTGTTTGCTTCCTGAAATCTATGCAGCCCCCATATCAACCGCAGCATCGGTGCACACTTGGGCATATGGGGTAAATGGTGGACAAGGGCAGTATTCTTTGCAGGAAAATACTGCCCAGCCATCCGCTCGCAGCGCGCCTAGGTTAACCCAGAGTGCGCACGTCAGAGGTAATTTCATCCATGGCTTGGCGGGCGCCGAGAACCTCAGCGCCGTTGCAAATCATGGCGAAGGAATACACCGCACCCGATTCCGAATGGATAATGCCTGCAAGTGAGGCAATATCGGTCAAAGTGCCGGTCTTTGCCCGCACCCAGCCGCGTCCGGCTAAATCGTGGTAGCGCGGCGCTAGTGTTCCGGTGCCGCCTGCCACTGGGAGTTGTGCCAGCAAGGGGCGTAGCTCGGTGAGGTCGGTGGCTGCGCGGTAGAAAATCTCATCCAAAAGGCGGGCGGGAATCCGGTTGTCGAGCGACAGCCCGGAATTATCCACCATGTTCACGCCACTAGTGTCGAAATGTTCAGCGAGAATATTCAACGTGGCTTCCACTGGTTGCGCAGGGTCAAGTTCACGGCCGATGGCTTCAGCGATCACGTTATCGGAATGCGCCATCATGTCGGTTAAGCGCTTTTCTAAAGTATCTGACCACAGCACAGCAACTTCCCTCCCCTGGTTTTCAGGGTCAAGGTTGGTCATACCGAAAGTAGACACACCAAGGCGCTCAGCAAACACTTTCGCCACATCCAAGGCGGGGGTGTGGCTGCGCGGCACATCCCCTTCCGAGGCACCAATGCGCCCACCATCAATCATGACAGGTTGCATCGGGGCGATATATCCACCATCAATATCACGCAGATCCCAGCCGACGCCGGTTTCGGGCGCGGACCAGATGCTGGCGTCGACAAGCACTGCGCTCACATCGGGCACAGCCTTCTTAATCTTCTGCGCAACCTCATTAATATCAGCAGCACGCAACCCCACATCACCAGCAGCTTTAATCACCACCGTCGACGAATCAGGCGCATAAAAACGCGTAGCAACCCGATCCTGCTCCCCCAACTTCAACAACGCCGCCGCCGCAGTCAGCACCTTCGTCGTCGACGCCGGCAACAGCGCCTCATCAGCGCGATGCGACAACACCACCTCACCCGTATGCGTATTACGAATCTGAATACTCGCCTGCCCCAAACGCGGATCATCAAAACGCGCCGCAACCTGCGCCAACGACTCCGCATTCACCCCCACACCAGTCGCCGGAACCACCAACTGCGCGGCAGGCGCAAGCGAAGGCGCGGGCTCATAATACAGCTGACTCTTCTCACTAACCACAACACCCGCAGCGACCGTAGCCCCAACAAGAACACTGGCGGCTGCCAGCGCCGCCCACCACTTTGCGTTTTTCATCGCCTCCTACACTAACGCACAACATGACAATCAAGCAGCAGCGCTACCGCACAGCAGAAGAAAAGAAGACGCACACCTTGCAATGAGCTAGACTAAGTGGGTTAAAAAACGTTTCCCCCTTATTATTCAAGGAGTGCTTCACGCGATGAGCATGGAAGTTACCATCGAGATCCCTAAGGGTTCCCGCAACAAGTACGAAGTCGACCACGAAACCGGCAAGGTGTACCTCGACCGCTACCTGTTCACCCCAATGGCCTACCCACTGGATTACGGCTACATCGACCACACCCTCGGCGAAGACGGCGACCCACTCGACGCACTCGTGATCCTGCCTGAGCCAGTATTCCCAGGTGTGATCGTCAAAGCCCGCCCACTCGGCGTGTTCAAGATGACCGACGAAGCAGGCGGCGACGACAAGCTGCTGTGCGTCCTCGACGACCCACGCTGGGCTGATTTGCAGGACATTTCCGACGTCAGCGATTTCCTAAAAGATGAGATCGAGCACTTCTTCGTCCACTACAAGGACTTGGAGCCCAACAAGGAAGTCACCGGCTCCGGCTGGGGCGACAAGGCTGAGGCTGAGAAAATCTTCGCCGAGTCCATCGAACGCTACAAGGGCTAAACTCCGATCCACGCTGCACTAAGCGTATCGACGCCCCCACGACGCCGCTTTATTCGAAGCGGCGTCTTTTCATACCCCACGCCGTATCGCGGAAGGGGGTATGCTAAGGAACATGCGTGAAGTTTCAGTAACCGAAGTTCCCAACAATGCACAGCTCATCGACGTCCGCGAAACCGACGAGTTTAGCGCAGTCCATGCCGCAACCGCCCGCAACATCCCCATGTCGGAGATCACCAGCCGCGTCGGCGAAATCGACTCCGAGCAGGAAGTCTACGTCATCTGCAAATCCGGCGGACGCTCCGCCCGCGTAGCCGAATACCTCGAAGCCCGCGACATGAATGTCATTAACGTCGCCGGCGGCACCGACGCCTGGGTCGCCGCAGGCCTACCCACCGGCTAATCCCCCACCGCGTGAATTTTCCACCCACGCCCCCTTAAAAAAACTCTTGACTATCTCCTTCTCGCCCCCGCCTACCGGCGGGGGCTTTGCTTTGCCCCACAACCCAGGAGGCAACTCGACCTTTCCGCACCCAAGACCCCAACTGGCGTAGGTTCCAGACGAATAAGTCGAGTTATCACATCGCGCGGCAAGAAAAACCGCAGGCACCAAGGCTTCCTAGCGGGGCACGATCAGGGTTGGGCGCAGACAACTCGACCTTTCCACACCCAAGACCCCAACTGGCGTAGGTTCCAGACGAATAAGTCGAGTTATCACATCGCGCGGCTAGAAAACTACAGGCACCAAGGCTTCCTAGCGGGGCACGATCAGGGTTAGGCGCAGACAACTCGACCTTTCCGTACCCAAGGCCCCAATTGAGGTAGGTTCCAGGCGAATTAGTCGAGTAAGCACAGCGCGGGGCAAGAAAACTGCAGGAATTGGGCAATCCTAAGCAGATGACTGCTACGTGACCACACAGATAACTCGACCTTTCCACACCCAAGACCCCAACTTGCGTAGGTTCCAAACGAATAAGTCGAGTAAGCACAACGCGGGACAAGAAAAACCACAGGCACCAAGGCTTCCTAGCGGGGCACGATCGGGGTTAGACGCAGACAACTCGACCTTTCCGTACCCAAAGCCCCAACTTGCATAGGTTCCAAACGAATAAGTCGAGTAAGCACAGCGCGGGGCAAGAAAAACCGCAGGGAGAAAGATTTCCTGGCGGGGCACGATCAGGGTTAGGCGTGGATAACTCGACCTTTTTTAACGACAGGGCTTTGTTTTTAGGGGCTTGGGGGCAAAAGGTCGAGTTCGGTATGGGGAGGGTGATCCGAAGTGAAGGCGAGATATACACGGTGTGTGACAGTAACGTGTGTGCGCAATCCGATTGCGCATGCCGGAAGGGGAAATTATATTGTCGTAGATTTTCAGCAACACATTTTCGGACAAAACCCACATTCATCAGACCAATTTTGCGGTGCGCGATAAGGATCACATTCTATAGAAAAGTGCTTCGCACCACACTTTTATCCCCAATGTGAATGCACATCATAGTCAGTTTTATTGCGACTTACTGGGATAATAGTGGGATTTTTATCAATATTGTGCAAATTATTGGTATCACATCCGTAAAAGATTGCACTTCGCTTATGTCTTGTCTGAAAGTGTGGGACTGTTTTTGAATCTAATCTTGCATTGTTCACCAATCGGGGTGCATTATTAAACACGTCCTCAACGAGAGCGCAACAGCCTTGCCCAAAGGCATGAAAACGCTAGGAAAACTAGGAAAAGATTTCCCCAGTGAGTACCTACCCAGTACCCACCTTCCTGCACAGCCACGAACACTCGTGACCGAAAGCCTCACGCAAGGATTTTCCACCAAGAGTGAAAACTCACCAATTAAAAACGTGATAAGGAAAGTGATATAGCCATGAGCAACGGCAACGGTTTCTTCGCATCTTTGATCGCAGGCCTGCCATTCGTGGTCTCTCACGCTGAATCAGACGGATCGACCTCCAGTGTTCAAAACACCTTGGCCACTTCCGCTGCATCCATGCAGACCATGTTCTAAGAAGCAGACAACCTTCACAAACTTCCTCACCTTATCTGTGTAGACAGGAGATAAGAGTGCAGGGCAAAAGCTTGTAACCAAAAATTACAAGAACCTTTCTCATATAACTTTTGAGATACTCTCCTCCACAACCTTGACTAAGAAAGGGTCAAGATGGCGGCGGTGGTTGTCACAAAAGGGGTCTGACAAAGAAAGTGTGTTGCAAAAAGTAAAAGACCTCCAGGTTTTCACCGTTCGCGTCGAACTTCTTCAGCCGCACACCACTAACTTCATACTCACCACGATCATCGTGAATTCGTGCCTTAAAGTACTTCGCAGAATATTCACGCCCACATCGTTGAACGCCTTGGGACATTGTTCTCATCAGTGCACTGTAGCCTCACGGGAAGAGTCAGCTACAGTACCACCGAAAGAGCAAAAGGCGCACTACTTTGTGAATGCGCGACTATTCTCACGTAGTCTGAAGTACAAAAAGGGATTGTTAAGGTGCGACTCCACGCATGGCAGTGGCTACGAGCATGAAATCTTAGGGTGTGCACACAAAGGCTCAAGAAAGCTCCACGTCGAAAGTGAAAACGTGGAGGTCTTTTACTATCCACCACCACTTCCTTAAAATTTTTCCAACAGTTTCGCACCTTCTGCCTAAGATAGAACCCATGGCCACTTTTGAGATCCCAACAGCGCTGCTTGAATCGCCCTCGTTTCAGCTTGAACGCTTGCGCCGCCGCACCCGCGATGCGGTAGAAAATTCCCTCACGGCCAGCAACACCAGCCTGCGCGAATACTGGGTTCTCTCCTGCTTGATGAATACCGAGGCCACCAGCCAAACCGCACTATGCGCACTGTTAGCGGTCGATGCCTCTGACATGGTGCGGCTCATAGATTCTTTAGAAAAGAAGAACTGGGTCAAGCGCGAGCGCGATTCCAAAGATCGGCGTCGCCAAATTGTTAAAGCCACCAAGAAGGGACGCAAAGCCCAGGCAGAATTAGCTGAACTCGTCAGCGCTGCCGAGCACACAGCCTTGTACGAATCCACCCAAAAACAGCTCAAACATTTGCGCAAACTAGCAGACGCAATCTTTGAAGCGGAAGAAAACGACACCACAGACTAAGCACCCGCGCCGTGGGGTAGTGATGGGATAGCACCCCCAAACGGTAACTATTTTTATTTAAATCTGGGAATATTATTAAGATGGTGGGAATAGTATCCACTGCCCTATCACCGCCCACTTTAAAGACAGTGCCGCAATGAGTATCGCCAACGTCCCCTCCCAGTATCTTCTGGCAACCCAAGCCCCCGCCAAGCGCACACTGATCGACATACTTCGTGCCAGCGTCGACAAGCATCCCGAAGCCGCCGCCATCGACGACGGTGAAGTGATCACCTACGCCGAACTCTGGGAAGAAATCACAGCCCAAGCAGCACATTTGCATACGCTCGGCATTCGGCGCGGCGACCGCATCGGCATCCGCATGAGCTCCGGGCGCAAAGACCTCTACATCGCCATCTTGGCCACACTCACAGCCGGTGCCGCTTACGTCCCAGTCGACGCCGACGACCCCGACGAACGCGCCGAACTCGTGTTCAGCGAAGCGCGCATCAACGCCCTGTACACCGACGACGGGCCACAGCTCATACGCGCAACCCCCGGCGGAGACACCCGCCGCCCCCCTGCCCAGCAACGACGCCTGGATCATCTTCACCTCCGGCTCCACCGGAACCCCCAAAGGTGTTGCCGTCACCCACCGCAACGCCGCCGCATTCGTCGACGCCGAATCCGCACTGTTTCTCGCCAACGCACCTCAAGGCCCGCTCGGAGTGGATGACCGCGTGCTCGCCGGACTATCAGTCGCCTTCGATGCCAGCTGCGAAGAAATGTGGCTGGCTTGGGCGCACGGCGCATGCTTAGTGCCCGCGCCGCGTTCCCTCGTTCGCAGCGGCATGGACTTAGGCCCGTGGCTGATTCGCCGCAACATTACCGTCGTATCCACCGTGCCCACGCTCGCTGGGCTGTGGCCGCATGAAGCACTTGATAATGTGCGCCTGCTCATCTTTGGTGGGGAGGCGTGCCCCGCCGAGCTTGTGGAGCGTGTGGCAACGAAGAATCGGGAAGTGTGGAATACCTACGGCCCCACCGAAGCAACGGTGGTGGCCTGCGCCGCCCAAGTGTGCGCAGGTCGCGAGGTTAGCATTGGGCGTCCGCTGCTGGGCTGGGATCTCGCAGTGGTGGATGCGCAGGGGCAGCCGGTGGGCTACGGCGAGGTCGGTGAGCTGATCATCGGCGGCATCGGCTTAGCCCGCTACCTCGACCCAGACAAAGATAAAGAAAAGTATGCTCCGCTGAAAACCTTAGGCTGGGCCAGGGCGTATCGTTCCGGCGACCATGTGCGGTTGGAGGAAGATGGGCTGTATTTTGTTGGTCGCGTCGATGATCAGGTGAAAATTGGTGGCCGCCGCATCGAGCTTGGTGAGGTGGAAGCGCACGTCAGCGCACTAGAGAATGTTAATTCCTGCAGCGTTATCACGCAGAAGTTGGCAGGCGGCAACACGATTTTGGTCGGCTATCTCAGTCTCGGTGATGCCACTGTGGGTTTTGATGTGGATAAGGCGCGTGAAGAGCTTGCGTCCACGATGCCCGCAGCGCTGGTGCCGCGATTGTGCGTGCTCGATGAGCTTCCCGTGACTACCTCGGGCAAGGTGGATAAGAAGGCGTTGCCGTGGCCGTTGCCCGGCGCGCAGTCGGAGTCGGTGTCGGCTGATTTTTCCCCTGTAGAGCGCTGGTTGGCGTCTGTGTGGGAGCAGGTGTTGGGGGTGGGTGTTGGTGATTGCGATGCTGATTTCTTCGCTCTGGGTGGGTCGTCGTTGGCGGCGGCGACGGTGATTGGTCTTGTGCGCGAGCGGGTACCGACTGTGAGTGTGCGGGATTTGTATGATCATCCGCGGTTGGGGGCGTTGGCTGAGCGTGTGGGTGCTGTTGCTGAGAGTTCGGGGATAGATCTTTCTGCTACTGTGCGTGACGACGCCGCCACCACCTCACCTGCCGATGCGGCGTCGTCTGTGGTCTCGGGTGTGCCCCTGCGCAGCCGGGTGGTGCAGCAGCTTGTGTTGGTGCCGTTGATGACTCTTCGGGCAAGTAGTTGGGTGAGCTGGATTGTGTTCGCTCATGCGTGTGCGCATGGGTGGGGTGTGTCGTGGGCTGTGGCTGTGCCGTGGTGGCTGGTTGTGCTCATGATGGTTGTTTTTGTCAGCCCGCTGGGCCGGATTGTGGTGGCTGGTGTGGGTGCGCGTGTGCTGACTCGGGGTATTACACCGGGTAGTTATCCGCGTGCTGGCACGGAGCATCTGCGTATTTGGGCTGCTGAGCGGCTTGCTGATGCTTCTGGTTCGCAATCGGTTGCGGGGGCGACGTGGGTGGTGTTTTTTGCCCGCTTGTTGGGTGCGAAGGTGGGTAAGGGTGTGGATTTGCATTCCTTGCCGCCGGTGACTGGCATGGTGGAGATTGGTGATCATGCCGCCATCGAGCCGGAGGTGGATTTAAGTGGCTATTGGGTTGAGGGTGATCAGCTGCATGTGGGGTCGATTCGCATTGGTGCGCATGCCCGCATTGGTGGGCGTAGTACTTTGTTGCCGGGTACGGTGATTGGGGAGAATGCCCATATTGTGGCGGGTTCTACGGTTACGGGTGATCACAGTATTAAGGCGGGTTCTCGGTGGTCGGGTTCCCCAGCGCGACGGGTGGGGCGCAGTAAGCACCGTTTCCCGGCCGATCCGCCGCCGCCGCGACGTTGGTGGGTGCCGTTGTATGGGCTGAGTTCGCTGTTTTTGTCCGCGCTTCCGTTGGTGGCAGTGTTGTGTGGTTTGGCGGTGATGTACTGGTTCACTCGCGCAACAACGCTTGATGCCGCTGTGGGTGTGGGCGTGGGTGTGGTTGTGTCTGCTCCTTTAGGCACTGTGGTTGCTTTTGGCTGCTACATGGTGTTGGTGTGGGTTGTGGTGCGGGTCTTGAGTATCCGGATTCAGGGTGGCATTTTCCCTGTGCGTAGTTTTTCAGGGTGGCGCATTTGGATGATCGAGCGGTTGATGGATGATGCCCGCACCTATCTTTTCCCCATTTATGCAGCGCACATCACTCCACTGTGGTTGCGGAGTTTGGGGGCGACTGTGGGTAAGGATGTGGAGATTTCCACCGCGGTGATGGTGCCGAAGTTGGTGGAGATTCGCGACGGCGCGTTCTTGGCCGATGACACTCTCATTGGTGGCTATGAGTTGGGTGGCGGTTGGATGCTCGCCGGTGTGACTAAGGTGGGTAAGCGCAGCTTCGTGGGTAATTCGGCAATTGCCGGTCCTGAGCGTAAGTTGGCGAAAAATTCGCTGATTGCGGTGCTGTCTTCTACCCCGAAGAAGGTGAAGGCGGGTTCAAGCTGGTGGGGTTCGCCCCCGGAGCGGATGCGACGGGTGGCTGCTACTTCCTGTGGTAGTTCGGAGGATCGTACCTACCAGCCAGGTCGTGGGGTGAAGGTTGCGCGTGGTGTGGTGGAAACCTTGCGTCTGCTTGCCCCGATGACCTCGGCGACGATTGCGGTGCTGTTTCTCTATGGGCTGCATTGGATGCTTGTGTCGTGGAATATATGGCTCATGTGGGCGCTGTCGGGCTTGTTGTTGATGGTGCTCGGCGCATTGGCGATGGTGGTTACTGCCTGTGTGAAGTGGGTGTGTGTGGGCCGTCATCGCCCTGGTGATCATCCGTTGTGGTCGCGTTTTGTGTGGCTTAATGAGCTGCAGGATACTTTCGTGGAGGTTGTTGCGGCTCCCTGGTTCTTCCAACCTACTGTGGGTTCTGGTGCGATGAATGTTGGCTTACGTTTGTTAGGCACTCGTATTGGTGCTGGTGCGTGGGTGGAAACCTATTGGTTCCCGGAGACGGATTTGTGCTCGGTGGGTGCTGGTGCCACGGTGGGTCCTGGTGTGGTGGTGCAAACCCATTTGTTTCAGGATCGGGTGATGAGTTTGGATACTGTCACCATTTCAGCGGGTGCGACTGTTGCTGGGCATTCGGTGGCGTTGCCTGCGTCTGTGATTGGTGCTGGGGCCACGGTGGGGCCTGGTTCTTTGGTGATGCGTGGCGATCGCGTGCCTGCTGGCACGAAGTGGCAGGGCAACCCCATCGAAGCACTCTAGGTGCGCCTGCCTTCACGTACTTCAACCTCATGGGGGGGATTGCTAAGACACGAGGAGCCAATGGTTTCTCGTGTCAATTTTTCCGGTGGCGGTAGCCAGAAAGTTTTTACCCCCATTGGTTGGTGTGCGTGAGTTTTTACCTTGCTCTATAACGCGGCGTGCAATTGAGAACACCCCCATGTTGTGTCCGGGGACACAGGAGGCGATAGACTTTGGCGCACATCATAATTGTTCAACAAATAGTGTTTTGAAGGAGGCGACGTCCCCATGAGTCATCCCGCCACTGAGCCTGGATCTCACACACAGCATTCCACTCCCCCAACCCTGGCTTCAGCTGCAAGTCAAGCGGCCACCCGCAGCGCACTCATGGGGGCTATCTTCCTCATGGCTACCAGCGCCGTGGGCCCTGGTTTCTTGACGCAAACTGCCACCTTCACTGCAAAGTTGGGCGCGGCTTTCGCTTTCGCCATCCTAGTTTCCATCCTGCTGGATATCGCCATCCAGCTGAATGTGTGGCGAGTTATTGGCATTTCCGGTTTGCGTGCCCAAGAATTGGGCAACAAGGTGCTGCCCGGTTTGGGCTGGGTTTTGGCTATCTGCATTGCTGTTGGTGGCATTGTGTTCAACATCGGCAATATCGCCGGTGGTGGCTTGGGCTTGGACGCACTGCTTGGTGTGAACACCACCGCCGGTGGTGTGTTTACTGCGGCAGTGGCCATTGCGATCTTCCTGTTTAAGCGTTTGGGTGCTGCGCTTGACAAAATTTTGGTGGCTCTTGGTATCGGCATGGTGCTGTTGACCTTGTATGTGGCGTTTGTGTCCAAGCCACCGGTGGGCCAGGCGTTGAAGAACTCGGTGCTGCCTGAGACAGTGGATTGGCTTGTGATTATGACGTTGGTCGGTGGCACTGTGGGTGGCTATATCACCTACGCGGGTGCGCACCGCATGTTGGATTCCGGCCAGACTGGTGTGGAACATATTCGCACTGTTGCGAAGTCTTCGGTCACGGGCATTTTGCTCACCGGTGTAATGCGCGTGGTGCTGTTCTTGGCAGTCTTAGGCGTGGTTGCTGGTGGCGTGGTGCTGGATACAACGAACAATCCGGCTGCCCAAGCTTTCCAGGCTGCTGCAGGTGAGGTGGGGTTGCGGATTTTCGGTGTGGTTTTGTGGGCTGCGGCGTTGAGCTCCGTGATTGGCGCTAGCTATACTTCTGCGACGTTCTTGGTTCCCAACCGCCCGCAGATGCGTCGGGTGCAAAACATTGTCACCATTGTGTTCATTGTGATTTCCTGCACGGTGTTTGTGCTGATTGGTACGGCTCCTGCGACGTTGTTGGTGTTTGCTGGTGCGTTTAATGGTTTGGTGTTGCCGCTGGGTTTCTCGTTGGTGATTTTTGTTGCGGCGTTTCGCTCCCGTGATTTGTTGCAGGGCTATCAGTATCCGAAGTGGATGATTGTTATCGGTGTGGGTGCTCTTGTGGTGGCGTGGTGGTTGGCGTGGCGTTCGTTTGCCGGAGTATTTGCCCTATTGGGTTCGTAGTTTTCTCACCGTTGGCACCCCCCTTCAGCGGTTGTGGGGTGTGTGGTGGGGGTGTTGTGTTTTGGTTTTCACACGCGTGTGTAAGGATGGTTTTTCATGTCTAGTGCTGATTCGTCGTCTCAGTTGTCCATTGATGTGAATGCGGATGTGGGTGAAAGTTTTGGCAGCTACAACATGGGTAATGATGAGGCGGTGTTGCCTTTAGTTACGAGCGCTAATATTGCCTGTGGTTTTCATGCGGGCGATCCGAGCGTGATGTTGCGTACGTGTGAGTTGGCTCGTGATTTTGGGCTGCGGATTGGTGCGCACCCTGGCTATCGGGATTTGTCGGGTTTTGGTCGCCGCGCAATGTTCTACACTCCGGCGCAGTTGGAGGCGGAGGTAATTTATCAGATTGGTGCGTTGCAGGCTGCGGCGAAGGCGGTGGGTTCGCGGGTGTGTTATGTGAAGCCGCATGGTGCTTTGTATCATGCGATTTCGCAGGATAAGTCTGCGGCTTTAGCGGTGTTTTCTGCGATGCTGAAGGTTGATCCTCACTTGAAGTTGATGGCGCAGGCGCAGTGGCCGGTGCTTGAGTGGGCGCGCGCTGCGGGGTTGGGCACGATTGCGGAGGCTTTTGCTGATCGTGCGTATAACCCGGATGGTTCGTTGGTGTCGCGTTCTGCCCCGAATGCGGTGCATCATGATCCGGATGTTGCTGCCGCCCAGGCGATTGCGTTTGCTACCGGGTCGGGTTTTCGGGCTGTTGATGGTTCAACGCTGTATATTCAGGCGGATTCTCTGTGTGTGCATGGGGATAATCCGCAGGCGTTGGCGTTGGTGGCGCATGTGCGTGCGGCGCTTGCTGATGCTGGTGTTTCGGTGGGTGCGTAGTTGTGCGCGTGCAATTGTGTGGTGAACATGCTGTGCTTGTCGACGTCGATACGCCCGCCGAGGTAACAGCACTGACCCGCTCGCTTCAGGCTGCGAAGTTGCCTCATGTGGTGGATATTGTGCCTGCTGCGCGCACGGTGTTGGTGATGGTTGATCCTGCCTCGGGGGATCCGATTTCTTTAATTCCGCGGATTAAAAATCTTGATGTTCAGGCAATTACTGAAGGTGAAAAACCCACGGTAGTAGAAATTCCGGTGAACTACCAGGGGATGGATTTTTCGCATGTGTGCCGGCTGAATGATCTAACGAGTTCTGAGTTGATTTTTCTGCATACACACACTGTGTGGGAGGCTGCTTTTGGTGGTTTCGCACCTGGGTTTATGTACTTGCAGGCCAATTCCACTCCTGATGACTTCCTCTGGGATACCCCGCGTTTGGATTCCCCGCGTTCGGCAATTCCTGCTGGTTCGGTGGGGTTGGCCGGTCCTTTTAGTGCGGTGTATCCGCAGCAAAGCCCTGGTGGTTGGCAGCTGATTGGGCATACTTCTTTAACTATGTGGGATGTGCAACGCCCACAGCCTTCGTTGATTACTCCGGGCAATATTATTAAGTTTGTGCAGGTTAACGCATGATTGAAGTGTTGAGCACTGGCCCTTTGGCGCTTTTCCAAGACCGTGGCCGTTTCGGCTATGCCTCCCTAGGCGTGGGTTCTTCGGGTAGTTTTGATCGCTTGTCTGCTGCGCGGGCAAATCATGCGGTGGGCAATAGCCCTCATGCACCTGTGATTGAGGTGGTGTTTGGTGGTTTTTCGTTTCGCACCTTCGAGCGCGCCGACATCATTGTCACTGGTATCGACGCCCCAATCACCGTGCACAGCAGCACTGGGGTTAAGAAGCTTTACACGAACACGATTATTCACCTAACATCTGGCAATCAGGTGCATATTGGCGCTGCGGAGTATGGGCTGCGTGCGTATGTGGCAATCCGTGGCGGTTTCGCACCGCCACATACTTTGGGTTCAGCGTCAACGGATGTGTTGGCGCATATCGGCCCGGATCCAATTCAGGCAGGTGATGTTATCGCCACAACGAGAGAGTTTATTCAGGAGGATCCATGGTGGCCGTTGCTTAATTCTATTCCTCCGCTGTGGCGTCGGATGCCGACGGAAACGTTGCGGGTCATGCCTGGCCCTCGGCGGGATTGGTTTGATGATCGCGCGTGGGAGTTGTTGCTCAGCCAGGAATATACGGTGAGTGCAACCTCGAATCGTATTGGTCTTAGGTTGGAGGCTTCTGCCCCTTTGGAGAGGCGAATCGTCCAAGAGTTACCAAGTGAAGGCATGGTGCGTGGGGCGATTCAGGTTCCCCCGAATGGGATGCCTGTGGTTTTCGGCCCAGATCATCCGGTGACTGGTGGCTACCCTGTGATTGCCGTGCTCACGGAGCGTTCCTGCGATCGCAGTGCGCAGCTGCCACCTGGGGCAAAGGTGCGGTTTAAGCTGTAGGGTGTTGATATGTATGTGGCTGGCAGAATGTGTTTTCTGCCAGCCATTTTTATGCCCCGAAAAATCTTGCGATGTTTTTAAGGGTTTAGTCCCCGATTTGATCCCGTCCGCGCATGACGATCAGAGGATCGGGTTCGCCGACCACATCGTGGTCTTTGTTGGTGTATTCAAACTTGCTCAAGATGTAGCGCATCGCATTCAAGCGTGCACGCTTCTTGTCGTTTGAGCGGATGGTAATCCAAGGGGATTCATCCGTATCGGTATAACGGAATTGCTCTTCCTTCGCGCGGGTGTAGTCATCCCACTTGTCCAAAGACGCTAGATCCATGGGCGAAAGCTTCCACTGGCGCACAGGATCGACTTGGCGGATTGCGAAGCGGGTGCGCTGTTCTTTTTGCGATACGGAGAACCAGAACTTCGTCAGGGAGATACCGGAGCCTAAGATCATGTTTTCCAGCATGGGGACTTCCCGGAGGAATTCAGCGTGCTGTGATTCCGTACAGAAACCCATCACGCGCTCCACACCAGAGCGGTTGTACCAGGAGCGGTCGAAGAAGACGATTTCACCGGCGCAGGGGAAGTGCTGAATGTAGCGCTGGAAGTACCACGAGGTGGATTCGCGTGGCGAGGGCTTTTCCAAAGCGACAGTACGCGCACCACGTGGGTTAAGGTGCTCGTTGAAGCGCTTGATCGTGCCACCCTTACCGGCGGCGTCACGACCCTCAAAAAGGATGATGTGGCGCTGGCCGGTGTCTTTGGTCCAGTTTTGCCATTTCAGCAGTTCAATTTGGAGTGCGCGCTTAGTGTGCTCGTATTCGTTGCGGGTAATCCGCTCTTCATAAGGGTAGTTTTCCCGCCACGTTTCAATGGGGGTTCCGTCCGGTGAAAGAAGTACCGGGTCGTCTTCGTCGGTGTCGTCGACGATGTAGCCCTCGGTCGCAGCGAGGTCGATGACGGGCAGGTCTTTTTCGGAGTCAGCCATAGTTTGAGTTTACCCCGCATGCAGTCAGTTCGGGCGGGAGTTGTGCGGAGATTTTCTGGTTATATTCAAAGTTTTTTCGACACCGCCAATAAGGAAGTCCCCGTTTCACACCCAAGATGTGCAACGGGGACTTATGAAGCCTTATGAGCTTGAAAAGCGCCGAGCTTACTTAACGAAGCTGAGCAGGTTAGCCAGTGGCTCCAGAACGTTTGCGAGGGAACGCAGAACACCGAAGAAGCCACCAACGAGGCCCTCACCGGAAAGGGAAATCCACTTGCTCATAACCTCAGCGAATTTTGCTGCAGCGTCCATATTATTAATCTCCTGAAATAGATAATCGAGTGTGTATTTGTTGAGACGAGCATCATCCACTACTCGCCATGGAGGCTCTTGAAGCTACAAGAGCCACGAAGCTCATTAAGACTGGGTGGCCTCAGGCTTAGCAGCGCTCAGCAGACCCTTGGTTACGCCGTAGTTCTCCTTGAAGGAGGAAACGAAGCCACCAGCATCAACGATGAACTTAGGGGTGTTCTGGAACAGGTTAGCGAAGTTGCGGACGAACTTAACGAACTTCTCGATCTGATCGATGATCACAGAAAGATCCATGAATATCTCCTTGCTTGGTCGCCAGCTTGGCACTGGCTCGTTTTCCAATGTGCCGACACCCATGAGTGTTGGGCATCTCTGAGAACACATTCTGCCATAGGTTTCACAAACGTCAAGCGGTAGCACCACAGCAACTCCACCCAACCGTTTCCCGACTAGAGAAAAAAATTTTCTTCCCCGAAAAGCGTCTGACCTGCATATACATAGGTTAGTAGCAGGGGCGTTAGCGGAAAAAAATCGCAATTGTGTAACGGCATTTAAAGCGCTCACGATAACTGCAAAACTGCGAAAAATTGCTAAAAATTTGTATTCCAACACCCTAATTTTTACCCCTTTCAGGGGGTAATACCGCACCTCTGCGGTGGTGACACAGGATACAACACGCACAAAAATTTAGCGCAGATCACCCAGAAACAAAGCTGAAAATATTCCAAAATTTGGATGAAATTTGCATTTTTTACCCACCACAATGCACACATCAGACTTCTTAAGATTCACCTAACCCCGCACATGAGTTTTGGCGCACCTATGGGCTGTCAATACCATCCGATAAAAAATCGCCCCAAGGAGGCTTCCTTGGGGCGATTTTAAGGGAACAGACTAGAAGCCCATGCCACCCATCTCATCAGCGCCAGGCATAGCTGGTGCCGCTGGCTCTGGCTTATCAGCCACAACAGCCTCAGTGGTCAAGAACAGCGCAGCGATAGACGCAGCGTTCTGCAGTGCAGAACGGGTCACCTTCACAGGATCGTTAATGCCCGCAGCCATCAGGTCCACATACTCACCAGTCGCAGCGTTCAGGCCCTCACCTGCTGGCAGGTTAGACACCTTATCGGCAACAACACCTGGCTCCAGGCCAGCGTTGAAAGCGATCTGCTTCAGTGGTGCCGACAGTGCCTCACGCACAATCTTCACACCGGTAGCCTCATCGCCACTCAGGTCGAGGTCGCCATCAAGAACGTGTGCTGCCTGCAGCAGTGCGACGCCACCACCGGCAACAATGCCCTCTTCAACAGCAGCCTTAGCGTTGCGCACAGCATCCTCAATGCGGTGCTTGCGCTCCTTAAGCTCAACCTCAGTAGCGGCACCAACCTTGATCACTGCAACGCCACCGGCCAGCTTAGCCAAGCGCTCCTGCAGCTTCTCACGGTCGTACTCAGAATCGGAGTTCTCAATCTCAGCGCGGATCTGGTTCACGCGACCCTGGATCTGCTCTGCGGAGCCTGCACCCTCAACAATGGTGGTGTCATCCTTGGTCACAACAACCTTGCGTGCGCGACCTAGAAGTGGGATATCAGCGGTTTCTACAGAAAGACCAACCTCTTCAGCAATAACCTGGCCACCGGTGAGGATAGCCATATCCTGCAGGTTAGCCTTACGGCGATCGCCGAAACCTGGAGCCTTCACAGCCACAGACTTGAAGGTGCCGCGGATCTTGTTCACCACGAGGGTGGACAGTGCTTCGCCCTCAACATCTTCAGCGATGATCAGCAGTGGCTTGCCGGTCTGCATAACCTTCTCCAGCAGTGGCAGCAATTCCTTAATGTTAGAAATCTTGCCGGAGACCAGAAGGATATAAGGATCCTCCAGCACAGCCTCAAGACGCTCCATGTCGGTAGCGAAGTAGCCGGAGATGTAGCCCTTATCAAAGCGCATACCCTCGGTGACCTCAAGCTCAACACCGAAAGTGTTGGACTCTTCAACGGTGATCACGGATTCCTTGTTCAGCTGGCCACCACCAACGGCGTACATTGCCTTAGCAATCTGTGCACCGATCGCTGGGTCGGCTGCGGAAATACCTGCGGTTGCGGCGATTTCCTCTTCGGTTTCTACTTCCTTCGCACCAGCAAGGAGCTTCTCCGTGACGGCTGCAACAGCCTTTTCGATGCCGCGCTTAATACCCATGGGGTTGGAGCCTGCAGCAACGTTACGCAAACCTTCGCGCACCAAAGCCTGAGCCAACACGGTGGCGGTGGTGGTGCCGTCGCCGGCGACGTCGTCAGTCTTCTTGGCTACTTCCTTGACCAGCTCAGCGCCGATCTTCTCGTAAGGATCTTCCAGCTCAATCTCGCGGGCGATGGAAACACCGTCGTTGGTGATGGTTGGGGCACCCCAGCTCTTCTCCAGAACAACGTTGCGACCCTTAGGCCCCAAGGTGACCTTCACAGCGTCGGCCAAAGTGTTGAGGCCACGCTCAAGGCCGCGACGTGCTTCCTCGTCAAAGGCAATGATCTTTGCCATGTTTTCTCAAGCTCCTTATACATACGGTTTGAAGAATGTTGCTTTCGTCTAGCACTCAACCGTGCTCAGTGCTAAGTCCGTTCTAGCAGTCTAACCTATCGAGTGCAAGAATATTCGCTCCCAGCGACCCCACACACGATCCAGGGTGCTGGCACCGGCGTCGACACGCAACACGACTACACTTATCAGCCATGAGCATTCATGAAACATCCGCCGCCCTTCGCCCCCTGATTGAAGGGCAACGCGAGCGCATCTTCGCAGACCTATCCGCGCTGACCTCCTTCAACTCCGTGCACAGCGTGCCCGAGCTTGCCGACGCCCACACAGGCGCCGCAGAATGGATCCGCACCGCACTATCCAGCGTGGGTCTGGACGTGACCGCATATAAAGAAGAAACCGGCTCCCCCACCTTCATCGGAACCGAAGCCGCGGTTGGTAACGCCCCCACCGTGCTGCTGTACTGCCACTATGATGTGGTGCCCGCAGGAAACCGCGAAGACTGGATCTCCGATCCTTTCACCCTGACCGAGCGCGATGGCCGCTGGTACGCCCGGGGTGCCGCCGACTGTAAAGGCAACGCCGTCATGCACCTAGCCGCGCTGCGCGCCGTGAACGAACTGGGCGGCACCGACCTCGGCTTAAAAGTGCTGGTAGAAGGTTCGGAAGAGCAAGGCGGCGCGGAACTGTCCGCACTGATTGCGGAACAGCCTGAGCTGTTTAGCGCTGACGTTATTCTTATTGCCGATTCCGGCAACACTGCCGTGGGTGAGCCAACCCTGACCACCACCTTGCGTGGTGGTGCACAGATCGACCTGCGCGTTGACACTCTCGAAACCCCAGTGCACTCCGGTTCTTTCGGCGGTGCCGCACCGGATGCGACCGCCGCATTGATTCGCCTGATCGATTCTTTCCGCGACCAGACCGGCCGCACCGTTATCGATGGTGTTGATTGCACCCGCAAGTGGGACGGCGCAGGTTATGACCCCGACACCTTCCGCGCCGACGCCGGTATCCTCGATGGGGTCGCCATCATGGGTGACGATCACGACGACCCCGCCGATATGGTGTGGGCTCGCCCTGCCATCTCCGTGACCGGTTTCAGCTCCACCCCTGTTGAGCAGGCTGTGAATGCTGTTCCCGCAACCGCGAGCGCACGCCTGAACCTGCGCGTGCCCCCAGGAATGGATGCCGCCGAAGTAGCCGAGGCTGTAGTCGCACACGCCCATGCACATGCACCATGGGGTGTGAAGGTGCAAGCTGAAGCGTTCGATATTAACCAGCCCTTCTCCGGCTCGATCGACGGCCCCGCCGTTGAGGTGTTTAGCCGCTGCCTACGTGCTGCTTATGACGATAAGGAGCTCATGGTGGTCGGTGCAGGTGGTTCCATTCCGCTGTGCACTGAGCTCATGGAGATCAACCCCCATGCTGAACTGACCTTGTTTGGTGTGGAGGAGCCAAAGTGCACTATCCACTCCCCAAACGAGTCGGTGGATCCTGATGAGATCCGCGACATTGCCATTGCTGAGGCTACGTTCCTGCTTAATTACGGCAAGTAATAGCTAATTTTTAAAGCGCCTACCCCTTCTTCGCTGAGGGTAGGCGCTTTTTGCTCCCTTCCCCCTTTCGCCATCGGGTGTATGCCCGTGTGTTTTTCACAGACTTCACACCCAGCATTATTGGACAATCCCATATTCCCCACACCCAATACAAAGACATAACACCAGTTCAGACACACACCTATCCTTTGTGCTACCCCCAGAAGTGTGAATTTGGCGAAGCTTCCTTGCCTCCACAGTGTGGCTCAAGTTACTATCCCATGCATTGGTACTCCATGTCTCACTCTTGGAGTGCTGGTTGTGAAGAATGGCGGAAATGGCACCACATTTTTTGTCCATTCTTGACACTTCGTAGTGAAAACGAGTCGGCTCCACCCACGATCCGCAAAAATTTTCCCCTATCAAAGCGATTTCCTAGCGCTGGAACAATTTTCACGGCCTTCACATGTATTCAAGGAGCCCCCATAATGATCACCGCTTCCCCCACATTTAAGCGCTCAACCTATACCTCTTACCACCGCGCGCCCGCACGCCCGAAAACAACAACCCGCACCTTTGCAGATGACCCATTCTTCGCCCGCTTCGGCCACCGCCTTCCAGCCGGGCTGCGTGATGAGGCACGCAACATGCAGTGGCGGACATTCATGGCAACCTACGCCCCCGACCCTGATATGCGCCTGCACTTGGGTGAAGTGACGAAGCTGCGCGGTACCCATGATGAGTATCACGCAACGTTGAGCACCCCAACGGCTTCGGGGCGTGAGACTACCGAGCTTTCTATTATTGCTTCCGGTCCCGTTTCGGCCGCGACGCATCTGCTTGCCGACGCCGGTCGCCGCGTGGAGATCTTACGCTTCCACCAGTACGAGATTTTTGAATCCACCGCCACGTTCATTCTTGTTGCGCACAATAGGAAACGCCACTGGGCGCTCGGTTTTGGCAGCACCAAGAATCAGTCGGCCGCCAGTGCTTTAAGCACCGCAGCCTACCTGCTTCACCGTTAACCTGGCTTCAGTTTTTCTTGTGCATATCGCAGTAGCCGAAGGAAACTAGCTGCTTTACTACAGGCGCTCACCATCAAGCCCGCCTCAATGACAAGCTTTGAGGCGGGATTAATCTTTTCTCCTGAGGGTGGTACTGGTTTTAGCCGAAAATTACAGCCTGAGCATATATTTGATATGTGGCGTCATGCTTGCCACTGCAGCGATCAGGCCACCTAGCGCTGCAATAATAGCTGTGACCACACCAATGATCGTGGGAGTATTCCACTGTGCTGCCCCTTGGTCGGCTGGTGGTTTCTGCGTGGAATCGTAATTCCTACCTTCAACGCACGCATCGAGCGCTTCCGTGCAGGGGGTGATAAAACCCTCACTCAAGGCGTTTGCCACCTTGAAAAGTGGTGCATATTTCTTCTTCTGCGCAAACTCTGGTTTGAGCCCCTCGAAGGCTTTGAACTTTTGCTTTTGTGCCTTCGCTTCTGCCTTAGTAAAGGCTTCCTTCTTCAGATCATCGAACGCACCATCAGCAAAAGGAAATTGCCCCTGGGCAAGCCGGTAGTTATTGGCTATAACCAACGCAAGGCGTAGCCGATCCACAGAGGACAGCTCCGCGGCAAACTCGTGGAAACGAGGATTCGATCGACCATGCGAAATGGCGTAGAGATCCGTATCGGTGAATCCATGATTGTTCTTTAAATAATCGATCGCACCTTGCGCAATCCTCTGCAGTGCTTCCCATGGTTCCAATGAATCTTCAACAAACAATGCCCTTACATTCATTGACGCTACTAAAACCCGACCATCAACCCACCAGCGCGTAGCGTAGAGGGTATCCACTAGTCGTGTGCTCGTTCATGGGTGGGGCTTTTCTGCTAAACGTTGGAGGTTTCGATATATTAGCAAAAAATTGATTCGACATAGAGCAAGTGCTACATGTAAAACCGCAGGTCAATTTTCCCTCTGTTCGCTGAAAGTCGAATCAGTATTTTTGAATCAATCACCCAAAGATTAATAGGTAATTTTTGGGCATGTGCCGATCTCTATTCTCCCGTCATAATTCTGCGCTACGACACCTGCTGGTAAATAATCCTCGCTGCACTACAAACAGTAAAAGGGTGTGACGCCCATGAGCAATCATGAGCCTCACACCCATTACTGGTGCACAGCAAAAAAGTGATTAGAACTTCAGGAAGTTCTTGAAGTTTGGCAGGAACTTGCCCACAGCAGCGAACAAACCACCAAGAGCTGCGATTACTGCAAGAACAACACCAACAATGGTCTTGGTGCTCCACTCGACAGAGGAGCCCTGTGGTGCCATTGGCTTAGCGGTGGAATCGTAGTCCTTACCAGCAACGCAAGCGTCTAGCGCCTTTACAAATGGGGCGTAAGCAGCGTCAACCACCTTATTAAAGGAGGTGAGCAATGGCTCGTACTTCTTCTCAGAATCAGAAAGCTCAGGTTTCTTGCCAAGTTCAGCCTTGATTTCCTCAGATTCCTTCTTGGCATCTTCCTTGGTGATTACCTCGTCCTTCAATGGTGCCAGAGACTTTGGATCACCAAAGAACTCACCCTTGGAAAGCTTGATGTTAGAAACAATGAGGAATGCAATCTGCTCTTGCTTTTCCTGATCCAAACCTTCGGTGAACTTCACAAAGGCTTCGGTGCCTTGCGCGCCCTCAAGCTTGGCAAAGTCATCATCACTGAAGCCGTGCTTTTCCTTCAGATCAGCCAATGCAGCTTCTGCATCCTTTTTAAAAGGGGTCAGAGAAGCAGCATCGGTGGTCACAGCAGCATCAATCTTGCACTGAGCACCATCAGCCTTAACCTTGACAGTCACCAGATCAGGAGTCGCAGCGAAAGCGGTAGGAGCAGCGACAGCCACAACGGAAGCAGCAAACAAAGATGCGGCATACTTGCGTACGGAGTTCTTCATCAAAGATCCCTTTCAGCTTGGTAAGCTTCATCCCCAATACCCTCTTGAAAAACATAACCAAGAACAGCAATTGGCAATGAACCCGAATATCAACAAAATCTAATTAAACATAACTTGCCTTAAGGTTTGTTTGCAAGTCTGCTGCATGTTTGCTTAGTTTTACAGGTGTAAAACTAAGAATTTGTCACCTTACGCGCCACCGCCTCAGGTGCTATTTCACCTCGGCATCGTCATTTACATCACCCGTTACGCCCAAATCACCATCAATAACCACATTGCCGGAAATCACAATATTGCCCTCAGCATCATGCTCCATTTCCAACACCGGCAACGGATTACCCTCCTCATCAAAACCAGGAGCAGGCATCGCCTCATGCGCCTCAAGCTTCTCTGCCGTATCCGTCTTTTCCCAGCGACGAGTCACCACACGACGCGCAGCCGCCGAATCATCATTCATACCCTTGAGCAACGAGTACATCATGACGAAATGCACAAAGAAGAACGGCAAGGCCACAATAATCACCACTTGCTGCAACGTAGCAATGCCACTATTTGGCGACATAATCAACAACGCAGCCGCCACAGCACCGATCATAATTGCCCACGCCACCCGATAAAGCGTCGGGCTCTTATTCTCTTCACCCGTACAAAACATGTCATTAACCATGGCGGAAGAATCAATCGAGGTGATGAAGAAAATCACCACAATCACCAACGCAAAACCAGAGACAAGCCCCGTCAGCGGATACGCTTCCAAGAAGGTAAACAGCGCTGCCGAAACATCGCCGTGCTCCACCACCGGCTTAGTCAAAAATCCAGGATTATTAAACTCCACTTCCAACCCGGCGCGACCGAAAATCGCAAACCACACCACGCCGAAAATGGTGGGCAACGCCAACACACCAGCGATATACTCGCGCACGCTCCGGCCGCGGGAAATGCGGGCGACAAACATGCCCACAAACGGCGACCAGCAGATAGTCCATGCCCAATAGAACACAGTCCACTTGCCCTGCCAGCCGGGGTTATCGTGATAGGAGTCGGTCCAGAACATCAACTTGGGTAACCACTGGGCATAAATACCAAAAGCTTCCACCGTGGCACGCAGCAACGAAAGCGTTGGGCCGGTGAGTAAAACAAACAGCATGAATACGATCGCCATGCCGATATTGACATTGGATAAGATCTTAATGCCCTTATCCAGCCCCGATGCCACCGATAAACACGCCACCGCGGTAATGACCACGATGATGGAAAGTTCCACCCATCCCACAATGGGAACACCCCACAGCTTGTTCAAACCCGCATTGATCTGCAGTGTTCCCAACCCCACGGACACAGCAATGCCGAACACTGTGCCGACGATGGATAAGGCGTCGATAAGCTTGCCCGGCAGGGAGTAAATCCGCGCACCCAACAACGGTGCAAACACTGAGGACAAGCGCGGCGGCAACTTGCGCTTATAAATGAAATATCCCAGAGCCAAACCAGGCAGCGCCAAAATCACCCACATGTGCACGCCGAAGTGATAGAAGGTGAAAGCCAACGCCTGCTCAGTCGCAGCGCGACTCAACGGCTCCTCATTCGCCATCGGGACGTGATAGATGTGATTAATCGGCTCAGCCACACCCCAAAACATCAACACCGCGCCCACGCCGCCAGCAAAGAGCATGGCGAACCACACCGGCAAGGAATGCTCCGGCTCATCCTCATCATCCCCCAAACGCAAGCGCCCATAGCGGGAGGCGAAAATCGAAATGAGAAACAGCAAGGACAAGCTCACGCCGCCGACATACATCCAGCCCAGATTCCTCAGCAGTGAATCCGCCCACTGCTCAAACACCACCTGCAGCCGCGTGCCGAACATGATAGTGGCCACCACGAAGGCAGTAATCGCGCCTATGGCGAGGAAGAAGATCACCGGATCTGTCTTCAACCCTAAAAACGGGCGCTCAGCATCAGGATCGTACTTTTTTGCACGCAGTTCTTCTTCAGTCTTCGGCTTAGGCAAAATAGGGCCAGAAGGCCGCTTCATTTCGAAATTCATAAAAATCTTCTCATCAAAAAAGGCACGCCAAAAAACTTTGACTTACAACCTTTATGGGGCATGAACAATGTACGCATCAGCGCCACATTCGCATCACCGCGCCGCAAAGGCGCAGCATCATTGCTAGGGCACGAGCATTTCATTGAAAACCGTGAGCTAAGAGCACACAGCCGGAAATACAAATACAGCAACAAAAACAAAGTTGTCACCTACTAGGCTACGCAGAATAAAGATGACTAATCAATTTCTCCCCCACCCATTTCACACCCCACTGTTAACAAAAACTCAAGGTCAGCACAGAAAAAGCGGGAGTGGAAAAAATTTTCCCACTCCCACCTTCACACACTAAGACTGGCGAAAATCCTCCCGCGCCAAGACCTCCAGCATCTGCGCCTCGTCAGCTACGTGCACAACCGGAATATGCTGCGGCACCAACTTCTTCTCCCGAAACACAAACGAGGGTAATTTCAACGCAGCATGCGGGTAGCCAAGCGCAACAATACCCGCCACCCGATTCGGCGAGGCCTGCTTGATCGCCTGGGCAACGAAAGCACCCGTACCACGGCAAGCAAAGACCACAGAATGGCGAAGCTCATGCTTATCTAAAAACTTCTCACACTCTTTAATCTGGGTAGCCAAACTGCCCTGAGCTGCAAAAATCTTGGGTTGATCCAGCTGCTGCACCACCGACGTAAACACATCCGGCAATTCCCCAGTACTCGGGATCAACACAATAGTCATGGACTAAAACCCCTCTTCCAACTCCGCAATCGTGGCATCCACCGCAGGAAACCACTCACCATGCTGTTCAAAAAGTGCCCGTTGACGCTGATAGCCCGCGCCACGGTCGATAATCTTTAACACCAACTGAAGCTCATCGAAACACCCCAGCTCCTTGGCTAGTGGGCTTAAACGCTCCACCCATTCACGCACATCATCGGTAACTAAACGCTCGTTGGTATCACGGTCGACAATGATGATCGCATCCATGCCATAACGAGCCGCACGCCACTTATTCTCCGCCACATGCCAGTCCTGCAAACAAGGAAGCTGCTCCCCCCGATCCAACATGCGGTCATAGTAAACCACCAGGCAGTGCGTCAGTGCGACCACCGCAGCAAGCTCCTCAAGCGTGGAGGTGGCATCACAGATCCTCACCTCGATCGTTCCCCACTTACCCGCAGGGCGGATATCAAAGTGCATGGAGCCGGTGTGGTTAATCACCCCAGAAATCGCTTGGTCATCCATATAGGATTCCCACTGCTGCCAGCTTTCAAACTGGTACGGAAGCCCAGCTGTGGGCAGCTGCTGGTAGAGCATCGTGCGATTTGAGGCATAGCCAGTATCAATCCCATCCCAGCCGGGGCTAGATGCAGTCAAAGCCAACAAATGCGGGTAGTGAATCAAAAGCGCGTTGATAATCGGCCACACCCGCTCCTTATCCTTCACACCCACATGGGTATGAATACCCCAAATAAGCATCTGATTACCCCAATACTGGGTGCGCGCAATGATCTCCTTATAGCGCCCCTTGCTGGAAGTAGGTTGGGTGCGGAAATCAGAAAACGGGTGCGAACCCGAACCCCACAGCTTCAAACCTAACTCCGACGCTGCCTCACGCACCTGATCCAGCGCATACTGCAAATGCTCCACAGCCTCAGGCACCGTGTCGCACACTGGAGTAACCAGCTCAATAGTGTTGGCGAGAAACTCCAACTCCAAATGAATGTCAGGGTGCTTGGCGCGCACCATGTCGACAACCTCAGCTGCACGAGGCACAAGATCACGAGTATCTGGGTCGATGAGAGCAAGCTCCCATTCCACACCCAACGTAGGTTTTTCGGAGGCGAAGAATTCTTGCATTATCCCTCAACAGACTTCACAAATAGGCATAGGCGCAACATACAGGGGAATTACTGTGCACTCCAAGACTTTCAAGCCCAAGCGAAACACAACCCCACTAAAAGTAGCAGATCAACACCCCAACACCGATGCTACAAACATGCCAAACCCCCAAAACCACGCATCGAGCGCAAGAAAATTTCATTAACTGCACTACATACGCCACATTGTGGGGGCTGATGGCCGCTTTCTTCAAATGGTTCTTTGACCTAGCTGATTTCACCCGCCAACACCACAGCAAGCGCACCAGACTGCACATAATTTTCCGGCAGACCCTCAGGACGCGGCACCGCCACCGCCCCAATACGATCAGCCAATGCACGGGCAGCCGCTTCATTATCGCTAAAGAACACAGTATTGTGTGGCACGGTCAACTGGGCACCATCAATATTGCCCACATGCCCAATCACATACCCCTCACCAGCAAGGCGATCCTGAACCCGCGAACCCAAACCCGTAATCGTGGAATTATTCAGCACATTCACCGTCACCGTCGAAGGATTCGGCGCAGCTGGTGCGGCCGGTGCAGCCGGTACAGCCGGTGCAGCCGGTGGCTGCTCACTTTCAGCGGGCTGTGGGGCAGGTGCCGGCGCATCAAGAGAAGCCGGCGTCTTGTGCGCACCTTGAGCCTGCTGCGAACCCGAAGCGGGCAGGGGAGTTGTTGAGGGCGTCGATACGCTCGCACTATCAGCGGGTGACTCCGCCTTATTCGTCAGCGAGAACACACCCCAACCCACAAGCAAAAAAGCAACAGCCAATAAAATCATGGCAACGCCCCGAAGCGGGAGCTGAGTTTTTTCGGTCACGACACTAGTTCCTTACTGTGAGAAGCTGCTGCTGGACGAACGCCGGGATACCCGCTGCTGCTCCCGGGAATCCCGGATGCGGCGAAGACGAGCGGTAAGAACAGGAAATTTCTCAATAATTTCCGGCATATCAATAGCAATATTTAACAACTGATAGTAGCGGATCGGGCTTAAGCCCAACTGCTTGCGAATCGCCTCTTCCTTCGCACCCAGAGTTTTCGGCGCAGAATTTTCAAACTCCACCACCTGCGCAAAACCCACATCCGCACCGCGCACACCACCAGGCAGGGACGCACTCAAGCTGGGGGCGCTGAAGCTAGGGTCTAGCTGCGAAAAGCCTCGCTGATTCTCATCCATGCTTACACTGTATTCTATGACTGTACGCCCCATCGTTATCTACGGCACCCCTGTGCTGCACAACCCCACCGAGCTAGTCACAGAACCAGTATCGGAACTTGCCGAACTGATCGCCGACATGTACGAAACCATGGAGGTCGCCCACGGTGTGGGCCTTGCCGCCAACCAAATCGGCGTGAACAAGCGCATCTTTGTCTACGACTGCCCCGACGATGAAGGTGTTTTCCACCGCGGCTGCTTCATCAACCCCGTACTGGAAACCTCCGACATCCCCCTCGGCATGCCCGCAACCGACGGCTCCGACGAAGAAGGCTGCCTCTCCCTGCCTGGCCTTGGCTTCCCCACCGGTCGCGCCGATTGGGCGAAAGTCACCGGCCTGAACGAGCAAGGTGAGGAAGTCACCGTTGAAGCAACTGGTTTCTTGGCCCGCTGTTTCCAACATGAAGTAGGTCACCTCGATGGCTTCGTCTACGCCGACGTGTTGCAGGGTCGCTGGAAGCGTGCCGCAAAGAAAGCTATCAAGCGCGAAGGATGGACCGAAGAAGGTTTAACCTGGATGCCTGGGGTAGATCCGGACCCATTCGGCCACGACCAGGTTGAGCAGGAAGACTAAACACCAGCCACCCGCCACCTGCCGCCTATTTCGCCTACGCTTATTGAGCGTGTTCACAGTAAGTGGCAGGTGCGCCGCTGTGCTGGCTGTTAGCTGAAGCCAACGTGCTGATCTGAGGGTGCGGGCAGGCGAGTGTACGGAGATTTTTTGAAGGAGCGAAACACGGTTTACCATGTCCCATATTTTCCGTAGCGATGCCGTCAATATTGGCGATCGTGTGGTTCTACGCCGCACCCTGCCTGGCGCTTCTGAGCGTGAAGCCCAGGCCGCACACACCGACATTATCGGCCATATCATCGGCATCAACCAGGGCATATCCGTGCTCATCCGCCCCCAGTCCGCTGGGGGCTATCCTTCTGCGGCGGAAGCGATTGAAGTGCCGTGGCCGGAGATTCACATTATGAAAAAGCTCAGCCCGCGCACGATCCGCAATTCCGATATCCGCGCCATTGAGCTGGCCTATGCCAAAGCGTTTCCCGGCATTGAACACCGCTGGTCGGACTGTGGGCAGTGGCTGTTGCGGGCTGGCGACGGCATTACTGAGCGCTCCAATTCCGCCGCCCCGCTCGGGCCTTCCGCGCCTTTCGTGGAGGTACCTGTCGCCGAAATCCAGCAGTTTTATGCCAGCCACCACTTGCCCCCGCTGATCTTGCTGCCGGAGCGCATTGGCAAGGCCGCCCTACGCCACGTGCGTGATCTGGGCCCGGAAATCATTGTGATGACGAGGGATTTAGCCACGCTTCCCACCGTCGACGAGTTCACGCCGCAGGATATGGCGGTCGAGTTCCGGGTCGATGATACCCCCGATGAGCAGTGGCTTTCCCTCTATCACTTCCGTGGCGCAACCTTGCCTGCCCGCGCCTTGCAGCTGTTGCGCACTGAGATCGACGGCACCATGGGCTTTGGTCGCCTGACAATCGACGGGACTACCGTGGCGATCACACGGGGCACGATCACCGATGATTATTTGGGCTATTCCGCAGTTGAGGTTGCTCCTGCTTATCGACGCCGTGGCCTCGGCACCCTACTCGGTGCGCACATGCTGCGCTGGGGCGCCCACCAAGGCGCACACACCGCCTACCTGCAGGTCATTTCTACCAATACCGCAGGTATCGGGCTGTATGAAAAGCTCGGCTTCACCGAACATCATAGGCACCGCTATGGCACGCTCGATCAGCACACAGCACCGGAGAATTAAAGGGCTGCTAATTTTTGCCCAAGCTCTCGGTGTTCGGCGGGCAGCTCGTGGGGGAATAAAAGCTTTTCGGCATCAGAGTGCAGCTGGCTTAACGTAGGCTGCGTGTAGGAGGTGACTAGCCCACGGGCTAGGAAAAAGCCTGCGCATTGCGCATAGGTTTTCTTCCATGCCGCTACAACGTTGGGTGTTAGTACCTGTTGGCGCAGGTGGGCAAATACCTTCTCAGTTTCTTCAGGGCGGTTGAGCACCGTGCTTATGCGTTGATCTCGTGTGGTCACCAGCACCTGCGGCACCACTTCGGAGCGTAAAATTTCAGCGACCACTGTCGGGATTTTTCGCACAGCATTATCGTGCGAGCTTTGCGCCGCCCAGCGGGCTAAACCGTTGTTTTCCACCCCATCTTTATACCTTTTGACCACGCCGAGCCTTGATACTTCTTCGGGTGCTGCAATCACCATGAAATGCACACTGTAGCCTTCGTTGGACAAGCGTTGCGCCTCGTTGATCAACACCTGTGATTGGGTGAAGCTGTTTTCGATGATGATATTTTCGCGGTACTGCGTGGCTTTATCAATGCTGGCGCGGAACCATTCACCAACGGGTTCGTTGGAGAGCACGTCCATCCGGAGCGGATCTTGACGCACAATCTCGTTGATCTGGGGGTGGCGCAGGCGCAGCTCATCGGAATCGACTGCGAAGCTGTGGGGTAGCTGCGATTGCACCACGTTGATCAGGTGGCTTTTACCGGAGGCTGGCTGCCCGCCGATAAAAAACACGTGGGGGTTTAGTGCATCGAGGCGCACCGACAACACGGTATCTATATAGTCGCTGATAATGCGCTCTTTGTTTTCTTTACTGACCAGAAAATCTTGTGCTGTAAGCATGGGGGTGGGAAACCTTCAACCTTTCTGCAAAACTATCGCTGTGTGTACTCGGCCTATGAGCGCTGCGCTGGGAATTTTTGTGTGGCGCGTTGCTGCGCAAGGGTGCTCACAATGCTGTCGCTTAACACTGCAAGCTGTGCATAATAAGCATGGGCGAGGAAATCTTTTTCCACTTTTATCAGCGCGATCAGTGCCTGGCACATGTCGTTGGAACTAATCCCGATACCTAAGGGGAAATGCGCCATTTCAGACAGTTTCATCATCCACCAGCGCTCATCCATAGACGACGGCGCGCTGATGGCAAGTTGGGTGTACACAGTCCGCAGCTGCTGTGCATGTTGTTCTAGCTCTGCCACTAATGCGGGATCAACACTGAGGCCATAGAACTCTTGCGGTGCGCGGCGCGCATGTTCTCGTGCACGCAGTTGCTGTTCGTTTTCTTTGTTCCATATCAGCTGCAGTTGTTGCTCGTAGGCACTGGTGAGGAATTCAACTTCGGTGTTGATTAACGCAATCGCACTGCGCATTTGATCACTATGCGTGAAGTGGACAAATGTTGGGAAGCCTTTCAATGCCGCAATTTTCAACCGCCACCAGCGGCTTTCCGCATCGGTGGCGCTTGTTAAGGAAAGGTGCGAATACAGCGCCTCAAGGCGGCTTCCTGCTTCTTTAGTGACATCAAAAAGTGTGTAATCGTAATACTCCACAAAAATTCCTTCCCTGAGTGAGCACAGCCCTCATCCACGACTACCCCCCATACCGCCTTTTCCATGCTAACAGCCCAACCGATTGCATAAGTGATTTTTTTCTTATATTTCCCCACATCCCAGCCACAGCACCACACCCCCACACTTCCACCGCAGCACCGCGCTCCCACAACGCCACCGGAACCGAAACGCCACACACCGGCCCTCGACACATACATGCCGGATTCATTCTGCGCCTGCTAGGTTACTGATTCGTTACCAAAGTGTTGCAATTGGGTAGACTTGTCCGCATGCGCATCGCCAACTGGAACGTCAACTCTGCCCGCACCCGCGTCGACCGCATGGCCGCTTTTCTCCAACGCCACGACATCGACGTCTGCCTCGTGCAAGAAACAAAATGCAAAGACGAACAATTCCCTTACGATGCATTCAGTGACTACGAGATCGCACACTTCGGGCTCAACCAGTGGAACGGAGTCGCGATTCTGTCAAGGGTGGGGCTTGACGACGTCGACAAGCAATTCCCCGGACAACCCGGATTTCACAAAGACCCCACCCAACCCCAAAACATCGAAGCCCGCGCCATCGCCGCCACCTGCGGCGGAGTACGCGTCTGGAGCCTGTACGTACCCAACGGGCGCGAAATCGCCGACCCCCACTATGACTACAAACTGCGCTGGCTCTACGCACTACGCAACCACGTAGCAAACACCACCGGACCACTCGTGCTTGGCGGCGACTTCAACATCGCACCCGAAGACCGCCACGTGTGGTCCATGGCCGCCTTCGCCGGGAAAACCCACGTCACCGAACCAGAACGGCAAGCATTCGACGCACTGTTAGACGCCGGTCTCAGCATCGCCTCGCCTATCGACGGCTACTCCTACTGGGACTACAAAGGTGCGCGCTTCCAACGCGGGGAAGGCATGCTCATCGACTTCCAACTCTGTCGCGACCTTAACCCCACAACCAGTTTCATCGACGTGGAGGAACGGGCAGGTGACGGCGCCTCCGACCACGCACCAGTGATCGTGGAGTACTAAGTGAGCATCGACTGGACCAGCTGGCAAACCATCGGCCTGATCATTGACTACTCCATCAAGATCATCGCCATCGGATTCGTGCCCGAAGGACGCCGCCCCTCCTCCTCCACCGCCTGGCTACTGGCCATTCTGGCGCTGCCCTACCTCGGGTTGCCGCTGTTCCTTCTCATGGGCTCGCCCTACATTAACAGACGCCGCCACCGCGTCCAGCAAGAAGCAAACGCCCTGCTCAAAAACGTCCAAGCCACCATCCCCGACCACCCCGATGGGAAACTCAGCCCCGAAATCATCTCTATTTTTAAACTCAACCGGCGCTTAACCTCACTCCCCGCGGTAACCGGAGTCAACCACGGGGTGCATTCCGATTACCACGACATTATCCGCCGCATGGCCGAAGCCGTGGATTCCGCCCAACATTACGTGCACGTCGAAATCTACATCATGGCCTGGGACCACAGCACCGACATCTTCTTCCGCGCCCTAGAGCGCGCCGTGCAACGCGGGGTGAAAGTACGCCTACTCTTCGACCACGTCGGCTCCTGGAAATACCCCGGCTACCGCACCCTCGGACGCCGACTCACCGCCATCGGTGTGGAATGGCACCTCATGCTACCGCTTCAGCCCTGGCGCTGGCGCTTCCGCCGACCCGACCTGCGCAACCACCGCAAAATGCTCATCATCGACGGGCAGCGCGCATTCATGGGCTCAGCCAACATGATCGACAGCTCCTACCTGCTGCGCGCCAATATTAAAGCAGGCCGGCATTGGGTAGACATCATGATCGAACTCTCCGGGGCGATCGTCGCCCAGCTGAACATGATCTTCGCCGTGGACTGGTACCTCGAATCCGACGAACTGCTTGAAGTAGTCGACCAGGAACACCACTCACCCCAAGATGCAGACGTGAACACCATGCAGATCGTCCCCTCGGGTCCTGGCTATACCACCGAACCGAACCTGCGCATGTTCAACTCCATCATCCACCACGCCAAACACCGGCTGATCATGTGCTCACCCTATTTCATCCCTGATGAGTCCATGCTCGAAGCCGTGACTTCCGCCTGTTACCGTGGGGTGAAAGTAGACCTGTTGGTCAGTGAAAAAGCCGACCAATTCATGGTCGGGCATGCCCAATCCTCCTACTACCAAGCACTGTTGGAAGCTGGGGTACGGATCTACCAGTACCATGCGCCTTTTGTGCTGCACTCGAAGTATGTGATCGCCGATCCGTATGACCACAATTCGGTGGGAGTTTTGGGTTCCTCCAATATGGATATGCGCAGCTTCGGCCTCAATTACGAAATTTCCCTCATGATGTCCGAAGGCGACATCATTGCGCAGCTTGCACAGCTGACCCAAGAGTATAAAGCGAAGTCTATTGAGCTGACTTTGGAGGAATGGAACAAGCGGTCGTGGGGGCGCCGCTACCTCGATAACGTGATGCGCCTAACTTCCGCCTTGCAGTAGTCATTCCTCCCCGTGCGCGGCGGAGGGGAGGATTTCGCGCACGGAAAATATCGGTGCGCGCTCAAGCGGATGCAGCGTTTATAACCGCACGTCGGTTTTCACCTGCTGGGCTGAAGACAGCTCGGGGGTGACTGCTCTTTCCACACATTCCACTGCCAGCTATCGGGTACGGGGCAACCAAACACAACTGTGATGCGATCTAGTCGTGGATATGGGGGTAGATTCAATCACCCCCTTTGTGGGCGGTCACGGTGAGAGTGATCTCCGCCACTGCAGTACGTATGCAGCACTAATCGTATTTTCTTTCCTTAGCCTTAGGCTAGTCATATGTGCTGGAAAAATCATTTTTTTACCAAAGTGTGGGCAAGAGAAATATTTTCATGTCTAATTAAAGTCAGCTACCAAATAGTGATGCGCAACACAGAATTGTCCTTGTGGGTTGCGTCTCCTGGAGTTCTTTTTGTCACCCTCTCGAAGGAGAAACCACAGTGTCCACCCCCGATACACGGCACGTTCCCACCCCGGAGGAATTTCACGCCGTATCCACCAGCCCTGAATTCCTCAAACTTCGCTCCCGCTTCCGAGGCTTCGCCTTCCCCGTCACCATTGGCTTTTTGGCCTGGTACCTCTTCTACATCATCACCGCCACCTTTGCCACGGACTTTGTCAAAACCCCCGTGGTGGGCGTGATCAACATTGGGATCATTTTGGGCCTCGCACAGTTTGTGACAGCAGGCTTGATCACCTGGGCTTATGTGCGCTTTGCCGATAAAACCATCGACCCAGCGACCGAAGCTATCCGCGCCAGCATGGAAAACCCCGGCGGATAACCACATCCTCGTCACACGCTTGTTATAAGGACCGTAAATCATGACTTCCACATTTTTTGCCCAAGGCACAGTCGATACCGGTAACCCGGTGCTCAACATCTCCATTTTCGCCATCTTCATTGCCGTCACCATGACCATTGTGGTGCGCACCTCCCGCTCCACCTCCCAAAAAGGCACTGATTTTTATACCGGTGGTGGCGCATTCTCTGGCTGGCAAAACGGCCTCGCCATTTCCGGCGACTATCTATCCGCCGCCGCTTTCTTGGGAGTAACCGGCGCAATTGCGCTCTACGGTTACGATGGTTTCGTTTATTCCATTGGCTTTTTGATTGCACTGCTCGTTGCCCTCGTGTTGGTGGCCGAGCCGCTGCGCAATACGGGCCGTTTCACCATGGCCGATGTGCTTTCTTTCCGTTTGAAGCAGCGCCCTGTGCGCACTGCGGCTGCGGTGACCACCTTGTCGGTGTCGTTGTTCTATCTCATTGCGCAGATGGCTGGCGCCGGTGGTTTGGTGTCCCTGCTTTTAGGTATTGGTGGCAAGGCTGCGCAGGCTGGCGTGGTTGCTGTCGTTGGTGTGCTGATGATTATCTACGTACTGGTTGGTGGCATGAAGGGCACCACCTATGTGCAGATGATTAAGGCTGTGCTTCTGGTCAGTGGTTCGCTGGCGATTAGTTTGATGACGTTCTGGGCCCTCAAGGGTGGCTTTAATACCGTGCTGGAAGGCGCTGCTGCTACTCACCCGCAGGGTGCTGATGTGCTCGGCCCTGGTCTGCGCTATGGCAAGTCGACGCTGACCAAGATCGACTTCATTTCCCTCGGTATCGCCTGCGTGATGGGCACGGCTGGGCTTCCGCACGTACTGATGCGTTTTTACACGGTGCCTTCGGCCAAGGTTGCCCGCAACTCCATGACGTGGACGATCGGCATTGTTGCGCTGTTCTTCCTCCTCACTGTGATCATGGGCTTTGGTGCTGCCGCGCTGGTTGGCCCTGAGACCATTAAGGCCGCACCCGGTGGCGGTAACTCCGCTGTGCTGTTGCTGGCTGCAAAGGTGGGTGGATCCTTCTTCATGGCCATTGTCTCCGCGATTGGTTTTGCCACTATTTTGGCGGTGGTTGCAGGCTTGACCATTTCCGCATCCGCATCTGTGGCGCACGATTTGTACAATTCGGTGCTGCGCAAAGGGCAGGCGACTGAAGAGGAGCAGGTGCGCGTCTCTCGGATTACGGTGGTGGTCATTGGCGTGCTGTCGATCGTGTTGGGTATTGGGGCGATGGGCCAAAATATTGCCTTCCTTGTTACCCTTGCGCTTGCGATTGCCGCCTCGGCTAACTTGCCCACCATTTTGTACTCGCTGTACTGGCGTAAGTTCAATACCACGGGTGCACTGTTTTCGATGTATGGCGGTTTGATCACCGCAGTGGTGTTGATTATTTTCTCCCCTGCTGTTTCTGGTGCCGAAACTTCCATGTTCTCGGGCGTTGATTTTGCGTGGTTCCCGCTGACCAACCCTGCGATCATTTCGGTTCCAGCTGGCTTTATTCTCGGCGCGATCGGCTCGATTGTAGGCAAGCCGGATAATCTGCAGCTGCAGGCTTCGGAGATGGAAGTGCGTTCGCTCACCGGTGTGGGTTTGGCGAAGCCCGTCAGCCACTAGCAGCGGTTTCCCCCTCAATCGTGGGTGCTTTTTAAGAAAATCTCAATGCTTTACTTAAAGGGCACCCTTAAAAATCTAAACCTTTGACAAGATTGATTGCCAATAGTCTATGGTGGGTCTAGATACCCCACGTGTACACGATGTTGCATCACACCATGGAAGGAGCAGTTGTGGCATCAACACTCGTCCATGACACCCACGACATCCTCGAAGGAGCCCCTCCTAGGATGCACAAATGGGCGCGCGCACTGTGCTTTTTCATCAACGCACTCCCCCTCACCATCATCGCCACCACCTCCGACATCGGCAGCAAAGGCGCACTGATCGACCTGCTCTTCTCCACCGCGCTCAGCATCATCCTCACTATGTCGGTCTACTCCTCCGCCTACGCGTGGGCACTGCTCATGGGCTTTGCAAAACAACGCCACACTGTCTTGTGGATCACCGCATTACGCATGTCCGCAGTATTCCTCAGCATCAACCTCATGGTGCTGCCCGTCGTCGCCGAATATTCCGGCTTCGACCTGCACTGGTCCGCCATCGTCTGTTCCTGGATAGTCGGGCTGATGCTCATCCTCATGCAAACCCGCCCCTTCTGCAGGCTGGCAGCACGCTTCCTCTATGACCCGCTTTAGAGCGTATCGACGCCAACACAAAACCCTCGCAACCATTACGGTCAGCGAGGGTTTCGACGTCGATAAGCAGTTTAAGCGTCGCGAACCTTGATCATCCACATGCCCGCGATCAGCAACACAGCAGCCCAGATCATGAAATACACACCCGAACCAACATGCCCCCACGGAATATCAACAATTGACTTTCGGGCGCTAAACGCAAACAAGTTAGAAAACGGGCCGTACTTCACCACATACTCGCCCACCTTCGGGATCAAGCCCAGCAAGTTCTCCAACGCCACAATCCACACACTCATCAACGCCACAGCACCCGCTGTCTGACGCAGCAACATCGCCACACCCTGGGAGAACGTCACCGCCAACACATTCGCCAACGGCAACATCCACAAGTAACGCCGCACATTATCGTCCTCAAAAACACGCAGCGTAGAACTAGCAACATCACTTGCCAACATCTTCGCCACATACAGCGCACCAATCGTGGTCACAAACGTCAACACCGCAGTAAATACCGAATACAGCACCCACTTCGCCACCGTCACCTGCACCCGATTCGGCGTCGCCAGGAAAGTCACCGACGCATAATTATGGCGATACTCCGCAGTGAACACCATGATTGCCTGAATAGCAACCACGATCAAACCCAACGAACTCACCGCCGCCAACACCTGCGCCGGATACAAAATCGGAATACCCAACGCCGTCGGATCAGGCTCCACGTTATAGCCCACAATGCCGGCATACAGCCAACACAAAGCCACAAACACACCCGTGGTCCAATACAACGCCTTCGTGCTCGAAAGCTTAGTCCACTCAGAACGAATCGTATTCAGCATTATGCGCCCTCCTGCTTCAAGCTCGCCTGATACTGGACAGTATGCCCAGTCATCTCCATAAACGCCTCTTCCAAAGACGCACGACGCTCCGACAACTCAAACAACGACACCCCATAACTAAACGCAACCTGACCCACCTGATCAGTCGACACCCCCTCAACAATCAAGCGCTCACGCCCCTCCTCATCCAACTCACGAGAAGAAACCAGCCCCTGATCAGCCAAAGAATTCGCCAACACATCAATATCACTGGCACGAACAATCACATGGGAGGAAGAATTCTGCTTAATAAAATCATAAGTCGAAGAATCAGCAACCAAACGACCCTGACCAATCACAACCAAATGATCCGCCGTCTGCGCCATCTCACTCAACAAATGCGACGACACCAAAATAGTCCGCCCCTGAGCAGCCAGCGCACGCAAAAACTCACGCACCCACCGAATACCCTCCGGGTCCAAACCATTCACCGGCTCATCCAAAATCAAAATCTCCGGATCCCCTAATAGAGCACAAGCCAAACCCAAACGCTGACCCATACCCAAAGAAAACCCCCCAGCCTTCTTCGACGCAACCTTCGACAAACCAACCAAATCAAGCACCTCACGCACCCGAGACGTCGGAATCCCATTAGCCTGCGCAATCCACTTCAAATGATTCGCCGCACTCCGATTCGGATGCAACGCCTTCGCATCCAACAAAGCCCCCACTTTCCCTAATGGGTTCTTCAGACTCGAATACGGCGCACCATCAATCAACGCCGACCCCGCCGTGGGCGTATCCAAACCCAAAATCATGCGCATAGTCGTCGACTTACCCGCCCCATTAGGGCCCAAAAAACCCGTAATGATCCCAGGCTGAACGGTGAAAGTTAAATCATCAACCGCCCGAACATTTCCATACTGCTTGGTCAAACCTCGCACTTCAATCATGCTGTTAATTCTGCCACATGAACTTTCAATGCCGCCCAACTAGCCCTAAACGCGGGCAACAAATCATACTCAGGTACCAGATCCACCGGCACCCACCGCAACTCATGCGACTCCCCATTAGGGACCACATCAAGCCTATCGACGCACGTCGCCACCACCGTCGTATAGCTCCAGCCCGGCGCGCGAAACGTCGTCACCTCCTTGTGCGCGCGCACCTTCGCCACATCAATGCCGCACTCCTCCTGCGCCTCACGCAACGCCGCCTGCGTACACGTCTCATGAGAATCCCTAGCACCCCCAGGCAGCGCCCACGTATCACCCTGCACCACCCACGACGCACGATGCTGTAATAAAACGGACATCGTGGCGACGTCGATAAGCAGCAAACCCGCCGCCCCAAAACGACCCCAATGCTGGCCAACCCAACCATCACCATCCCCCAACACCTGTCCAACCTCCCGCACACTATATACTTACCAACAAACCACAACGCCAGAAAACGTGAACGCACATGGAAACACCAACAATCCTGCCAGATGACATCCAGGACCGCTGGCTCGACCACCGCACACACACCCGCAGCGCAGCCCGCAAACTCTGGCACAGCTACATCAACTTCCCCCGCGAATGGGCCCGCCAATTCATCCGCTTCGCCAAAACCACCCCCGGCACCATCACCGCCGTGATCATGCTGCTGTCAATCCTCACCCTGTCTGCAGGCATATCCATGAGCCAAATCGCAGCCGACCGCCGCAAAGACTTCGACACCCTCATCAACAACACCGAACCCGTGTCCTACATGGCACACGACATCTACTCCTCCCTCAGCTACGCCAACACCGCAGCCAGCTCCGGCTTCGTCCTCGCAGGCATCGAATCACACTCCTCCCGCAACAACTACACCGACGCCTACCAACGCGCCGCCCGCGCCATCGCCACCACCGCTAACGGAATCAACAACCCCGACAGCGAAGAAATGCGGCTCATCCAACAACTCTCCCAACAACTACCCATCTACACCGGACTCGTCGAAACCGCCTGGGCCAACAACCGCCAACAAAACCCCGTCGGAGTCGCCTACATGTCCGAAGCATCCACCCTCATGCGCGAACACATGCTGCCCGCCGCCTCCCGCCTCTACCAACTCACCAGCCACGACGTCGAAGAACAACAACAAGCACTCACCCAACCCCTCTGGCAACCCATCTCCGGACTCATCGCCGCCCTCACCGCCCTAATAGTGGCACAATTTTGGCTCGCCACCCTCACCAACCGACGCCTCAACAAAGGCATGCTCACCGCCTTCCTCCTCATGCTGCTCGCCACCAGCTGGGTCGTCACCACAGGGGTCATCACCTGGCACGCCGGATCTAAAGCCTACAACCAAGCATCCGCCCCCATCGAAGCCCTCATCAAAGCACGCATCGACGCCCAACAAACCCGCACCAACGAAATGCTCGCACTCGTCTGGCGGCAATCATTGGAAAACTCAAACAAAAACTTCGAAACCACCGCCGACTCTATTAGGGAATCACTGCAAGGTTTTTCCAATCAAACCGCACAGGATGCCGAACAAGCACTAGACACCTGGGCCAGCGCCCACGCTGCGCTCGTCGACAAGCTCAACGCTGGCGACTACGAACAAGCACAAGCACTCGCACTCGAAACAACCAACGCCCAGTCCTACACCCAACTCGACACCAACCTCGCACAACTCATCGACGACACCCGCACCACCATGCGCTCCTACATCAACCAAGGAATCGCCGCATCCACCCTCGTGTCCACCATCGTGCTCATGCTCTCGATCATCTCCGTACTTTCCCTCTGGATCGGAATCCGCCCCCGACTACAGGAGTACCTCTAATGCGACACCCCCTGAGCATCATCGCCACCGCACTCCTGCTCACCAGCTGCGCCACCCCCACCCCACAACCCGACACCCCACCCACACCCACCGTCTACCAACCCCTCCCCCAAGGCGCCACCATCGAAAAACCCGGGGACAAACCCGCAACCGAGCCAAGCACCGCCCCCCTATTAGGGAGTTTGCGGCCCGATTCGCGCAGCCCCGCCGAACGCGTGCCACACATTGTTGAGCGCGGGCGGCTGATTGTTGGGGTGGACCAGTCGCAAAACCTGTTAAGTTTCCGCGACCCCACCAGCGGACAACTACACGGATTCGAAGTCGACATTGCGCGCGAAATCGCCCGCGATGTTTTCGGTGACCCTAATAAGATCGAATTTCGCTACATCGACTCCAGCAACTGGGTGCTGGCATTAGAAAAAAACCACATCGATGTGGCGATGCGCACCATTTCTATCACCCGCAACAGGCAAGACCAAGTATTTTTCTCCACCCCCTACTTCACCGGCAACACCCGCATGCTTGTGGACAAATCCTCCCACATCATAACGCTTGACGACGTCGACGGGCACCCCATCTGCGTCACCGACACCTCCACCGGGGCCGCCCACGCCCGCGCCCGCGCCCCACACTCCGACCTTGTTGTAGTCAAATCCTCCGCCGACTGCCTGATCACCCTCCAACAAAACCAGGCAAAAGCCGTGATCACCGATGACACCATCCTCTCCGGCATGGCCGCCCAAGACCCCTCCACCACCATCGTCGGCGAATCGCTCAACAAAGAACACTACGGAATCGCCATCGCAAAATCCGGCCGCCGCCACCCCACCGACGGACTCATCCGCCAAATCAACGCCACCCTCGAACGCATCTTCACAGACGGCACCTGGCAGCACAGCTTCGACACCTGGTTCGGCGACTACCTGCCCTACCAATCCCCACCTGCCCTCAACTACCGCAAGGAGACAGCCCAATGAGCACACCCAATGAGCACACCCAAGCCGTCCCCTACAACCCCTTCGACGACGAAGACACCAGCGCACACACCACCGCAACCACATTCAACCCCTTCGACGACGACACCGACGACACCTACATCCCCCACCCCACCCCCATCGACCCCTCCGAACGCTCCCGCAACGAAGCACTGACCACCTTCCGTCAACGCCGCGCCACCCAACGCGGCGACCGCGCCGTCGCTAATGGGATGGTGCACCTGCCCTTCGTCCCTATTAAGGAAACCGAATTCCTCAACCCCGACGACATCACCGGGGTCGTCGCCCCCGCCCTTAATAAGGGGGATGTTGTGGCCGACCAATACGAAATCCTCGGCATCATCGCCCACGGCGGCATGGGCTGGATCTACCTCGCCGAAGACCGCAACGTCTCCGGGCGCATCGTCGTGCTCAAAAGCATGATGAACACCAACCCGCGCGATCACAGTGCGGCCGCCGCCGAGCGCGAATTTTTAGCCGACATCACGCACCCCGTGATCGTCAAAGCCTACAACTTCATCGACGACGAGCGTGTCGACGGCGGGCTCATCGTCATGGAGTACGCGCCCGGCCCGTCGCTACGCGAGTTGAAAAAAGAACAAGAAAACCAGCTGTTCACCATCGACATCGCCATCGGCTACATCCTCGAAATCCTCCCCGCCCTCGACTACCTGCACTCCCGCGGAGTCGTCTACAACGACCTCAAACCCGACAACATCATCGCCACCGAAGACCAAGTCAAACTCATCGACCTCGGCGCCGTCTCCGGCATCGGCGCATTCGGCTATATCTTCGGCACCAAAGGCTACCAAGCACCCGAAGTCGCAACCCACGGACCCAGCGTCGCCAGCGACATCTACACCATCGGACGCACCCTCGCCACACTCACCATCAACCTCCCCATCACCGACGGACACTACAACGACAGCCTCCCCGAACCCGACGACGAACCCCTCTTCGCCAACTACCTCAGCTACCACCGCCTATTAAAGCGCGCCTGCGACCCCACGCCGTCGAAACGCTTCTCCTCTATTAGGGAAATCGAAACCCAACTCTACGGCGTACTGCGCGAATACCTCGCCATCCACAACGGGCAACAATACCCCGCCCAACATTCACTGTTCTCCCCCCAACGCTCCACATTCGGCACCAAACACATGGTGTTCAAAACCGACCAACTCATCGACGGCATCACACGCAACGCCTCCATCACACCCCCCGAAGTCGTCGCCGCCCTCCACATCCCACTGCTCGACCGCAACGACCCCGGCGCAGCCATGATCGCCGGATCGAACTATACCGAGCCCTCCGAGGCGCTGGAGACGATGCGCGAAGCCCTCTTATTAGAGGAATTTGTTGGCAGCAAAGAAATCCCCCTCGGCATCGTGCGCAGCCTGCTTGACCTCGGCTTCACCAAAGAATCAGCACATTGGCTGGAAACCCTGCGCCCCGACCTCGGCGACGAATGGCGCTTCCAATGGTACGAAGGCATCACCAGCCTGCTTCTCGACGACTACACCCACGCCCAAACCGCCTTCAACCAAGTCTTCAACATCCTGCCCGGCGAAGCAGCCCCCAAACTTGCGCGCGCCGCAGTCAGCGAAATAATCCTTAATAAGCAAGGACTGGCCAACACCAGCCTGCTGACACCCGAAGTCGCCATTGAAGCCGCCACGCTTAAAGGCGACGTCGTCCACAACATGGCCGGGCTGTGGAACAACCTCACCCACGACCCCGTTGCCCTGCGCTACAAAGCCATCTACCTCTACGCCCTCGTGTGGGCAACCAACCCCACCACCGTCAGCTCCGCATTCGGACTCGCCCGACAGCTTGCTGCCGAAAACCAGGTAGACATGGCAGTCACCGCTCTCGACCAAGTCCCCACCGCCTCCATGCACCATCGCATGGCGCAACTAACATCCATCCTGTATCTGATCGCCGGAACCCCTAATGAGCAACGCATCCGCCGCGCCGCCCGCCGATTAGAGCAGATCCCCACAAACGAGCCGCGTTTTCTGCAGTTGCAGATTGCGATCCTTAATGGGGCATTGGGGTGGCTGCGTCGTGAGGGTTTGCAGGCGGCGGCGAGTAAGAATGATGTGTTTGATTTTCCGTTTACTCAGGAGGGTTTGCGGGTGGGGTTGGAGCGGTGTTTGCGTTTGCAGGCGCGTAGTGCGCCGTCGGCGAGTCACCGGTATCAGCTGGTGGATATGGCTAATAAGGTTCGGCCGCGCACGTGGTTCTAATGCACGACGTCTAGCCCCGGCGCCGTGTGGGGCGGGGGCGTGTGTGGGCGTCGTGAAGCTTGCTAGGTGGGTGGGCCGATGACGCGGTGTGCGTAGGCTTCGGCGTTGTATTGTTGTGCTTCGTGGCGGTTGCGTCTGATGTTGCCGCGGTAGTCGCGGTACCAGACTAGCCCGGTTGTGTGGTCGCGGAAGACGTAGCCGTGTGTGAGTTGGGTGGGGTTGTCGTCGTTGTGCAGGTTGTGGGTGTGGCACAGCGGGCAGAGGTTGTCGAGGGTGGTTGCCCCGCCGCGGGCGAAGGCTGTGATGTGGTGGATGTCGCAGCGTATGGCGTTGGTGTTGCAGTCTGCTTGTTGGCAGACGAGGTGGTTGATGATGCTGAGGAAGCGGTCGTCGGCGTCGGCGAGTCGTTTGATTTCGAAGGTTTGTTGGGCGCGGGCGACGCCGTCTTCGCCGCGGTAGCAGGCGACAGCGAAGCCGAGTTCGCGCACCCGTTCGTCGACCAATTCCCTAATGGAGAGGACGGTGCCGTCTGTGCTGACTACTTTGCCCGCTTCGAGTGCGTGGGCGTCGTCGAGGGGGACGAGGATGCAGGGGCGGTAGCGTAGGTCGCGTGGGTTGTTGGGGTTTTCCCAGTGTTCTGTGTGTTCGTGGGTTGGGGTGGGGTTGGTGATGGTGGTGTAGAGGGCGAGGGCGTGGCCTTCTTGTTCGCTGACTGCGTCGCCGTTGGCGGCGTGGGTGCGCGCGTGTGGAGTCAGTATGGCTTGGATGCGGTCGACGTGGGCTGCGGGGAGTTTGGCGATGATGTATTTCATGCCGTCGGCGTCGGGGTTGCCGGAGTAGCGCACGAACCAGGCGCGGTGTTTTTCGTAGCCTTCGTTGAGTTGTTTGATGTGGGCTCGAATGTAGGTTGCTGTGTCGTTGTGGCTGAAGTTTTTGCAGGTGTCGATGAGTTCGGCGCGCAGTTGCGCCGGGTCGATGTTGGGGTTGGTCAGTCGCTTGCCGACGCCGGCAATCTCACGCAACCTATCGATACTGTAGCCGTGGGTTGCGGCTGTTTCGAGTTCTGCGCGCCCGAGGGTGTCTGCAATGTTGAAAAGTTGGGAGGCGCGGCTTAATGCGATGTCGAGCTCCAGCGCGAGTTCGTGCTTGGTCCACTTGTTGTCTTGGATTTCAAGCACGAGCTGCGCCCCTAATGGGGCGAGTTGGGCGTGGCGTTCGACGAGGTTCATAGTTTTGATTTAAATCCCCCTATTAGGGGTTCTCAACTCGAAATGGCGTGAGAAGAAACACTGCTATTTTTGGGAACGTTTTGGGTGTTTTTTCAGTCTCATGGGAAAACCCCAACCGGGTGTGGTTGGGGTTTTTGTTAGCTGGCCAGCTGTTTTGCGTATCTGGCGATGGCGAGTTCTTCGTTTGTGGGGACGACCCAGACTTGGACGGTGGAGTCGTCGGTGGAGATGAGTCGGGGTTGGTCGGAGCGGATTTTGTTGCGCTCGGGGTCGATTATGATGCCGTACATCTGGAGGTTGTCGAGGGCGTCGGCACGCACGAAGTCTGCGTTTTCGCCGACGCCTGCGGTGAAGGTGATGGCGTCGACGCGGCCGAGTGCGATCATGTAGCTGCCGATGTAGCGGCGGAGTTGGTGGATGTAGATGTTGTAGGCGAGCCAGGCGTCTTGGTTGCCTTCGTCGGTCATGCTGCGCAGTTCGCGGAAGTCGTTGACTCCTGCGATGCCTTTGACGCCGGATTTTTTATTGAGCAGGGTGTCGATTTCGTCGATGCTCATGCCGGCGGTGCGGTGGAGGTGGAAGACGATGCCTGGGTCGATGTCGCCGGAGCGGGTGCCCATGACGAGTCCTGCGAGTGGGGTCATGCCCATGGAGGTGTCGATGGGTTGTCCGCCTTGGATGGCGGCGCAGGAGGAGCCGTTGCCGAGGTGCAGTGTGATTTGGTTGATGTCTTCGGCTGGTTTCCCTAATAGGGTGGCGACTTTCTGGGAGACGTATTCGTGGCTGGTGCCGTGGAAGCCGTAGCGTCTGACGCCGTGGTTGATGGCGGTTTGTGCGTCGATGGCGTAGAGGGCTGCGGCGGGTGGCATGCCGTTGAAGAAGCCGGTGTCGAAGACTGCGACGTGGGGGATGTTGGGCAGTAGGCTGCGGGCGACGTCGATGCCGTCGATGTTGGCGGGGTTGTGCAGGGGTGCCAGGGGGATGAGGTCGCGGATCATGTCGACGATTTCGTCGGTGATGATTTCGGGTTTGCTGAACAGGATGCCGCCGTGGACGACGCGGTGGCCGACGGCGACGAGGTCGACGTCGGTGGGTCCGCAGCCGACGTCGCTCATGAGGTTAAAGGCGAGGTCGAGGCCTGCGGAGTGGTCTTTGATGGGGGCTTCGAGGACGTGTTTGTCACCGTTGTGTTTTAGGGTGATGCGTCCGTGGGGTTCTCCGATTTGTTCGACGAGTCCGGAGGCGAAGGGGTCGTCGGTGGCGTGTTGGTCGGGGTCGACGAGTTGGAATTTGATGGAGGATGATCCGGAGTTGAGGACGAGGACGAGTGCCATGGTTTAGGACTCCTTCATACCTGCTGCTTGGATGGCGGTGATGGCGACGGTGTTGACGATATCGGGTACGGTTGCGCCGCGCGAGAGGTCGTTGACGGGCTTGTTCAAACCTTGCAGGATGGGGCCAACTGCGAGTGCATGGCCGGTGCGCTGGGCGGTTTTGTAGCCGATGTTGCCTGCTTCGAGGTCTGGGAAGATGAAGACGTTTGCTTGGCCGGCAACGGCAGATTCGGGCATTTTTTTCTTTGCGACGCCGGGGTCGACGGCTGCGTCGAACTGCAGCGGGCCGTCGACAAGCACGGCTGGATCGAGGCTGCGGGCGTGGTTGACTGCGGCAACACAGCGGTCGACGTCGGGGCCGGTGCCGGAGGTGCCGGTGGAGTAGCTGAGCATGGCGACGCGGGGTTCGATGCCGAATTGGGCGGCGGTGCGTGCGGAGACCACGGCGATTTCGCCGAGTTGTTCGGCAGTCGGGTTGGGGTTGACCGCGCAGTCTCCGAAGGCCCAGAGGCGTCCGCGCATCACCATGAGGAAGATGGAGGAGACAACGGAGGCGCCGGGTTGGGTTTTGATGATTTGGAAGGAAGGCTTAATGGTGTGGGCGGTGGTGTGGGCAGCACCAGAGACCATGCCGTCGGCAAGGCCTTTGTGGATCATCATGGTGGCGAAGTAGGAGATGTCGCCCATGGTTTCGTGGGCGGATTCTTCAGTCACACCTTTGTGTTTGCGCAGTTCGAAGAAGTCGGCGGCGAACTCTTCGCGCAGTGGGCTGTGATCGGGATCGAGCAGTTGTGCTTTGCTGAGATCCACCCCGAGTTCCTGACTGCGTTCCCTAATAGAGTCGGGGTTGCCAAGAATGGTCAGTTCGCAGACGTCTTCGGCCAGTAGTTGGCCAGCGGCGGTGAGGATGCGGTCGTCGTCGCCTTCGGGCAGGACGATGTGGGCGCGCTTCTCTTTGGCTTTGGCTAAAAGCCAGTGCTCGAAGACGTCGGCGTTCATGACGACCTCGACGTCGGTGGTGGCGACTGCTGCGGCGAGCGCGGCGTAATCAGGGGTTTCGGTGGCGACGTCGATAAGCACGGCGCCGAGTTCTTCAGCTTCGGTGCGGGCTAGTTTCACGCCGAGTTCGTCGGTGTCGGCGAGAACGATGACACCGACGCCCAGTGCGGCGGCGGCGCGCAGGTCAAAGTTGTAGTTGCCGGTGCCGGTGTAGAGCACTGCTTCGTCGGTGGCGTGGGCGAGCGCGTTGGCGATGGTGGGTTCGCCGTCCACGAGTGGGCGGATGGTGACGTTGAGGTGCTGGGCGAGTTGTTCTACTTCTGACTCAACGAATGGTCGGCCAACGGTGGTGACAAGAACAGAGCGGCGGGTGTTTTGAGCCTGGGTCACGTGAAGATCCCTTCCGAAGTGTTATGGGCTGTGTTTTCAACAGTATTGTCACCCAGCAAAGAGTTTCGCGGGTGTGAATCAACCCATAAGTTTACAGGTTCGTCATCTACAACACATACACTCTCGCAACTTTTATCGATCCGTATTTTCAGCACCCAAACGCGCCTGAAGAAAACTGCTGCTTAACGCATAAAAAAACCCTTATGCTTTCTCGGTATGTGAAAGCATAAGGGTGTTTATTTGTGTCACAGGTTACGCGCGCTATTAGCGGTTGCGACGGCGCATGAGGAATGCTCCGGCACCAACGAGCAGCAACGCGACAAACAGTAGCCAGATCACGTTCGCGCCGGTTTCGGCGAGTTGTGGCTTGGCGGATTCAGGTTGTGGCTGATCCTTTGCCTGACCTTTCACTTTAGCCTTGCCCGCTTCTGGGGCAGACTGAGTTGCTGGCGCTACCTGCACACCTTCAGCTGGTGGCTGTGGTTGTGCGTTTTCTGGCAGCTTTGGCAGCAGGGCGATGATGCCTGCACCGATGGGGATCAGGGCGAGAACACCCAGCAGTGGGATGAGGTTGGTGTACTTGTTTTCAAAATGCACCACGACCTTGCTGTCCTTAACTGCTACCTCCACGGTCTTGGGTGCTTCTGCCTTGAGCGAGTAGCCGTCGCGCTTGGCTTTGGCTTCGTCTTCGGCAACGGTGCACTTCACACCGGTGGGCACTGCGGCATTGAGGATGGTTTCGGTGCCGTCACCTGGCACTAGGACGCGTCCTTCAGCGACCACGTTGTTGTGTCCGTCGCGGCAGGTGTAGGTGAAGTCGAAGCTTTGCGACGCCCACTTCTGCTCACCTGTTACCGTCTTGACCACCGCAAGTGGGGCCACATCACGGGTGTAGCTGTTGGTGATGGTGATGCTGCGGGCGGCGTCGTCAAGCACAGCAGGGGCAACCTCGCCGAGTGTGTAACCTGCAAATTGCGCGGAATCGAGATTCTCTGTCACCTCGCAACGCGCGCCCTTGGCAAAGGACTTCGCGGTGGCAACTGGGGTGCCGTCACCTGGTACCAGCAGGGTTTCCGTGACCTCACCTGCAATCGGATCGGTGCAGCGCAGCTTAAACTCAAACTTCTGCTGCGCAGCATCAGCAGGAAGATCACCGGCAAGCTTCTTAGCAACCTGGAATGTCGCAAACTCCGTGCTGTACTTGTTCACCAACGCAACCTCAGCAGTAGCAGACGGTGCCGCGCTGATACGCACCACACCATCAGCCGGGGTGGATGTTGCTTCCAGCACCGCAAATTGAGCCTGTGCCGCGGCAACATCTTCAGTGAAAGTACACTCACCCTCGGGCAGACGCTCAATCGACTGCTGGTAGTTATTGTCCTTGCTCAAGGTCAACGTACCCGTAGTTGGTGCAAAACCATCACCCAGCGGGCTGTTAACAACAGGGGTGCACTGGTAATTCACGGTGAATGCTTCAGGCGCAAGCGCGGCAGCATTACCAATCACCGACTTGGAGACCACAACCGAATCTTCCAGCACGGTGTAGTTATTTTCCAGACTAATCTCGTTAGCACCGGTACCAACCACAATTTCAGCACCAGCCTTATGTGCAAGGCTCATGCCGTTGACTTTCGCGGCCTCCATATCTTCAACCACGTGGCAGCGGGCACCCAATGGGATACCTGCAACAGTCTGGCCAGCATCGCCTGCTGGGACCATGAGGTCACGGCTAAATTCTGCACCATTGTGGGTACACACCAGTTGCGCCTTGAAGGCGGTTGGGACGCTAGGCTGAGCAGTTTCAGGCTTGACGTTGACTGCCTTCTTCACCACGACGTCGGCTACTGCCCACTTGTAGGTATTAGTGAATTCAACAGTCTTTGCCCCATCCACCACAACGGTTTGTGCTGGGCTGACAGTAAGGAATTCGAAACCTGGAACTTCTGTCTTCGAAGGGTCCGCATCTTCGCTGATCTCGCAGCTGGTGCCGACACTGACCGTGCCAAGGGAAACAGTCTGGCCTGCAGCTACAGCCACAGTGCCTTCCTTAACACCTGCAACTGCATCCTCACAGCGGTAGTTGAAGTTAAACTTCTTGCCTTCCGCAGCCTTCTCAAGGTCAGCCTGGGTGCCACCGTTGACAGCATCAAGAACAATGTTCTTCTTCACCGCAATCTCAGCAACATCCTTGTTATAGGTGTTAGTGAAAGTCACACCCAGTGTTTCCTTATCACCCACGGTGAATTCCTGGCTCGATGCACCGTCAACCTTTGGCGAAGCAACATCACCACGCGTAAACACGGAGGACACTACAGCATCCACCCCTGCAATCTGCGCAGGATCAACCTCAGTGACGGTGCACTTACCAGCTGGAACATCGAATTTCGCTGGTGTACGCGGGGTCACTGTGTATTCAGCAGGTGCAAATGGTGCCCGCGACAGTGTTTCGCATTGGACACGGAACTTGTATTCCTGATCAAGGTGACCTTCACCGCTAATACGATCAATCACTGTGCCGTTGACGACCTTGGACAGGTTCACGGTAGACTTCTGCGCCTCGTAGGTGTTGGTCACAGTGATCTTATTTTCGGCACCGGCGCCAATAGTGATGGTTTCACCATTGTCATGGGTGTGGGTGTAGCCAACAAAGCCTGCAGCCTTTTCCTCTACACGACAGGTCGCACCGACTGGAATACGCGGCACTGTAATTTCCTGATCAGCCCGAAGCTCAATTTCCTGATCAGCCAACGGCTGACCTGCAAGTTCACACTTCAGAGTAGCGTCAAACAGTGTCGGCAATTGAGGCTTTTCAGTATCAGGAATCGCGTTAACAATCTTCGCTACCTTTAGTTCGGTAGGCGCTTGCTTGTATGTATTAGTGAACGTGTGGGTTTGGTCATTTTGACCCTTATTCACAGTCACAAATTCGTAGCCACTAATATCTCGCGTATTTTGCTGTTCATCAACCTTACAGGTAGTCCCAACACTGAAACGACCACCGGGGTACACGATTGGGACTGGATTGCCATCACCCTTCGCTGTGACCATACCAGTCTTATTCCCTGCAAGCGGATCCTCACAAGTCCACTGGAAATTGAAGTCATGCTGTTGAGCAGCAAGTGCTAAGTGCTCAGCTAGGCCACCATTCACATTGTCAAATTCTACGTTCTTCTGTACAAAAATCGTTGTGAATCGTGCGTCATAGGTGTTCGTGAAAGTGACTTTCTTTGCGTCACCAGTCTCGAATGTAATAGGAGTCGTAGCTACGCTCGTACCATTGTCACCGTCACTGCTAACCCACGAGGTATCAGGAAGGATGTCCTTGATTTCAACGACTTCTTCATCAACTGTACAAGTACCAACTGGAACCTTAACCGGTTGTGAATCCACGCCTCGTTTGAGGGTAACTCGCTCACGGAATTCCGCGCCCACTTCAGGAGTACACCTGATATCAAAGGTGAAATCAACATCAGCCTGGTTCGGCTTGGGGTTTTCCCTATCAATGATCTCGATAGCCGGACCAGCAACTACCTTGTGCAACACCAACGTTGCTTCACGCTTGCTAAATGCGTTTGTCACATTTACTTCAAGCTTGGCGTTTTCGCGCACTTCAAAGTTGGTAGAACCATCAGCCGCATTGGTAATTGCAACACTGTTGAAGTTGTAACCTGCTGCCTTAGCGTCGTTGACCAATGCATCTTGATTAATTTCTTCAAAAGTACAGGCACCGACTGGAACTTCAATTTCCTGCGATGGAGTTCCCGGAACCACATTTACAACATCAGTTGTTTGACCACAGGTGTATCGAACTGGGTAGCTACGAGCCTTCAGCTCGGCGCTTTCAATGTCAGGATCAACGATCTTATTGATCTGAATAACACCAGTCTTGCCCGACCACTTGTTGGTCAGCGTAACCACATTTTCAGCTGGAGCGCCAGTGACAACCACACGGTTTTCAGGAACAGAGAATTCATGCCCAACGTAGTTCGAAGTTGGAGTATTCCAAGCATCGCCTACTGGTTGGGTTTCTTGCAATGTACAAGACGAACCCAAAGGAATTCCTGATACCTCTAATGGGTTGTTTTCAGAGACATTTCGAGTGACATCTGCGTTCCCACAGTTGTAAGTCACTTCAAACTCTGTGGGGAAGCCTGCACCTGCATCAGCTGGTCGTGGAAGAACCTTCTTGTTCAGTGTGAAACCACCGGTAGGCAGCTTGTATTTATTGGTGACCGTATGAGAAACAGGATCTTGATCAGCTGCGCCGACGGTAACCTGCTCATCGTTGCCTTCTTGGGTCAAGATGTACAAGCCACGCTCGGAAGTGTCACGATCTTCAGTGATCGTACATTTTTGACCTTCTTTAAGATTCGGAACCTCGATACCAGCAGCGTTATTAGCCGGAACCTTGATCGGGAATCGTTGGTCACCGCAGACTACTGTGACGTCAAATTCCTCGTTCGAGAATTTTTCAACTTCAGCATTATTGCCATCGAAGTGCTCAACGGAACGCTTCTTCACCACAATCTTGCTGAACTTCTTGTAATCATTACGAATCTCAACTACTGAACCGCCAGCTTCAACCACAATATTCTGTGGTGTAGCAAGATTGACAAAGTATCCTGCAGGAGCATTCGGGGCTTGAGTTTCGGCCACTACACAGGTTGCGCCAACCTCAACATCATTAAGTTCGACTTCCGAACCGTTGCCAGTAATATCCGCTGCCCCTTGAGTACCATCCGAACAGGCATAAGAAACCTTAAAGGTCTCGGCATTTGCTGCCTCCAAGTTGCCATCTCGATAAACAACTTTCTTTGCTTTGAGCTTGGCAAGTTCTGTACGCGCTTGATTCTTCACCTTCACGTTCACAAACTTATCCGTGTCTGGCATATCGGCTACCAGTGGACCTGCAGCAAAGTTACCCTGATCCTTGCTAAACGTCGGAGTACCCCAGACGACGTTGCCAACGGCAGGAAGATTCGGTTCAGAGATCGTTACTTTGGTCCCGTATGGAAGATACAGTGGATTCTGTTTTACGCCAGCTTGAACCTCAACCTTAATTGTTCCGCCAGTTCGGTCCGCATTGTATTTAACCTTGGGGTACGTGGCGTCCTGCTCGGGATAGAGCTGTTCAAATGGCTGCATCCCATCAACATTGGGATACGTGCCATTGTTATTGGTACCAGGGAACTTGTAGTCAATATGAACTTCAAACTTCTGCCCGTCTGAGACATGCTTAATTCCGCTACCTTCGATTTCCTTGTCGATGGCTAATTTCGCATATCCTGGCTTAGTTTCCGCTTCTGCACCTGCGGCAATTGTTTGACTACGCGATGCAGTGGCATTTAAGGAAGTACCTTCGATCGTGACGTTATTGCGGTAGACAAAACCCGGTGTTGGTTTACCACCCTCAAACTTCACGGGGATACTCACCGAGTAGTTAGCATCTGGACGGAAAGGTCCTGTTAAAACGATCTTTAATGCCGCGCCGTCCTTTTCAAGGCGCACTTTGAAAGTGCCATGACCTTCTTGAGTCGCTTGCGCAGTGTTATCTGTTCCTGTCACCCCAACAAGCTCTACTCGCTTCGCTGGAATATCAAACTTACTATTTTGGAAATACAAAAGATGCGACTCATTGAGCGAATAGTTCATCTTCGGCCCGAGATAGTCGACAAGAGTAACTGTATTCTCAGTTTTCCCATCAAAAGTTGTGGTGTCACCGCGCTTGCTCAAGTCTTCTTGAAGTCTACGAGTATTAAACTGCACCGACCAAGCAGTGCCCGCGACAGGCTGGCCATTGCCTCCGACTGCACCAAAAGGACTAACAGACTTAGAAAGCGCCAATCTGTCATTGTAGGTAGCAGGGAGCTTGCCCTTAATCCCCTGGCCCTTAGGCAACGGAATTTGCTTAGTTTCTCCATTGATGACAAAAGGAAGGCTAGTTTCAGTACTCGACTGATCCACACTTAACAAAGCAAAACCACGACCGGTCAGTGGCATAAAACGCTCAGCCCGAAGTTTCTCCGGCTCATCATTAAATACACACTGAAGCTTTGCCCCTTGCTCCACTCCCTTACATGTACCAATCGTCAGGGGCGAAGGTCCACCTGCCCTCGGATTCGACATCGTAATTGGGAAAGGCTGGAAGCTCTGCCCACCATTCAATTTGAAATGTTCGGGTAGTTGAACTTCAAAATAGTCACCTTCAACAACCAAGGCATTCGAAGCGTCAAACTTAAACTTCATCTTTGCCAAGTTGGTTTGCTGAATTAATCCGGAATCCTGTTCCGTGCCACTGGCATCTGATGTCGCCAGATCAATATCAACCTTCACTTTTTCATTAAGCTGCTCAGCTTGCGCTTGCGGCGCTGAGAAAAACGTGGGCACAACCACCACTTGGGCGATCAGTGCCAACACTGCGCAGAGAAGAAGAACCAGCCTACCTTTCGTTAAAAAGGCGCGGTCTGCTCCTGCGGATCGCTTTTTATTCATCACTACAAAGTCTTCCTATTAGCGTGTACTAATATGCGTTCGCACCAAGGCGCAGCTAAAAGCACGCCTAAATGCTTATGAAAATTAGATTAACATTGGGCTAATTTTATGCAAGGCTAGTTATCAATTTTTCTAAGGTCGATTCTCAGCTTGGGCTTGAGAACATTGTTCTCGCGACAACTTTTTTCTAGGATGGCGTTTTAGTGTCAAATTTTCCAAAGCTGCACCACGGCCCATACCGACAACCTGCTTCAATAACGAAGGTTCTATTTGTTAACCAATCCCTTAAGCACTCAATGAGAGGGCATGGAGTACCTAATCTCTCAGCAAATCTTAACGTTTTCTAAGAAATAGTGAGTGTGGACGCTTTTTATTCTTATGATTTTTTTATCTTGTTGGCGGCTTTCGCACCACATTCCCTACCCCCTTTTAAACCCCCATTGCCTAAAAACTGCTGGTGACACTCAAAGTTGCGACAGCACCTGGGTACATACACCGCAGCCACGGCGTCGATAAGCGACATTCCCTCACCGAAAAGAAAAGAGTAAAGTATCACACCAGCATGGCTACACTAAGCCCCACGCTTTCCACACACGAAACCAAAGGATGTAACACACACGATGTCTGAATCACGCCCGTTGCGCGTTGCAATTGTCGGAGCCGGCCCCGCAGGAATTTACGCTTCCGACCTTTTGATGAAATCGGGGCAGGAAGTCCACATTGACCTTTTTGAGCGTATGCCAGCCCCCTTCGGCCTGATCCGCTACGGTGTCGCACCCGACCACCCACGCATCAAAGGCATCGTCAACTCCCTGCACAACGTCATGAGCAAACCCAACCTGCGCTTCCTCGGCAACGTCGACATCGGCGGGGAAATTAGCGTTGGCGAACTCAAAAAATTCTACGATGCCATTATTTTCTCAACCGGGGCAGTCGCCGACCGCGACCTAACCATTCCCGGCCAAGACCTTGAAGGCTCCCACGGCGCCGCAGAATTCGTCGGATTCTACGACGGCAACCCAGAATTCGAACGCAACTGGGATCTCTCCGCCGAAAAAGTCGCAGTCATCGGCGTCGGTAACGTCGGCCTCGACGTCGCCCGCATCCTGGCCAAGACCGGCGACGAGTTGCTGGTCACCGAAATCCCCGACAACGTCTACGCCTCCTTGAAAGAAAACAAGGCTAAAGAAGTACACGTATTCGGTCGCCGCGGCCCAGCCCAAGCAAAATTCACCCCGCTTGAGCTCAAAGAACTCGACCACTCCCCCACCATCGAAGTAGTGGTCAACCCCGAAGACATCGACTACGATGCCGCATCCGAGCAAGCACGCCGCGACTCCAAATCCCAAGACCTCGTGTGCCAAACCCTCGAACAATACGCCATGCGCGACCCCAAAGGCGCACCGCACAAACTATTTATCCACTTCTTCGAATCCCCCGTGGAAATCCTCGGCGAAAACGGCAAAGTTGTGGGGCTGAAAACCGAACGCATGCAACTCGACGGCGACGGCGGTGTGGTAGGCACCGGCGAATTCAACATCTGGGATGTGCAAGCCGTCTACCGTGCCGTGGGTTATCGCTCCGACGCCATTAAAGACGTGCCTTTCGACGCCAACAAGGCCGTGATCCCCAACGACGGCGGACACGTCATCAACCCCGACACCGGGGACAAAGTCCCAGGGCTTTACGCCACCGGCTGGATCAAACGCGGCCCAGTTGGTTTGATCGGCAACACCAAATCGGATGCGAAAGAAACCACCGAAATGCTGCTCGCCGACTGGGCAGCAGGTGAACTTGAACCCACCGACACCCCGCAGCTAGAGGCAGTCATCGACTTCCTCAAGGCCAAGAACATTGCCTACACCACCTGGGATGGTTGGCACCGACTCGATACTGCTGAGCGGGAACTCGGCGCACCAGAAGGCCGCGAGCGCAAAAAGATCGTCGAGTGGGACGACATGGTTTCCCACGCACGCCACGACGCATAAACACTTTTCGCCCGCACACTTTATCGCCCCCTATGCTCCACAACACCGGCATCTGCGGTGTTCGTGGTGTTCAAGGGGGCGATAGTGCTATGTGCACCCCACATCTTTGGTAGGCAGACGGCACTAGATAATGTTGTGCTTAAACAAACACTCTAGTTAGTTAAATGAGACCTTAACCTCGGCTTATTTGAAAAAATCACAGACCCTACCCCACCACTTGCAGGTAGTCTGGACTCTTATGTCACCGTCTTTGTACTATGCCTTCGACCCTTTGCACCGACTCAACCCCCGCGAAGTACACCAACTGTACAAGCTCAGAGTCGATGTCTTTGTCCACGAACAACAATGCCCCTACGCCGAAATCGACGACACCGACGCGCTCGATAGCACCATGCACGTGCAAACCTACACCATTGCCGATAAAGAACTTATCGCCTGCGCGCGTATCTATCCCGAAAACGGGCGCTACCACCTCGGGCGTGTCGTGGTGCGCAAAAACCACCGCGGCCAAGGCTTGGGCAAAGAACTGATGCACCAAACCTTGCGTTATGCCTTCGAACAGCACCCCGATTGGGATGTCTACTTGGAAGCGCAGGTAGCCCAAGAAAAGTTTTATGGCGACTTCGGTTTTGTCCGCTGCGGGCACAACTTCGACTGGGATGGGGTAGAGCATATTCCTATGCTGCTGAAAAGCGCTGATTTAGTGAAGTCATTTAGAAACACAGTAGAGTGATTCTATGGCTTACCACGCAGACTCCGCTGAACTCATCCACAAAGAGGTCCTCACTTGGGAGGGCTTCGGCGATGCCAACCGCGAATTGGCACAAACTATCGCCGACTCCGGATTCGACCCTGAAATCATCATCGCCGTTGCCCGCGGTGGCCTCGTCCCCGCCGGCGCATTATCCTACTCGCTGGGTGTGAAACTCTCCGACGCCATGAACGTGGAATTCTACACCGACGTGCACCAAACCCTCCCCGATCCCATCCTGCTGGAGCCACTGCTCGACACCAACTCCATCAGGGGCAAGCGTCTACTGGTTGTTGACGATGTTGCCGACTCCGGTCGCACCCTCGCGCTCGTGATCGAGCTGCTCAAAGAACAAGGTGCTGAAGTGAAAACTGCCTGCATTTACGCAAAGTCGCGCACCATCGTGCAGCCGGACTTTGTGTGGAAGCACACCGACGAGTGGATTGTCTTCCCCTGGTCGGCACAACCCCCAGTCACCCCACGCAGTGAAAACTAAAGAACACAAACCCTTCCACGTCCTTATCCCGTTCTCACCCCCAGGGATAAGGACGTGTTCTTTTCCTAGTGTTCCTTACACGCGTGCACTGTAATCGCGGCCGCTGCACTTCGCGCCCGCTCACGCGCCTGCGCCACATCCGGGGCAGTCGATAACGCCACCCCCATGCGCCTGCGCATATGCGCGTTCGGTTTACCAAACAAGCGCACATCCGTTTCCGGCACCGCCAGCGCCTGACTCAACCCACCAAAGCGCACCGCCGCTGACTCACACCCACCATAGATCACCGCTGAGGCACCCGGGGAGGTGAGGGTGACGTCGATAGGCAAGCCCAAAATAGCGCGCGCATGCAGCTCGAACTCGCTGAAGCGTTGCGACGCCATGGTCACCATTCCCGTATCGTGCGGGCGCGGCGACACCTCAGAGAAGTAAACATCATCGCCGGCCACAAACAGCTCCACACCAAACACACCCCGACCACCCAAAGCATTGGTGATCCGAGCAGCCACGCTGCGGGCATTTTCCAACGCCACCTGACTCATGCGGGCTGGCTGCCAGCTTTCCACATAATCGCCCTCGTGCTGCTTATGCCCAATCGGCTCACAGAACCAAGTCGCATCCTCACCAGTCACCGGATCAATGGAACGCACGGTCAGCAGCGTAATCTCATAATCAAAGGTGACATAGCGTTCCACAATCACCTTCTTCGAACCCGCACCCGGTGCCTGCACTGTATGCCCACCTGTTTGCGCATAATCCCACGCCGCAGCCACATCATCTGGGCCGCGCAACACCGACTGCCCCTTACCGGAAGAACTCATCAACGGCTTGACCACACAAGGGAAACCCAACGCAGCAATCGCCTCCACATACTGATCAAAATTTGATGCAAAACGATACGCGCTAGTTGGAAGCCCCAACTGTTCGTTCGCGAGACGACGAATCCCCTCCCGATCCATGGTCAGTTGAGTTGCCCGCGCCGTGGGAATCACCGTGACCCCTGCCTGTTCAATCTCCCCCAAAATATCGGTGGCCAGTGCCTCAATCTCAGGCACAATGTAGTCAGGGCGCACATACGCTACCAATTCCCTTACCGCCTCGGCATCAGTCATATCAATGGTGTAACTAAAGTGAGCCACCTGCTGCGCGGGGGCATGCTCGTAGCGGTCAACCGCATGCACCTCCACGCCAAGGCGCTGAAATGCAATAACGACTTCTTTACCCAGCTCCCCGCTGCCAAAAATCATGACGCGGGTGGAGTCCGCCGCAAGCGGAGTGCCAATGGTATCGGGAGTATACATAGACGTAAATATTAGTCGAGCCAACCCCCACAGCGCAGGACACTTACGCACCAACACACCGGCAAAGTTTGGTACCCACCACCGACAGCCCGTGACCCAATAACAGCACTAAAGGCAAGGGCAAGCAACGGCGTCGAAAAGCAAAGCCGACACAACAGGGTGAAATTTTGTCCCTCAAGCCTGAAAAACAGCGCTGTTATGGCGACAATAAAAAATGAGCCGAGACTATAGTTTATACTATAATCCCAGCTCATCATATATTTTCAGAGTGGAGCTGGCGACGGGAATCGAACCCGCGCCGTCTGCTTGGGAAGCAGAAGTTCTGCCATTGAACTACGCCAGCATGTGCCCTAGGCACGATGAAGATATTAGCACTTATCACCGAAAATACCTAGCGCAACACCCCACAAGCGCTAAGGGTGGACATTCCCTTAGCACCTTGTGAAGTTTTGAGAGTTTAGGACTTCTTCCGACGAACCAGCACAACACCGAGCACGATCAGCGCCACAGCTACCGCAAGCAGCCCCAGCACACTCGCACCAGTATTAGCCAGTCCAGCGCCCTTAGCAGCCTCCTGCTTCGGTGCAGCCTGAGAAGCAATGCCCTTCTTCGCCTCGCCCTTATCACCAGGCTTCACAGCCGCGCTTTCAGGGGTCTTGGACAAGACACGCTCCGTGCCCGCAGGGAACAGGTTCGGCAGTGCGCTCAACACGCCAGCCAAGAACGGAACAACCACAGCAACCAGTGGGATCCACCCCATGATGGAGTAGTTGTTCACGAAGGTGACAGTCACAGCCTGATCCTTGGCAAGAATCTCCACCGTCTTTGGCTCCGGCAAGGTGAGGTTGAAGCCGACCACATCAGCACCCTCAGGCTTTTCCGTCACGGTACAGGTAGTGCCAAGTTTTGCGGTGATACCCGAAGCAACAGCCACGCCATCACCCTTGACCTTCACCGACGCATTCTGGCCGTCATCGCAGCGAACATCGAAAACAAATTCCTTATTCGCGCCCAAACCTGGCAGCAAACCAGCGGTGGTCTTCGCGATCGTGAAGCTACCTTCCTGCTTGCGGTAGGTATTGGTCAACACCTGAGAATGCACTGGGGAATTGACCACAAACTCCCACTTCGCCGCAGGGGTATCCAAAACGAAGTTGTCTGGATCGAAATCAAGCTGCTTCTTATCATCCGTTTCAGCAACCACACAGGCATAACCAAACGGAATCTCATTGGCCAGCTCAACCTCAGTACCATTGCCTGGAACAGGCTTCTTCACCACAATCGCAGGGCCTAGGCCGGCAGGATCAGTACAACGCAGGTTCACATCGAAGGTCTTGTCGGTGCTTGTTGCATCGCCGCCAAGCTTCTTGGCTACCACAACCTTGCCCTTATTCAAACGGTAGTGATTGACAAAGGTGTGCTCATGCGCAGCCTTATCAACAGTGAACGTCCAATTCGCAGCAGGCGCATCGATGATGAAGTTCGGGTTGAAGTTCAACGCAGCCTTATCGTCAGTTTCCTCAACGGTACAGCTATAGCCAAATGGGATACCCGTAGCCAGCTCCACCATTGCACCATTGCCCGCGACTGCCTTCGTGCCAGTCTTCGTCTCGCCCACATTCTGTGGATCCACACAGGTGTAGCGGAAGTTGAAGGTGTGATCGGTGGTCTTCATCTCCGGGCCGACGTTCTTGGCAATCGAAATCTTGCCAGCGCGCTTTTCGTACACGTTGACAAAATCACGCGCGTTATTTACTTCGGTGACCGTGAACTCCCAGTTCTGTGCACGGTTTTTCAGCACATAACCTGGGTTGAAGTTCAACTGAGCATTATCTTCAGTTTCCTTCACCACACACTTATAGCCCATGGGAACACTGCCCACCAGCTCAACCTGCTTGCCATCAGCAAGCACCTTCTTGGTGCCGCTGATCACCTTCGTCTGATCTGTTGGGTGCACACACCTGTAGTCGAAATCGAAGCTAGGCACAGGAGTAGCCACAATACCTTCAAGCTTCTTAGCTACCTTCACCTGGCCGGTAAGGCCAAAATCGTTGGTGATAAGAACGTTGATCAGATCGCCACCCTCACCCTTAGCAATGGTCAGAGTATTGCCTTCGAGGGTGATTTTCGATGCTGGGTCCTTGCCGGATTCCTGAACAGCAGCCGGTGGCACGCTAAATACGCCGTCTTTCCACACCGCCCAATCGGAATCAGCAGGCTTTGGCTCCACTAGTTTCAGGGATTGTCCGGCCTTGATCTTGATCTTGCAGTCATGAGCAACACTGAGCGTGGTGCAGGCATCGTCTTGCTTGACTCCATCAACAAACACATCGACTGGGAACTTCTCGCGGGCAACCTTTTCCTTGAGCTCATCGCTTGAAATCTCAGCGCCACCTTGGAGAACCTTCTTAGAAATGATGACCTGAGTGGAATTTGGCTCACCAACCGAGCGACCCCAAGCGCGTTGATACAGCTTCGCACCTTGATCGGTATTGACTGCTACGCCATCGACTTCAGCGGTGTTGGTAGCGAAGGTGGTGGAAACAAGCTCATCCTTGGGCAGCTTCTCAGCTGGGATCCAGGTGTACATGGCAAAACGATAGTAGTGATCGTTCTTGGTGTTGCGAACAGTAATGGTGAATTCGTTGTTCTGCTCATCGGTGGGCTGACCCAGCCCTTCGTCGATCACCACAACTTCCTCGACACCCTGCGGCTGATTGACTGCTTTTTCTTTGGTTACACGAACGTTAGCAATCAGTTCAGCACAACGTGCGTCTGGGAAATTCACCATGCTGCCATCGACACGGCATTCCGTATTATCTTTATCCGTCGGAATCAGACCCCAGTGACCCTTCACATTCTCTTTACGGCGCGCAATGGTGAACCCACCGCCCTTACCGCTAGGTGCGAAGAACTGTGGCACGGTGATCGTACCTGCTACAGGATCGTTGATAGTGACATCGCCAAGCTTATCGTGCACTTTGACATCACCGCCGGTGCCTTTAAACACCAAGGACCACAAAACCTGCTGGTAGCGCACACCATCGGATGTGAACTCGCTGGAGAACCAGCCACGTTTCATATTCGGCTGATTTGGCCCACCTGGTTGCCAATCACGGGTACCAATTTCGGAATCTGGATTACCGGTTAGCAACTCCACCACATTGTGGGTGGACAAGCCCCACTGAATGGTCTCCGGCGTGTCTGTAGCCACAGCAGAAATTTCCATGTGCACATCACCGTGCACATTGCGGTTATTCTCACCACGCACAGCATCAGTAAAGACACAGGTCAAAACCGCTGGGGTAATTTTACCGTTAACATTCTTGCGCGGATCATAGGAGCAATCTGTGTACGGGCCTGCACTAATGATGCCCCTGCCATAAGGCGACATCCACTCCGGGAAGGTCACCTGCATATAATCGCCAGGTTCCGGCAGTTCTTTTTCCCCTACTGCCCAATAAAAGTCGAGGTTAAAAATCGAACCGGCCTCAAGCGTCCCGGTTTCGCCCGGCTTTTTCCCCTTGTGCCGAACATCAATCTTCGTTGCAAAGTCTGCGGTGCGGTTAACGCCCGTTGGCGCTGACGATGCCTGTGCGCCTGCGTGTGCTGGGTTGAGCACCACAAGCAAGGACCCAACTAACGTGAGCGTGACCACAACTGCGCACAATCGGAGCATCTCACGCATACGTAGGGTTGACAGCTGCCCCATTGGCAGCCACCTCCTTCATTTTAAGATTTCTACTGATTTTGTGAACAAATAAAAAACACACTCTATGCGCAAACTAATATTCCGCCCATGAGCTGCCACTACACCCAAAGATTAAGTTCAGCAATAGGTAATTTTCAAGAAGATTTATCCGCCCAACTACCCCAGACATTCCAGTATTTTTTTACACTCACGCACCCCACAACACCCCGAACATAAGCAATAGTTAAGATTGTTCACCAGCAGTAGCCCGTGTTCTTTTATTCACCCCACAAACACCTGCAGAGCATCCCTCAGAACCTAAAACCCCAGCTTATTGAGCATAACCCCAGCACGGCAGCACCACTCTCCACCCCCACACCATATGTTGATACCTACTCAAGTTTGACCAAAGCCCACCCACATTTGTCTGATATCAGCTGTCTCTTTTGACTCCACCACACAGTTCAACTTAAGAAGTTATGAAAACGTGATTTGATATAGCGTTCTGTTACTTAGATAAATAACGGTGTACTTAAAATCTTAACTTTGGCAACAATTTAAGAAACTTGTCCCGGCTGCGCCTCGATTTCACCCCCGCCCACACTGAATTCCACCCCCGACCCAACCCTTACAACTCCACAGTCCAGCTACCGCTATTGCTACGACTATAGGAATAAAATGCAACGTAAGGATATACTTCCCAACCCGTGACTACCATCGCCGCAAGCACTTTTCCCTCCCGCATCCTCTCGATTCTTCCCCACCTCGCAGCGCACCAGCACCAGCGCACCGCAGCAGGGATTCTTCCTTCAGCAAAACACAGTTTTCCCCTCCCCTGACACACAGCTCCGATCTTCAATGCGCACAGACTTATGCATCTTTCCCACAGCAACCCCACAGCATACCGCAGGAATACGGGTGGGGGTGTGTGGCGGCGTCGATACGCTCAGCAATGCACAAAACCCTGCATATTCACGCGAACACACAGGGCTTTGATGAACTATTTTTAGCTGTCCATCACATCGTGCAGCACGATCGTCTGGTCGCGACCAGGACCAACGCCGATATAAGAGATGCGGCAGCCGGACAGCTCCTCAAGGCGGCGCACATACGCCTGCGCCTTCTCAGGAAGCTCGTCGAAAGTCTTGCAGTCAGTAATATCCTCATCCCACGCAGGCATCGTCTCATAAATAGGCGTTGCGTGGTGGAACTCCGACTGGGTGAGCGGCATCTCATCGTGACGCACACCGTCAACATCATAAGCCACACAGATCGGGATCTCACCGATACCAGTGAGCACGTCCAGCTTGGTCAGGAACAGATCCGTGAAACCATTCACGCGCGAGGCGTAGCGAGCAATCACCGAATCGTACCAGCCACAACGACGCTTACGGCCAGTGTTCACACCAACCTCACCACCTGTGGTTTGCAGGAACTCGCCCCACTTATCAAACAACTCGGTGGGGAACGGGCCAGCACCGACACGCGTGGTGTATGCCTTAATAATGCCCAAAGAGCTGGTGATACGGGTTGGGCCAACACCTGAGCCCACGCACGCGCCGCCCGCAGTCGGGTTGGAGGAGGTCACGAATGGGTAGGTGCCATGATCAACATCGAGCATGGTGGCCTGGCCACCCTCCATGAGCACATGCTTGCCCTCATCGAGTGCACGGTTGAGGACGAGCTCAGCGTCGATCATCATGGGGCGCAGGCGCTCAGCGTAGCTCAGGAAGTACTGCACAATTTCCTCGGCAACAATTGCCTGGCGGTTGTACATCTTTACCAAGATTTGGTTTTTCACATCGAGTGCGGATTCGATCTTTTGGCGCAGAATGGACTCGTCGAAGATGTCTTGCACTCGGATGCCCACGCGCGACACTTTGTCGGCATAGGTGGGGCCAATGCCGCGGCCGGTGGTGCCGATTGCTCGCTTGCCCAAGAAGCGCTCCTGTACCCGGTCGAGAACCTGGTGGTAGGGGGCTACGAGGTGCGCGTTGGCAGAAATGCGTAGGCGGGAGGCGTCAGCGCCGCGGGCTTCGAGGCCGTCGATTTCTTCAAACAGGGCTTCGAGGTTGATCACCACACCGTTGCCCAGAATTGGGGTTGCATTTTCCGAAAGCACACCCGCGGGGAGCAGCTTCAGTTCGTATTTTTCGCCACCCACGACCACTGTGTGGCCTGCGTTGTTGCCGCCGTTTGGCTTGACTACGTAGTCAACCAAACCGCCAAGAATATCGGTGGCTTTGCCTTTGCCTTCATCGCCCCACTGGGCGCCGACAATCACGATTGCTGCCATTTTGCACGTCCTTAAAGACTTATACTTTTGCTTTACGCGCCCACCTCATCTACCGAGGTGAACACAGACGTTTCACCATTGTACATGCAGGGTACGGGTTTTCTCCTAATCTTGAATGCAATCATGGTCGCGCTTTCCCGCCCCGGGCTTAAGCTTTTCGACGTCGCCAGCAACCTAGCCGGTGAGAAGAAACAATGGCAACTGCGAATAGCTCCGCTGAATCTCACTCACCTAGCGACAATTTCACTCATCCAACGACCAATGAACCTCACCAGATGTTCTAGCCCAATGATCCGAAGGATTGCCATGATCACTGTGCGCCAGTATGCAAAAGAATGAGAACCATCCGAAGAGTCTGGGAAGAATTCCGCGGAACTCGTGGTGGGTGCTGGGATCAGCGTTGGGCTTGGGGTTGGGGCAATCGTGGGAATCAGTGATGGCTCAGGAGGCGGAATAATAGGGACTTTCTTGGTATACGCCACCCTGACCCGCAGGGGTTCAACCACCTGATCCAGCGCCGCGGAGAAAAGAGCAGGCGTTATCGTTTGGTTTACAGTCCATTCACCCGCCAGCACTGCAGGCAGCGGTTCCACCACACCTGTGGTGGAACATTCCGTGCCACCGATAAAGGCATAGTTAGTGCGAGTTAGTCCTGCCGGAATCCTGACTTTGTACACAGCTTCAGCAATCCAGGGCTCAAGCCCTGGCTGGTTGTACACGGATGCAGTAGTGCAGGTTACTGGGATTTCAAAAAGATGTCCGGCAGGCAGTGGCGGGTTTCCTTCAATCTGAATTTCAATGCTTAAGCGCTCCAATTTGCGCCCCGTGGCATTTTCGCTCGCCCCACTAGGAACAGACACCACCCCAAGTGCCAGCCCAGAAGCCACTATGAGTGCCCAGATGCGTCGCATAGTTTTCACCTTTCCCTTTAATCCCCACCAATCCAGCAGCCCCAAACAACCACTAGGTGAGCGCGGTCACAACGCTTGTGAAATAGCATAGCAGCTACACGCTCGTGTCAACTAAGGGTGTGTCCACACTCCCCCATCACACCAACCCACACCCCGCCCCGCGCCTAGTACACACCCCCACCCACTTTTGATCCCCACAGCACACTCGCGCGCATAAGTAAAACTCACATGCACACCTTCGCACAATGAGCCCACCATAGGGGCTAACGATGGTATCAAGCTTGTACAATAGGTGAGGTTAGTAAAAACTGTGCGGCCACCTGTGTGTATTGCCACGAGCAAAATTTTTGTTGAGTGGCCGCCGTTGACAGAAAGAACAAGCAGTGTCTGAACTTTCCCCTTTTAATATCGAACGCGTCGCCGAGTACTTAAAAAGCCAAGGCTATAACTTCACCACCGATGATGATGGCGACATCTACACCGGATTTGAAGAAAACAGCTTCATGCTTCTCGCCACCGGCGCAAAGCGCGAAATCTTCGCTATTCGTGGTGCATGGAAAATTACCAGCCCGATCGAAGGTCGCGCACCACTGATCGAATTCTGCAACGAATGGAACCGCACCAAGCTGTGGCCAAAGACTTACGTCACTGTCAACGATGACGGTGTAGTAGGTGTTCAGGCGGAGCTCAACACCGATCTTGAGCACGGCGCAACCGACGCCCAAATCCAGCAGTTCTTCCACTGCGGTATCGCCACCACCTTGCAGTTCTTCAACGAACTGACCAACCAGTTCGTTGTGCCCACCGATTCCGAGTCCGAGGTTGAACTGCACTTCGATATCCCACGCGACGAAACGGACAAAAACTAAACTGCCGACCGTATGCGTTATGTTGTCCTTTGCTGCGGCGTCGACACGCCTGACAGCCTGCCGGTTCGCGGCGAAAATATCGATGTGTTTCAGCTTGGCGCCATCCCCAGTCGCGCTGAGCTGAAACAACTCGACACCATCACCCGCGCCATCCTGCCCGAAGACCCCACACCCAGCTTGGACGATATTGCCAAGCAGCCGGATGTGGCGCATCTGGGCGCACCCCAACCTGCACCCCAAGCACAGTTTTTGCCCACACCGCTTCGGGTCATCGTCATCGGTAGTGACGCCGCCTTATCCGCCGTCGTCACGCGACTGATGCGTGCGGATACACTCTGGGCGGAAGTTGCCTACATCCCCACCGACACAACAAGCCCCGTCGCCCGCAGCTGGGGGCTCGACGACGACGCCGCAACCTTCGCCTTCACCGCCCCCGCACAACCCACCCCGCTCATACGTGACGACGCCGCCATCGCCGTTGTCGGCCAAGCATCAGTCACCGACAAAGACAACAAAGAAATCACCGCCGAAATCATCGTCGACGACCACGTCCTGCTGCGCCACCAATCCGGCAAACGCAACCCCGTGATCGGCATCTTCGGCGCACGACTCGTCGCCATGCTCGACCAGCCCGGCATCGCCGCAGTCATCCTCAACACCCCGCGCGAACCCGTTGCCCGCGGCTTTTTCCGCCGCAACTTAAGCCACGGCACCGCCGACCCGCACAGCCTCGCCACCGGGCGCGCGCTGCAAGCCGGTGGGGAAAACCTCACCATCACCATCGACGGTGTGTCGCGCCCACGGCCTGTCACCCGCGTGACCTTCTACCGGCACCTGCGTGACCTCCAAGCTGTACGCCGCATCTAAAAAGCGTGCGGGAAGATCACACATCCTCCCGCACGCTTTTTACTGTGATTACACAGTATCGTCGGTGTCATCCTCATCGAGCCACAACTCCGGCGGCTGGCCTGGCGTTTGCGAAGTTGGACGCAAAATCGCAATCCCGCTGCGGCGACTCAACCCACAAATCTGCAGTAAATCCACAATAATCGAGCGCGACTGCCCCAAAATCATTTGCGCACTCAACACCCGGCCCTCAGCCACGTCCAGCCCCGCCTGGCCACCCAAAACCCGCAAGCGGCGCACCAGCTCAGGAATCTGCGTGTGCGAAGAATCAGTGCCCTGGAACAACACATGCAACTCATGAGCCACCTGCGACAACTCCTCGATAATCAGGATCTGCTCAGCTGATACCTCATCCTTATCCTCAGCTAAAACCAGAGCACGACGCGCCAACACGCGCGTATTGCGAATCGCATTATCCACCGGATTCAAAATCCGCTTCAACGAGCGAATCTTATGACGCTGACGCCACATCAACGGCGAAAACGTCAAATTCTCCTCACCCGCACGCGCCGCAGCAATCATATTGTTAATCACGCCCTGAGTACCGCGGGCATTCTGCAAGGCGCGACGAATCGCACGCTCATCATTATCCTTCAGCGCCTGCGCCACCTCATGCAGCACAGTCGAAGTAATACCCAGCAGACGCGACACCTCTTTACGCCCCTGCTTCAACGGCGACTCCGGCAACAGTGCAATCACGATCAAACCAACCATACCGCCAATGAACGCATCCACCATGCGATCAGTTCCACCCGAGGTCGACGGCGGCAGAATCGTTGCCACCAATATGGCGGCAAAAGCCGCCTGGTTAGCCACCAGCACACCCTTATCCAAGAAAGTGCCCACGGTAATTGCCAAGGTCACACCGATAGCGATCTGCCACACGCCCGTGCCAAAGCCGGCGATCATCAGATCACCCAAGCCAACGCCCACGCTCACGCCAACAACCAATTCCACGGCGCGGCGGAAACGCTCACCACCTGTCGTTGAGAGCACAATAACCGTGGCCATCGGCGCGAAGAATGGATGCTGGTGACCAAACAGGTGCAAACCAACCCAATAAGACAAACCGGCAGCAATACCGGCCTGCACAATATAAAACCAGTGGACTTGAAGGCGCTGCATACCCTCACGAACCCTATTAAGGGCGCGGGTAGTAGCTGCGGAAGGTGAAGGATTCATAGGCTTACAGTTTTACTTCAATCTCAGGCTAAAGAGCTATATGGAAACCGTTACGCACTTCCTGCTATAGCAAAACCCCCGCAGCCACGCACGCGTGCTACGGGGAGTTTCAACCTTTTCTCAAGCAAGGAATGTTACAAACGACGCACTTACTTGCTCACAGTAGTGCCAACAGAACGAAGATCCTGGCACGCCTCAACAACACGATCAGCCATGCCCTGCTCCGCCTTCTTCAGGTAGGAACGAGGATCGTAGGTCTTCTTATTACCAACCTCACCATCAATCTTGAGCACACCATCATAGTTGGTGAACATGTGGCCCACGATCGGACGGGTGAATGCGTACTGGGTGTCAGTGTCCACGTTCATCTTAATAACGCCGTAACGCAGTGCTTCCTCAATCTTCTCCTTCTCGGAGCCGGAACCACCGTGGAACACGAAATCGAATGGGAGAGCATCGTCGCCCAAACCAAGCTTCTCACGAGCAACCTTCTGGCCCTCAAGCAGCACCTCTGGGCGCAGCTTCACGTTGCCTGGCTTGTACACACCATGCACGTTACCGAAGGTAGCAGCCAGCAGGTAGCGGCCATTCTCGCCGACGCCGAGAGCATCAATGGTCTTAGCAAAATCCTCAGGGGAGGTGTACAGGTTTGCGCCGGCCTTCGCCTCAACGCCATCCTCTTCACCGCCAACAACACCAATCTCAACCTCAAGAATGATGTTGGCCTTGCGTGCCTTCTCCAGCAACTCCTGAGCGATAACCAGGTTTTCGTCGATGTGGATAGCGGAACCATCCCACATGTGGGACTGGAACAGTGGCAGTTCGCCGCGGTCGACGCGCTCCTGCGAAATGGCGATCAGTGGGCGTACGTACTCGTCCAGAACTTCCTTCTGGCAGTGATCGGTGTGCAGCGCAACGTTGATTCCGTAGTGCTTAGCAGCCTCGTGTGCGAAAGCAGCCAGTGCGCATGCGCCCGCAACTTTATTCTTGACAGACAGGCCGGAACCGAACTCCGCACCACCGGTAGAGAACTGAATGATACCGTCAGACTCCGCCTCAGCGAAACCACGCAGCGCCGCATTGATGGTCTCGGAAGAGGTGCAGTTAATCGCGGGGAAAGCAAAGCCACCTTCCTTCGCGCGATTGAGCATCTCGTTGTATACCTCAGGAGTTGCGATTGGCATGTGTCATCCTCCAAGAAAATCGAAGTGAAAGAAAGTTCGTGACTTTCAGTGGTCTTTTTTCAGTGGTCTTTTTCAGCGACCATTCCAGACACCTGATGGGCCTGAAAGTTCACGAAAAAGGGTAACTCAACCCACTTCTCTCATTATGCCAGTTATGACCTGAAGACGCAGAGCCACCGTTCAGTGAAAAACCACACATTCGGACATAGTGACACATTTGGCGTTGTTTTCTGTGTTCTCGGGGGTAAAAGTTGCGTCTAGTCCCCACAATGTCAGCCCTGATCTTTAAGATATTTTTTATGACGTTGAGCACGCTTGTACATAATCTTTCCCACACCGAGCCTGAAGTTCGTTCGTTGGCTGTGTACACACTGTTGAAAGAGCACAGCACTCAACTTTCTCTCGAACAGCTCTTAAGCCTTCAGCCGCATGTTGTCGACGCCTATGACCACTATCTGCTCACCATGAAAACGGCGAAACAGGATGATAAGCGCAGCACTGCCCAAGAAATCGCGCGTGAACTCTCCCGCTTGAGTACCGCCCTCAGCTTGATCACCTGTGATTATCCGCAGTTTCTTCGCTCCCAAAAAATGCAGGTCATCACCGAGTGGTATGCAGGCGATACAGAATCCAGCACAAAGCGCAAGGAATTCCTCACAAGCCTTGACCCACATGCTTTTGATGCGGACGATGATTTGCTCGGCACCCTCGATAGTGCTGATGCCGCTCAAGCGTCTGCATCCGCCGAAGCACCTGCAGTGAGCGACAAAGCAGAAGGAGCGCAAACAGCTACAGCAGAATTGGAACCATTAGCACCCGTGGTTGAGCCGATTGCCCCTGCTGCTGTGGTGTCAGAAACCTGTGCGAATGCTTTAGCCACGCACTTTGGTGCTGAGGCGTTTGCGCAAGGAAAGCGGATCGACAATTTTGCGGGCGATTTCTCCGCCTTCTTCGCACCCTTAGTCAATGCCCCTGCTGAGCAGGTACAGCGCTGGGTGCAACAGCTTAGTGCCCATCTTTCCTGCGAATTAGAGCGCAATGGGAGGGTGCTCAGCACAGAGATGATCGCGTTGGATAAGGTTTTGGCCGACACGCTGTTTTTTGAATCTTCCCCCTCCCATGCCCGCAGCTACACCAATGCTTTAGATAGTTGGCACGGGGTGCTCGCAACCCTCGATGCGGATCAGATCAGCCTGTTAAGCCTGCATAATAGCTATTATGCGCTGCGGAAGTTTGCTACCTTGCCGTTTCCGGGTGCGGTGCATTGGGCGTCGGCACGCGCAAAGCTGCGCCTTTTGGAGGAGCGTGCACGTTCACTGAAAGACATTCAGACAGCCTCACGCGCCGCAGTGATTGCGGTGAATTGGGCGAAAGTTGTCAGCCCCGCAGTGATGGAGGAGGAAGCGCAACGCACATGCGACTTCCTGCTTGATTTGCACACTCAAGGGCACCTGGAAGTGCAGACCGAAACGATCTGGGCAATTCGAACTTACGCCGACCTGAAAAAGCGGGCAGGCAACAATGCCCTCGCGTGGGACTTGCTGTGGAGCATCCCTACCCGCTTCCACTTTGATGCGCTTTCCCAGGAGGGGAAGGTGGGCTTTATTTTCTCCCGCATCGAGCTCGCTGGCCTGGCTAATATCGCCCAGCAATACGGGATGCAAAATGAGCTGTTGCGCGAAGCTGCGCTGTATTATCGGAGCTGCGGTATGCACAAGGAGTCGGAGAATCTCGTTCAGCGCTACAATCTCAAGCTTTAACGTTCTACCCCCCGCACTCACCACAGCACCCCCTGCCATATAACCCCCGCAACCTGTGACATCCACGCCCATAGTTATTCTGCAAGCGCCACCGCGCGGGGGTTTAGTTCTGTGTGCGGTATCCGAACCATGGGCGGTTTGATGGCAACCACACAAGAATAGCACCTGCGATACCAAGGGGTGCGAGGTACCACTGCCCCGGCAGAATAACTACAAGTATTCCCAGCACAGTCATGCTTGCAAGAATCCACCGCGCCCAGGATTGTGCTTTGAGCACGCCAACCACACCAACGATGAGCGCCACAATGCAGATGCCAAGAATAAGCACCAGAATGTCGCGGGGGTTGCTTCGAGTACATTCATTAGCCAGCATCCATCCCACGTGGATGAGCCCAAGCCCATAGAGTGCTGCGGCAATCCACAACGCATAGGGCGCATTCACAATGGAGGTGTGCCGAAGGCTGGGGTTTCGTTTGTCGGATAAGTCGTCAACGATTCCGGTGGAATAGCTCAAAGCCTGCGGCGTGGCTGCCGGTGGTATAGCCTCACCGAAAGCATGTGATGCTGGGGGTGGGGGTTGTTGCCCACCGAAAGGTGAGTTGTGCGGTGGCTGGTTGCTGCCAAACGGTGAGCCGGCGCTTGGTGGGGAGGTACCGAATGGGGAAGCACTCGGGGTGGGTGTGGGCCCGAATGGGGAATCGTTGCCCGCATTTCCAGGCCCGAATGGCGAGTTGGTGCCCTGCGGTTGCTGTGGTTGTGCCCTAAAAGGGTTGTGGGCACCGCCACTGGATGGGGTGTTGTGATGAGGATTCATGACTGTCTCCTTTATTCACTTCGGACAAAAACACCGTGGTTGCTTAAGTACCACAACAGGGGGTCCAAGCAGCGGTAGGGGGCGATGCCTTTGCGGCTGAGGTTTTCACCACGGGGTGCTTCGCCCAGTGCGGATACCGCAAAGTACTGGTAGGGGGCGTCGCGGTATTCAGATTCGACCATATTAATCAGGCTGCGGGCATCCATCAACCGCAAGAGGGAACCCACTTCGAGGTGGAGTACTTGCTGGCTGAGTGGATCGTAGTCAAACCCGTTGTCGCGCCGGAATGCGGCACCAAGGTTGCCCATGATGTGCTTCCAATTGCTGTCGCTGAGCCGGTCGAGGGTTTGGAGGGTATCAAATTTTGATACCGCCAACGCCAGTTGTGGGCGCTGCGATCCTAAAAGCCTCATCAGGTTCCGGAAAACATCCTCCGGGTTACCGCCAAGCCCACTTTGGATAGGAATTAATCCCGCCAAATAGGTAGCGATGGCAGGTACTTTGAGGGGATCAAAGAGCATGATGACCAGATCGGCGTGCTGAAAAAACTCCATGGAGGCTGGGTCAACAGTGGGGTTTTCGAGATCTTCGCCTGCTACGTCGCGGATCACAAGGTAGTTTTTCCGCATGACCCCATCGGGTGCTGGCCATTCCCCAAGGTTAAAAATGAAAGGCTCACGCTGGTAGGCGTCCACGTTCGCGCTGGTGGGCGTCGGTGGCATGTGTTTCATTTCTTGGTAGAGGGGTCGTTCGTATTTTTCGGAGTACCGCTGTTTGGTCGACGAATCAGCTGGGGTGACCACCACGTGTTGGAAGCGTTGGCGGGCAAGCAGTTCCAGTTGTTTGATGAGCACGGCCATGTACAGGCTTTTCCCTGAGGCGCGGGCGCCTGCCATGGCAACACAGTGGGTGACGGACTCGGTCCAGCCTGGGAGTAGTTCGCGTCCCGTGCGGGAGAGCGTATCGCCAGGGTTGAGTGTCTGGTAGGTGTCTGGGCAACGCGCAAACATTAGTGCTGACCTCCGTTGGGGTCGTCGACAAGCGGGTTGGGTGCAAACGGTGACGGGGGCAGTGTGAAGCTGTCGCCGGTGTCGGGGAATGCAGGTGGTTGCTCAACCTCAGGGCGCTGGAAGGGATTTACCCCAGGCAGCACAGGGTTTACTGGGGTGTTCGGGCTTTCCGGTATGAACCCCATGCTCCCACCCTCCGGCGCAGGCGTAGGCGTAGGCGCAGCGCTGCCGTCTTCGGGCATGCTCTGGCTGTGCGGTGCCGGTGCGGGATCAGCTGTGTTCGGCGTCGTCACGCCTGGTGCGGTTGCTGCTTGTTGCGCGGGGATGGCGAAGGCGAGCGCGCACGTCTGTGCCGCCTGGCGAAGACTTTGGTGATCGCCGGCGAGAAGTGCGCGTGCTTCCTTGTCCCCAAAAGCCACGAGATGCAGCGGGAATTGCGCCTGGTAGCTGCGCTGATACTGGGCGATTTCAGCATACGCATTCGCACCGACAACCAGCACCACGGTGCTATCGCCCAGTTGTGCCAACACTGGGCGCGGTTTCACGGTGACAACAGCCATCGCAGTATCAGGATCGGCGGGCACAATTTGCGCCCCAATAGTGGTGCTGGCGGCGGCATGCGTGTGTGTGAAGGTGCTCAAGCTGTGGCTGCGCGGGTGAATGTTTATGTCGAAGTAGTCGGCGACACCGACCAGCATTTCTTCCACGCAACCGAGCAGCTCATCGGTGATGGTGTGATACATGGATGCGGAGGCGTCTGCCCAGATCAGCATCTGCTTCGCGCGGGCCTGGCTTGCGCCAACCAGCCGTTGCGCGGATACCGCTGTCATGGCGGCGCGCGAGAGGTCGTTGGCAACGTTGGTGCCAAAAGCGGTGATGAGCACCTGGTTGTCGCTGTGATGCACCAGCTCCCCGAGGACGCGCTCAGCGGCACCGTCGAGGCGGGCTTGGGGAAACTCCACCCGCTCAGGGCGACCCGTGCCGAGTTGGGAGACTGCAATGTTGATGGAATGATCAGGCGGGAATTCGCCGCCACCTTTGCGCCGAACCACAATATTTGCTTTGTCGGTGAAGGTGGTGAGGTAGATTTGTGCATCGTGTGCCCGGGTGAATGAAACATCGCCGGTGACATCAAGGACAATGTCTGCGGCGTTGCCTTGGGTGAGCCAACCGTCGATGCGCAAGAAGTCGCCGCGTGCGATGGGGTACGACTGACCATCGTGCAGTGTTGTTGTGTTCACTGTGTTACCTCTTTCCCTCAATGATTTGCGGTTGGCTTGCTGTATCGGCCCAGCGTTCTTTAATCCGCCACGCCTCACCAGGCTCCGATGTGGTGGTCTGGGCACGGCGTGCGAAGAAGCTGTGTTGCGTGGCGCGCAGGCGTTCGATCCCATCCCGCACGAGTGGCACGAGCTGCGGGGATTGGGTATGGAGTGCGCGCAGGTTGCTTTCGGCGTAGTCGTAGAACCCTTCCCATTCGCTGGCTACTGGGTCGAGGAATGTTTGGGCTTGCTCAACGAATGCGTCGAGCACTGCGCCGCGTTGGATGGCGGTGAGAATGCCCAGCTCAGGCAGTGCGGTGACAAAGGCTGTGTCGTTCATGTCGGCTACGGTGAGGAGCATACGGGCACGAAATTCGACGAGCTCCGGGGTGTGCGGCGGGCAGGCAGCGAGTTGATTCAGGCGTGCGAGCATCCGCCAACTATCGAGGCTTTTGTGGGTGTCTTGGCTGAAAATATGCTTGAGTGTTTCCACATTTTGGCCGATCAGCTGCAGATCTTCCGCGCTCAATTCCAGCACCGATTCATATCGCATTCCCGGCTGCATCTCCCCGCTATAGGCCGCATCGCGTATCGACGCCGCCTCATCACCCAGCAACGGATCAGTCTGCCCGTTACTAGGTTGCTGCAACTCTGGTGTTGCGCCTACAGGTGGAAGGGTGAAGGGGTTCTCCCCTGCCATGTCCACCGGGATTCCCAGACTCTCCATCGGGGCCTGCGGCACAAAGTGCGGTGTGTAAGCAACCTCAGGCTCACAGTGTGGTGTGTAAACAGTTTCAGGCGCAGAGTGCACAGGAGGTGCTGCCTGCTGTTCCACCGGCACCTGGAGTGGTTGTGATTGCTGTGCTTGTGGTGGTTGCTGTGTTTGTGCGGCTTGTGGTGGAGTGTGGAAAACGTCAGTCGGTGCCACGGGGTTGGTGTGCACTGGTGCCACGGGGTTGGTGTATGACGGTGACTGTGCGTGTGGGTGTGGCGGATGGGCAGTTTCGGCGACGGTGCCCAATTCCACTGCTAGTGGTGGGGTTTGCTGGGGAAGATGAACGGGCTCCGGTGGTTCGGGAAGCACGAAACTCATCGGCTCAGCCTCGGGTGAGAATGGCAAAGGCTCGTCCACACTGACCACCACTGCCCTCGTGCCAACGCGTTGCTTCGCGGCTTCAGCATCAGTTGTTTTCACCACTGCGAACTGGCAGAAATGATCAAACATTTCCATGAGCCGGTCTGGGGTCTCAAAAGTAGAAAAACTAAAATTCTTCCCCACCGCTCGACCCACCGCAGTGACCCACAACGCGGATTCTTTCAATGGGCATGCCAACACAACCAAAGAACCCGACTGCACCAACCCCACCAGCGTCGACAAAATTTGGCTGCGCTGCGGGCCTGGGTTCACAGGGGTTACCTGGGCAAAGTTTTCCGGTAGAGGTGAATCACCCTCCCAGCCGTGGATAAACGCATCCACCACGGCATTCGTCACAGGGCCAGGGGTTGAAGTACGATCCGGCAACTGAACCTTATCCACCTGACTCTTACCAAAAGGAACTGGGATTTCAGGTGAATACAGCATCCCTACCGGATCAATATCCTTCGTCCCGTTCGGGCAAACCTGAACAAAACTAAACACATTGCCCGGACGCCCCGTCGAATCTTGGCCCGCATGAGCAGAGGCATAAAACGCCCACCACTGCGACACCTGCCCGCTGTGGTCCAGGATTGGCAGCCATGCGAAACGACGGTTCAACTGCGCAATCTCCTCTCGGGAAGGATAGTTGCCGGGCGTTTCGCCATCATTGAGCGATGTGGGGATAAGTCGGCGTAAAGAATTAGCATCATCCGCCGAAATAACACCTTTCACATCGCCCACGCTCCACCCGCCGGCGCGCTGCGGGCTTGGGGAGAAGGATGCGAAGCTGAATACTCCTACTGTGTGGTGTGTGTTCATCGTTGTTCCACCTGCATTCGGGAAGCGAGGTTAAGGCTTGCCACCGCGTAATCATCAAGGACTACTGGGGTGCCTAAGGAGTGGGCGCGGGCGAGGTCGTGTTGGATAAAGAGGCGAATGAAGCCGTGGGCGGTGTCTTTCAAATCGAGTGCCCAGTGCATGCCTCGCCCATGGTCGTAGGCTTCGTCGGGCCCGTTGGCTAGTTCGACTGGGACGATGAATCGTCCTGCTTGGCGGGCGTCATAGGTGCCATCGGATTGGTATGGGGCTGTGGTCACTGGGGTGCCATCGTTGATGTGCAGTGGGAGGCGTTCTTCGTTGTACACCATGACGAAGGTGGGGGGTTTGCGGTCTTGGGCGTCGTTACGCCAAATCCACAGTTTTGATATGTCCTGCCCGTGTGGGTGCGAGTGGATCACACCGTAGGAGTAGGTTTTCAGTCCGTCGTAAGCAATTTCGGTGACTTCAGCTTCGGTGTAGATACCTGCGTACAGTGACTTCGGGGCGAGTGTGACGGTGTCGCCGAGATGGTGCAGCTTTAAGCGGATGCCGCCTTGGCGTCGATAGTCTTCTTCTACTAGCTCTTCGGAAATGTTGCTTTGCGAGGAATGCACTTGGACGAGTGCTGCGCCTTGTGGCCAGTCGAAGGTGATCAGCTGGCTGGAGACGCGCTCGTGCAGGCTGTATTCCTTGATGGGGGAGACACGGTTGACTACTTTGAAGGTTCCAACCATGGATTTGTCGCCGACAACGTTGACGGGCACGCAGTACACTTGCGACCAGTCGCTTGGCCAGATCACTGTCTCATCCACTTGGGTGCCGGGTTCGCGCTCATAGGTGCTGACCCATTCTGTGGTGCCGAGTGCTTCATCGTCGGCGATATAGCTGGAGTCGATGGAAAGCCCGATCATATCCGGCTTCGGTTCGGTACAGGTGAGGTAGATTTTGACTTCGCCGGTGGGTGGGGCGATCCAGCTTAAGTGAATTTGGTCGTGTTCCACCCCGGGGATGCGAAACGCGGTTGTGATTTCTACTTGTTGAATGTTTGCACTGATCGTGCGGGTGATGATCGCGCTGCCGTGGCCGCGTCGGCGTACGCCGCGGAACGTGTAGCCGGGAAAAACTTGGAAGTCGTAGGTTTTACCCCGGGTAGGTACGGTGTAGGTGAAGTTGCGGCCGGTGACCCCTTCCCGGATTTCGCACTGGGGAATATCCAGCGGTGTGTTGTGTCCGTGTTCGCGGACAAAAACTTGCGCATCTTCGTGCCCGATGAGTGGGGTCCAGGTGCCGGATACGGTGCCGTTGGTTTCCACTAGGCTGAAGTCGCGTGGCGGTAGTGCGAGTGCGGTTTCGCCAACAAAGATGGGCTGGGTTTTTATCGCTTCTTTTGCGTTCGGTCCCACATAAGCCCACACCATGTAGTGGCGCATCCCTACGTGCGGTGGGATGGTATCGCGAAACGCCCGACCCTTGGTGTGGACAAGGATGTCGCCGGATTCGGGGGAGCATTGTTCTTCCTTGTTGGAGCCCACGAGGCGGTAGAACACGATGTTGTCGCCCGCGTCGATATGCTCCCAGTACACCAGGACGGAGGTGGGGTTGGTGCTGGTGTCGGGGGTGTCCTCGTCGCTTGTGGCTGGGGTGGCTGGTGTTTCTGCTTTGGCGGTGACTGTGTCTTTCGCTCTGGTGTCGCTTGACCAGTTAAAGGGGGCGAAGGCATGCAGTGGTGGTTGCAGGAAGTCGTTTTCGTCCACGCAGGGTTCGCTGCTTTCGCCGTCCCAGGCGTCGGTGCCGAAGTCCCAGCGGTCATCCGCGTCGGCCGTATCCGGTGCTGGTGTGGCTGCGTGCTGCGCCGCGGTGTTAGGTTCACCTTCTTGCGTATCGACGTCGGAATCATTGGGCTGTGCACTGTCATGTTTCTGCGCCAGCGGCGTGAACGCCTGCGGATCACCGTGAAGAAGCTGCGCAAGATACTGTGCTTGCTGGGGCGACAGCTCCGGTGCGAGCGCACGAATATCCTCGACTTCCGGACGAATCAGTGCCGAGATTTGGGCAAGGATGGGCATGGGCAGATCCGCGAGCCAGGAGTTCATCGTCATTGTGTTGTTATTTTCTCCCACAATCAATCACCGTGTTCCTAGATCAACCCGTGCGTGCCAAAATCTGGGGTCTGGTTATCCGTCTGAAACATCGGCTGCTGCGCGTGGTGCTGATCAAAGCTAAACTCACGGACCTCAGTGCCCGAATTTTGCTGGGCAGCTACGATATCGTCGAGCGGAACCACACGCCCAAACTGGGCTAAGGTAATGCAATGAGTCAGCTGTGCTTCGGCTTGTTCCCGCAAATCAAGGCAGGTTAAATCTTCCGCCACCTGGGTGGCCCCGTGATTCACACCGGCCGGATTCACCGCACTATTTGCAAACGTATGCGTGGTTTGCTGCGTGGTCTTAAGCGCCGACAAGAACTGCTCGCGTGAGGTTGTATGCACCACGCCGTTTTCAACAAACTCCACGGTGCCTAAGCTCAGCTCCACCCGCTTGGCCAGCGCCGGATCAGAAATCACCATCGCCCAGCGGTTGTGGATTCGATCCCAGTCGGCCAGTGCCTCACTGACACTCATATGTGCCAGCTCATCCAATGTGGAACCGGAATCATACCCAGGTAAACCAAACATATCCATCAGCTTCGGCGTATTCGCCCCCGTGCGATCGTGCAATGCCTGAGAAGCATCAGCTACAAATTCACTCCACGCGTTTCCGGCCCAGCTTTCTTCAAACATTCCGCCCCGCACTTCATGGGAAAGAGTATGCAGCGCCTCAGGGCTTAACACCGTGCGCCCCAGCTGGGTCGAACGGGGCAAACCAGAAGTCGGGATCATCATCTCCGTCCGTTCCCGGCGCGCCTGCCCAAAGGGGTAGGCCAACACGCGTCCCAGCAGCATGCTCCAGGACAAGAACTGGGTGTAGGCATTTGCCACGCGGTGAATATCAGCCACAGATTGGTTGTAGTTATTCAGCGTGATTTCGAGGTTTTGTTCTAAGAGTTTCTTGCGTTGGACCTCATCAATAATGCCGCGCCGGCCTTTGGCAAACATGCTCATCTGGATGGCTAAACACACCACGGTCACAAGGAAGGTGCCAAGCAGGCACCACCGCCAATCAATGCCAGGCCACTGCACTATAACCTGCCAGTCCTGCTTGTAGTAGCGGATCGTGGAATAGCCAATGAGGACCATCAGCAGCAGCCACAGGGCAGTAATACTGTGCAAGCGGCGACTCAAACGGCGGTTTTCCGCCTCAAAATCTCGCTGGTTGAGCGACTCTAGCCCCTTGCGCATCGCTTCGATATTCACATAGGCATCTTTCGCCCGGTTTTGCGCCAGATGCGAACGAGCAACAAGACCTTGACCCACATTCCACGCGAAACTGGTTGATGCTTTCTGCTTCCACTCGTGGAATTCTTCACGCATCGCCATCACCGTACTATCGGCGGTCTGGGATGCGGCATACTGCAATTCCTGCTCAAACAAACCACTGCGGTGCACGTCGAAAGGCATCACCTTGGTGCGTTTCTCGTCAAGATTGACGATGTCGCGCAAGATGTGGTTATCGGCGTTGAAAGAATCCTCCACATCCGGCACCGCATCCTGCGCACGGCGCACCACCATCGGATTCTTGTTGCTATCGACCGGACCCGCAAGCTCACCGGGCAACCTGGATGCGCCGTCGACAAGCGTTAATGCAGCATCGGTGTAGTGGTTCCACAGCGTAGCCAAGCTCGGCGCAGGCCCCACCTGGAACCCATCCCGGCTCATCGAATGAATAATCTTTTCCGAGGAATCCTTCAGCTCAGCCATCGTCGCACGGGATGCGCCCGCGCCCACAACAACCTCCACCATGGTTTTCTCGCCATAGAGCGTGCGCTGCACAACACCTGCGATATCTTCAGAAATCTTGCTGCGTATCGACGCCGACCACGACGTGGGCGAACCGATCACCAGCTTGAAAAACTCCTTCACAAACGCCTTGATCGCCGCAAAACCCTCTTGCCGAATCGACTCCGGTGTTGCCAACGGCTGCGGCGTCGACATCAACCCAGCCTCGTGATAAGCCAACAACTTCTCCGCATACTGCGCATTCACCTGCGCCGAATGCGACATATGCACCGTTTGACGGCCATCAACGAAATCAGTCTGCGGCACCCGCTCTTTCACATCCAGCACCTCAGCAAGCAGCTGATTCTCAATCACACTCGCATCAAGGTTGCGGTGAAACGCCCGCGCCAAACGCACATACTCACCGGTACTGGTCGAAATCGCACGACCCGTCTCATCTAGCACCGGAACCATAGTCGAGGTTGACCACAGCCCCGTCAGACTCATCATCATCGGGGCAAACACCACCGCCGCACCATAAGGATCATTCTCTCGCCCCAATGCACGCGGGGTCGACAGCGGCGAATCCGCATCTTCCGGCGCCAACACCAGCGTGGACCAACCATCGCGTGGTGGCGGGGCTTGCTGCTGCAGCGGCAAACGGGGCAGCACCATGCGCACCCGCGCCACATGTCCCCTGATATACGTCTCCAAATGCCCCAACCAGCGATCCACATCAGCAGTAGCGAAAGCAACACCATCGGTGAGATCTTCCACATCCACCACCACAACCGTGGTATCAACCTGGCGCAGCACCGTCGAAATCAGCTCAAGGTACTCATGTGGACGAGCTTGCTGCTTCGAAGAGTCAGAACCTGAACCAATCACGCGCACGCAGGGATCAGAAAAATCCGAAGTGCAATCAATCCAGTAGCAGGTGCGGATCTGGCGCAGCGCAGCAAGATCCGACACATGGGAACGCAGTTCCTCAAAGAGTTCCCCGTGCCCTAAGAAAAACACGTGGGCGTGCCCTACAAAACTCATACCAGTCCACCCCCAAAGCCCTTGAACTCCACGTTCGAATCCCCAGCATTAAAGCTTGGGCCCTGCGCAGTGCTGTCAAAACCAATATCAAAAGCTGGGCTTTGCACCACCTGCGTTGCCACCTGCTTCGCCTGCGGCAACAACGAATAAATCAGGTTCGTCATCTCCACCACATCCTGGGCAAAATCCCGATAGAACGGCATCTTCGCCGCATGCATACGAGTTGGCGGCATAGCCCACTCCTTCGTGGCCGAAGCAGCACCGGGGAAACCATGAGAAGTCGAAGGCACGAAATTATCAGCCAACTTCAACGTCTCCTTCAAATGATTCTCCAGCATCGCAGCGCGATCCTCCACACCAGTACCCACAACGCCCTGCTCCGCAGGCTTTTCACCGGTGCGCAAGAAGTGCGCAATAGTATCCACCGCAGGGTGACGCACACCGCCACCGGCATTAATTGGCGACTCCACAGAATTATCAAAAATGCCACGAAGTGCCCAGTATGGGCGCAGCGACTGCGCCAACTGCCCACCGTTATCCTTATTGTGGCTTTCGGCATAAGCCAACAAAATCGACTCCAGCACAACAGGCATCCAGTCAATACGATTACGCATCTGGCTGGGACCAGTCAGCATCGGCGCGGGGAACGCCAACCACTGGGAACCATCGTAAATATAGGCTTGAGCATTCTCCTGCTCCTGGTTGTGGATATAGATCCGGCCAGTAGCCACACCCAAAATCCAGCCCGCCACCATAGCCTTACGCTCATCAACACTCAACGGCAATGCCGCAGCCAAGCTCCGTGTGCGGCGCATCTGCCAGAAATTAGCCTTATTAATGCGCGAAGCCCAGTCGTTAGCAATGTGCGGCAACAAGGAGCTAAACACAATCGGCGAGTAGTTCGGATAGGAACCGAAAATATCAATCCGCTGAATCTTCTTCGCATCCGTCAACGAATTCTCAAACACACTCAAAGTATTCGGATCAATATCGGCCATGCCCTTGATCTCATTGAGCAATTCCTCCGAGGCATCCAAATACTGGAATGGGATTTCGGAGAAGGTGTAGCGATTAGTCACCGACGTGTTGTGCACAAGCTGAACCATGGCCGAATTCACCGCCGCCAAGGGTCGAGCAAGGAACAATGCCTTGTGGAAAGCAGAGCGCAGACGCTGAATGCGGGCGTTGTACTCCGAATCCGCAATATTCTCATCGCGGGTCATGTAGCTGCGCAGGTCAGCGGCAATGAAACGCTCAAAGTGGTAACCCGGGCGGTTAATCCACATCCGTGCGCGCTCCAGCAAATCATCGGGGCGAATAAGAGCCGCGAACACAGCGGTGGACGATTCCCGCATCTCCGAAAAATCATGCGGGGACACCTGCAGATGCTTGCTCACCCAACCTGCACGATTCACGCGCGTGTTTTCCCGCTTCTTCGCCGCCAGTGTATTTTCCGGAGCCTTGATCGCATCGGTCGTTTCCCACCTGCCCGCGATCACAGCGCGGGCTGCAACACGCGATGCCTGGGCAAGATCTTGAATGTGCTCGTCTTGGACGCGCACCGCCTCTATGAGCTGCTGCTCATAGTCGGCTGGGAAATTATCCACCTCAGTGATGAGGATTTCGTTGGAGGAGCCACGGAATCGGTCAGAGATCTTCTCATCCCGATCAGTTGGCCACGCCACCGGATCGGTGGTTGATACATCGGCCAAGTTCAGCTGCGCATCCTTCTTGCGGCTCGCTTCTGCCAAGTCCATGTGGGCTTTTTCTACTTCTCTTTGAAGTCGCGCCAACACACCAACACGGAAATCATCTAATACCGGCAGCAGCACCTTAGCAAGAGCAATGGTCATGTAGTTGTTGAGCTGTTCGCGATAAGCCACCTTCAGCTGGTCCACAATGGCCTCACCGTTATGGATACGCTTATTGCCGGTCAGTGGCTGCAAAATCATATCGGCTGAGGATGGCTTAGCCGACGGGCTCATCATGGAATAAGAGCCGAGCAACAGGTTCATGCCGTTGGAGAGTTTTTGCTGAATGATCACGCTGAGCTGCGCCACAATCGCCTCAAGATACGGCACGCCCACCTGTGAAAGCTCACTTTCTGCCTGTGCGATCACGGCATCGGTGAACCAGTCGGCGAACTCGTAGACGGCTGCATACGCTTTGCGATCGAGTATGTCGCGCAGGCGACGATCAAACTCAGGGTTAGCCATGCGGTTTTCAATTTCGCTGGCCCACTCGTTCGTCTTTTGACCATCAACTGGGCGTGGGAGTGCAGAACCAATCCAAGTTTCGGCCTCAGCCACACCGGAGTACAGCTGCTGGCTGAAGGTATTGTGGAGCCAACCAGCAATGGAGGCATTGGTGACTTCCTGGTAGCGGAACTCAGGGTTGATCAGTAGTTTTTCCAAGACCCGTGGGAAGCGCTCGTCGATACGTGCTTTGAGCTGCTCCTCCGCCGTCGCCAAGTTCGTGGGGTCGACGTGGCCTTTCAGCAGCCGATCAAAAGCCGCGCGGGCAAGACGTTGCGCCGAATATTCAGCGTATTTATCCCGACCCATGCTCAGCTGGGCGTAACCCAACGAACCCCATGGCAAACCATCCCACTTCAGCGTGGATGTGTGTGCCCACCCAAGGTATTGGCGCAGCGCATCGGGCGAACCAGTATTGGCCAGCGAGTAGGTGACGAAACTGTCGGATGCCTTGTCGGAGTACATCAATGCTGACAGTGCACGGCCCAGGCCCCGGTACACAGCGGTGCTGGATCCATCGCCGAATCGTGCTTTGTAGCTGCCCATGCGGTTGCCGATGGGGAAAAGGCGGGCGAAAGTGGAATGACGGTTTCCGCCATGAACACCCAAGGCCTCATACAAGGCGGCGTCGTTGGCGGTGGCAGCACCGGTTTGGGTGGCGAACACCTCACCAAACATCGCCAGCGAGTTCGGCCATGCGCCCACCATTTGCTCACGTGGGAGTTGTTCGAAGACTTCCGGGGTCATCATGAACACGCCAGTGTGTTCCGGTTTGGCGTTCGGCAGTGTGGACAAAACACGGCACACGTCAAGGAACATAGATGCGCCCGCGCCACCAGCCATGGAGGAAATCACCAGAATGGCAGGTGCGGTATTGTGTGCGTTGGAGCTTTTACCAGTGATTTTATAGTTGAGTTCATTAAGCTCGTTGACTGCTTCGGCAGTATTCATCTGATCCAACGCACGACTCAGACCCTCCTGAATCCGCTTCAGGCTCGGGATTGTGAGCATACGCCCAAGGCAGCGGTATTGGCCCGCGCCGTCGGAGACTGGGGTGTGGATACTCGCAGGTGAGCTTGGCGCCCACGTCGCAACCTCTTTCAACCCACCATTGCTTGCAAGCTCACTGGTGACAGCAGAATCGAAGGTGGAATACGGCTGGGTGCTACCAATACCGATGTAGTGGCCGCCTGCTTGTTGCACATTAGGCAAACCTGATGGCCCAGGTTCGGGTTGGATTGGCACGTCGATGGAGACAAATTGCCATGCTTTGGGCAGTTCAGTGCGGCTCGGATCGAGAGTGCGTATAAGCGCTTTGAGCTGATCCATCATGTACGCCTGTGTTTTTGCGCCGGAACCGCCGCATCCTACGATGAGAAACTTACGCATCTGTGTCTCCTTTTGAAAAGGCCAATCCCCGCATCAGTGGTGTGTGGGTAGGGCAGGTGTGTCAGTGTGTTGTTCTGTTGAAGCCACCCCCACCTTGCGGTGGGGGGATATCGCTCTAGTGCTTTGGGCCGAAGGGATTATTCGGCGGGTTTTGAGGGTGAAGTTGCCCAAATGGATGAGAAGGTGGCTGCGGTTGCTGAGAGCGTGTATCGGGGCCACCGAATCCCGAATTAGGTTCTGGTTGCGGTGCAGTTCCCGCCCCAAAAGTTGGGTGTGGTGTTGCACCAGAACTCGGCCAGCTTTGTTCTTGCGGCTGCGCAGTCGGGAAATCTTCAGGTACATCCTGCGGTTGTGGGAATGAGGAGGCATCCTCAGCACTTGGAGGATTCTGCGGGGCGTTGTGCGCGAGCGTGTCCAGCAGGTCTTTCGCGCCGCGCTTAATTTCGGAGGAAAGTGCGTCGAGAGAATCTTGCTGCACATGTTCATCCACAAGCACAAGCACTTGTCCCGTGCCAGACTCAGCATGAAGCGCGTACACAATCCAGTGGCCGGCAATGCTCAGTGGGAGTTTCGCCCGCTGCTTTTCATGATTTCCCTTGCCGAAAATAGATGGTGCAGAATCCGCCAGCACATAGGCGGAAGCGAAAGGATTCCAGCCCATTGTGACCGACAGCTTCTTGCCCGCCACAACAATGCTGCGCGGCTGCGGCATCACACCAGTGTTGTTAAACACCATATCCTGGGTATTCAACGCGATCGCGCGATCCCCATCGGTGCGGATCACCTCATCATTATCCACAGCAATGGGGAAGCTGTAGCCGTAAATCTTCTTCCGTGGGATAACCCCAGTGATGTACTTGAAGGTGTACAAAATCGCCAGCGGGATGAGCAAACCCAATAAGAGCGCGAGAATCATAGCCACGGAAAATACCGCTGTGTTCACAGGCACGCGCATGGTGCCGGTGACCGGAAGCTCAACGGCGGCATTCGTTGCCTGATCTTCACTGACAAGCTGAACGGGAAGGGACAACGCGATGGGGCCGTCGGCAAGCTTCTCAACCGACAAAGTGACAGGCAGTTGTGCCTTCTCACCCTTAGCTAAGGTCAGCGCCGTCTCCTTCGAGTTATTCGGGGAGCTCACCGCAAGCCCAGCAACACCTTCAGGCAGGGTTGCTTTCACCCCACCAGTATCGCCCAACCAGACACTTCCCGGGCCTTCAACTGGCAGGTTAAAGGTTATTTCTTTGCTTTCAACCGCAATATCGACACCCGCGGAGATCTTCGGCATATTCACCGGGGTGATCGTCACTGGGAACTGCGCGGTCAACGGCGAAAGCTGTGTGCCCGGCACCTCTCCCTTCCCCTTCGTGGTGATGTGGGCGGTGAGCACAATGTCACCGGTGGCAACATTGTCGATTTCCTGCAGCGGGATGGTCACAGTGTTCCCGTCCTTGATTGGCTGCGGGCTGGTCAACGCCTCCCCATGCTCCGCACCGGTGGGCACGAAGGTTGCGGTCAGCATGGCGTCGCCGTCGAGCCTGCGTGCAGTGCCGTTCTTATCAAGAAGGGTGACAGTCAGCATGTCTTGATTAGACAAGCCCGCGTTTTCTTTCTCGCGAAGCTCATCGACAGAAATGTGCAAACCGGGGAAAATCTGCATCTTCGCACGGTAAGTAGTGTGATTACCCTCGGTGGCGCGGTAACCGAACGACCACTGCCCCGACCAGTCCACCTCTTCCGGCTTCGTGATGCTCACATCCACCATGCCCGGCAGCGTCTCACCGCGCTGAACCTGGAACTTCACACCCTGAACATCTAGGCTCGGCTGGTTAAGCTCCAGCACCTGCCCCGTGGGAGTTTTCAGCACCGGGATCAGGTCTTTCTCCCCCTTCGCTTCCTCCGGCTGCGCTTCGAGTCGCACATCCGTGATGGAGTTGTCGAGGGTGAAGTTGAAGAAATCTTCCGTGCTTCCCTTAAACGACGCCGAACCAGAATCCGGCAAAATCTGGCGGAACGCACCAAACAGTGCTGCCGGGTTATCCTTCGCATTAAAGAATGCGCCGTTCGCAGGCAGGTTCGGTCCGCACTCGTTCGTCTCCGCCATATCCCGCAGCAACTTTTCCGGGCTGCCTTCACCCTGCGGGATCAAACCCACGATGAACAGCTGAATCTGGGAATGGCGCAGGCTTTCGACCACACCGTGGGCGGCGCAAATACGCTCCTGCGCGGCTTGATCTGCGGCTTTGTCGCCGGGGACGGTGAGCTGACCGTCGGTGAAAAACAGGATGGAGCGACAAGAATGAGCCTGCGAGTGGGCAGAAATATCGCGCAGTGCGCCGTTAAGCGCGACTGAGTAGTTGGTGTACATTTCGTTGTTGCGCTCCGCGAAACCTGCCACCGACCTCGTCAGCTTATCGACGTCGGTGCGCACGTTCGTCCACTCCCCATACACTGCGGGGTCGGAGCTGTATTTTTCACCGAAACCAGCGAGCTTAACGTTGATATCAGCATTGGAGTTATTCGCGACCTTCCCTAACTGCTGGATTAAGTCTTGGGCGGCGGCAACGCGCACATTTTCAGGGTCGGTTGCCGGACCATTATGCCCGCGCAACGACGCCGACTCGTCAATCACAAACAGCAGGTCAGCCTGTTTCTTGTTGGAAATACACGAGCTAAGTCGGCTCAGGTTTTGTTCCGCAATGGGCGAAAGGTCGGTTTCTTGGGCCAACACTAAGGCTGCGGAGTTAACAGCCGCCACAGAAGCGAATGCCGCTGCCGCCGCAACGCCACGGTGAAACAGTTTTGTCACAGTAGTCCTTCTTGTCGATCGATACATGGCGGTACCCCTTCGTGTTAAAACACCTTAGAAACCCACAAGGAGATTTCAATCGCAGTAATCACAACCCCTATCGCCCCCACCGCGAGGGCCAGACGAGTCAGGGCAACGTGAGTCGAATTTTCCAAGTAACAAGCTGCCGACTTGCGCTTATTGTCCACCACTTTATGCACCCCCACCAGCACAAAAGCAATAATTCCGGACAAGACCCACCCCGCGATGGCAAACATGCGGAAACCACTATCGGTGGCACTGCCACCGATAACGGGCGCAAGCACACCACAGATCAACCCAACAAACGCGGCCACGGTCGCAGCGCTGACAAAACCCCACGGGCCGGTCGCTGGGGCAGCAAGCGCTGGTGGGGTATCACGCTCAAAGGAGGTATCGGGAGTTGATGCGCCAAAAGGCGAGCTCGAACCACCAGCCGGTGCAGGTTGCTGGCCGAATGCGCTCGGTGCAGTCTCAAAACCTTGCTGGCTAGGCTGCTGGCCAAACCCACCGCCGAAGCTTGGGGGTGATTGTGTGCCAGAGTTGGGTTGGGATTGGCCAAAGCTGTTAGTGCCGGAATTACCAAATGGGGACGACATGAGCATTCTTGCTTTCGTTCAATGGTCTATGTGTGTTTTCCACAGATACTTTAGAAATTCTCGCTATACCGGCCAGCGGCACGCAGAATATTTAAGAAATTGGCCACAAGCCACAGCACGAAAATTACCCGCACTGTATCCAATACGCCTGCTACTTCGGAGTGAAATAAAAACAGGCCGCATAAAAGTTGGAAAACCGCCACCTTGTAGTGTTTCAAGTAGAAATTGTGCGCCCCGAAAATACCGAGGAAAACCAGGAGCACAAGGGCAAGCACTTTGCTTTTTGGCCCTTTGGGAAGCGGGTTGGTTGGGGGCGCAACTGGTGTCCACGCCTGTGGTGCTTGCTGCAAAGGGTGTGGGGTGGCGCCGTTGGGTGCTCGGGGCGGGAGGGTGACGTCGCCGACGAGATCAACTGTGGGTAGTGTGTTGTCGTCCTGCCCGTTGGGGCGCTTACGAAAAGGGTTAACCGGCTGATCCATGTCACCTTCCACGCTTTCTGTCATGCTGTGAATTGCTCACAGGGGCGCAACCGCACGGTCACACGCGAGTGGCAGGCAGTGACTGCGCGCTTTGTCGTTCTGCTTCCCACGGCATAGACATCGCTTTTACTGAACTGAGTTAAACTTCAATATACTCACTATCCTTTATTTTCGATAGGTGTTTTCTCCCATTATGCGGGCAATACACCGCAACCACGTTCTGCCCCATTGCCAGTATTTTTGGCCGACTGGCACGGCTTTGTACAGCTGCGCTACCACTTGGGCACAAGTGCTCAACCTGCTACCCCCTACCCCCGCCACACGGCACAGTCTCACCGGATTGCTCCACACCCCGTTTTTTCTTCCTAGGTTTCTACCCCCGGAACACTCCCCTGCTGCCGCTATCGCCCTGCCTATATTGGCGAAGTGTTCAATTGCGGGGCATGATTTCACAACCGGCATGCACGGCGTGGGCTCGTCACCTCAAGGCCCAGCGCTGTTTGTTAGGTTGTTCGTCCGATGATCTCTGGGTTTCACGCAGGTAATTGCAGTTCACCTAAGAATTAGAATATGCGTATATGTGCACGCGTTGGCGCAGGTGAATGCCTGCATTTATATGCGCAAGAGACATTCAACGAGCTGGTTCAAACAATGGTTTCGCCCATGTTTTTGCCTCCTGGCAAAACACACAGCACAACTCTTTTTGACACGACACCACTGTGGCAAATGTATCTATTCCGCCACCGCGCGCTGCTTCAAGCAGAAGCAGTGCCATGATGACAACTGCGCGGCATATTTACTCATCAGCTCACACACATTGGTTTATTGGAGAAATTGAGCTTTTAGCACTACGGGAAACCCCTGAGGAGACAACAAAACGCTTCAAGCGCCCAACGCTTTTACTCTGTTACTTCTCGTTCGCGGCGATCCTTGCGGCGGCTTCCAGCAGCATCCAGCCGGAGAGCTGCACAGACAAATCGCGCTCATCGATGCGGACGATGCGCACAAAATCGGACAAGCTATTGGTGGTTAAACCATAGTTGTGTGGCAATTTCGCATCCGCCAGCCAGTCGGTGGCAAATACAGGTAACCCATCGACTTCCAGGCGGTGATTCCACAGCGACTCCGCGGAAGCCATGACAAGGCGCTTAGCAATCTTCTTCGTTGCGCTATTGGCCTCATTATCGTCCGGCAAGCGCACGGCCACTTCGGCAAGGTAGCGCACGAGGATTCCCTTGAACAAACCACCATCGCCGTCGCCAGTTTTCCAATCAATAACACCCTGTGGGGTGGCCATCTCCTTTTCCACCGCATGCACAACAGCGCGTAGGTGGGCGAGGTAGATGACCGCATCCTCACGAGCATCGGGGCGGTTCTTGAGCCGCAGGGCAAGCTCTAGGCAGGCACCAATGACCACACCCTGGCAGTACGGGTGGGTGGGTTTGACAATTTCAGGGCCGTTCATCGACATCCTGATCCCATCCATCACCAGGCCGTTGTCGTCAATGAGGTTGTCAAAAATCCAGTCGATAATAAACCGCGCCTGGCCCAAATTTCCGCGCCGCGCCAGCATGATCGCTGCCGGACCATTGGTGGGCACATTAAAAAACGTCTCCCCAACCCGCCACGGGAATACGGAGGTCACGGGGTCGACACCAGCGAGGATATTATTTTCCAGCACCTTTAAATACTTGGGTCGGCGCAAACCAAACAAGTTATGCGCCCTGCCTAAAGCAAGGGCCAGCCACAGTTTGTCGTCGTAATAGTTGTTGCGGGTGAAGCTGCCGAAATTGCGCACCTTAATGCCGCGAATGGTTTCCTTGATCCGCTGCTTGCGACTGCGGGTGGGGCGGCGGGTGGCGGCGTCGATAAGGCAATCAAGATAGTGTGCCTGCCACCAGTAATGCCAGCGGTAAAACAGCTTTTCCTTCGTGTGTGGTGGCCAGGCGGCGACCGCGAGATTCGTGCGGGGGATGGACCACACGGCCTGGGCGTGGCGTTCGTTGATCGCGGATTCGGCGAGGTCCGCGCGGTGAAGCCACATCTCGTTCACAGTGAAAATCCTAACCACTTAACAAAAGACTAGAAATTTAAATGCAACAGGTCGCTGCTGTAATCCCCATTTGTGCCAGATGCCGACACCGGAAACAGCAGTGTCAGCGAAGCAACAAAGATGAACAGAGTTAATTATATCAATTTTTACTCCACAGCTTTCGCTCCACAATACACGTGAGCAGGGATTTAGGGAGCACTTTGCAGTCTTAGTTTCTACCAAGAATTGCTTAAGTCAGCATGTTGGCGCACCCACGTGTGCATCGCAATGCCCGCAGCAACACCCGCATTAATACTGCGCGTCGACCCGAACTGGGCAATCGAGCAGGTCATCATCGCACTTTGCTGCGCCGTATCCGTCACACCTGGGCCCTCTTGCCCAAACAGCAGCAAACACTTTTCGGGCAGCTGGGCGGTCTCAATGGGCACGCAGCCTGGGGTGTTGTCGATAGCGACCACGGTCAACCCGTGCTCAGCTGCCCATGCGACAAGCTGCTCGGTGCTTTCGTGGTGCATCAAGTGCTGGTAGCGGTCGGTGACCATCGCCCCGCGCCGATTCCAGCGCTTGCGCCCCACAATATGCACCGTGTCCACGGCAAAGGCGTTGGCGGTGCGAACGACGGTGCCGATGTTGGCGTCGTTTTCAAAGTTTTCGATCGCAATATGCAATGCGTGACGACGCCGATCAATGTCTGCCACAATCGCTTCGCGTGTCCAGTAGCGGTAGGCATCCACCACATTGCGGCGGTCGCCTTCCGCCAACAGCACTGGGTCGTACTGTTTAGCCTGCGGAAGGGGCTGGCCGGGGTGTTCTTCAGCCCACGGGCCCACCCCGTGCCGCCCTTGACCCCACTCGGTAGGGCCGGGCGGGTAGGGGGAATTGTCCACGCGCGGAATGGGATGTGGCATTAGAGACCGAGATCCTCCAAGCCCAGAAGGTAGCGGTATTCCACACCTTCAGCGGCAATCACATCGCCGGCACCGGTAGCGCGATCCACCACGGTGGCTACGCCAACAACCTCAGCGCCGATATCGCGCAGCGCTGCAACAGCAGTGAGTGGGGAGTTGCCGGTGGTGGTGGTGTCTTCGACAACCAGAACCTTCTTACCCACAACATCGGGGCCCTCGATGCGGCGCTGCATACCGTGCTTCTTGGCTTCCTTACGCACCACGAACGCATCGATATCGCGACCATCGGCGTGCATGATGGCGGTTGCTACAGGGTCAGCACCCAATGTCAGGCCACCCACTGCCACGAAATCCCAGTCCTGGGTCAGTTCGCGCAGCAGCTCACCAATCAGGCGGGAGGCACGGTGGTGCAAGGTGGCGCGGCGCAGGTCAACGTAGTAGTCGGCTTCCTTGCCGGAGGATAGGGTGACTTTGCCGTGGACAACAGCGAGTTCTTTTACCAGTTCGGCCAGCTCGGCCTTTTTTGCAGAATCAATCATGATGAAAGGTCAAAGTCTCCTTGAATAATTGCCCAGCGCTCATTCGGCTCGGCACAACGATGTGTGGGTGAAATTCTGGTGAGAAATTTTCGCAAATATTGTAACTCACCTTCGGCTGCTCACTGCTGTTCTTGCTGCCCTTGCCACCATACCAACCAGCACTTGCCCAAAGGCAAGGAAAGGCTATGATCCCAGATTGCCCTTGGGTGTGGTGTTTGTTTCCCCCTGAGCGTTGGGGTTGTGGGCTTGCTTATCACTGTCGGTGGTGCAAGTAGTATTCTCCCCGCAGATTTGTGCGCCTGTTTCTGCATGCCCGTCGATGAAAATGCTGGAGCCTTGTGAGGTATCGCGCAGCACGCGGGTTCCGTGGAAGTCGGAATGCTGTGGTGCGCGGTGGTTCGGGTCGGCGATCGCCTCCACATCATCCGCACCAATATCGTGCGGGGTCACCACTCCCCGCGATTGCGCCTTTGCGCGGCTGGGCAGGATCACGGGGTCATCCTCACGCACAAGGTGCGGGCTGATTTTCGGCAGCACTGGGGGCTGTTCATCCTCGTCAAGCACTTCCCCGCGGGGTGGTTGGGCGACGCGGTGCGCCATGGGGCGGGTGGGGTCGGAGTCATAAAAGTCGATGGGGAGCACAGCGTGGGGTCGTGGGGGGAGTGTGCAGGCGGCGTCGGCAAGCAATGCGAGCGGTTCGAGGGTGTCTTCCCACAGTTCGTAGCTGGGTGTTTTCGGCAGTTGCGCAAGAACCCACTCCCCTTCCACCCAGATTGCCTGCACTTCTTTCGGCAGCGTGCGTGTCACGGCGTGCACGCGGGAGTCGATCATGCGGGCTACTGCTTGGGGGTCGGTGCCGTAGAAGGTGAAGTCGCCGACTGTGCTCACTTCGGCCAGATCCTCGGCGGGCGGGGTGTCCTGGGGGTGGTCGCGGTAGGCTTCTGCCACGATGTCGGAGCTGAAGTTTCGCCGCATCGCCACCACCGTGGCCGGCCCGAGGTCGCACAAGTGCATTTCGTAGCCTGCGGCTTTGCCGGAGACGACGTCTTTCGCCGCCACGCCTGTCGACGCCGCCACCCTCGACCATTCATCAGCAAGGTAGGCGTCAGTTTTGGTGTAGCTAAATTCCCGATATTCCGCCCATGCACGACGCACTCGGCGCGCATGGCCGGGCAGGTTAGGCAGGAGGCCTGATTTTAAGGCATCCAGTGCTTCTTGGGGGCTGCGGTCTTCTTCGGATGCGTGGGCGCGTTCGAGGGTGTCGAAGTCATCGGCGGATTCAGCGACCACAGTCTCGTCGGCGCTATCGTCTATCGCCTGGGCTTCAATGGTTTCGTCGAGTTCGTTGAGTTCCGATTCCGTGGCGATCTCCCCAGGATCGACTTCTTCGAGCTCGACCGTATCCACGGTGTCTGTGGCGTGTTCAACCACCCCTAGGTGCGGGTTGTGGGGTTCTTCTTCGGCCGTGGCAACGGGTGTGCGGGTTTCAGCAACCTGCTTTTTCACTGGTGTTTGCGCAGGTAGGGTAGGGTGTTCTGGCCGCTTGCGCTGGTAGTCGAGGTAGAACAATGCAGCAGCAGCGGCACCGATGAGAGCGGCCAGAACGAAAATCATGCCCTTAAGTGTATAGGTGTCTAGTCGCTGCGTTCTACTGGATTGCGTGGATTAGCGCACCATTGGCTCCATCCGCCGACGAAATGTCGGGGCACAGACAAGCCAGAAATCACCATTGCTGCAATGACTTGGGCGGAGTGGTTGCCGGAACCGGAATAGACGATCACATCGTCAATCGTGTCTGCGGTAATGCCGTGTTCTGCGAAGATACGCTGCAATTCTTCTGGTTTTTTAAAGGTGTAGTCCTCGTTGAGTACCGCGCGGGTGGGAAGATTGATCGCACCGGGGATGTGGCCTGCTTTTAAGTCCAAGAATTCTTTTTTCCCGGCATACCTATTAGGTTCGCGACAATCGACCAAAATGCCGGTGTGTTGCTTGACTTCATCGATGGTGGCGGTGGGCAGTTGCCCTAGGGTTGCTTGGCCGCCATCGTAGATACGGGGGTTTCCGGGCCCGCCCATAACTTCATAGCCTGCGGCTTCCCAGGCGGGTTGACCGCCGTCGAGGATTTTCACGTTCTTCATCCCTGCCCATGTCAGCACCCACCAGGCGCGGGCGGCGAACAGGCCTCGGAATTTGTCGTAGACCACCACTTCCCGCTCAGGTGTCAGTCCCCATTTCAGCAACCATTTATCCACGTTTGCTTTGGTGGGAAGTGGGTTGCGCCCTGTGGTAGAGGATGGGGTGGAGGCAAGGGCGAGGGCGGTATCGCAGAACAGTGCGGTGGGGATGTGTTCGCTGTTGTATTGTCCGTATCCGCCGCCTTCTTCGGCGGACCAGAGGCTTGCCAAAACGAGTGGTGGGCGGCCTTTGTCAATACGTTCGTGAAGTTCATGGGGTGTCATGGTGATGGTCATAATCCCCGATTGTAGAAGCTGGCGATCTTTTTCGCCTTTCTGCCGTACCTCCCTCCACGTTCCTCACTTTTTCACGTGTGTGGTTTTGCGCCTGTACTCCTTCGCCCCGATAACTATTGACACCTTTATTCACCAGTGGTTAGGCTATGAAAAATAGAGCGTTTGCGCAGTTCACAGCGCCTAAATATGGCGAGTGCCTTATATTAGCTTCAAGGAGTTTTCGTGCCTCTTTTTCCCCTTTTCTCCGCTAACAGTAGCCTCATCCCGCTGGAATACGACATCGCGTGGTCGGTGGGCTTACTCATCCTTTTGTGCTTAGCCATGGCAGTGACCATTCTCAAAGTGGTGCTGGTTGCACGAATTTCCGCCGGCATTCATCTTGACGATCCCCATCAGTGGGCGCTGTGCTATGTGTTTGCCCCTGGTGGCACTTTGCTGTGGTTGTGGCATGTATCAAAGCATCTTGCTGCCCAACCCTTGGTTAGCACTTCTGCCCAGTCGTGGGAATATACTCACTAGCTTCCGCTCGAAACATCGCCCATTGCGCCAGACCATAGGTGCTGATGATCCCAAAGTCGAGCCACTTGTTTCGCCTCGTGCGATTAAGCGCGATCATTGAGTCGCTTGCAATAAATAATGCACCTCCGAGCGGTGAGGCCAGGGTGGAATAGGTGGCCAGGATGCAGCCATAGCCGATCAGTTTGGGGTCTTTAACAATCAGTGCCCCACACAGCAAGGCAACAAGGTGGGCTGTAATGTTTGCGGGGCGGTGCCCAGCCTTGAGGTGTCGAATGATAAAGGCGAGGTGCCCTAATCCAAACCAGGCCGCACCCCGGTAAAGCTGCCCATGTTCGCGCATTAGCTCAATATCGCCCAGAAGGTGTGCTACGCCGCCGAGAACAAAGAGCGGCTCTTTGAGGTTCTGTGGTTGGCTACACATCAGCGCGGGCACGATCAGTGGCTTGCAGATTTTCTCCACATGCGCCGTTGGGCGCAGTTTGGTCAGCGCTGTAGCTGCGGTTGCCATGAGCGAAAGAGCCTGAAAGAACATGCCACCTCAGTGTAGTCACAGCCCTACACCCTTGTGCACTAGGGGGGGATCATCTACTACACCCAAAACTCGACCTTTCTGTCCCTGGTACGCATGAGGCCGAGCAAGAAAGTACCCAAAGCTCTCACCCTATTAATACTCGAGGATTGATTGAAAATTAATAGTTAGAGTTTCAGCACAGTAGGGAAAATTTGACCTGCGGTTTTATCGGTAGCACTTGCTCTATCTCTAAATGATATTTTGCCAAGAACCATGCTCAGGCTCGTCACAGATCTTGATCCGCAGGCAGCAACAGCCCACACAACCCCAGCACAGCAGGAACTATGCGTCCATTTACAGCAAAACTCCCCGTGAGTGCGTGCCTGATTTCTCAGGCCCACACTCACGGGGAGCAGTACAACTTCTTACAGGGTGCGTGTTACATGCTTGCGGTTTCAGCCTCGATGCTCAAACCACCCATCTCATTGGTGCGCACCACCACTGTGTCACCGTCGCGCACCTCACCGGCAAGAAGCTTCTTAGCCAGCGAGTCGCCGATCTCCTTCTGAATCAAACGGCGCAGCGGACGGGCACCATAGGCGGGATCGTAGCCACGCTCGGCAAGCCAAGCCTTGGCGGGTTCATCCACATCCAAATGGAGGCGGCGGGTCGCAAGCCGGGCGGCCAGCTGCTTAATCTGGATCTCCACGATACTGGTCAGCTGCTCAGGGCTGAGCGGATCGAAGATCACCACATCATCGAGTCGGTTAACGAACTCAGGCTTGAAGGCACGCTTGACGGCATCCATCATTTCCTCACGGGTGCCACCGGCACCGAGGTTGGAGGTCAAGATCAGCACCGTGTTGCGGAAATCCACCGTGCGGCCCTGGCCGTCGGTCAACCGGCCTTCATCGAGTACCTGCAGGAGAATGTCGAAGACATCCGGGTGCGCCTTTTCCACCTCGTCGAAAAGCACCACCGTGTAGGGGCGACGGCGCACCGCCTCAGTCAGTTGACCGCCCTGGTCGTAGCCCACATATCCGGGAGGGGCACCGACAAGACGGGCCACAGAGTGCTTCTCACCGAACTCCGACATATCGATGCGGACCATGGCGCGATCGTCGTCGAACATGAACTCCGCCAGCGCCTTGGCCAGCTCCGTCTTACCCACGCCGGTGGGGCCGAGGAAGAGGAAGGAGCCGGTGGGGCGGTTCGGGTCGGCGACCCCGGCTCGTGCGCAGCGCACAGCATCGGAGACGGCGCTGACAGCTTCCATCTGCCCGACCACGCGCTTGCCCAGTTCGGATTCCATGTGCAGGAGTTTTTCGGTTTCCCCTTGGAGCATTTTGCCTGCGGGGATGCCGGTCCATGCGGACACAACTTCTGCGATGGTATCGGGGGTGACTTCCTCCGACAGCATGGTGGGTTCAGCGCTGGTTGCCTCGGCTTGGCTGAGTTGCTTTTCCAGCTCAGGGATGCGGCCGTAGCGCAATTCTGCAACCTTGCCGTAGTCGCCATCACGTTCGGCGATTTCGGATTCTTGGCGCAGCTTCTCAAGCTCTTCCTTGGCTTCGCGCACCTTATCAATCGCGGTTTTTTCGTTCATCCACCGTGCGGTGAGTTCGCCGAGTCGTTCGCGCTCGTCGGCGAGTTCTTGGCGCAGCTTTTCTAGCCGTTCCTTCGAGGCGGCGTCGGTTTCCTTTTCCAAGGCTACTTCTTCGATTTCGAGGCGGCGGACGATGCGTTCCAGTTCGTCGATTTCCTGTGGGGAGGAGTCGATTTCCATGCGCAGTCGGGAGGCTGCTTCATCAACGAGGTCAATGGCCTTATCCGGAAGGAAACGGGAGGTGATGTAGCGATCCGACAAGGTGGCGGCAGCAACGAGGGCGGAGTCTTGGATGCGCACACCGTGGTGGACTTCGTATCGTTCCTTCAGCCCGCGCAGGATGCCGATGGCATCTTCCACGGAGGGTTCGGCGGCGAAGACTTGCTGGAAGCGGCGCTCCAGGGCGGCGTCTTTTTCGATGTACTTGCGGTACTCATCCAGCGTGGTTGCACCCACGAGTCGCAGTTCGCCGCGGGCGAGCATGGGCTTGATCATGTTGCCGGCATCCATAGCGGATTCACCGGTGGCGCCTGCGCCGACGATGGTGTGCAGCTCGTCGATGAAGGTGATAATCTGCCCGTTCGAGCTTTTAATTTCATCGAGTACTGCCTTGAGGCGCTCCTCGAATTCGCCACGATATTTCGCACCCGCGACCATCGATCCGAGGTCGAGGCTGATTAAGGTTTTGCCCTTGAGTGATTCTGGGACGTCACCTGCGACGATGCGTCGCGCTAAGCCTTCGACGATGGCGGTTTTACCCACGCCTGGTTCGCCGATGAGAACAGGGTTGTTCTTCGTGCGGCGTGACAGCACCTGCACCACGCGGCGAATTTCCGCGTCGCGGCCGATCACGGGGTCGATCTTGCCTTCCCGTGCTCGCTGGGTGAGGTCGGTGGAGTACTTTTCCAAAGCTTGGAACTGCCCCTCGGGTTCTTGGTTGGTTACCTTTTTGTCGCCGCGCACATTCACGAATGCGCCTTTGATGACCTCGTAGGTGGCTCCCCGCTTGGTCAGCAGGTCGGCGGCATCGTTCTTTCCGCGTGCCAAGGCTGCGAGTAGCACTTCGGTGGAGACGTATTCATCGCCTAATTCGCCGGCTAATTCTTGGGCGGCGGTCAAGGCGTTCAGTGCGTCGCGGTTAAAGGTGGGGTTTGCCATACCCTGGCCCTCTGCCTTGGGGTATCCGGCAACTAATGCTTCAGCTTCTCGCTTGACGACGTCGGGGTCAACGCCCGTTGCACGTAAGACGGGGATGGCGATGCCATCTTCCTGACCTAAGATCGCGGCCAGCAGGTGCGCTGGGCGAATATCAGGGTTTCCGTTGGCGGAAGCCTTTTGTAAAGCAACCTGGAGTGCTTCTTGAGTTTTGGTCGTGGGGTTAAAAGCGTTCATTGTGTTCCTTCTTTAGTCTTTTCTTGTGTCTTCGTACAGAAAAATCCAGATAGTTGAGCTTATTACACTCAACTTGTGACCATAGTACACCAGCCCCCACAAAAAGTTAAGCCCCCAAGACTCAACTTTCTATTTTTTCTTCAACACCCCCTCCCCCTAACACGAGCGCGCAACACCGCAATCCCCGACGTCGATACGCAAAAGCCCTCCCGCACCAGACGGAAGGGCCACGCTCTACACACGCTACTGTTCAGCACGCGCCTTGGCGGCGTGATACAAACTCACCGCCAAAATCACCGCAGCAATTGCCGTAGCAGCCCACCCCAAACCAAGAGTAAAACCACCCAACACCGCAATCGGTGCCAGAATCGTCATACCAATCTCAAACGGCGCGAAACCCACATACGCCACACCATACTCATTCAACGTGCCCGACTTCAGCTTCGGATCCACAATCTTTAACAACGCAATACCCGTTGCCACCGCCGCAGTAGCCCAACCCCAACCAAACAGCGCACGCTCCAACCAGCCAGTAGCAAAGAAACGCTCAGCCAGCAAAAACCACACAAAGCAATACACCACGCCAAGCACAAACATCACCACAAGCGGCACAAAATAGCTCGCAACAGCACTCGGCACGATCGACGCAATGCCGAAAGCAATCAGATAATCGGTACTCCCACCCGAAATCGAGGCAACAGTCTCCTTATCCAAATAGCGCGGCTTACCAATCGCCGACAAAAACAGCTTGCCGCAAATACCCACCAAAAAAGACAACGCGAACAGCGGAATCGAAATCATCGAAAACTGCTTCGAAATCAACTGCTGCAACAAATACGCCACCGCAACAGTGACCATAATGACACCACAGTGCAAAGACAGCGCCTCGATCGACGAAGGATTCGTCGTCGCCTTACCAATCGACGGACGCGCATCTTCATCATCAATCTGCCCCGAACGCAACTCCCACGGAAGCTCCTTCGGCAACGACGCCGTCTTATTATGACGAATACCCCACTGGGCGAAAATAATACCGCCCACAATCGCCGCCAACGTCCCCACCGTCGCAGAAGTAAAACCCAAACTCAACGCAGCCTCAGCACCCACCCCATGCAACGCCCCGCCAACAGCAGCGGCAGTACCAAAACCACCCACAAAACCAACAGGCAGCATCATACCAAACCACTCCTGCGTGCCCCACACAGGAGCAAAGAAGAACAAGCCCAGCAAAATAAACAGCCCCCACTGGCCCATAAACATCGACGTTGAATACGCCCACATCGTACGAGCACCCTTAATATTGCGGGCATTAAACGCCATCGCATACGGCATGGCGGCGAACACAATCGCAATCAGAATCGACGAATAGGTGCCCAACAACTCCGAAAAATGCAACACCCCCAGCGCATGATCGCCCAACAACAGGCCCAACAGGCCAGCGGTAATAGGGGCGGGAATCAAAAGGGAACGGAACACCGGGATGAGACGGCGCAATGCGACACCAACCAGCATGAGAATAGAAATGTAGCCGACGTCGAGCACCAAGGTGTACGGAGTGTAACTCACCTGTTAAATTCGCCTCCTAAAATAAGAATCCTTCGTATTCACGAGAAACTGTGTCCACAGCGTGTAGGACGATGACCTCGCAAGCCCCTACGCCACACGCTGAAGGCGAAAAGAACCAGCCAGTACCCGGGAAAACTTGTCTGCGCTGCCTTTGACCCAAAGACAGCGCCACACAATGCCCAACCCGCGCCCAGCAACGCGCAAGACATTACGTTCACGCGCCACCACCAACGCCTTTTCCCACAACCGCGTAAGCACCAAAAAATCCAAGCCGTGCGCTACGGGAGCACCAGGCTCATGCGTGGCATCCGCATGCTGCTTATTGCACCACTGCCACGGTCGCCATGAAAGAAAACTTTGGGTGCCCGCCCTGCTCATTCGAGGGCGTCAAGCACGGGGGTGTGGGTAACTGACAAAGACTGTGAAGCGTGAAGTAATCCCTCGCGAGGAGGATGTGTGCTTGGCCAAAAGTTGTGATTGCTTGGTGGTTTCCCAGCCACCACCACAGTTGGAAAGCGTTTTTGTTTATGTGGGATTTGGTTGGTTTTCTACCCAAGCTCCCGCTTGCGCCCACTACCCCCTGCTTGGGGGATATATGCGCCATTGGGAAGCCTAATGAAAACCAAAACCGCAGCTAGTAGAACCAGTGCTCCAAAAACCTCAGAAATTACTTGGTATATTCTAATACCTTCTTTGGTGAAACTTAAAAATGTGGCAGAAGATCTACCTATAAAACAATGCCCGATTGTGTGAACCCTTGACCAGTAGGTGACATGTCACATACCATGGTGGACATGAAGAAATTTGGATTCTTAAGCTTCGGCCATTACAACCACGCATACCCCGTTCAGCGCAGTCTTCACGACGCCATCGAACTCGCCCATATCGCCGATTCCCTCGGCATAAACGGCGCTTATTTCCGCGTGCACCACTTCGCTCCCCAAGGTGCCGCACCCATCCCCCTCTTAAGCGCCATAGCAGCACGCACCTCCCATATCGAAGTGGGCACAGGGGTGATCGACATGCGTTATGAAAACCCGCTGTATCTCGCCGAGGAATTAGCCGCCTTGTCCTATATCGCCGACGGACGTCTTGCTATCGGCATTTCCCGCGGCTCACCTGAACCAGCCCTCAAAGGTTGGGAAGCATTCGGCTACCACGCAGCAGATAGTGAGGATAGTAAAGGTGCCGGATTGGCGCGGGAGAAATTCCTCACCTTCTTAAGCGCCATTCGGGGCACCCCCATGGCGCAGGCGGCACCTGCCGACCAGCAGTATCCCCGCATTTACGCACCAGGGCGCCCAATTCCCGTGCTCCCCCAAGCACCGGATCTTGATCGCACAATCTGGTGGGGTGCGGCCACCCATGCCTCAGCGGAGCAAGCTGCCCGCGATGGCGTGAATTTGATGAGCTCCACTCTTGTGTTTGAAACCGACGGCCCCAGCCTAGGTGAAGTGCAGGCCCGCCAAATTGAGCGCTACCGCGCCGAGTGGGATCGCGCCGGTTGGGGGCATGAGCCACGCGTGTCAGTTTCGCGAAGCGTTTTCCCCATTGTCTCCGATGCGGATACCGCGATGTTTGGCAAGCCAGGCTCGGGTGGTTCGGAATCGCGCAGCATGCTCGATGATCAGCAGGGTATTTTCGGCCGCACCTTGGTGGATACCCCAGACAAGATTGTGGAGGCGTTGCGCAATGATCCAGCTGTCATGAGCGCTGATACGTTGATGCTCACTATCCCTAATCAGGCTGGGGTTGAGGTGAACGCGCGGATTTTGGATAACTTCGCCACCCATGTTGCCCCTGAGCTTGGTTGGGAGCCAGCAAACCGCTAACAGCACCCTAATCCTTAACCCCACCACCTTTGCCACTTCCCTTAACCCCACCGGCTTTGCCACTTCTTTGACCCCACCCCTTATTCCCCCTTTCCCTACATGATGGCTGATTTTTTCACCCCCGTGCACGGCAAGGGGGATTTTTTCTCCATTCATATCCACCGCGCAGGAGCGCAGCAGGTGTACAGCAGGGATGCAACAGGAGTGCAGATGTGTGGGCAAAAAGAAAACACTCCCCGCAACTTAAGGCCTGACGCACTCGGCTTTGCATTGATACAAAGCGGGCTTTTTCTGGCGTGTTGCGGGGAGTGTGCGCTACTGAAGTTTTAGGCAGCGCCTTCGCACTCGTCCCAGTGTCCCTCGTGGAGGAAGTGGCGGTGACCATCGTGAATGTAGTCAACGTGGTCGCCGTGCTGGACAGCCTCGTGGCCGCAACCCTCACCATGGACATGGTCGTGATTCTCATGAATATTGCAGTTCATTTTCAATAACCCTTTCCAATAAGCAGACGTGTGAACTATTTGAATAATAACACATACATCCATTAACCGGCAAAAATATTGCTACTTTCCCAAGCCTTAACATTTTCATTAAGATTTTCATTTTCATTAACGCCTGCGAGTTCACAAGTACCTATTAGACTTATGCTTTGTGAGTACCCCACGCCACCTACTTCACGGATTCGTTGCGCCCCTGCAATCCGTTATCGACACGATCATGGGCGACACTTCCGCATTCGACGCCCAGGTGTGGGAGCACTTTTTCCGCAAAGCACCGCACACCCGCAACATCATCAATAGCGAGTACCCACTCAGCCAGGCCGTGAGCTTCATCCTGGAACACTCCTCCTCCCAAGGCGAGCTCTCCAAAGACTGCATGGCGCGACTACGCCTCGGCGCAACCCGTGCCGCCGCGCGCGGTTTCACCGAGTTCGCCGTGCTTGCCGACGCCGTGCTCACCGTCATGCGTGATCACTGCTACGAGCTGCCATTTAGCACTGTGTTCGCTGCCGAAAACGCAATAATTCAGGCCAGCGGCATACTCAACGCGGTTGCACGCAGCCCAGAAACCCCCACTGGCCCTATTGTTGGCGAGGTAGTTGAGGTGGAACGGCGCAGCCGCAGCATTAGCGTGGTGCGATTAATAACCGACCCCCCACTTGAGTACCGCCCAACCCAAGCGATCCCAGTCAGTTCAGATTTCGCCCCAGGATGTTGGCGCGACCTCTACCCCTCGATCCCCACGAATGATGCCGGCCAAATAGAATTCCACGTTCATGCCCTAGGCGATACCTCCTCATTATTAGCCTCGGCACGCCCTGGGGATCGATGGCGCTTTGGCCAAGCCCACGGCGGATTCCGAGTGAAATACTCCGATGATTTCCTCCTCATTGCTCACGGCACAGCCTTAGCAGCAGCACGTGCACTCATCATCGATCTTTTACTGTCCCCGAACCAACCACGAGTGCACCTATTTTTCAGCGCGGATTATCCTGGCGAGCTCTACGAGCTGCGCAGCTTGTGGCACCTCGCCTCCACCTGCCCATGGTTGTTTATCACCCCTGTCGTGCGTCATTCCACCGATGCGTGGTGGGTGGGGGCGACCGAACATTCCGAAGCACCCCGGGGTTTGCACTTGTTGCAAGAAGGTGAGGTAGGTGAAATCGTGTCCCAGTTCGGCTCCTGGCTGGGCCACCAGATTCTGGTCATGGGTGATAAAGATGTGGTGGAAGAAACCGTGGAACATTTGGTTCACGGTGGCACTCCCGCCGATATCATTCAGGCACGCTGCTTCGAACCGTCCTTCTTTTTTGAGCAAGAACAGACACAACTCAAACCCGGCAGGCATACCCGCAAACCAAAGCACCGCCGTCGTAGGCGAACATAGCAGCGATCTTTCGGCGTCGAAACGCAGCAATGACACCACGCGCTTAGTATTTTTCTTCAACCTCAAGCACAGGAAGTGTTTTCCGCAATGCTGCGGGCGCTCCAAGATCCAGATCGTAGATGAGCACATCGGGGTGTGATTCTAGGCTGGCGAGCTCGACCCCCTCGGGGCCGATAACGGCCGAATACCCCACACCGGTGGGGGCAGCGCCGCGTGTACGTTGTTCCTGCGCATCGGGTCGCGCTTGGTCACAGGCAAGAAGGTAGCTGGTGGAATCGAGGGCGCGAGCGCGTTGCAGCAGTTGCCGCTGTTCGAGTTTTCCGGGTCCATCCGCCCAGGAAATGGGAACAAGCATGATGGTAGCGCCGCGTTGGGCGAGTTGCCGGAATTGTTCGGGAAAGCGCAGATCGTAGCAGATAGCCAGCCCGAAACGCTGGTTGCGGTAGTCGAAGGTGACCAGTTCGGTGCCGGGTTTGACGGTATCGGATTCACGATAGCCGAAGGCATCGTAAGTATGGATTTTTGCATAGTCAACCACCTCGACCTCCCCGTCGTGTGGAGAAGGCAGGCAGGCGACAGCGACATTGCTGATGCGATTGATGGTTTTCCCATTGCGTTCAATGGTGTCGGCGGGGCTGAAGATGCCGCAGACGATGGCGATGTTATAGGTGCGTGCGAGCTGTTTCAGGCGGCTGACAAAAGTCCCGTCGAGGGCTTCGGCGTTACCATCGAGGCGTCCGGTACCAAACGCTTGCATACTGGCTTCGGGGAAGAGGATCAGCTCAGCGCCTTGTTGTGCGGCGGTGCGGGTTGCGTCTTCGATGAGGGCAAGATTGGCTAGTTTATCCACAGTTGTGGAAATCTGCCCGAGTGCGATGCGTAGTTTATCCACAGTTTTGCCCCTTTTTTGGCTGTTGTGGCGGTAGTTATCCACAGATTTAATTTTTCTATTGACTTTAGTGGAAACATGGTATCTAAGGTGACTGAAATTGTAGTCATGTTTACAAAGTTCAATCTTGATGCTGGCGGTGAGCTTAGCCACTTGCCGGATTATAAGTTGTTTGAATGCCGCGATAGTTCCTGCCTCACGTCGTCGGCGGTCTCAACGTTTACCCAGACAGTCAATGAGCGCGTTAATGCTTTACGACGTCGCCACAACACCCATGTTGATCAGGTGTTGAAATTCATTCAGTCCCAAATCGCAATCGACGCTACTGTGGCGCGTGCCCTCGATGCTGGGGAGGTGAGCGACTAGTGTTTCCGATCAATACCATCGCTGTTGAGCGTTGGGCGAAAAAGTTGGCCGAAGACGCAGAATTCATCCTGCATGTCCATGGGGCGCTACAGCAAAGCTGGAATAATTTTGCGCTGGAAGCAACCGGTGATGCTTTTGACAAGGCTCTGACGAGAGGTATTGGGTACAGCGTGGACTCGGTCGCTTATGCGCGGCTGATGAAACAGGCTTCCGATACTTTGTATGAGACTGTCAAAGCACAGCTCGACTTGGAGGCACATTACGAGCATGTGAAAAATGCTGCCATTGCGGAGGGCCTCGAAATTATCGACGGCGTAGTGCACGATAAGTCCCAGAGTTTTAATCCGCTTGTACAACTCATCCAAGCCAAATTGGATAGTTTCCGTGTGCAAGCAGAACTGCTGGATAAGGCTTGTCATGACGAAATCATTCGTTTAACGTACTGCACTCCACAGGAGAAACACGAAGATTTACTCCCTGGCGGCGATGACAATCTCAGCCTGAAAAACTTAGATCATATCCGGCGGGCCGAGCAGCAAGGCGTGTTGGCGGAGATTCGGCGCCAGCATCCTGATGCCAAGATTCTCAAAGCCAGCGATGAGGGAATCATTGTGTCTTTCGGTGATCTTGAAAACGCAGATTTAATCACCACCATGACTTTTGGTGTAGGTTCTGGGGAGCAAGAAAACTGGCCCGGGCATGTATCTGATGCGGCTAAAATCCATAAAGATTTGCCTAAGAATGCGGCGGTGATTGCGTGGCTGGATTACAAACCACCGGCGACAATCGCAGAAGCCACCGACACCATGCCTGCCCAATTGGGTGCCACGAAGCTGGCTGAGTTCCAAAAATTCGTGCACGAAACTAATCCAGCAGCCTACAAGACTGTGCTCGCGCATTCCTACGGAACGCTACCGGCTGTTATTCCTGCGCGACGCCCAGATGGGTTGATTGCCAACAAGATCATCATGCTCGGATCTCCCGGCGGACTATTCCCTACCAATCCTGGGGGTCAGCCGAAGGATGCTTCCACTGTGTTGCAAAACCCAGACCAAGAGCTCGTAGTGATCGATGCGGACCGCGATCCCATTGGGTTACTCCACGATAATGAGAGCGGTATTTTTGGTCCCGATCCTAAAATCTATGCCGATGAATCTTACAGGGTTTCGGGAGGTCATTCCGACTTTATCGGCTCAGAGGACAATAGGAAGATTCTGATCGACGAGATCACAGAGGCTTTGGCCAAATAGCAAAGTGGTGGTTGCATCTACACAACCACCACTTTCAGATCACTAGTGTCAGATCCTTATGCAGGATACTTAGCTTTGACCTCGTCGTAGAGTTACTGCACCAGCAGCAACAAGTGCAAGGCCAATGGCAATGATCCACAACAGTGATTCATCGACACCGGTCTGTGCCAACTGTTTCGCTTCACCAGGTTTGTTCTGTGGCTGTTCGCCCTTCGCAAGACCCTTCTTCGGCATTCCCTTCTGCGGTGTTTCCACCTGAGGATCCACCGATGGTGCTGGTGGTTCGTGCTTCGGAATGAAAGGCACCACAATCAGTGGGATGAGCGGAATCAGGATTGGAATCCATGGAATGTACGTGTTCACCGCGGTGGCGGTGGCCACTGGCACATCTTCAGTAATCGTGAACACGATTTCTTCAGGTGCTTGAAGTACGAATCCGAAACGCTCGGCGTCTTCAACGTTCTCGCGAACACGACACTGCGTACCGAAAGGCAGCTTCATGCCGGATTCAACCGTGATGCCATCGCCCTTCGCCTTTAACTGGCCGGTGATAGCCTCGGCAGCGTCAGGATGCTTACAGGTGTAGTCGAAGGTGAAGGTTTCATTGCTGAACCAAGGCCAACCCTTGACATTCTTCACCACACCGAAGGTTCCTTCTTCGCGGGTGTAACGGTTCTCCGCTACAACCTCAGCTGGATTCTCACCTGCAGCCACCACAACCTTCAACGGCGCAAGACCGCTGTGGGTAAATCCTGCTACCGCGGCGGAATCTTTACGCTCGACCAAAGTACACGCAGTACCAATTGGGTAGGTCTTGGGCGATGCTACCGCTTCGCCACCAGCTTTCACCCGGATCTCCCCACCTTCTGCAAACGCACCTTCGTACGCAGGCGTGCAGGTGTAGTCGAAGATGAAGTCGCGCTCAGCGATTCGCTCGGCAAGCACAGTGTTGTCGAGAGCAGCAGATGCGATCTTCTTTACCATAAACGGTGCTTGAACTGGCGCGTATGTGTTGGTGACGTCCACGGTGATCACCGCATCTGGTGCTGACTTATCCACCCGGAAGGTGGCGGTAGCACCCTGCACCACCGCATCGTTGATGCGGATAGTGGTTGTTGGGATGGTGTGTGCTACCTCCGCAGCTTTCTCAGTGATGGTGCAGTCACCGGTAGGGATATTCGCTACCTGCTTCTTCTCACCATGTTTCAGCGTGAAGGTTTCGGTCACACCATCAGCACAGGTGTAGGTGAACTCGAAAGCCTTGTCTTGAGCCAGCACGGCCGCGTTGCCGTCGACACGCTTAGTCACCGTGAACCCACCCTTGTCGCGGGTATAACGGTTGACAGCGCGAACCTCTGCTGGGGCTGCGCCTGCTGTCACCTCAACGGTTAGTGGGCGCACGGCTTCCAGTGCGAAGCCTGCAACCTGGGCACCGGCGGTCTTTTCCACCAAGGTGCAGCTCGTGCCGATCGGGTACTGCTTGGCAGAAATCGCCGCGTCGCCGTTCGGCTTCACGCTGATCTCGCCACCTTCGGCATAGGCACCTTCATATGCTGGGGTGCAGGTGTAGTCGAAGACAATGTTTCGATCACCTAAACCTTGTGCAAGCAGCTGCTGATTCTCATCAGCGGTGGCGGTTTTGAGCACCTTGAACGGTGCAACGTCAGCCACATAGTTGTTGATGGCGGCAATCTTGATGGTGTTCGCCGGATCGCGCTGATCCTTTGTCACCTCAAAACGCACTTGGTTCGTCTCGGTGAATTCGCCTTCGTTGACCTGCATTGTGGTCGTTACTGCCGCGTTATCCACCTTGGTGTTTTCTTCGGTGACCACACAGGTACCGGTGGGTACCTCAGTCACAGACTTCGACTCACCATTCTTCAGAGTCACCGTGCCAGTGAAATTATCAGCACATTCGTAGCGGAAGGTGAAGGTCTTATCTTTCACCAACGCTGCGGCATTGCCGGTCACCATCTTCGCAACCTTAAACCCACCCTTATCGCGGGTATAGGCGTTGGTGACAGTCACGTTGACAACCTGATCTTTATCGTTGATGGTCACGGTCTGCTGATCGAAGCTTGGTACATGAGTAAAGCCTGCGCGTGGCGCTGGTTCTTCACTCAACGAGCACACATAGCCAGTTGGGATATCTGCATATTCCACGGCGGTACCGTCACCGCTGAGATCAAGTCGGTGTGGTTGGTCGCTGAGTTTGTGTGCAGTAACTGGGTCAACACATTCGACGAGAACACCAAAGCGTGCGTCGGCTGTGCTCTCTTTCGTGCCGTCAACGGTGACGACCTTCTTCACAGCAATCTTGCCCATGTCGCGGCTGTAGTTGTTGGTCACTTCCATGCGTGCCGTTTCTACTGTTGCCGGATCGTGGGCGGTGACCACAGTTTTCGCCTGGTTGCTGTACACAGGTTCAGCGAGGCTAAAGCCTGCCACCTGAATGTTATTATCCACCTTTTCGCGCAGCTCACAGGTTGCACCCAGAGGCAGCGCAGGGCTGGTTACTTCCCCACCGTTGGCCACGTTCAGCTCACCGGTGAGATCAAAACCTGGGCGGTCGTGTGGATCAGTACAGGTGTAGCTGATGGTGAAGGCAGCTGGGATTTTCTCATCCGGCAAACCATTCACGCGCTTGGTCACTTTGAAGGTGCCTGTTTCTACGCTGTAGGTGTTGGTCACCACAGCCTTTGCTGGCATATCTTCCGGTGCGGTTTCTGGGTCGGCGGCAGTGGCCACTGTTGCGTGGTCAAAAGCTGGCTCTGCGCGCAGATAACCTGGGACATCAATGTGTCCCTTTTCACCCGCAGGTACATTCACACGTTCAGCGAATGCACATTCAATGCCACGTGGCAGTTCTGGGGAGGTTTTTTCTTCCCCAGCAGCCAGCTCGATCGTACCGCTGAGTACATCATCAAAGCCTGGGCGTTTGAGATCGTCAACGCAGACGTAATCGATGAGGAATACCGCAGGAGTTTTCTCCTGAGGTAGCCCCACAACATTCTTGCGCACCTTAAACCTGCCAGTCTCAGGATTATAGGTATTTGTAACAGCGATGGTTAGGCCGTTGTCACCAACAGTTGCTGGATCGGTTGGCGCAATTGGCTGTTGCAATGCATAGCCATTACGTTCAGCGCCTTGTTCGCCAATAACAGCACACGTAGTACCAATTTCGAACAGGCCAACTGTTGTTTCGCCACCAGCTGGAACCTCAACATTGCCTTCAGCTGGTACAACTTGTCCTTCAGCGTTGACGCCATCGGCCGAGCAGCGGTAAGTAACTGTGAAGGTGTCTTGGCCCTGAGAACCATTGGCATTCAGAGTCTTCGAGACCTTAAACGGCTGCCGTGGTAACACAAAACCGCCATCTACAGTCAAGTTCTCAATTCCACGCGCTGAACGAACAATCTCATCCTTCGGAAGTACGACTGGTTGCGAAGCACCTGTTGCCTTATCGGCGTTAGAGTCTTCCGCATTGGCTAGATCTGCACCGGTATTGGTGAATTCATATCCAGCTGGTTTGCCGAACGTAACTGTATAACCTGCAGCATCAGATGAACGAAGATTCTCAAATACGTAGCGACCTTGATCATTTGTGGTGGTCTCTACATTGACAGGATTGCCAAGATCGTCCGTACCTGTCAAAGTCACACGAACATTACCAATAGCTGGTTCGCCTTGAGTTTGCAGGCCATCCTTGTTCTCATCAATCCACGTGTAGTCACCAATCTTGGAACCAACGGCAACTTCAGCGCGACGAATTGGGCCGAGCGGATCTAGAGAACCAGCCTTAATCGAAACTTGGTTGACGTACAGATCGCCATTCTTGTTGCCTTTGGCAATCATGTCTACATCGAATTCGATTGGTTCCTTAGGCTCCCATACGCCATCACGTTTTGCACGTACGCCCGTAACTTCAGCCAGGTTGGCGGGGCACTCACCTTGACCACTATCCAGAGCACCAATCTGTCCATTCTCAAATGAACACCATGGAGTATCGCCCTGCGCAACTGGGTTATGTGGCACTGTCTGCGACTTAGTAACAAAGAAACGCAATGGTTGTCCAGCTTTTTCGTGTCCCAGACGCGGAGTGACAGATGCGAACTCGAAAGTTCCCGAGTACTTAGTCTGCTGGTCCCCTGATCCAACGTTGTTTCGAGGAAGAACGTCGATAATATCGAAATTATTGACTTGAACATCTGTTGCAACATTGTTCAACGCACGCACGCGCCAAACGTTGTGCTCAAAGTTCTGCTGATCAGGACGGTTAACTTGAACCACTGGGGTCAACGCTTGCTTAGACAACTTAATGCCCGCTGGATTTGTGATCTGAATTTCCGCAACATCGGTTCGCTTCGAAAGCTTGGTTGCGTCTCCTTGAGCCCAGACTTGTGCCGTGTTTTGGAAGACACCGGAATCTGCATCATCACGAACCATAGCCTTAAAAATGATTGGCTCAACGGCCTCGTTAATCTGGTGGTTTTTGAAGATCCAGCGCAGATAGGTCTCATTTGGCTTACAAGCACGTAGTACGTTGTCTTTTTCACCTGGGAATAAAGACAAGTTCAACTTCGCATCATCAGGCGTTGAACCCTTTTGCACCACAGCTGGTGCAGGCTGTGCATCAACGAAATCTTGCGACGCAGGTAGACAGTCTTCCACCCACAAGTCCTTAGTGTTGCCTTGCACCGTTACTGGCGAGGTCAAAGTTGGTTCTAGTTTGTAACGTACTTCATCACCGTTGGTTACAGCCGGCGGAACTTTACCGAATTGGTCAGAATTCCCCTTGACCACAGTCTTTCGGAGGGAAGTCTGAACATCGGTGAAGATCAGGCGGTCACCGCTATCGCCTTGGTGAGCATTTTCGGTGTACTTGGATGCAGTCGACTGATTAGGCGCAGCCAAAGCAGCTGCCAAATCGAGTTCCTTGCCAGGCGCATCTTTAACTGACATGTAGTTAGGAATAAGGTCTCCTGACTCCATGCCTGAATCTGCAACCTGTTGAAGAATGGAAACTGCTGCGCGGACACCTTCACCTACCTGTCGGTCAATTGCAACTGGCTCCGGCATTACTAGGTGAATGCGAACACGTCCAACACCGGTGAAAATACCCTGTGCTTGCTTGGTTGCATCGTTTCCAGGAACCTGCTCTGGTGAGTCATACCACTGAATACTATCGTCGTAACACAGTGATCCTGCTCCCGTTGCTCCTGGTTCCGCCGCATATTGAACTTTTAGTTCCGGAACCTGTGACTTAGTAGTCGCGTACTGGACTTTGTTTCCATTCAACACATTGTTGTAACCGGAAATCCAGACGGCTTCGCCACCTGATGGAATGCGTTGAAGATGAGCACTAACATCAGTCGATGCTGGTACTTCACGCTTTTTAAGGTGAAGTTTGTTCTTATCCCAAGAGTCACACGCTAAAAGGGTGATCTTACCTGGATTGTCCGGCTTCGTTCCTACAATTTCAAGCTGGGAAAGCACTTCCTGATTTGCGGCAACAGTAATACCACCACTACCGAGGACGGCACCACCGGTGGGACCTTCACCACGGATCGAGTGTCCAGGATTAAACTCAGCTGCCGACATGTTCCCTTGGGTTCCAGGAACACCAGTAAAGCGTTTGTTAATCAAAGTACCGAAAGAAACGTTAGGTGTAGAGTTTCGGTAATCGTTTCCTGAGGGATTCGCATCTGGATGGTTTGTATCACTAGATGTAAAACCATTGAGGTTGAGATCACTTACCGAAGTATGCGATTTCAAAGTAGTAGTTACGCCCTTAGTGATACCAAATTCTTGGATCGTTACACTAGGAACGTAGAACTTAAATGCCTGGGAAACAGCATAAGCACGGTTATCAGGAATAGCTGAACCGGAATTGTAGTTCTTTGATGGGATGCTGCGTAAAGACATATCCGCGCCAGAAATAACTACATCGATCGGCTGTGTAATCGGATTGGCCCCAGCAAAATTACGATCAAACGCAACACCGTTAAACTTAAAGTTGCCGCTGTTCACGACGGAATTGCCCGCGTTTGATGGCGACTGAAAACCGATACGAGGTCCGGGCACGTTGTGATAATAATCCTCAAAATATGCACGGGGGGCATACTTTTCTGGGTTATCGAGTATCTTCTGAATCTTCGCTTCAGCTTCCTGTTCAGCCTGGGCACGGTACTTCGCACCCGTGCTATCAGGCTGCGGATCCTTGGCCTTCAGCGCTTCAATTCCATCCTCGACCATTCCATTGTAGTAAAGACTACGAGGATCGATCTTAAGCTTCATTGAAACATCGCCCACAGCCGGCATAACGCCCTTGCCCCCCTGAGCAGAAGACATCAAAATGTGGTGAATCTGAACTTTACAAGCCTTATTCTTATCCCACGGACATGGCTCAGTAGCGGGGCCATACATATAGCCAGTACTCGGCTTAGTTGCAGGCTGCACACCATTCAGAGATACATCCCACGCAGGGCGTGCTGAAGTTACAGCTACTGGCAACTGATCAGAAGGAACAGTTTTAGATTCTTGACCTGCAGCTTCAACAGATACTGAAACAGGTTTAAAGCTGACAGCATTACCAAAATAGTTTGTCACGACTGCCGTAACAGGAAATGTGTAAGCCTGGCTCTGGAGGGAACCAAGATTACAAATCAGCTCCTGCTCTTCTAACTGTTGAATTGAATCACCAGTAGTCGGAAGTGCAGGAACAGTCAGACTTGGGGGAACGATCTGTGATCCAGCCTTACAAAAGCCTGGAACCTCTTTGATCTCGATACCCTTTGGAAACTTGATCCGTGTCGTTGTCTCTGTTGGGGAGTCGACATTTACATTGACGTTCAAATCGTACGTCAACGTGTCATTAACTCGCACAATATTGTTTGTTGCTGAGCTGTCGTGTCCAGCTTCATCATCCGCATCAAAAGACTGTGTACCAGTCGTTCTAATGGCCATAGATACTGTCAAGCCAGGTGCTAATGATGTGTCAGAATAGGTCTCCAACCGCATTACGGATGACTCATCCTCTGTGCCAGCCGTCGAAGCTGGCACACTTGGAGAAACCTCTTCAGTACCCGTTTGAGCCTGAACTACTGGGGTAACACTTGCAAACAAGCTCGACACAGCAAGAACCGTCAGCGCTGTATGAACGCCGGTTCTCCTGAATCTTCTCTTCACCAAATCTCCTTCGATGATCAAGTCAGAACTTTCGCTTGACTATGTAAATGTGTGAAAAATAAGTGGTTGCATCAATTGCTATTGATACTCAATAGCTATTCTGACACTCTTCTCAAGAAGATAAAACCAATGGCCAAAGAATCGCTACCCCCATACAATATTTTATAAACATGCTTTGACATGCGAGTTTAATAGAATCGTCTTACCACATAGTATGCTCAAGGTCCCCCAGGTACCCCACTTGAATATAAAAATTATTAAGTGAAATAGGGCCACCCTCACGGGAGTCCCATTGCACACAATCTCGTGACCTGCATGATTATCCCAGAATAGCCCCACCTCCCCAGTCTTCCTGTCAACCATTCAGGCAATTCGTTTAAATACAACCTTCCCTCCCAAATTTCTTACGCAAACATGATAAATACGTTCAAAAATACCCCCGTTCATTAAATTATCCATCATGTAGCTCTCATGCAGCACACAGGTAAGCTATCACGGTCAAAAAGTTCATGAGGTTTAACTGTCTGCTCAAATAATTCTGCCCTAAGCTCCACTTTCGGTCTTTAAGAACACCTCACCTTCACCAAAAAATCGAGTAGGGTGCCGGGTTTCCCGGCAGCCCTCTCACACCACCGTACGTGCGGTTCATCGCATACGGCGGTTCCTTACACCAATACAGAGTATTGACTGTGCTTATAGTTCCAATACGCCACGGCTGATACGAGGTTCTGGTCATTCCAATACGCATTAGTAAGCGTGGTTGTAAGCACCCACGAGCCAGCGATACGCCAGTAGGACTTACTGGTATTAGCCCACTCATAGGCCTTTTGTTTATCCACACCCAAGCGGCAGAGGTTCCGTATCCGCGTTCGGATACGTTTCCACTGCTTCCATACGCACATCCGCAGTCGACGACGAAGATGCTCATCCAGCCGGTTAAGAAACACCTTCGCATCCGCCAACGCGAAATAACCAAGCCATCCACGCAAATATTTGTTTAACCGGTCAATGCGATACTCCATCGACACCGACCACGATCTTGCCGTAAGCTCTTTCACTCGGGCTAAAACCCTCACCTTCGTGGCCTTAGTAAGTCGAAACCGATACTGATCACCACGAACCAGATAGAACCCATAGCCTAAAAGCTCCGCCTTAATCGCATGACAAATAGTGGACTTCTCCTGATTAACCCGCAGCTTTAACTTCCCCTCCAGAAACTTCCCAGACTGGGCAAGCGCACGCTGCGCAGCACGCTTGGAACGAACAAAGACCCGAATATCATCAGCATAACGAACAAACTTCGTGCCCTTAGATGCAAGATAATGATCAAAATCATCCAACATGATATTGCTCAACAACGGCGATAACGGTGACCCCTGCGGAGTCCCTGCATCACTACACCGAACAACACCATCAGCCATAATCCCAGCGTTTAAATACGCCCGAATAAGCTTCAACACGCGCTTATCGTCAACCTTACGAGCCACCCTCGACATCAACATGTCGTGATTAACCGTGTCGAAATACTTCGACAAATCAACCTCAACAACCCACACATACCCCTCGTTAAGAAACCCACGTGCGGTCTTTAACGCCATATGTGCGCTACGTTGAGGCCTGAAACCAAAAGACACAGGCACAAACCCCACATCAAAGATAGGCGTAAGTACCTGCGCGATCGCCTGACAAATCACACGATCAACAACAGTCGGAACACCAAGCATACGCCAACCACCCGAAGGCTTTAGGATCATCACCTCACGAACCGGCAACGGCTTATACGTTCCCGCGTCAAGACGCTCACGAATGCCACTCCAGTGTTCACGCAGATAAACGTCAATATCCTCAACACCTACCCCGTCCACACCAGCAGCACCCTTATTCGTCTTAACCCGCTCTAATGCAGTGCGGAGATTGCCACCTGAAAAGACTTGATCCCACAGATCAGCACCCGCACCAGTTGACACTTCCCCTACATCGGCAGACACACAACTAAGCACACCATGGCTATCGTCGGGATTCACCCTATCCTCCCCATAATGCCCACACACACGTGGTTGGCAGCTTTCACCGTTATGCATAACTACAATCCAGGTTCCATACTCAACAATGTAAAGTTCAGTCCTTCCTCGCTCACCCACCATAAGGGCTACCGCGGACCGCGGTGTCTCCCACGAGTACTATGACCTCGGCTGACTCCTACCACACCAACCCACAACAGGGCTTACCACACCTACTTGGCACAGTCTGTGACAGGCCTCCCCGATTAAGAACATGCTCTTTCCTCCTACAACCGCCACATCTACACACTAACCACTTCGATGGAACGGGCTTCGACTTCTTCGGCAGCCTTACCCAGATCAGCGCGCCTTATATGTGATTCGTATACCTCGGTGCAGGATTTCGCTTGAAGCTTCCTCCCCACAACACCTCACGATGCTGCAGTTGCCATCAGCTACATAGTTAAACCACCTTCACTATCAGGGACTCACACCCTTAAGAACATGCCCATGTCGGGCGAACCAACAAGAAAGCGGGCTGCAAAAACGCAACCCGCCCTCTTCACTTACACCATGCTATGAGTAGCGAATAGCCATACGTCCGTCGATCTGACCCTTGCGCATATCCTCGAACACCGAGTTGACGTCGTCAAGCTTGCACTCAGTCACGGTCGGCTTAATCTTGCCGCGCGCGTAGAAGTCGAGCGCCTCCTCCAGATCCTGGCGAGTACCCACCAGCGAGCCACGAATAGTCAGACCCTTGAACACAATGTCAAAGATCGGCGCAGGGAAATCTCCCGGCGGCAAACCATTGAACACAATCGTTCCGCCCTTACGCGCCATATCAATAGCTTGGCCAAACGCCTTCGGGTGCACAGCAGTCACAAGAATGCCATGAGCGCCACCCTTGGTGTACTCCACAATCGCAGCTGCAGGGTCAACCTCAGCAGCGTTCACCGTGAACTCTGCACCATGCTTCTTCGCCAGCTCCAACTTCTCTGGAGCAATATCAACCGCAATCACGCGCAGCCCCATGGCCACCGCATACTGCACCGCGATATGGCCAAGGCCACCGACGCCGGAGATAACAACGAAGTTACCTGGGCGGGTATCAGTCACCTTCAGACCCTTGTATACAGTCACACCAGCGCACAGGATGGGCGCAACCTCAACAGGGTCAGAGCCCTCAGGGATGCGGGCGCAGTAGCGAGTATCAACAAGCATGTACTCACCAAAAGAGCCATCTACGGTATAGCCGCCGTACTCAGCTTCACAGCAGAAGGTTTCCCAACCTGTGCGGCAGAACTCGCACTCACCACAGGCAGACCACAGCCACACGTTGCCCACCATATCGCCAACCTTCACGCCATGCTCACCGGGGCCAAGCTTGACCACTTCGCCCACTCCCTCGTGGCCGGGAACAAATGGTGGCTTTGGCTTGACTGGCCAGTCGCCTTCAGCAGCGTGCAGGTCGGTGTGGCACACGCCCGAGGCGAGGTTCTTCACCAGCGCCTGATTAGGTCCTGGTTCTGGCAGGTCGAGCTGGCCGACGGCCAGCTCTGGGCCGAACTTTTCAACAATTGCTGCATTGAACTTCTCAGACATGAGAGGATCTTCCTTTCCAACAAGGATGAATAAATGAAAATGTATTGCAATAAGTTGCAAAAACGACAAAAGACCGGAAAAACCGGTCTTCGTTAGTCGCTTACGCCTGTGTGTTTAGAACAGACCCGTAGGCTTCTCGTCGTAGGAGACAAGCATGCACTTGGTTTCCTGATAGTGGTCCATCATCATCGCATGATTCTCACGGCCAATACCCGACTGCTTATAGCCACCAAAGGCTGCGTGTGCAGGATAGTTGTGGTAGTTATTCACCCACACGCGACCAGCCTGGATTTCCCGAGCCGCACGGTAGGCATTGTTCTGATTTCGACTCCACACACCAGCACCGAGGCCATAAATGGTGTCATTTGCAATCTCCATTGCTTCCTCGAAGGTCTTGAAGGTGGTCACCGCAAGCACAGGACCGAAGATTTCTTCACGGAAGCACGCCATGGAGTTATCACCCTTGAGGATGGTTGGCTCGATGTAGTAGCCACCTTCCAAACCATCAAAGGAAGCAACCTTGCCACCGGTAAGAACCTCAGCGCCTTCAGCAGGGCCGGATTCAAGGTAACCAGTGATCTTGTCCATCTGCTCCAAGGATGCCTGGGCACCCATCATGGTGTCGGTATCCAGTGGGTTACCGGTCTTGATGGAACGCACCTTCTCCACAGCCAACTTCAAGAACTCTTCGGCAATATCCTCATGCACCAGCGCACGCGATGGGCAGGTGCACACCTCACCCTGGTTCAGGGCGAACATTGCCAAACCTTCAATGCACTTGGCGCGGAAATCATCATCCTTATCCATCACATCTGGGAAGAAGATGGATGGGGACTTGCCACCCAGCTCCAAGGTGATAGGAATAACCTTGTCAGAGACTGCCTTGTGGATAATCTGACCCACTGCGGTGGAACCCGTGAAGGCAATCTTGCCAATGCGGTCAGTTGCCGTTAGCGCAGCGCCTGCTTCCTCACCGAGGCCATTGACCACGTTGAGTACACCTGCGGGGAGCAGATCAGCGATCAGTTCCACAACCACCAGAAGGGATGCTGGGGTTTGCTCAGCAGGCTTCAGAACAATGCAGTTACCGGAGGCAAGCGCTGGTGCGATCTTCCAGGCAGCCATCAAAATGGGGAAGTTCCATGGAATGATCTGGCCGACCACACCAATTGGCTCCTTGAAGTGGTAAGCCACGGTGTTGTCGTCAATCTGCGAAATTCGGCCTTCTTGGGTGCGTGCGACACCCGCGAAGTAACGGAAGTGATCCACGGCCAGCGGAATATCTGCTGCCAAGGTTTCACGAACCGCCTTGCCGTTTTCCCAGGTTTCTGCGACCGCAAGCTTTTCGAGGTTTTGCTCCATACGGTCAGCAATCTTGTTCAAGATAGCCGCACGCTGCGCAGCAGAGGTCTTGCCCCACTCGCGCTTAGCTGCATGTGCCGCATCCAATGCAAGCTCGATATCAGCTGCCTTGGAACGTGGGACACGAGTAAAAACTTCGCCGGTAACCGGTGTCATGTCATCCATATACTCACCGTCAACTGGCGGAACCCACTGTCCACCAATGAAGTTTTCATACTGCTCTTTGTAGGTGAAGATTGCACCTTCAGTGCCCGGATTGGCATATACGGCCATATTCAAAACTCCTTACGTTGAGTGAATTTTTCTCGACACTTGGGTTGCAGCCTTTTGGATACCTCCACGCACCCCCAAATGATCACAGGTCTAAATTCATACATCGGGGGTAATGGCTTCTATTCTCAACAAGGTCGCACAAGGTTGCACAACCAAGCGTTGATCGCCACTATAACTATGAAATGGCCCACCGTAAAGCGCTTTAAGTGACAGCCCACACATGACAACGTATGTTAAGTGACACATCAGCCTTACTTAGGGCATGTCAGCACCATTTTCAAACAAACATATGCAAAGCTTGCAAAGTTGTAATTTACAGCACAGCAATACCCCCGAGGTCGTGCATTTTCACACCCCTCCCCCCTTTTTTCTGCCCAGCATAGCCACAAGAGCAAAACGCACCTTGGGCTAGGTAGGCAACCTGTGGTTAAGTTACACACAGATTTCATAAAAATTCGCATATAAGGAGTGTGACCCTCAGTGGCTACCAGCACTATCGTGGGCATTGTTCTTTCAGTTTTGGCAGGCCTTGGTGCCCTTGCCGGTATCATTTGGGAAATTGTGGGCATCAGCGCCTTGTCCTACTAAAACCCAGCTATTAAAAAATCCCAGACCTTGCACCCACAAGGCCTGGGATTTTTTAACGCCGCTTCCCACGACGCGGTTCCCACATCACCACAGCGGTGGAGCGGGGAACATGCACGATTTCACCCCTGGGGCGGGTGGCTTCGCGCCTGAGCTGTTCACATTCCGCCTCCGCAGCTCGCAGCTGTGCGCGTAGGCGCTCGTTTTCCTTCTTCAACTCAATGATGGCTTTAATACCAGCAAGGTTTACGCCGTCTTCTTGGCTCAGGCGTTGCACGGTGCGCAGGAGTTCCACATCAGCGCGGGAATAGCGCCTGCCGCCACCACTGGTGCGCTGGGGAGTAACCAGACCCATCCGGTCGTAGGTGCGCAGTGTTTGGGCGTGCATTCCTGCCAGTTCGGCGGCAACGGAGATGACAAACACCTCGGTTGTTTCTTCGTTGGTCATGTGACGATCACTTCCTACTTTTCACTTCCGACGCCAGCCCACTGCGCACGGGGACTAAAACCTGATTCCCGCTCAGCGTGGGCGTAGTCGCGCAACGCGGCGGTAGCGGCGTCGTCAAGCGTGGTTGGCACCGCCACTTCCACCGTCACGTGCAAATCACCTGCACCCCCTCCACGCTTCGGAACACCCCGCCCGCGCACGCGCAATACGCGCCCACTTGGGGTTCCGGCGGGGATTTTCACCCGCACCGGCGCATCGAGGGTGGGTACCTGGATTGTGTCACCCAATGCTAACTCCGCAAAAGTCACAGGCACGGTGACCTGCAAATCTTGCCCCTTGCGGGTAAATACCTCGTCTGGTCGCACGTGCACAGTCACATACAGGTCGCCCGATGGCAAGCCGTTGGGGCCAGCCTCACCTTGACCGGCAAGGCGCACGCGCTGACCATCCTCGACCCCGACGGGGATGCGCACAGTGATGGAACGGGAGCGTCGCACGGTGCCACTTGCCCGGCAGTCGGCGCAGGGGTCAGTAATAGTCTTACCACTACCGTCGCACTCTGAACAGGGGGAAGAGAAACCGAACGCACCACGGTTCTCCGACCTAAACCCCGTGCCATGGCAGCCGCCGCAGGTGGTGGTGGCGCCGGTGCGGGAACCGGAGCCATGACATGCGACGCAGGGCGCATCACCTGTTAGTTGAATCGGGAACGTGGTTCCTTTCGCCGCCTCGCGGAAGTCAATGGTGATTTCCGTTTCGACGTCGGATCCTCGCGTCGGCCGAGCTGTGCGGCGAGCACCACTGCCGCCACCGAAACGGCCACCGAAGATATCCCCAAAACCACCTGGCGAAGCACCCGCTCCACCTGATCCAAAGATGTCGGAGAGGTCGAAGTCTTGGCCCCGAAAGCCCCCGCCACCGGGGAAACCACCTCCGAATCCGCCGAAGCCGCCAAGCCCGCCGGAACCGACCATGGCTTTGAAATCATCGTATTCTTTGCGCTTAGCTTCATCGCCAATCACATCGTATGCTTCGGCGATTTTCTTAAAGCGCTCTTCGCGCACCGTATCCCCTGGATGTGAGTCAGGGTGATTTTCGCGTGCGAGTTTGCGATATGCCTTTTTAATGTCTGCCTCGGTGGCGGTTTTTGAAACCCCAAGGTCAGCGTAATAGTCTTTGTCTGCCCATTCATTTTTCGCAGCCATATTTATTCTCCTTTAAATCTAAGTTGAGTCTACTGCACTAAAGTTTAGCGTATTTGTGCTGTTAAAGCACCATGGTGCATCTGCACAGTTCGCAGCTGTGTACCCCACCTTCACCTACCCCACTTGAGCCTGCGCCACGCCTACCCGCCAATAACTCGACCTTTACACCCCTACCCCCTGCTCAACCACTAATGCACACACAAAAGGTCGAGTTTCCCCCAATCCCGATGAGCTGCTACCAAGCTTTGCCCTGTGCTGGCAGCGACACAAAAACCCTCAATACCACCCCGGCCAATACCCCTCACGCAACCTGCCGCCAACACTGTAGGCGCAGCACAATACCCCCTGCATAGACCAGCACAAGACTGCCTATACAGGGGGTTGGAGGTGTATAAAATTTGTGCGCTTAGCGCGTGAAGAAGGCGCGCACAGGGCTGTTCTTATCCGCCAGCACCGCAAGGATTGCACCGATCAGTGCTGCGCTGACACTCAGCACGATGGGAAGCCACACTTTCCACCCGCTTGCACCTGCCGATGATGAATCTTCTGGTGTGCGTTCATCCGCCCCGTTACCAGGGTCTTGTGGCGTAGAAGATCCGGGCTTTGCCACAGTGATGCGCACTGTCGTTTCCGCACGAGTGGACAGGTAGTGTCCCACCAGAGGCAGTTGATGGGTGCCGTTCGGTGCGTCTTCTGAAAGTTCAAGGACACCTTCGGTGGTCAGTGTCCACCAGTTGGGTGTTCCGGCAGGCTTTTCCCAGCGCACGCCCGCCCGGGCTGGGGTGCTCCACTGCTTCGGGTTGGCTGCACTGCGGGTGAAGGTTGGGGTGATGAGCACTGGTAGTGAGTAGGTTTCAGTCGAACCATCTGCATAGTCGATACCCAAAACTACCGTGTGTGCGCTTCCCGGCTCAGCATTCTTCGGCGCGGTGAGGTTGAGCACCTTTGCGCTGCTCAGCGTTGCACTGAAACCTTTTGGTGTGACCGTGCTAATCCGCGCCCCTTCGGGCAGCGCCACTGTGGATTCAATGCTGCGCGACTCACCCGGCGCGAGCGTGCGGCTGCTCAGCCATGTGGGGTTTGCCCCTTCAGCTTGCGGAGTAACAATGGTGATGGTTGCCTGAATGGTTTCGCTGGTTGTGTCAGGATAGGTGACTTTGATATTCAGAGTATGGTCACCGCGCTGTACGTCCTGTGGTGGCGCTAACCGCAGCGCACCACTGTCTGTATCGAGGCTTACCCACTCTGGGAGGTTATCGGAGCTAAACTTCGTGCCTTGCGGTGCACCGTGTGGGGCATATCCGTCAACTACTATGCCCGCACCAAGCACTCGCGGCATATAGCGTGGCTGGTAGGTATCAGCATTACTTTGCCTCGGCTCGATTACGGTGATGTTGAGAGTGACTTGCTTTGTGCTGTTGTCAGTGAAGTAGATGGTGATGGTGCTGCGCTGCGTTCCTACCGCTTTTCCTTCAATGCTGAGTTCGCCAAGCGCCCCACTAGATTCAGCAATGATGGCATGAGTTCCTTCCAGGGTGACGATACTGAAGTCGTCAACATTTCCTACCACCGTTGGTCGAACGAGCACCTGTCCATCTTTGGGTACAGTGATGTCGGGGTAGGTAATTTCGGCGCGCTCAGCTATCGTCCCAACTGTGGGGGCGCTGGTGGCTGGTGATGCTTGCTGCGCAACAGCGGGGGTTGCGTGAGCAACCTGCGTATCGACGCCGACAACCTGCCCCAGTGCTACAACAAGGCCAAGTGCGGTTGAGGTTGCAAACCAGGTGCGCTGGTGCTTGCGGATCAGCGGCTTCCGCGACCGAAACATGACGATCCCTTTCCAAAACTTCGATAATGATGGACTAATGCTTTGCTAGGAAAATGGTAGCGCTACGGATAAGAGTTGGAAAATGCTGCCAATAAGCAGTGCGGGGGTGTGGTGGTGACAATCCGATAGGTTTTTGTCATCCACTCATTAACCCGTGTCACCTATATTGTTGAGCAATATCCCCGCTTTCCTTTGCCCACTACCCCCACAGCCCATATCTATCGCCTGTGCTGCACCTACAACTGTGGTCATTCTTTTCTTCCCACTTCAACCCTTTCTTTTACCCCCACCAACCAACCCCATGAACTGCCTATTGGCAACGTAAGAGCTTACTCTGTGGCGATTATCAGATCTGAAAAGTTGCTATGAATACTGGCGTAGACCTAGCGCAGGGTATACAGAAGTTTCTAGCATTCACTGGTATGGCTACATATCCCTCCCACATCCCCTCTTCCACCATCGAACGCTTCCGCAACGGGGTGATCGATTTCGCCACCGAGCACAACTGCTCAGTCACTTTCTTAGACCCCGACCCTGATGCCTTGCTCATCGACACCGAGGGCAACTCCAACACCTTCCACATGGAAAATGCCCTGATCGACTACCATAACGCCCACGGCGATACAGAGCGCGAAAAAGAAGTGATTGCCACGTATCTGCGCTGGTTGGTTGCCGATGATAATGTGGATCAGTCCATTATGGCGAGGCTTACACGGCTGCGCATGCGCATCATCGACCCAGCGATGCTCACCAGCGGCCTATCCCCAGATACACCTTTTCATTTCGATCATTCCTGCCGCCCTCTCGCCCCAGGCCTTGGTGTGGTGTTGTGCGAAGATTTACCTGACCAAATCAAGATTCTGCAAGACGAAGATCTCAACGATCTTGGCGATATCGACGATATCTTCCGCATGGCAGCAGCCAATACCAACGAAGAGCTGGAACAAACCCAGCCCGAAATTATCTCCATCACCAGCGAGAATAATCCCGATGGGATTTACGCACTGGGCAATGGGGGTTATTATTTGGGCACTTCGGTCATCATCCCCAATCGCCTACTTCAGTGGATTCCCGACTTAAATGCGAATGCTGGTTGGTTTATCGCCGTACCAACCCGCGAGTTTGTCTTCCTCGCCCCTGTCACCAGTGGCAATCGCATGGTGAACCAGGTTGGCCATCTCGCGGAGGTGGCCTACCAACAATTCCACGGTGGCAGCCACCCAGTGTCCCCCTTCGTTTATGTCACCGGCGGAGAAATCGAAGGGCTAGAAATTGTCGCAGGCCCCGTCCACGAAGGCGAGGCCATCTCACTAGCCATCAGGTTCCCCGAACAGATTGAAAAACTCCTCGAACAGCAGGATTAATAGGAAATCTCACGGCGATCTAACAGTGCCTTCAAGCGGCTGGGATAGTCGGTAATAATCCCATCCACCCCGAGATCAATCAGCCGTTCGAAGTCTTTTTCCTCATTCACCGTCCACGGCACCACCCGCAGACCATGCGCGTGCGCTTCGGCGATGAGGGCGGCGTCGACAAGCTTAAAGTCGGGGCTGAGCACCGAAATATTGTTGGCCAGTGCTGCATCAATAATATTCGGAGTGTACGGTCCCCACGCCGTACCGGGATACCACGTTGTTTCATCCCACAACGCCACCAGCGGAATCTTCGGGTCGCGGGCACTGATCAGGGGAAAAGTGCGCCAGTCAAAGGACTGGATCATCACTTTCTCCTGCACTCCATAGGCGAAAACCGTCTCTAAAATCGCATCGACAAACTCTTGCGGCGTCGCACAGATCTCAGGGCGATCAGCCTCAATCTTTGTCTCAATATTAAAGTGCACATCATAGCCTTGCGCCAGCTCAAACACCTCAGACAAAGCGATAATCCTATTGTTTGCAACCACCTGCGCATCAGGGAAATCCGGCAACCGCTTCGCACACTCCACCTGCTGCAACTGGGCAAAAGTCAGATCATGCACCAACTCCCCCACCCTTGAATCACACTTCTCAGCCAACAGCACAGGATCATGCCACACCGCCGGAACATTATCCTGAGTTAACACAATGTCCAGTTCAAGGGTAGACACACCCATATCCAACGAATGCTGGAAGGCTACAACAGACTCTTCAGTCCACTGCCCACGCCCACCACGATGCGACTGAAAATCAAACGGAGGCAACGAATAAGTATTCACCTTGGTTAGTCTAAACCCGCCGCAAGAAAAACACCCTAAAGCCTCAACTCCGCAGGGGTTGTGTGCTCGATCGGAACAAATCCTGCACGCTGCAAAATCGGCGCCGAGTACGGCGAACATTCCGAATACGCAAACTGCATTCCCCACGAACACGCCTTGTGTGCACGTGCCGCCAACAACGCCCGATAGATGCCGCGTCCACGATACTTCTCAACCACCGCGCCAGAAAACAAACCCACCACGCCATCAGCGGCAGACTTCTCCATACGGCCAGTACCTACCACCGCACCGTCTGCCCAAGCTGCAAACAAGCCTGCACCCTCAATATCGCCCACATTGCGATCAATAAACTGACGAGTGCGCTTAGCATTTAAACCAAAAACAGCGCTACGCGTGTGACTAGCGGCAACCAGCTCCTCTTCGGTGAGTACTTGGCGCACTTCTACTCCAGCGGGTATCGGATAATCGGCAAGTACATCGATATCGCCCATCATCACGACTTCTTCCTCACCGCGGACAAAACCCAATTCCGCCAACGGTAACGCCGGATCGCTTGCCCAGGTTTTCCACTCGAAAGAATCAATGTCGCCTACTCCGGCTAAGAACTCAATCACCGCCTGAATATCTGACTCATTAATCTTAAGTGCCTGCTCAGGACTGTAGCTGACAAACCCCCACCCGCGTTCTTTGCTGTACGCAACCCACACTGGACCGCACTGGTGCACATTCATTCCCGCCATGCGGCGCACTTCCGCTTCACCACGCATAGAGGTTGCATACAGGTGGCGATAAAGGTCACACGTGTCACTGCTCATTCTTGCAAAGTACCGCATACAACCTCGCTGCGCAGTAAAAAGCCTCTACCATCATAGGAAAACGATGGTAGAGGCTTGTTTCGACTCTTAGAGTCGCAATTATTTAAGAATCTGCCGACTCGGCCGATTCTGGTGATTCTGGCTGACCAGCAGGATCAGCAATGATCACCATTGCGGTACGCAACAGGCGCTCATTGAACTGGTAACCCTTGCGCAAAACCGTACCAATAACCTTCTGGTCACCGGTGGACAGATCCTGCACCGCCTCGTGGCGCTCGGGGTCAAACTCATCACCCTCAGCGCCGAAAGCTGCAACTTTGAGGCTATCGGTGACAGAGATGAACTTGTCGCGGAAAGCCTTCAGTGGGCCTTCCTCCAAATCACCATGCTTGGCAGCCAGGTCGAGATCGTCGAGTACCGGCAGCAGCTGGGTGAGAACCTGCGCCTTTGCGTGCGCAATGATCCCATCCCGCTCCGAGGCTGTACGACGTCGGTAGTTAGCATACTCGGCGGTGATGCGCTGCAGATCCTCGGTGCGCTCAGCCAACTGCTCTTCCACAGTTGGTTCCGCTGGCTCCTCCGGCGCAGCTTCCTCCGAAGGGACATCTTCAAGGTCAGCAAGTGCTTCGGTGAGATCCTCAGCAACGGTGGGGTCGAGGACATCCTCCGGCTGATTCTCGCCGTTGTGGAAGTCCTGATTCATTACTTCTCACCCTCTTCGTCAACAACCTCAGCGTCAACAACATTGTCGTCGCCAGATGCTGCGCCACCCTCAGCGTTGCCAGCCTTCGCTGCCTCAGCCTCGTAGATAGCCTTGCCCATCTCCTGAGCCTCAGTGTTGAGCTTCTCCACTGCAGCCTTCACAGCCTCAATGTCCTCGCCCTTCAGAGCCTCATCAACAGCGTCGCAAGCCTCAAGAACCTTGGTCTTGAGTGCTTCATCGACCTTGTCGGAATTCTCTTCCACGAACTTGCGGGTCTGGTAAGAAGTGGACTCCGCAGCGTTGCGGGTTTCCTGCTCCTCGCGGCGCTTCTTGTCCTCTTCAGCGTGCGCTTCCGCATCCTTGATCATGCGATCAATCTCTTCCTGAGACAGACCGGAACCATCCTGGATCTTGATGGTGTTTTCCTTGCCGGTGCCCTTATCCTTCGCGGTGACATGCACGATGCCGTTGGCGTCGATATCGAAGGTCACCTCGATCTGAGGAACACCACGTGGTGCAGGAGCAATACCGCCAAGCTCGAAGGAGCCGAGCAGCTTGTTGTGCGCTGCGATCTCGCGCTCACCCTGGAAGACCTGGATCTGCACGGAAGGCTGGTTATCATCAGCGGTGGTGAAGGTCTCAGAACGCTTGGTTGGGATGGTGGTGTTGCGCTCGATGAGCTTGGTCATCACACCGCCCTTGGTTTCGATACCCAGCGACAGTGGGGTGACGTCGAGAAGCAAAACATCCTTGACCTCACCGCGCAGAACGCCAGCCTGCAACGCAGCGCCCACTGCAACAACCTCGTCAGGGTTCACACCCTTGTTTGGCTCGCGGCCGCCGGTCAACTCCTTGACCAGATCAGAAACAGCTGGCATACGGGTGGAGCCACCAACCAAAACAACGTGGTCAATATCGGAGATGGAGATACCCGCATCGGAAATTACCTGGTTGAAAGGCTGCTTGGTGCGATCCAGCAAATCCTGGGTGATGCGCTGGAACTCAGTGCGGGACAAAGTCTCGTCCAAGAACAGTGGGTTCTTGTCTGCATCAACGGTGATGTACGGCAGGTTGATGTTTGCGGACTGGGAGGAGGAAAGCTCAATCTTTGCTTTCTCAGCAGCCTCACGCAGACGCTGCATAGCCATCTTGTCCTTGGAAAGATCAACACCGCTGGACGCCTTGAACTTCTCAACCAGCCAGTCAACGATGCGCTGATCCCAGTCATCGCCACCAAGTGCGTTATCGCCAGCGGTTGCGCGAACCTCAACCACGCCGTCGCCAATCTCCAGCAAGGAGACGTCGAAGGTGCCGCCACCGAGGTCGAAGACGAGAATGGTCTGTTCCTTCTCACCCTTCTCCAGGCCGTAGGCCAAAGCTGCAGCGGTTGGCTCGTTCACGATACGCAGAACGTTCAGGCCCGCGATCTGACCAGCTTCCTTGGTGGCCTGGCGCTGGGAGTCGGAGAAGTAAGCAGGAACGGTAATAACTGCATCGGTTACTTCCTCACCCAAGTAAGCCTCAGCGTCTCGCTTAAGCTTCATCAGGGTGCGGGCGGAAATTTCCTGTGGGGTGTACTTCTTGTCGTCGATGCCGATGCTCCAGTCGGTGCCGACGTGGCGCTTCACGGACCGAATGGTGCGATCAACGTTGGTTACGGCCTGGTTCTTTGCGGACTGGCCGACGATGACTTCACCGTTCTTGGCAAAAGCAACAACGGAAGGGGTGGTGCGAGAGCCCTCGGAGTTAGCGATAACGTTTGCTTCGCCGCCTTCGAGAACTGCTACTACAGAGTTGGTGGTGCCGAGGTCGATACCTACTGCGCGTCCCATAATAAGGGTTCCTCCTTGGTATAAAAATGTGTTATGACTTTGTATTTTCCAGCAAGTTGATCCTTAATGGCTCAACTTCTGTAGGCAAAGATACCAGATACTTTTTTAAAACGCTAGTAAAGTTGAGCAAGATTGACTCAAGTTTATAAAACTTGCGTGAATATAGCTCAAGCCCTAGGTTGTAAACGAGCTATTTTTCCCACTGTTTTTCACGATTAATCCCGTGCTAAAAGCATTCGTGCTGGCAGCACCCGAACTTTCTGTGGCAAAGTAGATACCAATGAACACTGAACACAGCGGTACCGGCCGCGAAACCGGAAACACTCAGGCAGCTGAAGAAAAAGACATAGAGTCTTTCATCGACGATGTCATTGAGACTGATAAAGAAATGATGGCCGAACGCGCCAACAACGATGTTGTGCTGCCCTCGGAAAGCGAAGTCGGTGTCGCACATATCGACCGCGCCGTAATCTTGGGCCAAGATGGCCGCTGGGCTGCGGCCTGGGCGTTACGTTTCATCATTATGGTCGCTGCCGGCTTCTTGCTGTGGAAGGGTTTGGGCGCAATCTGGACCGCCCTTCTGCCCGTGCTGTTGGCTCTGTTGGTGAGCACGGTGTTGTGGCCGCCAGTGCGCTGGCTGCGCAACAAGGGTTTACATCCTGCATTGGCCACCGCCACGGTCATTATTGGCTTTTTCGCCATTATGGGCGGCATTTTTTCCGCGATGGCTCCATCTGTTGCCTCCCAGTCGAAAGATTTGGTGCAGAAGGCAACTGAAGGTGTGCAGCGTCTTCAGGTGTGGGTGCAAGGACCACCGCTCAACCTTGATCTCAGCCAATTTAGGGATGTGATTGATGAGGTCACAGGCTTCTTGCAAAAGCGTTCCTCGGATATCGCCTCTGGCGTGTTTACCGGTTTGTCGACCGCAACCTCGGTGATTGTCACCTTGGTGCTGATGTTAATTTTGACCTTCTTCTTCCTCAAAGATGGCACCGGTTTCCTGCCCATGGTGCGTCGTTTGACGGGCACGAATGCGGGCTGGCATTTGACTGAGGTGCTCACCCGCATCTGGAATACGCTTGCTGGGTTTATTCGCACCCAAGCTATCGTCTCGCTTGTCGACGCCGTGCTGATCGGCATCGCACTGATCATCTTGGATGTGCCTCTTGCTTTGGTCTTGGCAGTGTTGACCTTCTTTGGCGGTTTCATTCCGATTGTGGGTGCGTTTACCGCTGGTGCTCTTGCTGTGATGATTGCGCTGATCAGCAATGGCCTCACGAATGCGATTTTGGTGCTGGCTGCGGTCATTATCGTGCAGCAGATTGAGGGCAATGTGCTCCAGCCGATGTTGCAGTCGCGTGCCATGAATTTGCATGCTGCTGTGGTGTTGTTAGCTGTGGCCTTAGGCTCGACGATGTTTGGTGTGATTGGTGCGTTCCTTGCGGTTCCGATTACCGCAACCTTGGCGGTGATTATTCGTTACCATGCTGAGCTGGTGTCGTTGCGTTCGGGTGAGATCACGTTGGAGGAGATGGAAATTGCCACCAACGAGGAGCCTGGCACGATTAACCTTGCGGCTTTTAAGACCAGACTGTTACGGATGAGCAGACGTAAAGCTGCACCTGCTGAAGACTCTGACTAAAAATCACCGAAGCGCCCTGGAACACACACCTTTGTTCCAGGGCGCTTCGGCTTTCTCTCCTCAAAGCTCGTGCCCGGTACGTACGCGCCCAGGGGTTGTATGTTTAGCCCCAGATGGCATTCAGGGCGAGTACTGCCCCACCGGAAACAAGGGCGGCAGCGGGCAGGGTGATCACCCACGCCATGGCGATGGGCTTCATCAAGCCCCAGTTCGCCGCGCGGTTAACCACACCAACACCGAGCACTGCACCGATAAGAATGTGGGTGGATGATACTGGCAGACCCAGCAGGGACGCGCCCATGACCACGGCGGCGGCGGCAAGTTCGGCGGCGAAACCGGATGCGGGGTGCATCTTCGTCAGGCCGGAGCCCACGGTTTGGATCACGTAGCGGCCAATGAACCACAGGCCTGCGATCAGTGCGACACCACAGGTGACCATGGCGGCGGTGGGCACTGCGGCTTTGCTATTAATGGCGTCGGTTTTGAGTACGTCGAGTACTGCGGAGAAGGGGCCGATTGCGTTAGCGATGTCGTTGGAGCCGTGGGAGAAAGCAAAGGCGGAGGCGGTGAATACCTGCATCCAAGAGAAGAGGATGAAGGTGGCGCGGTCGAGTTCTTGGCGCTTGAGGGTGCGGGAGAAAATGAATACTGCCATCCAGACCACTGCGGCGATCATGCCGAGGATCAGGAAGTTGCCGATGGAGGTTAGACCAAATTCGAGGTTCTTGAGTCCCTTGAACAGCATCATTGCGCCGATGAGTGCGGCACCGATTGCGGCGAGCAGTGGAACCCAGTTCTCCAGTGCGCGGTGGGTGTTGAGGCTGTCGCGGCGGGTGTTGAGACGATGAAGGTCGCGGTAGTAGTCGGATTCGAGATCGTCTGGGTCGAAGTCGCGTTCGGCGATGAGGGCTGCGTCGCGGGTCATGGCGTTGGTATATGCCAGCTGCTGCACTTCGTTGAGACGCTCAAAGGAGGATTTGAAATCTTTGTGGAGCTTGATGCGCTCTTCCTTAATAGCACGCAGTTCACTGTCGGCTTTGTCGTTAAAGCCGAGGATGTGACGTTTGATTGCACCAAAGAGCAAGAAGGCGGTCACACCACCGAGTACTGGGGATAAAACCCAGGACAGTGCGATGGAGCCGATCTTGTCCCACTGCACCATGTTCCAGGTGCCAAGGCCCTGGGTGAGGCCGAGGGTCAGTGAGGCACCGACGATGCCACCGATGATGGAGTGGGTGGTGGATACCGGCCAGCCCATGCGGGTTGCTACCAACAGCCAGATCGCGGCACCGAGGAGGGAAGCCATCATGATGAAGGCGAAGTGGAGGGGGTCGAGATCGATGGCGTCGAGGTCGACGATCCCGGATTTGACGGTATCGGTGACTTCACCGCCGGCGAGAACAGCACCAGAGACTTCGAAAATTGCGGCCACCACGAGGGCTTGTTTCATGGAGAGTGTTCCAGCGCCGACGGAGGTTCCGAAGGAGTTGGCAACATCGTTACCGCCAATGTTGAAGGCCATGAAGACGCCGAAGACGATGGTGGTGATCAGGATTGCTTTGTTTGCTTCAGGTCCGACGTAGTCGAAAGACCAGAGCCCGAAGACAACGAGGGTGATAGCGAGGAGGCCACCGAAAGAGAGGTGCCACCATTTATCAGAGCCGGTTTCATGTGGTGCGGGAACCGTCATGGTGCTGTTGGTCATAGGAACAAGTTCAACTTTCTTGAATTTCAAAACCTAACGCGCACTAGCTTTCTCCCGCTAGGTGAACGAAAGGTTAATAAACAGCCCCTATACCCTAATTCGGGGGTGCACCGTTGGGGGTGTGGCAGAAGTATTCCCACGGTATCGCCCTTTTTTCAGGGAGAAATTCCGCTGAGATAGCGCTGCCCTTGTGGTTCTGTTTCCACGATGATGGTGGCTCGACGACGAGCCTGCATCCCCCGCACACTGAACAGCACTCCGCAGACACACAATCCCAGCTTGAGCCAGAACCCACCAATGGGGATGTTCAACACTACAAGCAGTGTTCCCACAAATCCACCGAGCAACGTGGGATTGATGCGCGATACCAGCCACGCAGCTACAGGTGAAGTAAGGGCACCACCAATCAACAAAGCCATGATCGCTGGGAAATGGTGATAAATATCGGACCATAGCCCCGCGATAAAACCACCGGTGGCAGCACAGGCAACAAGGAACTCAGCTGTGTTCACTGTCCCAATAATTCTGGCTGGATGCTGTCTGCCCATGCTTAACAGCGTGGAGGAGGTCACCGGCCCCCAACCGCCACCACCTGTTGCATCAATGGTGCCGCCAATGGTCCCGAGCAGCCATAAAAAAGGACGCGAATACGGTTTTTTTAGCTCAGCTTTTCGGTTTGTGCGCCCCCGACTAAAACGCCACACGAGGTTAAGCCCAATCAGAGTAAGAATGGTGGCTGTCAGCGGTTTCGCCTGATCCAGGGGCATGGTGCTGAGTAGTTGCGCCCCAATAAACGCCCCGATCGCGCCGGGTATTCCTAAAGTTAGTGCGACTTTCCAGTCCACGTTGCCAAAGCGCCAGTGGCTGAGCCCAGAAACAAAGGTGGTACCAACTTCTGCTGCGTGCACAACGGCTGAGGCGTGCGCGGGCCCTAGCCCGGCGAGCATGATCATGATGGAGGTGGAGGTGACGCCAAAGCCCATGCCCAACCCGCCGTCGACAAGCTGTGCGACTGCTCCTGCTATGGCGATGAGCACTAGTGTACGCATGGTAATCGTTTCCTTAGAGTCGGGCGAGCACGACGCTAGCCGCGCGATGGGCTAAGGGTGGTGCAAAACTGACATGTGTGTGCTGGGCCAGTGCGGCACGTGCTTTATCGAGCAGCAGGCCGTTGGCGAAAAACAGTGGGCTAATGTGGACAGATTCGTATCCCGTGACCACCTGTGTGAGATCATGCTTGTCGACGCCGGTGGCAAACACCGCCTGCGCACCAACGCTGGCCGCCAGCTCACGTACTGCTTGATTCGACTCATGGTTGGACGAACCCACCGCATAGAGCAGATGGGTGCAGCCTGTAGGGGCGCTCAAAAGTCGTGCAACATCCTCACCTGTGCCGATCAGGTCGGTGCAGTGCAGTGCTATGGGTTGGTTGTGTAGTGCGTGAACCACATCGACGGTGTGGTGGTAAGCGCTGGTAAAAAGTAGTGGCACGACTACCGCTTGATCTTCACCTTCAGCATGCAGGTGCGCACACACCTGATCAATGCTGGGCAGGCATAGGTCTAGGAATGCTAGTTCAACCCGCCGACCACTGCTTTCGGCAACGCTGCGCCGTAATGAGTCAAGGTCAGCGGGGGCCTGCTGGTGCCGGGAACCGTGGGCGAGGATGATGATCGGTGTCATGGCACTGCTGTGATTATTCCGGCGGCGCGGGTGTCACCACTGTTGGCGTCGATTAGCAGGAAACTGCCCACAGCGCCACGGGAATGATAGGTCTCTACTGGCAGCGGGGTCGCAAGTTCGATGGTGATTTCTGCGATATCGTTTAACCCCACGCTTTGAGGGGCGTTTTGGGTGGCGATTCTAGCGCGAACGCTGCTCGTACCTGTGCGCAGCTTTAGGAGTTGGCCCGGATTTAAGGGGGTTTCGTGCACGCCGACGATGGTGGCGGTAAATGTTCGCTGTGCGGCAACTGGTTTAGCGGACAAAAGATCGCCACGGCTTAGATCGATGTCTTCAGCTAACCGCACGCAGATGCTTTGCCCGGCGCGCGCTGTGGTTGTTTCGCCGTCTGTTGTATCAATTCCGATCACGGTGGCCTCCCGGCCGCAACTGGTATACAGTTTTTGCCCCAGCTGCAGTTCACCTGTTGCTAGTGTCCCCGCATAGCCGCGGTAGTCATTGCTGTGTTCGCGGATGACGTATTGGATGGGAAAGCGTGCATTCACTGGGGTGGTGTCGGTGTCCACATCAATGGTTTCAAGCAAATCAAGCACGGTTGACCCGGTGTACCAGTCCATGGCGGTGGAAGCTTCGGCCACGTTGTCGCCGTGAAGGGCACTGATGGGTACTGCAAAGGTGCGGTTAATCCCATAGCTGGTGGCGATGTGGGTGAAGTCGGCGTTGATCTGGTTGAAGATGTCTTCGGAATAGTCAACGAGGTCGATTTTATTCACAGCGAGGATCACTGCGGATACGCCGAGTAATCCGGCGACGCTTAAGTGTTTGCGTGTTTGTTCACTAACGCCGGTGCGGGCGTCGACAAGCAGCACAACAACATCTGAGGTGGACATGCCTGTCACCGTGTTACGAGTATATTGCACATGCCCTGGGGTGTCGGCGAGGATAAAGGTGCGCGCCTTGGTGGAAAAGTAGCGATACGCCACATCAATGGTGATGCCTTGTTCGCGTTCGGCGCGCAGGCCGTCGACAAGCAGGGAGAAGTCAATACCAGCAAACCCACGCTGGTGGGAGCTTCGGGTAACGTGTTCGAGCTGATCGACGCGCACGGAGTTAGTGTCGTGAAGCAAACGGCCAACAAATGTTGATTTTCCATCATCGACACTGCCCGCAGTGCACAGTCGGAGAGTTTTCCGCACCACTGTTGAGCAAGCAGAGGTGTCATCCTCGCTGTGGGTGTGGGTGCGTGGGGCTACATCGAGTGCACTCATCAGAAATATCCTTCTTTCTTACGGTCTTCCATTGCTGATTCGCTGACACGATCATCCGCACGTGTCGCCCCGCGTTCGGTGACGGGTGATTGCGCGATTTCGGTGATCACATCAGCCACGGTTGTTGCCTGCGATTCCACAGCCCCCGTGCAGCTCATATCACCAACGGTGCGGTAGCGCACAAGCCGTGTTTCAAGTGTTTCGCCCTCGTGAGGTCCACCCCAGTCGCCGGGGCTCAGCCACATGCCGTTGCGGTTGAACACTTCCCGCTGGTGGGCGAAGTAAATGCTGGGCAGTTGAATGCTGCGGGCGTGGATGTAGTCCCAAATATCTGCTTCCGTCCAATTAGAAATAGGGAAGACACGAATGTTTTCGCCAGGCATGTGCGCACCGTTGTACAGGTTCCACAATTCAGGGCGTTGGCGGCGCGGGTCCCACCCGCCGAAGCTATCGCGCACAGAAAAGATGCGTTCTTTTGCCCGTGCGCGTTCCTCATCGCGGCGCGCCCCGCCGAGCACCGCGTCGTAGCCACGCTGAGCAATAGTCTCAACAAGCGGGACAGTTTGTAATAGGTTGCGGCTACCATCGGGGCGTTCGTGGAGCGCACCCTTATCGATCCACTCTTGCACATAGGACACGTGCAGCCGGGCACCAGTATCGGCGACGAGCTGGTTGCGAAAAGTGATCACTTCGGGAAAGTTATGCCCGGTATCAATGTGGAGAAGCTCGAAAGGCACTGTGGCTGGGGCGAAGGCGCGCCGGGCGAGTTCGTACACCACAATGGAGTCTTTGCCGCCGGAAAACAGGAGGGCAACGTTGTCGAATTGTCCTGCTACTTCCCGCAGAATATGGATGGATTCATCTTCGAGTGCGCGCAGGTGGGGTGACAATGTGGTCATGGTTGTTCTTTCTGTGGGTGTTAAAGATGCAGTCCGCATTCGGTTTTGGTGCTGCCTGCCCAGCGCCCCGCGCGGGGGTCTTGCCCTTCGGCCACGGGCAGGGTGCAGGTGGCGCATCCGATGGACAGGTAGCCTTGGTCGGTCAGGGGGTGGCGAATGAGGTTGTGGGTGCGGGTGTATGTTTCGGTTTCTTCAAGTGTCCAGGTCACCAGCGGGTTGATTTTGATACGTCCCTGCGCATCCAGCTCGATCGCCGGGGTGGTTGCGCGTGTGGGGCCGTCGGCACGGCGCAACCCGGTCACCCATGCGCTGTAGTTGCTTAACGACGCCGCGAGGGGCTCGACTTTGCGCATGCGGCAGCAGGCGGTCGGGTTTGTCCGGTACAGGCTAGGGCCGTAGGTGCGGTTTTGCTCACTGACGCTGAGCACAGGCACCGACCTGAGGAGAGTATTGGGGTAGCGTTTTTCCACTTTGGCGGCTACCTCGAGGGTTTCGGGGAAATGGTAGCCGGTTTCCAGGAAAAGAAAGTCTGCTTCGGGTAGGTGAGTGCTGGCAAGTTCGGCCAGCACGGTGTTTTCCATGGATAAGGTCACCACGATCGGTGCAGCAATATTCTCCCGCGCCCAGTTGAAGATGGTGCTGGCATCGGCGTGATACAGCTGATTGCTGTCGCGCTCCACTAGGTACTTATTACGGGTCTGTGTCTGCTCGTCCAACGAAACAAGGGGCGGTTGTGCTGGGGAGACTAACGGGTCGGCATAGGCTATGCGGGGCAGAAAATTCATAGTGTGTGGCCTCGTTTTCGCAGCGAGTTTTGCAGCGCACTGGTGGTCGATACTGCGGGTGTGATGAGCGCATCAGCTTCGTTTTGTCCGTGGTATTTCACCTCAAAAACGCGAGTGCATTCGAGGCATTCCCACGCAAATTCTGTGTCTATTTCAGGAAGCAAGACAGTGGAGGCGCAGTAGGGGCAGTGCAGTGGGTGGTTTCTGTTGGGGTTGGGGCTGCGGCGCAGTTTCATTGCAGATCCTCCTCGTGTGCGCGGAGAACCCAGTCACGGAATTGTTCACCTTCGGTGCGTTGTTCTCGATATTTTTCAACCAGGCGCACCACATAATCGCCGAGTTCGGCGGAAGTGACTTTATGCCCGCGTAGTTTGCGCCCAAAATCGGGATTAAGCCCTAGCGCACCACCAAGGTGCACTTGGAATCCTTCGACCCGGTTGCCATCGTCATCGGTGACGATTTGACCTTTCAGCCCAATGTCAGCCACTTGCGACCTGGCGCAGGAGTTTGGGCAGCCATTGAGGGAAATTTTCAAGGGAACATCCAGTTCACCTAGCCGCTCTTCGAGGTCGTCGACAAGCTCGATGGCGCGTGCTTTGGTGGTCACGTGGGCGAGTTTGCAAAACTCTAGCCCTGTGCACGAAATAATGCCACGCCGAAACTCGGAAGGATTGCTATACAAACCCGTCGCCTCAAGGGCACGCTGCAGCGACTCAACATCCGTCTTCTCCACATCGAGGAACAGCAATTCTTTATCCACCGTGGTGCGCAGTCGAGTAATATCGAATTTTTCAGCAACCTCAGCAATAGCTATGAGTTGCTCGCCGGTAGCGTGCCCCACTGTGGGTTTGACCCCCACGTAATAGCGGCCATCTTTTTGCGGATGCACACCTAAATGATCCCGGTAGCGGGGTGCAATCGGGCTGCTCACGCCGTCGATAAGCGGGGAAGTAAGATATTCCGTTTCCAAAATGTCGCGGAATTTCTCTACTCCCCATTGGGCGACGAGGAATTTGAGACGGGCACGGTTGCGCAGCCGCCGAAAACCGTAGTCGCGGAAAATTCCGGCAACCCCAGCCCACACTTCCGCAACCCGTTCGCGGGGAACCCACACCCCTAAATCTTGGGCAAGCATGGGGTTTGTTGACAGCCCGCCACCAACGAACACGCTGAAACCCGCACCATACTCGGGGTGGAATGCACCAATAAACGCAACGTCCTGGATTTCGTGTGTCACATCTTGGCGGGCATTGCCACTGATGGCGGATTTAAATTTGCGGGGAAGGTTATGAAATTCTTCGCGCGGCAAATACTCACGCTGAATTTCTTCAATCGCAGGGGTCGCGTCGATAATTTCATCGGCGGCAATGCCAGCGACGGGCGAGCCTACGATAATTCGTGGAACATCGCCGCAGCCTAAGAGAGTGCTCAGGCCCACTGCATCGAGTTTGTCCCAAATCGCGGGCACATCTTCAATGCGTATCCAGTGCAGCTGAATATTCTGGCGATCAGTAAAATCCGCGGTGGAACGCGCATAGTCGCGGCTAATCTCCCCCACTGTTTTTAACTGTTGTGGGGTCAGCTGCCCGCCATCGAAGCGGATGCGCATCATGAAAAACTCGTCTTGCAATTCGTGGTTGTCGAGCTGACCCGTAAACTCCCCACCCAAATTCTGGCGACGTTGCGTATAAATGCCCAGCCACTTGAAACGCGGTGCAATATCTTCCGGCGGAATGGAAGAAAATCCCTGTTTGGAATAGATATCGATAACACGCTGACGCACAGCAAATGCTGGCTCTTCTTGCTTGATACGCTCATCGGCATTCAAGGCTTCGGTGCCATCAATCTTCCATTGACCTTCGGGTTTTTTCGCCCGTGCTGGGCGACGTTCGCGGGTGGTTGTTGGGCTTGTCATGGTGCTTGGTGTCCTTTCATTTGTTCACTGCTTTACACCGTTGCATACAAGTTGGTCTATTTCAATGAAACTAATCTGTTCACAAAAGCGTAAAACGACATTGAACTGCGGTTTTACCTTCACAATATGGCGTGAATGAAACTATTTCCACCACACCCAACGCTCCAACAACGCCCACACAAAGCACACAAAACACAAAATCATAGACAAGACGGTCTATCTCATCACCTAGAGTTTTATTCACCCACCACCCCACCCAGCCACTTCCCCCAACAAGCTCCACCTTTTCCCATTTCAAGCCAGCTTTTCACGCGCAAAAACACGCACCCAACCAAGCCACACACTCCACCCGAGTAGACAGACCTGTTTACCCACACAGACTAATTGGTCTATATTTGTGTGTAGTTACCTATCCCCACTCATTGACAGAAAGGCAACCCCCGCATGAGCACACTTCGTATTGCAATTATCGGCGCTGATGCTGCCGGCTTGTACGCCGCCGATCTGTTGATGCGTTGCGTTGAGCACACTATCCACGTTGATCTTGTCGATCCCGCCCCCGCCCCTATTGGTCTTGGCCCTGCCTCACGCCACCAACCCGATTCTCACCGTAGCCGGGTACGTGTAGTGGGCAATGTGACGATCGGTACCGCCGAGCAGCCTGGTGATTTATCCATTGATTCACTCCGGCCTTTTTATGATGCGGTTATTTCTGCCCCTTCACACTCTGAGCAGCAGGTGAACGCTGCTGTTGCGGCCGCACTGTGGCAGGCTTCGGCCAAACCTGCCCGGGTGTTTTCCGATAGTGTTTTGGCTTTCGTGGCCCATGATATTGCGGTGACGGTGTGGGATAACGCGCTTGATTTACCGACCGATTTGGATTTCGCTGGTTGGCAGGAAAAGCTTGCGTTGGCGCGTAGTTGCGGCTTGTGGGTGTAGGTCTTTCGTTTCTGTGCCTGCTTGGGTGAGCTTTTGGCACGGGCTAAAGTAGTGGGTGATTCAGCCCTTTACCCTCATTTTTTAAGGAAGCCCTTTTATTATGTCCTTTGCCATTAGCCCGACTGTGCTTATCGGTGTCGTTGGCATTGTTATGTCGCTGCCCGCGTGGGCGTTTTTTATCCGCGCTATTTTCCGGGTGTATCGCCTCATTGCTTCCGGGCAACCGACGGTGGGGCGCACTGACCACCTCCTGCGGCGTGCAGGTGTGGTGTTTCGCGAGGTGTTTTTCCACACTGAGCTGATTCGCAAACCGGCGGTTGCGGTGGCGCACTGGCTGGTGATGGTGGGCTTTTTGTTTGGCTCGCTGGTGTGGTTTGAGGCGTATATTCAGACTTTTGCCCCGGATTCGGGCTGGCCGGTACTGTCCGACTTACGCTTGTATCATTTTGTTGAAGAGGTGCTGGCTTGGGGCACGGTTGCCGGTATCGGTTTTCTTTTCACTCTGCGCTTGTCGACGTCGTCTCGGCGTCGCTTGTCACGCTTTTATGGTTCGCAGTCGGTTGCCGCATTTTTTGTTGAGGCAGTTGTTCTGGTTGAAGCCTTAGGCATGTTGGGGGTTAAGGCTGCGAAGATTGCTGCCTTTGGCCAGGGCAGTTATGTGGCGGATTTCGGCACTATTTATATTGCGCAGTTGTTGCCTGCTTCGCCAGTGTTGGTCAGTGTGCTTGCGTTGATCAAGCTTCTCACCGGCATGGTGTGGTTGATTGTTGTTGCTTGTAATCTCACCTGGGGTGTGGCCTGGCACCGCTTTTTGGCGTTTTTTAGTATTTTCTTCCGCCGGTATTCGGATGGTTCGAAGGCGTTGGGTGCGTTGCCGCCGTTGACGAGTGGTTCGACGGTGTTGACGTTGGAGTCTTTGGAGGATTTCGATGAGCAGCCGCGTCTTGGGGTGGGGTCTTTAGCGGATGCGCCGTGGAAGATGTTGTTGGATTCGGCGACCTGTACGGAGTGTGGCCGTTGTCAGGAGCAGTGTCCGGCGTGGCATACGGAAAAGCCGTTGTCGCCGAAGTTGTTGATGATGGATATTCGTGATGCTGCGGTGGCGAATGCGGATTATTTGCGTGATCCTGCCACGTTTGTTGCGGATGAGTCTCATGCTGGGGTGGATGTGCTCAAGTTGGTGGGTGAGGGGCTTACTGTTGCACCGGATGTGTTGTGGAGTTGTACCAATTGTGGTGCGTGTGTTGAGCAGTGCCCGGTGGATATTGAGCATATTGATCATATTGCGAATCTTCGCCGTTTTCAGGTGTTGGCTGAGTCGGAGTTTCCTTCGGAGCTTGCGGGTTTGTTTAAGAATCTTGAGACGAAGGGGAATCCGTGGGGTCGGAATCGCCAGGAGCGTGCGGGCTGGGTTGAGCAGGCGCGTCGCGATGGCATTGAGGTTCCTGTTTTTGGTGAGGATGTGCATGATTTCACCGATGTTGAGTATTTATTCTGGGTGGGTTGTGCTGGCGCGTTTGATGATGCGGGTAAGCGTACGACTCGTGCCGTGGTTGAGCTTTTGCATACGGCGGGTGTGAAGTTTGCGGTGTTGTCGAAGGGTGAGACGTGTACGGGTGATCCGGCGCGGCGTGCGGGTAATGAGTTTTTGTTCCAGCAGCTTGCGGCTGAGAATACTGCGACGTTAAATTCTGTTTTTGCTGGTGTGCCTGTAGGTCAGCGGAAGATTATTACGACGTGTCCGCATTGTTTTAATACGTTGCGTAATGAGTACCCGGATTTTGATGGGCATTTTGATGTTTTTCACCATACGCAGTTGTTGAATCGTTTGGTGCGTGAGAAGCTTTTGGTTCCGATTCCGCGCAGCCCTGAGAATCGGGCTCCTGTGACGTATCATGATCCGTGTTTCTTGGGTCGCCATAATAAGGTGTTTGATCCGCCGCGTGAGTTGGTTGCGGCGACGGGCGCGAATTTGGTGGAGATGCCTAGGAATCGTGATGAGGGTTTTTGTTGCGGTGCTGGTGGTGCCCGGATGTTTATGGAGGAGAAGCTGGGTTCTCGTATTAATGAGAATCGTGCGGCTGAGGCTGTGGGCACGGGTGCTGGGGCGATTGCTGTTGGTTGCCCGTTTTGTAACACAATGATGTCTGGTGGTGTGAAGGCGGTTGCTGATAGCGCCCCGGCTGTGCGTGATGTGGCGCAGATGCTTAACGACGCCGTGCGCACCACTAGTGGTGATCTTCCGACTCCTCGTGCGAAGGCTTTTTTGGATACTCCTTCCCGCATCCCACTGAGCCCTAAACCATCCACGAAACCTGCGGATAAACCTGCCAGCGCACCCGCAACGCAGACCCCACAGTCGCATACTCCACAAGTGGTCACGCCACCTGTCGCGACCCCACCAGCGGCACCGCCTGCGGCAACGCCACCAACAGCAGTGCCGCCTGCTGCAGTTCCACCAACCGCTGTACCTCCTGTTGCAACACCTCCCGCTGCAGTCCCACCAGTGGCAACTCCACCCGCAGCAACCCCACCTGCAGCGGTACCTCCGGTAGCCACTCCACCAGCAGCAGTACCTCCTACTGCAGTTCCGCCAGCTGCTACACCACCTGCTGGAATACCACCTGTCGCGACCCCACCAGCGGCAGTGCCGCCTGCCGCAGTTCCACCAACCGCTGTACCTCCGGTTGCAACACCTCCTGCGGCAACACCACCTGCAGCGGTACCTCCGGTTGTAACGCCACCGGCAGCAGTGCCACCTGCTGCAGTTCCGCCAGCTGCTACACCACCCGCCGTGGCTCCCCCTGCAGCAACGACTCCAATGGCTGCACCACCGGCAGCAGTGCCACCAGCAGCGGTTCCTCCCGTAGCAATGCCTCCTGCTTCGGTTCCTCCGGTTGCAACACCACCTGCAGCGGTACCTCCTACAGCAGTTCCGCCAGCTGCTACACCACCTGCTGGAATGCCACCAACAGCAGTGCCGCCTGCCGCAGTTCCACCAACCGCTATACCTCCGGTTGCAACACCTCCTGCAGTAACGCCACCAGCAGTACCGCCCGCTGACACACCATCTGCAGACGGACTATCTAAACCAAGTAGCGACAATGGAAAAGAATCAGACACAAAGGACTGATCGTTTTTCGTTGGTACTTTCATGGCTGACAAAAGTGTGATTTTGTTAGCCACTTCGACACTCGGTTCAACCCAAGCCAACCGCGCAGCATACGGTTCAGTGCAGGTACTAGTTCCAATGGCCAGCGTGCCTACAGGCAATCTACTTTCGCATATTTGAGGCATGCCATTACGACAGTACTTGTAATGTGGCGAGCAATTTGGTTCGAGTAGGAACGCCAACTTAAGTCTGGGCCGGGATACTTTTCGGAATCATCCGTCGCTATTTTCTAGGTACACAATCATGGCAGGTGTACATAGGATCATTATTCTTGAGCGGAATGTTGTTATCACATTCAAATTTTCATTAATTCTCCACAATACGCTTGGCACAGCGTTTATAGGCTCTTTTCCAACCTTGCACGATTCCCAAGATTCACATTTTTAAATTTTTCCATCGTGTTTTTACAACCTTTTCTCGGAGGATTATCAGCATTTTTTTGTGCGTTTCTACTGGTAGTGGTTTTCGCTGATTGTTTAGGATTGTGCACAGTGTTTAATTTCAGTGATGGCGTGAGGTGTTATCCATGCCTATGCCTTTGATGCCACCCCACACCAGGCAGGCTTTAATCCAAGCCCATTTAAAGGGAACACACCCATGAAAACCCCGCTACGAGGTGGTCGCGGGAGAAGTAGAGGAAGGAACATGAAGATTAATCCAGAATCGTACTATGTCATTTTTTCCGAGGATGACTACCTTGGGGTTGGCGAGGATTTTGTGTATCCGGACAATTATCTAAGCTACCGGTTTGGGCAAAATCAATTTCTACGGGTGGGCCAAACAGATCGAATTCCTGAGTTAGATGCCAGCCCCGAACAGTTGGCTTCCTTAGCCTCCTCTACACCGCATATCGCCACCGAACTACTCAGCGGTTTCTTCTACGCCAACCAGGCCTTTATAGATGAATACTCCCAGATCGACCCTACTATGCGGGCATTTCCCGTGCGCTTTCACAATTCCGATGTGGAAGCGTTCATGATAACCACAACCACCACCGTCACGGGGGAAGCGTTGAAACACTCAAAAGGCTTGGTCTACAGAGAAGAACATGCCGACCTACCAGTAGACCAGCGGGATATCAGAAATGCTGATCGTCTGGTTGTTACCGAAGGCCCAACACAACCCTTAGGAATGTTCCGTATACCGCAACATCTCCAGCAAACCTTTGTTGCGGGCGAAATCGCACAATGGTTCTTAGACAACGGCTCTAGGCTAGGGATCTATCTCAAGCCTAAAGGCCGAATCCACCGCGAAACACAAGAACCAGCCTAGCGATCAGTACACACAAGAGATGCTCTCATGAAAATTAATCCAGATAAATATTATGCAATTTTGTCCGACAATGATTACCTTGGGGTCGGTGAGGATTTTGTGTATCCGGACAATTATTTGAGCTACCGGTTTGAGCAAACACATTTGGTTCGGATGGGAGCATCAGATCGAATTCCTGAATTAGATGCCAGCCCCGAACAGTTGGCTGCTCTAGCCTCCTCTACACCGCATATCGCCACCGAACTACTCAGCGGTTTCTTCTACGCCAACCAAGCCTTTATTGATGAATACTCCCAGATCGACCCTACTATGCGGGCATTTCCCGTGCGCTTTCACAACTCCGATGTGGAAGCATACATGATCAGCACAACCACCACCGTCACAGGGGAAGCACTGAAACACTCCGAAGACTTGATCTACAGGGAAGAATTTTCACACCTGCCGATCGATGAACGGCAAATCAAAAAAGTAGAGCGCCTTGTTGTCACCGAAGACCCAGCCCAACCCTTAGGAATGTTCCGCGTACCGCAATATCTCCAGCAAACCTTTGTAGCTGGCGAAATCGCACAATGGTTCTTAGACAACGGCCCAAGGCTAGGCATCTACCTCACCTATGAAGGAAGAATCCACCGCGAAACACAAGAACCCAAACCAGCCTAAGTAGTAGCTAAAAGTGGGAGGTTAAAATATGCTGCGTTTGATTTTAGATAACGTCAAAGGTTCACGGCCTAAGAAAGGGCAGTTATGCCTGCTGCACACCACAGCAGGTTATATTCCCGGTGGGATTGTCTCAACCGAAGCATTCTTCGGCGCAGCGGTATACGTGCATCTCTACCGAGCCTTAATAGACGACCCCTCAGATACCAGCTTCTACCCACTGGTTGAACGCAACGAATTGCTCATCCCACCAGTCATGATCGCAAAACGAGACTTCGCACGCGGACAATACTGCACAATAATCAAAGACAAAAACGCACCTGTGCCCGTACCCTTTGAGTACTACTACTCCTATCACGGGGCATCGACGTGGAATCCAATAGAACGCAGTTTTGCCACAACAGCTACTACTATCCCCCGCGACCGGCTTGCAGAATTTGTCCCAAAGGCACAGCGACTTATCTCACGGCAGGTTTTTGATACAAACCCACCTCAAGGTGATTTTGTAGAAACCGTGCCTGAGGGAACATACTTTTCCCCCGATTCGATCCCCATGGACTGTCACTTACTGTTTGCATTGGAAGATTCATTAGGGCTCTACGGACTCATCGATACACCACGGCCACAGTACCCAAATCTGGTAGACAAACACTACATACCGGTAGTAGTAGACCCCGAACCCACAAACAGCACCGATGAAGGAGCCGTGAGTTTACTCAACGAACCCAAAGCAGTAGTGCTACATACTCACAAACTAAGCGAAACAATCCGCCAATGCGCCGCTGAACTCAACATCGAACCCAATGGGTACTTCTTCGAAACCCTCACCCGTTTCCTGCTCAAAGAGCAAAAAATAGCGCTCAGAGGCTTAGTGTTTGAACCCGAAGCAGGCTCATGTTTGATTATGGGGCCGGAGAAAAAACTCAAATCCGTAGCACAACAGCTATCAAAGGTGGTGGAAACAAAACACACCTTCACATCAGCAATAACCCGCGCACGCAAAGCCGGCGTAAACCTCGACGACTAAAGGCACTCGCACCTTTCACGGTAGAAAAGGGGGTTGAAAAGCGCTTGTTTGACCCCCTGTGATGAATCTTAAACAGTCATGCTTGACGTGTGTATGCATCACGCGACCTGCCGTGAGTGAGGTCAGGTTCGACCGTGGATCTTTCAGGGTCTTCCCTGAGGAAAATACGTGTCAAAGTTGGCTATTGTAGAAGCTATGAGCCAACAATTTCTTCCCGATTACCGCATCAGTGATGCCGAACGTCAGCAAGCAATGGACGACCTCGGAGCACACTTTGCGGCGGGTCGGTTAGATTTAGCGGAATACGAAAAACGCCTCGACGTCATCGCAGCCGCAGTGATGCGCACAGATATCCTCCCGCTTTTCGACGACCTACCAGCGCGCACCGCCCCAACAGTCGCCGCACCCAACCAAGTTGTTGAAAAGGTGTACACCGCCTCAGAAATCGCCCACGCCTACAACCTTGGGCGCAACGTGCGCGCAGGAACAGTCGCGCTCGCCACACTCGGCACCGTTGGTATCCAAATAGCACTGGGAATACATGAACCGATATTCCTCCTCGTCGGGGCTATCGTCTTCGTGCTCATGTACATCATGAAAATCGGGCCGAAATCTTGGCACACCCCAAACCCCCGCAAACTTGAACGCGAACGCCTCCGCTACCAGCGCAGTATTCAAGCCCAACAACTCCAACAAATCCACCTCATGAGTGCCCAACAACGAGCCGCACAAAAAGCAATACGGCAACAAAAACAAGCTGAGCTCACACACAACGCCATGGAACTGGCCGACCAAATGATCAAACGCTTCAAAAAATAGGTACCCACAGCAACCCCCCGCGCAATAACAACACGCGGGGTTTCGGCGTCGACACGCACAACAGCAACAAGGGACATGACCTGCGCTCACGTCACAGCGCCTTGCACAAAAGCAACCGCGCACGAGTTCACTACCCACGCATGGGGCAAAAGTGGCAGAATTTAACAGCATGAGTAAAAAAGCACAATCCAGCCCAGCCACCCCACCCCCAAAACCAACGCCACGGCGCACGCGGCGCGTCTTCGACCAATCCGAAAAAATGAAAAACGTGCTCTACGAAATTCGAGGACCAGTCGCAGCCGAAGCTGAACGCCTCGAACTCGACGGGCACCGCATTCTCAAACTCAACACCGGCAACCCCGCCATCTTCGGATTCGAAGCACCCGACGTGATCATGCGCGACATGATCGCCTCCCTGCCCACCTCACAGGGCTACTCCACCTCAAAAGGCATCATCCCCGCACGCCGCGCCATCGTCACCCGCTACGAAGTCGTGCCCAATTTCCCCTACTTCGACGTCGACGACGTCTACCTCGGCAACGGTGTCTCCGAACTAATCACCATGACCACCCAAGCACTGCTCAACGACGGTGACGAAGTGCTCATCCCCGCCCCCGACTACCCACTGTGGACCGCAGCCACCTCACTAGCCGGCGGTAAACCCGTGCACTACCTCTGCGATGAAGAAGACGACTGGAACCCCTCCATCGACGACATCAAAGCAAAAGTCACCGACAAAACCAAAGCCATCGTCGTCATCAACCCCAACAACCCCACCGGGGCAGTGTACTCCCCACAAGTACTCCAACAAATCGTCGACGTCGCCCGCGAACACGACCTACTCATCCTCGCCGACGAAATCTACGACCGCATCCTCTACGACGATGCCGTCCACACCTCCATCGCCACCTTATGCCCCGACCTGCTGTGCATCACCTTCAACGGGCTCTCCAAAGCCTACCGCGTAGCCGGATACCGGGCAGGATGGATGATCGTCACCGGGCCAAAAAACCACGCACGCGGCTTCATCGAAGGCCTCGACCTGCTTGCAGGCACCCGCCTCTGCCCCAACGTACCCGCCCAACACGCCATCCAGGTTGCACTCGGCGGACGCCAATCCATCTACGAACTCACCGGCAACGGCGGACGCCTGCTCAGGCAACGCAACATCGCCTGGGAAAAACTCAACGAAATCCCCGGCGTCAGCTGCGTCAAACCCATGGGTGCGCTCTACGCCTTCCCGAAACTCGACCTCGACTACTACGACATCCACGACGATGCCCAATTCATGCTCGACCTCCTTCGAGCAGAAAAAATCCTCATGGTCCAAGGCACCGGATTTAACTGGGACAAACCCGACCACTTCCGCGTAGTCACCCTCCCCTGGCCATCCGAACTAGCAGAAGCAATCGAACGACTCGGAAACTTCCTGTCCAGCTACAAGCAGTAACAACCACGACGCCGCGCCACCACCGTCAACACAGTGGCGGCGTCGACAAGCACCCCCCCACCGATGTAGAGAGGAGCAGTCAATGGGAAGGCACAGAAACGCACAGGAACACGCGAAGAAAAAATGGACGCTGTGGCGCATCAGCCTCGCTGTTTTCCTCGCAATCTGGGCAATCGTCGGCATCGGTGGGGTCAGCCTCATGTGGCCAGGCGACAAAGAACCCAACATCTCCCCCGACTTCTACACCGCATTCCCACTCGGGCATACTCAACTCGACGCCACCATCATCACCCAACAACCCGGGGCATGCACCACCAACGAAGCCGGCGCACTCTTCGACACCTCACCGCGCATCACACCCGGTGCTGACACCGACTGCACCTGGTTCATCGCCGAAATCACCGAAGGCGATAACGCCGGCATGCGCACCCTCCTCGTCAACGCTGGGCAAAAAGGCGAACCCGACCTAGAGATCGGCACTCGCATCCGCGTGATCGAATCCACCGACGCCGAAGGCAACACCCGCTACGCCTTCGGCGACCTCCAACGCGCCAACCAGCTCATCATCTGGGCAATAGCAATGGCCATCTCCATCATCGCCCTCGCACTCATGCGCGGCGTGCGCGCTTTGATCGGGTTGTTCCTCACCATGGGGGTGGTCGCTTACTTCACCCTGCCCGCCCTGCTCATCGGCGCAAACCCCATCGCCATCGCCGTATTCTCCGGCGCACTCATCCTACTTTTCGTGGTACTGCTAGTTCACGGCTTCAACTGGAAATCCGCCTCCGCACTCGGCGGCACCATGATGGCGCTGGGCATCTCCGCGCTGCTCGCCACCGCCGCCATCGAACACACCAATCTGCGCGGGCTCGGCGAAGAAGGAAACCTGTACATCCTGCTCTACCTGCCCGACGTGAACGTGATCGGGCTGATGCTGTGCGGCTTTACCATCGGTGCGCTCGGTGTGCTTAACGACGTCGCCATCGCCCAAGCCTCCACCGTCAACGAACTCGCCGAACTCAATCCCGACGCCACCCCGTGGCAGCTGTTCGTCTCCGCCATGCAGGTCGGCCGCGACCACATCTCCTCCATGGTGTATACCCTCGTGCTCACCTACACCGGCGCCAGCCTGCCCACCATGCTGCTGTTGAGTGTCACCGACCGCCCCATTGGCCAAATACTGACCTCCGATGTGATGGCCACTGAGCTGATGCGCTCCGCCGTCGGCGCATTCGCACTCACCTTGGCTGTGCCCATCACCACCATCTTTGCCGCCTTCACCGTCCCCGACACCGTGAGCACAGCCACCGGTGCCAAGGAGATGAAACTCGGCGGACACCACCACTAGAAAGGCCAAAGGCCTGCCACTTTCCACGGCGGCAGGCCTCTTTATTTGCTTTCTTACGCTTATCAGGAATGGTGCGGGCTCGACCTTTCAGCACAAGATGCTCCTGAAGGCGATCAGGATTCATCTTCCACATTCGTCGATCAAGCTCTACGCCACGCTTCCTGTTTTTCGATGCCATGAGAATACTCACCCCCTTTTATTCAGTGAAGGGAGAACACTAACAGCATTAAAAATTACGCCCCATTGCCTTATACGTCCAGCCAGCACTCAACCATTCCCACGGATCGAGCGCATTGCGGCCATCAATAATGATCGGGGTGGACACAAGATCACGCAAAGCGTGGGGTTTCAGATGGTGGAATTCACCCCAATCGGTGGCGTACACCACCAGATCGGCACCGGCAACAGCCTCTTCAGCTGAATGCGCGAAGCTTAAAGCTGGATATGCTCGACGAGCATTGGCCATCGCCTGCGGATCATACAAGGTCACACGTGCGCCCTTCATCAACAGCTGACCAGCCACATCCAAGGCGGGCGAATCGCGCACATCATCCGTATCCGGCTTAAAAGCACAGCCTAAGATAGCAATCTTGCCGCCAAGAACCGTACCACCCATCATTTTGGTGATCATGGTGACCATCCGCTCGCGACGGCGGGTATTAATCGAATCGACCTCACGCAAAAACGCATAGGCATCGTTAGCACCCAACTCACCGGCGCGGGCAATAAAACCACGAACATCTTTCGGCAAACAACCGCCACCGAAACCAAGGCCGGAACCTAAGTACTTATATCCAATGCGGTCATCGTAACCCATGATTTCCGTCAGCTGCACCACATCAGCACCTGCGGCTTCGCACACCTCAGCCATCGCGTTTGCAAAACTGATCTTGGTGCCCAAAAACGCATTCGATGCGCCCTTGGCCAGCTCGGCTGTGGCCAAATCGGTGACAATAAACGGCATTCCACTGTCCAACGGGGTGGTGTAAATTTCGCGAACAATGTTCGCGGCTTGCGAACCAGGGCGCTGGCCAACCACGATGCGGCTCGGGCGCACCGTATCCGCCACGGCGAAACCTTCGCGCACAAACTCAGGGTTCCACGCAATATCAATGGCCGAACCTGGAACACACAGAGCATCGGCAAGTTTCTGCAGTTCAGCAGCAGTACCCACTGGAACGGTCGACTTACCAATGATGGTGTGGTGTCCGCGCAACAGGGGCACGAGTTTGCTTACGGCGTCGCGAAGCTGGCTGATGTCGGCGCTGAAATTCCCGTCCTGCTGTGGCGTGCCCACGCACAGGAAGTGCACGTTGGCAAAGTTAGCGGCCTCGTTATAGGAATCTGAAAAATTGAGTGTTTCGCCTAAATGGCGGTGCAGTAGCGGGTCCAGCCCCGGCTCGAAAAACGGGGCGCGGGAGCCGTTAAGCGCCTCCACCTTGCCAATTTCGGAATCGACGCCCAACACTTCATGCCCAAGATAGGCCATGCAGGCAGCATGAGTGGCACCAAGATATCCTGTGCCGATCACCGTCATTTTCAATTTTCCAGGTCTCCTAATTCATGTACTAGAGGAAATTTAAATACGCTCGCGATGGGGTTGGGCCGCGCTGACCTTGATACTTCGATCCCAAAGTGCCGGAACCGTAGGGGGTTTGGGCGGGTGATGTCATCTTGAACAGTGCAAGCTGCCCCACTTTCATTCCAGGCCACAGTGTGATCGGCAAGTTCGCCACGTTGGACAACTCTAGGGTGATGTAGCCGGAGAAACCGGGGTCGATGAACCCGGCGGTGGAATGGGTGAGCAGACCAAGGCGACCAAGGGAAGATTTTCCTTCTAGTCGCCCTGCCATGTGTGCTGGGAGGGTGAATTTCTCCAACGTTGATCCGAGCACGAATTCGCCGGGGTGCAGCACAAACGGCTCATCCTCGGCGACTTCTACGAGGCTGGTGAGTTCGTCTTGTTGCTGCTTTGGGTCGATGTGGGTGTACTTGGAATTGTTGAAAACCCGGAAGAACCTGTCCATGCGTACGTCAACGCTGGAGGGCTGAATGAGCTCAGGGTCGAAAGGGTCAATGCCAAGTTCGCCCGCTTCGATGGCGGCGCGGATATCGTGATCGGAATAAAGCACAGCTTTATCCTAGCTTTTTCGCTTCACGACGCGCACATTCTACCCCAGCATCGTTACTGTCTGTCGGGAAAAACATGTGCCCCTGAACACTTTTCAGACACGCTGGGTAAAATTTTTTTCCCAATCCCCAGCCTGAAAGCAACGTAGCAAAAGTCCTGCTCATGGCAGTTGTGCTGCGTAGCTGCGAAAAAATCTTCGGGAAAATATCAATAATTGGTTTGCACCAACCATTTTTGCGTGTAAGGTATACAAAACATCGTGCCATAGTGGTGAGAAACTACCCTCCCTTTCTCTATGGGGGTAATAATTTTTCACGATTGTGGTCGGGGTTATTCTTCTTTAGCCCTCAGCTTTTTATCCAATCCACTTAGAAAGGAGCGACAGAAGACATGCCGTTTTTACACCGACGTAAGTCCACGAAGCTCTCGTCTCGGTGGGGTCAGCTGTTTAATGCCTTCCTTGTTGACGATCAAGCCGCAACCAAGGCATCTTCCCCTACTCTTGCAGGCGAGAATGATTCCCCCCATTCCTTGCATGAATTCATGCGCCATACTCTTGCTCAGCGGGAACATAATCCCCGTAGCGCTGAGTGTTCACGCATCCTTTTTGTTTCTGAGGATAATGCTGCTCGTACCCAGATCGCTTCGGCTTATGCTCGTTTCCTTGGTGGCGAGAAGGTGTTCGTCCGTTCGGTGGGCACGAGCCCTGCGTTTCAGGTTGATCCTTTGGTGATTGAGGTTTTGAAGGAACGTGGTGTTCCTACTGAGGATTTGAAGCCGAAGACTTTCAATCCGCATACTGTGGATCGGGTGGATGAGGTCATTATTTTTGGTGAGACTACCACTATTGATTCGCATGCTCAGACGTGGGAGATCACGAAGGATACTTCGGATAAGCAGCTTGTGCACTATATGTGCGATGAGGTTGAGACGCATGTGCGTAATCTTTTGCTCAAGCTCGGCATCGAGCCTAAGCCTCATACTGATATGAGCCCTGAGTTCATGGCAGCATAAACGCCCCCCATCTTTTTCACAATCCCTATCCATCCACCGCCCTGGTGGGAGGATGGGGATTCTTCTTTGCCCCTCAAAGCACTAGCCACACCCGCCCAAACGCTAACTCGACCTTTCCACCCCACACCCTTGAAAATCAGCCCACCCTCGGACTAAAGGTCGAGTAAACACACGAACTCTCAACTACATGAACCGTGCACATGCCACCTACCCGAAAGCTAACTCGACCTTTCCACCCCACACCCTTCAAAACCAGCCACCCTTCGGACTAAAGGTCGAGTAAGCTCACGAGTTTGATCGTGCACATGCTAAAAGCCCACCAAGAAGCACGTATTTCACTGCTTCTTGGTGGGCTCTGTATTCAAAAACTATGGGTGTTTATCCACAGCGCACAATCGGTGACGGGTCGTACACCGTGGTTTGGGTGCTGCGGGAAAGCTCAACACCATTGAGATCCCGAATAATCCGAGTATCGCTGGTGGTAAAGCCCGGCGCGCCCGAAGAAGGGGAACAACCAGGGCCTGGAACCGTCACGGTCTTGGGTTGGGTTGGGGCCCAGCGCCCACCGTTAACAGATTCCACTTGCACTGTTTTCACGCCATAGAACTGCACCGTGACTGTGCCACCACCGGCGGAGGTGACAATGCGTACCGGGTAGGGGGAGTTGTTGCGGAATTTTAAGTCAATGCTGCCTTCAAACACAGTAGCTTCGCGGCCGGCGGGGTAGCGGGAAATGTAGTAGCTGTGGGCTTGGTGGGCGACATCATCGAAACCGGCGAAGTAGGCGGCATTGTATAGGGTGGTGGCGAATTGGGAAATGCCACCGCCAACGGCTTTGTCGGCGCGGCCGTTCAAAATAATTCCGGACTCGACGAAACCTTGGGCGGTGCCGCGTGGGCCGGTGTAGCCGTTGAGGCTAAACACTTCGCCGGGGGCGACGATCGCACCATTGACCATTTGGGCAACCCTGGCAATATTGACGCCGGAGGCAGCGGAGTAGCCGCCGGTACTGAATTCGCTCACGAGCTGGTCAAAGGTGGCTACTTCAGCCATTTCGGTGGTGAAGGTGGCTGGATCGTCGATATAGAGGGCCTCAAATTCGCGGGCTTCGGTGCCGATGATGCGCTCATTAATGCCTTCGAAGGTTTTCTCCCAGTCGATGCGCACACCATCGCGGTGAGGAATCACCTGGCGGGATGCGCCGGAGAAATTAATGGTGGCATTCGCACGAGGCACTTCGGTGCTGTGCAGTGCCTCAAGCAGAATATTCTTCGCCGCCTCATGGTTAATATCGGTGCGGAACTGGCCGTTTTCTGGGATAAAGGTCACCACTTCGCCCATGCGCTCCGGCGGGATTACGCCATCAACATGATCACGCCCGTGCAGGATCACAGGGCCGGACACTGCTTGCTTTGCGACGCCGTCGACAAGCTGCTTAACTTTCGCCGCATCGTATTCAGGGGTGATGATGCTCGCATCCACCGTCACACCCTGCGGGTGCAGCCACTCCGAGGTTACGCTCGTGGCGAGGTGGGAGCGATCAACAACCTGCCCATTTAAAGGCTCAGGCTCCACCTTCACCGCACCCTCATGTAAAAACACCACACCATTAACCGCCTCACGGCCCAGCACCTGGGTCAGGCGATCAAGCTCCGGGTCAAGCTTCGCCTGATCAATGTGGGAGACAATGGGGATTTCCGTTTTCTTCACAAACGACATGATGCGCACAAACGGATTCCACGACTGGGCATCCACCCCGTCAAGAGTTTTCGCCCAGTCCGCGCTCAAACCAGCAACCTGCGGATCAAAAGACGCCTCCATCTCACCTGCTAAAACCTTCACCTCACGGCTCAGCTTCGAATCCAGCGAAGACTCCAAACGGGCTGTGGCATCCTCACGACTCAAGCCACCAATATCAACCCCACCCACAGTGGTTCCACGCGGCAAAGTCCCCTGCGATAAAGCCATGTCGGCACCATAGGCGACACCACCGAGGAACAGCAGGCCGAAAAAGAAACCACCGACAACCACACCCGCCTTGGATTTCTTCTTCACCTGTACAGGCTTCTTAGCGCTCTTCATCACCACACCTAATTTACAGGGATTCTCAGAAACTCTCATAAAACAATTGCGCGCACCTTGAGCACACGCCCATCATCAGCGTTGAATCAACTGCACCCGCCGCGCTTTGGCCGACACCGTTTCGGCGTCGATAAGCCCCGAATCCACAGCATGAACCATCGCATCGATCGCTTCAGGCAGCTGCTGCGTGGAAATCCACAAAGCCTGATCAGCGCCCGCAACAAGCGCCAGCATCACCGCATCAGGAATCGAAGCAATATCACTAATTGCGCGCATGCCCGACAAATCATCCGTAAAAATCACGCCCCCAAACGGCACCGCACCAGGATAGTCGCCCTCACGCAACAAGCGATACGCAGCATCATTCAACGACGCAGGCGACTCCTGCCCCTGATAATCCCGCAAGCCAGGCACCTGCATATGCCCCAGCATCATCGCCGCCCCTTCTACCCCACTCACCTGCGCAAAGGGACGCAGATCGTGGTTAAACAGCTCCTCCAGCGGGGGCGTGACCACCCCACCTACATGAGAATCCCCGCTCGCGCGCCCATGGCCGGGAAAATGCTTAAATACTGGAGTCACGCCCGCATCCAGCATCCCGGCCGCAAACGCCGCAGCATAGTCAGCGGCCATCTGCGGATCGGAAGAAAACGCCCGATCGCCCACAACATCTAAACCCGCACCATCAAGATCAACCACGGGGGCAAAATTAACCGTAATCCCATGCTCGGCCAGCGACTGCCCCATCTGAAGCGCCACCTCGCGTACCTGCTGCGGGCTCATCGTGGCAGCCATCTGCCGCGGGGAGGTGAAACTTCCCAGCACCTGCGGGTGGCGCAACACCCGACCGCCCTCAAAATCAATGCTCACCGCAAACGCACGCCCCACCTTCTCCCGCAGTGCGCGCAGATCACGCCCCGGCTGCTCTAACAGCGCGGGGTCGGTATCGGAACCAATAAAAATACCACCTGCGCCCTGCTCAAGGGCATAGAGCGCGTCATCGAAGTTGCGCACCCCCACCATCATCAGCTGCCCGATATCGCGGCGCAGCTGCTCCCGCTGTGCTCCTTCCTGCGTGGGAGTCGTCTGCACACTAGATTCCGGCACCGTAGACGTTGACGTCGCTGCTGTGCTGTGAACACTGCTGGTTGATACGGACTCGTTCGCACTATCGGCACCCAGTGAACATCCGCCCACGCAGACAGTGCTGCTGAGTGTTGTCGTGAATGCTAACGCGCGAAAAGTGTTCATAACTTATCCAGTTAACCACCATTACATTCTCTTTGCAGCCCGTGAGACGAAATCTCACACCGAGCAAACAAGAGATATACAGGCCACATCAGCGCTGTCTTATCCCCCCATCGCAGCTGCTATACACCCTTATCACGTGCTGCATGTTTGGTGGGGCATTCGTTCCCTTTTTCAACGATGGCTGCTATGTTGGGTGCTATGGCTTTCGAAAGCGACTCACTCCCGCGGCGCACACTTGGCCCCACCATCGCTAGTGGGGCGATCGGTATTGCGCTGGGCATTGTGGCAATCGTGGGCGCTTCGCTGATCAGCAACGCCAACGCTGTTGCCGAACACCCCAGCGTGAGTGCTGAACATGCGCGCCTCGGCGATCCCGAATACGGTTCCCGCAACTAACGCCAAGCATATGGGCGACGTTTTGCCGCTGCGTACACTTTCGCGTATCGACGCCCTCACCTGCGTGCGTTCACACTTACGGCATGCTGCGACACAGCTTGGGCTTGCGCGAGGTTTACTCTGCGGCGGGATTATTCTGTGTTTTCTCGCCGCCTTCCTCCAACCTGTTGGGCTGATTACCGCCGATACTAAACTCGACCTCGTTTTAAACCCCGGCCAGTTCCTTTCTTCGGCGTGGTCGATCTACAACGACCGTTTCACCTTCGGCCAACTTCAGAACCAGGCCTACGGCTATCTTTTCCCCCAAGGATTATTTTTCCTCCTCTTCCACTGGATCGGGGTGCCCGCCTGGATTATCCAACGCCTGTGGTGGGGCTTGGTGTTGAGCGTGGGTTTCAGTGGTTTTTTCCTCCTTGCCACCAGCCTTGGATTACACCTTTCACCAGATACTGATCGCAGTAGTTCTTCTGATGATCGTGTACAACGCGCACGCCACGGCAAACAGGTCCTGCCGATTGTGCTGTGTTTTCTTGCAGCCCTGGCTTATACTTTCGCCCCGCGCACCATTGCCACCATTGGTGCGATCTCGTCAGAAACCTGGCCGGTGATGCTCACCCCCTGGATCTTGCTTCCCTTTGTGCGCATGCGCCACGGTGGAAATCCGCGGTGGCCCGTTATTCTCCCGGTAGCTGGATCTGTACTGGCCGTGGGCTGTTTAGGGGCAATCAATGCGACCGCCAGTGCCGCTGCGTGTGTTCCCACTGGGCTGTATCTTGTAGTGCATATCATCCAACGCCACCGCCATGCCCTCAGGCATTTTCTGCTGTGGATACTCGGATGCATACTGGTTTGCGCCTGGTGGCTGTGGCCCTTAATTCTTTTGGGGCGCTTTTCCCCACCCTTTACCGACTTCATTGAAAACGCCCATGTGACCACCCGTTGGTTAAACCTCGCCGAAATCTTACGCGGCACCACCAGCTGGACTCCCTTTATTTCCACCGAACGTGTCGCTGGCCATGCCCAGGCTACCGAAGAAGTTTTCATCATCGCAGGGCTCATTGTTGCCGGTCTTGGCCTGTGGGGTCTTTCTGCTTTGCATCGCCGTGTCCACAACACTGTGGAGTCACACTATTGGCTTCTGCTCATAGGGCTCGGGCTGACCATCCTTGCAGGAGCGCACCTTGTTACCGCATTTCTTGATTCCCCACTCGGGTCGGCACTGCGGAATGTGCACAAATTCGACCCGCTGATCCGCCTGCCCTTAAGCATCGGGATCGCCGCGCTAGGCTGCGTACTTAGCCGTATCTCCTGGCTGAACATCACCCAAAAAGCAGCCGCCACCAGCCTCATTGCCTTAAGTGTGCTCACCTCCAGCGCGCCTGTATGGTCCGGCCAACTCCTACCCGCAGGCTCTTTCAGCCATATCCCCTCCTACTGGTATGAGGCCACCCATTTCCTCAACACCCACGCGGCCAACACCCGCACCCTCATCCTGCCCGCCAGTTCCTTCGCCCGCCACAGCTGGGGCTGGACCAGGGACGAACCCGCCCAACCCCTCCTTCAGGTGCCGTGGGCGGTCCGCGATTCCATCCCACTAGTTTCACCGGAAACGATCCGCGGGGTCGATGGGCTCAGCGATGAACTCAGTGCAGCAAACCTCCAGCGGCATGGCATTGGCGCAGTGCTTGTGCGCAACGATCTTTCCACTCCCAGCCCATCACCAACCATCGACCTTGCCGCAACATTCCCGAAAGCAGACATCCACCACTTTGGGCCTGTGAGCATTGCGTTGATAAACCCCACGCGCTCACTGATGCTCAGCACCACCCACGTTCCGCGGGTGGCCGGCGGTGGCGAAGTACTCAACCTACTGCCCGAAGGCTCCTATCAACTCGTCGACTCCGATGCCGACATCGTCACCGACACCCCCATGGCTGTTGCCCGCAACTACGGCAGCTTGCACGCCACCTCCGGCCCATTGACCAACCCCGATGCGGCAACCGATGTGCTCAACCCTGTCAAAGACTACCCCTCGGCAGGGCCACTCACCCGTCTGAAAGAAGAAGGCGGGCAAATTAAAGTGTCCTCCTGTGCTTGCGATGCCACCAACTTCCCCCGCCCCAACCTCAACGCCTCAGCCAGTGCCGCTCTCGATGGGCGCGACTCCACCGCCTGGTACCCCAGACTCGGCGCCACCGGCACACCGTGGATTGAGCTGATCCCCGACCACCCTGTCGCCGAACCGACCGCAACAGTACTGCTTGCTGCTCGCGGCGTCGATACGCCTGTTGCGGTGGAAATCACCCTCGATACCGGCCAAGGCACAGTGACACAAGTGCTCACCACCGGCAAGCGCACACAACTGCAACTGCCCGGCAAAAACATCACCCACCTGCGCCTGAGCATAGGTCACGCCGCCACACCCATCGGCGTGGCAGAAATCAGCCTTGCCCGCCACCCCATCAGCCACCACATCGAGGTCCCCGCTACCTCCCCGAACGCCACCAGCTACCTTTTTCAGCGCATCTTCACCCCCACCGAGCAGATTTCGCGCCGCTTCCACGTTGCTGTCGCACGCGAGTTCACCGTGCACACAACCCCGTGCACAACCAGCGTGCTCATCGACACCCAACGCTACCGCTGTGGCGCGAGCATCCACCTTGGCCCCGGCTGGCACGATCTCGATAGCTACGCCCGCATCATTTCGCTCACCGCAGCTGATGCACCAACCCCACCTGCGCTTATCGACGTCGCCACCCTCCCAACCCCCGATCAGCGCGGTGTACTTCAGCCCAACACTGGAGTGATCACGCAGGCGCACATCAGCCCCAGCGACCACGACCGCTACCTGCTCACCAGCCGCAGCCACAACCCAGGACTAAAAGGCACCCTCAACGGTCACGCGCTTGACGCAACCACCCTCAACGCCGGAATGCAGGCCTACCTCATCCCCGCTGGGGCAAGTGGCGAGTTCCACCTCCACTTCAGCCATGCCCGCTCCTACCAGTATGGGCTCATTTTCGGCGCACTGAGTGCTGGGATTGTGATGCTGCTCAGCGTCATCTGCATCATCGCCCACCGCAGGCGTCCACAGACCACAGCAAGCACATCACAATCGCACAGCGAGCCTACCTCCTCCACCTGCCTGCGCTGGATCAGCTTTCTCGCAATTAGCCTAGGGCTCAGCTGCGCGGTGGGATGGTGGATCGTGCCCATCATCGCCACCGTGTGGGCAATCCTGCGCTACACCCTAATCCCCGCACCAGCACTGATTGCTGCGTTCACCATAACCGCCGCCATGTGGCTTGCCCGCGCCCCCTGGCCACAACCGAGCTACGGTGGGGACTACCTCATTCTTGAACTTGTCAGCGCCGCTGCCATCCTTGCCGCCTGCCTGCCTCAGCCCCGCCGCAGCAGCTAACTGCTTCGCACACTTCAAACCCCCACAGCGGACAAGTTTTTACTGCTGTATCGCACATACTCATCTTGTCTCTTGTACAATCCGACTGCCTATTTTCATCGCGCACAATAAAAATGCACACCCCCGCCCTTGTCGTAACGTGCAAAAAATAATGAACACATAAGAGAAATACCCCTGTCTGTGGGGACTTCCGTGCGTGAAAACTGTGAATGTTTCACAGCTTAACCTCTTGCTTAAAGCACTCATTAGCATGGATAAATGCACACGAATAGGCCCACTACAATCGCAGCACAGACACTCATTCCACCATGCACCCCTTAACCCAAGCCCACACCCACGATCACCGAAGCAAAGTCCATACCCATCAACCCCAGCGACACAGCATATTCACCGCGATAATGTGCACCCTCCTCCTGATCCTGCTGGGATCACCCACACCCAGCCATGCCCACGAAAACTATGGGCTGTGGATTGCCGGCACCGAAGTAACCAGCCGCAATCACCGCGACATTCTCGGAGACGGCACCGCCAAATTCCTCCCCGCAACCAACACCCTGCGGCTGACAAACGCAACCATCAACTACACCACACCCACCAACGACACCACACCCACCAACGACACCACACCCAGCACCCACCCCACCGATACTGCCAAACGTTCTGGGATCTACTCCACTGTCAAAGATCTCACCATCCACATCGACGGTGCCAACTCCATAACCATCCACCCACATTTCGCCCACAGCGTGGGCATCGAACACGATGGTGGCACCCACTCCTCATTGACTTTCACCGGCACTGGCAGCCTCGATGTGCACATCAAAAACACCGACTTTTCTCACCCCTCTCAAACCTACGGCTGTATCACCTCCAGTGGGCACCTGAAACTCGCAGGCCCTTTTATTCGAGCAATTCAAAACAAAACAGCAGTCGCCAGCAGCGCACTGTCGGCCACCACTGGAATCACCGTGGAAAAAGGCCAGGTCCATGCTGAAAACCGACACGGTTTGTGGGGCGCTACTGGGGTGAGTGCCGGTACCGGATTTTTGCATATCACCGGCGGGGATCTCACCGCCATCGGCGGGAACCTCACACAGCCACACAGCCGCGACGGCCTGACTTATATGGGTGTTCAGGTGCGGCCAAGCCAATTTCTCCTCACTGCAGGCACAGTCACTGCAGTGGGAACCGATCGTGCCTTCGGTACTTCCATCACCCCTGATTCTTCCCACCAGGTTGTAGTCAACCAGCACCCTCGTGCCGAAGGCGCACAGGAATGGGATGCACGTTCCTTACTGGGCGATAAAGGTTCGAGATATCGATTTGTTCGCATCAGCTTACCCACAGCAGCCACTCTATCTCCTGCCCCACCTGCACTACCTTCACCGCGACCACATGCAACCACACCAGCCCCAAGCCGCACCCTGCCATCACCACCAGCACCACAACACCCAGCTGCTTCCCCCACCCCTCACGCACCACCAGTGGCATCTGGAAATATGCTCACTGATGTGTTGCACAACCTTCTTGCCCCTTATGTACGCATTCCCTTTGTGCAGCTAGTGCTGAAATTCTTCAAAAATGTTGAGGCACGAATATCCTCGTGAAATAGCACGCACGCTTTAGCTAGATTCCCTCCTTTAAACTGCCACTTTGTGCTGGTCCGCGTTGTTCTGTTGCTTTCTTTCGCCAAGGGCAGCCATGGTAAAGATCATAAGTCCCGCTATCACGCTGATGACAGTGGCGAAAGCGTGTTTTTCAGGCCCAAGGTAAGCAATACCCCACAGCAGGACGGTGGCAGCCACACCCCACAGTGCTACCTTTGCCTTCCACACTTGGGCGCTGAATAGTGGTCGTGCAGCTGTTGCAAAAATAACCAAGGCAATGAGCGGAATGATGGCGAAATGGAGGTTTTCTTTAATCCAAAGTGAAGTTGTGACGTGCGGATGTGATCTCATGTGAAGATCCAAGCCGAAACTCAAGGAAACCCATAATGTGTACCCAGTGTGACAGTTAAACACTTGGATGTTGGCGACAAAAGCTTTATGTTTGCCTTCGAGACTACAGGTCATGGTGGTTTTTGGGTTCTTCTCAAGCGCCCCTATTCGTTCTTATTAGCCCAGATTTTTCATGGGGTGGGTTTGGTGGTGGTGGGTTGGGGTGGTGTGTTTGTGGGGTTGGTTGGTTCACCTTCGCCCTTTGATTCGTGGTTTTTAGGGCAAGGTGTGCGTCCATAAAGTTGTGTGGGGTTTGGGGGTTGGGGTGTGCCTGCAGTGTGGCTGCCAGATCGCGTGTGTGGGCCTAGGGGTGTTAGGGTTTTCGTTTCTTCCAGCGTGGCTGTAGAAGGCTCTGGGTGTAGCCAATAAGCGTGACCAGTGTGTGGGTGTGGGGGTTGTGCTGGTCAAGCTGGAGGATGATGCGTCTGCTGCTTGTGGTGATTTTTGATGCAACCGCAACAAACCTTACACGGATAGTCTTCGGCACCCATGTCCACCAAGGCTTGCTTGTTTCTTGGTGTGAATGATCCTTGTGGTGGCAGGCGTCGATGAGTTTCGTCCAGGTAAGAAGTTGGTGGGATAGTGCAACGATCAAACACCAGATTTGGTTCGCCCCGAATTGTTTAAACGGCAGTTTACTAAGGCCTTGGTCTTTGGTGTCTTTGATGTGTTGTTCACATAAAGACCGATTACGGTAGCAGTAGTCAATGTGTTGAATATTCCCAATAAGGTTCGTTACGCACAGTTGGGCGCGAACACCATGTTGGTTGAAAAGACTGTGTTGGCACCCTGGGTGGGGTGGTTCGATTCGTGCGATAACACGCATATCCTCGGGGTAGTCAGCTAGAAGATTCACCAAAGGTTGGTGCTCATCTATATTTGCGGTGCGCAGTAGTCCGGTGATGTCTTCAAGGAAATGGTTCTCATCACAAACCAGATCCCCTGAAGCACGCACAATCGGCACCCGAGTATCCCACCGATCACAGTCTTTGCCTGTGTGAGCACTGGTTCCCAAGTGTTGTGTATCAGCGTTGGTTGTTTGTTGGGATTGAAGGTGATGGTCAAGGGTGATGCGCGCTGTCGGCGGGGCGGAATAACCCAGAACATACCCAAGGTTGTGATCGTTGAGGAAACTGATGAATTTCTTTGTCCCACCAGCACTGTCAGCACGGATGACTAATCGTTTGCCCCAGGGTTGACCATCACTGTGATCAGGCAGGGTGGCAAGAATCTCGTCAACAAGCTGGCAGTGATCACGAATTGTGTTTGCCCCGGCATTTCCTGGTCGAAGCAGGCAGTTAAGAAACTCCCCACCAGGCAGACCGATGCTGGTGTAATCAATAAAGGCACATAACGGGTGGAAACCAAAGCCTTTCTTATAGGTAGGCGTCGCGTTTTCCTTATCGGAATGTGCGGTAATCAACGTGGCATCAATATCGATAACCAGTGGTTGTTCAACTGTTGCCACCCGATGCGGAGCGTGATCACCTAACAAATCCCACACCCTAGTGCGAGCTTGTTTCGCTGCGTGGATAAACCCTTCTCGCACATGCTCGCTGGTATCTGCATATTCTGTGATCCGCCGCCATGCGGTTGTCACTGACGGTAACGATTTTGATGCTAACGCGGTTGAAACAGAAGAAAGCAAGGTGATGTCGTGGACATCATCCCCACCAGCAATCAACGATAAAGCCAGATTCACCCACACATCCCCTAACGTGTGCGTGAGCCCAGAACGCGGCAAAGCGGAATCAAGGCAGTCACTTATTCCCACCAATTCGGCTACGTGAGCAAACGGTAACACCCCCGCACCGGATACAAGATGAGAACAGCTAGCAACCCGTGGAATGTATGTGGTAGTCTTCACCTTGAAAGTGTTTCTTTCTGCCTAGATTATTGACTTCAAAACATCTCTATTCTAGCAGGTCAAGAAGCACTTTCTTTACTTTTTGCTCACCTTTTCACCCCACACCCATGAAAAATCCGGGTTAGTGCCAAAATCAAGAGAAAAACAAGTCCTTTTTCTTGCTTAGGAATGACGTAGCACATCTATAAGAAGAAGGGGCTTTGGCAGAAACAGCTACAAGTGCTTCGTGGGAGCAGCGGTAGCCTTATGCCCTTAGAAACGCGTGCATTACAGTCGATAGTCAGATTGTTGATTCTGACCATAAAGCTCGTTTCAGCAGCATGATTGCTTGTGTCCAACAGGTTGCTGCAGGCTAGTATGGACGGCGGTCACGAAAGCACTTTGCGCGTGTCACCACGCGCTAATGGTGCGAGCAGTAGAAATTGCGTCAAAGAAGTTTGAGAAAACACCAGCATGGGAAGTTCCTCTCAAAATAATTTTAATCTTCAAAACCATTCCGGGCCAACTATTCGGCCCTCGGTTAAGACGTTCCACCAACAAAACGCTTATAACCACAAGTCAGCGTTTCATACGCATTTTCCTGATGAGAAAACCTCACTGTAACGAGTAAGCCTTTGCTCCTACGCCCCACAGCACTCATCACAACTGCACTTATTGCCCACACCTCGACGACAACAAGCCCTGGTAAGAAAACCTCATTTTTTTATCAGTGTAACGTCGTTCAAAATTCAACAAAGGTCACGTCGCAATCATCGTGCATTACCCCCTATAATTCGAAACTTGACTTAGCGTAAGAATTTTTAGTGACCTCACTGAGCAATCCCAAGTAAGCCAGCAAATAACTTAAAATACCACGTTAAACCCATAAAAACAACGTTTTCCCGATAAAAATAAGCTATAGCTAATAATTTATTGACGCAATAGTTTATCTTTTTGAATCTTGGACGGGGGTATTATAAGAAATTTATGATTGATACACATTCCGTTTAGCTGTATCTTGGTATCAACTATCCAGACAAAAGCGAAGCGTTATAACCCAAAAAGCGATTCGATTTCGGGGAATTCGCTCGCAGTATCACCCTAAGGAGGGGAAAATGCGCATCACTAAAACAATTCTTGCAGCACTGATGGCTGCGAGTTTCAGCACGATTGGCGTGCCAGTAAATGCTACCGAATCGACTGAAGTAATCAGGGCGCGACCCCCGAAAAGTAGACACATTTAAGCGGTGATTGCTGAGATAGATTTTAGCGCAAATGCTTGCGCTTCAAAAGTGTTGGGGGCGCAGTGAGGTTTTCTCACCAGAGTATTTTGCGGGCTAGGTGTAGGACGACTAAAGCAGTTTTTGCGATGGCTGTAATGGTTTTAGGGCATAGTGTTACACGCCGTAGTGCTTTGAGTTGTTTGAGCATGGCGTTTGCTCGTTCTGATGGTGCTCGCAAACCGTTAAGACGACGGTTGTACTCGTATTCGTCATCTGCCAGATTCCTTCCTCTGATCGGTGTGTGTACGTTGTGACCTGCACCAATGTAGCCTTTGTCGGCAAGAACGCAAATATCAACAGTGCTTATTGCATCAAGAACATGCTCACGCGCTGCTGTGATGTCGTGGGTTGATCCAGGAGATACTGAGGATACCCATAGTGGGTACCCACTCTCGTCAGTGAGCACCTGTACATTGCCACCAAATGCCTTATGTTTTCCGGAATACCACAGATCGTGACGGTTTTTCGGGTTCTTTCTCGCTACGCGGTCTGTTCGGATGAGTGTTCCGTCAAGGCAGACGAAAAGATTATTGGCGTCCTTGGCATGGCGTAGTGCGTCGATGAGGGTGGGAGATTTGGCGGAAACAACCCTGAGTGCTTCATGGATGTAGCGGTAGCCTGTGGCTTGTGAAACACGAGCATCACGAGCAATAGTAGCGATACTTGTTGCTTCATAAAGCCAGCGTAGAAGCATAATTGCTTGCTCCCAACACGTTGTGGCACGTTGATGGGGGCGAAGGTCATGTCGACGGCGATGAGCTTGAAGCCAAGCGCTGATGGTACGTGCAGTGGAAATTGGGACGTCAAGTGTGGCAGAATAGCGAAGCACGCGGGAGTTCCTTTCAGTTTGATTTTCCTGTATCAAAAACCATTCTGAGTAAGAACCCCGCGTGCTTTCGTTACGACACACCCACAAAACCCCCAAAACCACAGGTCAGCGTTTCAAACGCATTTCCCCGGTGAGAAAACCTCAGTATTTCAAGTAACTGTGCCGACGTGTGGTGTTGTACCTGACACACCAAGAAAACACTTCTTTTCGACATTGGAGCATGGTGTCAAAGACCTTCCGATCTTGAAGGACTTCACGTTTTAATGTGGCATTAAACGACTCTGCAAGCGCGTTATCCGCACTCGTGCCAACACCACCCATGGACTGGGTCACTCCAAGAGATTTACATTGCTGTTGGAAAACCTGTGAGGTGTACACACTTCCATGATCTGAATGGAAAATCGCACCTTTTAGTGACCCACGCTGGTCTTTTGCCATGGCGAGTGCTTCACCAATAAGATCAGTGCGCATGTGATCAGCTAACGCAAACCCGGTGAGTTTACGGGAGAAACAATCAATAACTGTGGCCAGATACATATTCCCACCACCTTTAATCGGTAGGTAGGTGATATCACCCACATACACTTTATTCGGGCGATCAGCAGTGAAATTACGCGTGACCAGATCCGGGAAAACACTGCGATCTTTCCTGGAAATAGTGGTTTTGACCTTGCGTTTTTTGCTGTACCCACGCAGATTCATCGATGCCATCAACCTAGCAACACGTTTATGATTAACAGGCTCATACTGATCGGAAATTTCAGCCGCGATACGTTTCGCCCCGTAACAGCCATTGAACTGGTTGAACACAGAAAGAATACGCACCGCCAACAACGAGTCCTCGCACGTTTTAGTGTTACGAACAGCACGAGCTTTGCGCCACTTGTAAAACGATGAGGCATTAAGTTTCAGCACCTCACACATCCGCTTGACCGAATAATCGGTTCGATGGTCTTCGACAAACTGGAAGCGGATCACCAATTTGTCTCTTCCGCGAAATATTTAACAGCCTTACGCAAAATATCACGCTCTTCAGTCATTTTACGCAGCTCACGCTCAAGCTCACGGATACGTTCAGCTTCAGAAATTGCCTGAGCTTGCCGCTTTTGCACCGCAACACGAGAACGCTTACCAGTGCCCAAATCCTTGACCCACGTATGCAGAGATTGCCGATTAATCCCCAAATCAGCAGCGGCCTTCGCTAGAGACAGTTCCGAGTTCTCATAAAACGCAACAGCGTCACGCTTGAACTCATCTGAATAAAACCTTGGCATAAAACTACAGTACCTTCCTCCCACCTCATACAAGCGGGAAATCAGGTGTCTACCAAACGGGGGTCAGGTCCTCACTTTATCACCAAGTGACCATTACACTTCCACAGACGGATTCAAAATCACGACAATCAGTGAATCTATCCAAAACTCCGGAACACAATTCCGCCGAGCGGGTACAGCACCTCACTGCATTTTCGCATACAAATCCAAAGGTGCAATTCAAGTCCAAAACAACTGCCCCGACGGATGGCGTGTCAAAGTGATCTTGCGATATGCAGGAGATACAGCTTGCAAATGGGTGGAGCCTGGAACCCGGACAAATATCGGATTCAATCCGGTCGCAACAATTGATGGTGTAGACCTATGCTAAATCAAAAACGGATCAACCGTAGTCATCGACCAGCACGATTCGCATTCACCGCTATGGTAACCCTTAGTATCTTGTCCTCTGTTACTAACGTTGCAGTTTCACATGCGGTAGACTGGGGAAAAGTCCTCCACTCGTACCCTAGTAAAAACCAATGCGAACATGCAAAATCGTATTACGAACGTCGTAATTACTACTCGGGTCTAAGGTGTGAGAAAAACCCTGACAATAACAGAAAGACCTGGTTACTCACTCATGGCTAACGGTATTCCTCTATTCAGTAATCAACCCACCCCCAGCGAAGCATTCACTGCTTACCGCCGCCGCACCCTCGCAGCGGCGGGGGCTGAACAAGCAGGCAAAGTCATTGATGCATATCCCGACTATGCACCCGAATTCCTGCACACCCTTAAAAAAAATTGAAGAACTCGCCCAGAAGATTACGCACGAAGAACTCGTGCACTACATGGCTTTCATTCTTTTCTCACACCCCGACACCCGCTGGGAATACACGGCCACGCTCGACCCTGCCAACCTCGGAGTAGTACTAAACCGAACACTCTTCTTCCCACCTGTGCACACCACAATCGACCTCGACCAGCTCGCCGAACAATTACACAGTCATGATCCAAAGCAGCGCACCAAAGCCGCCACACAGTTTCTTGACCTACGCAACCAACTGCCTTTACCCACCCCAGCAGGCCTAATGATATGGGAAGCTTCAGGGAAGTACATGACTGAACAACTCCGCCCACTGGTCGAGCAACTGCAACACGAAGGCAAAAACCTCATCCAACGCTGGCACCACAGCCCACCAGTGGCAGGTTTCGACACCACCACCCTTTTCAGCCTCGACAACTTCCAGCTCCTCGGGCAACACGCAGAGCATATTCCCGACCGTGACCTACAGCTGTTTGTCGCCGAAGGATTCTTCCATGCAGATCCTCAGGCATGGTGGATGTGCGAAATGTTTGCCGATCCCCACACCACCAACCCGCACATACAATGCTTGCTGTACTATCCCCCACTGAAAGATTTTGTCAACCCCGCTTCCCTCGCGCAGATCCTGCCGAAACCTGACGGCGCCCACCACCTGTGGCAGCTCATCAACAACCCTGACAAGGCTTTCGACTAATCGCCACATCCAACAACAACGGCCCTGAGTTTTCTTCCGTGGAAAACACAGGGCCGATTGCGCTGAACATTAACGGCGGACAACCCGAATATCGGCAGCCGATTGAATCGACAAAGGAACCTCCCGCTCCCCTACATGCACCGTAATCATGCCTGCCACCGGCGGGTTTTGCACCACGATAGTTGCGCCGGGCACGATTCCCACATCAGCTAAATACCGCAAGAAATCAGAGTCACCGTCATGGATCTGCTCGACCACCACACGCTCCCCTAACGCCACCTCCGAAAGCTCCTGGGTAGACAACTTTTCCGTCACACCCTGCGCATTTGGAATCGGATCACCATGGGGATCACGAGTCGGGAACCCCAACATCTGATCCACCCGGTGAAGGAACTGGTCGGAGACAGAATGTTCCAACAAATCCGCCTCGTCATGAACCTCATCCCAGCCGTAGCCCATGATCTCCACCAAAAACATTTCAATCAGGCGGTGCCTGCGCACCATCGCCACAGCAACCTTATTCCCCTCAGGGGTTAACACCACGCCAGCATACTTCTCATGCTCAACCAACCCCTTGGCTGCCAAACGCTTAATCGCCTCACTGGCAGTTGGGGTCTTCTGCCCCACCGTGGCAGCAATAACACCGAGCTGCGCCGGACTGCCGGTGCGCTCAACTATGTCCCAGATGCTCTTGAGGTAGTCCTGGGTCTTTTCAGGGAAATCCATGACGTGCACGACACCCATCCTATAAAACGAGAAGCCAAATAGAACACTCCAGCCACAACAGCAATAGTGCCACCAGCCGAAAGACTCCACTCAACAGCAATCGACAACCCCACAACACCCATGATCACGCCCACAATTGCCGAAACAATAACCAAGCGGAAGAAAGAATGAACATGAGCATGTACACTTGCCGCCGGAGCAACCAACAACGCGATCGACAAAATCGACCCCACCGCAGGAATCGCCACCACCATCGACGCGCACAACAACGAAAGCGTTAAAGTCTCAGCCACAAAAGGTGCCATGGAACGCAGCTTCCCGCACTCACTATGGGCAACCTTGAACGCCACCGGATCGAAATAATAAAACGCCAGTTTGCGGCCATAAAAAACCAATGCCATCACAGCGAGCACCGCCACCACAATCGAACCAAACACGTCAGTTGCGTTCACCGACAGCAACGAACCGGTCAAGAAACCCTCCACCTTCAACGGAAGCGGCTGGAACCAGCGCAACAAAAACACGCCCAAAGCATAGCCAAGCGTGAGCACAATACCCGCCGCCGCAGTAGCCGAAATGCCCTCCAAACCAGCGAGATAGCGCATGAGCAATGCCAACGGAATACAGCACAAAGCCGCACCCACAAACAGCCACAAGCTCAAATCGCCGCCGAAGAACTGGCCAATGACCACACCCAACACCGCACCGGGGAAGGTGCCGTGCGACAGTGATTCGGAAAAGAACACACGCTTGCCCAGCACAGCCAGCGCCCCCACAGCGCCCATCAACGCACCCACAACCACCACTTCAACGATGGGAAGCAACAAAATATTAAGCATCAGCAAGGCTCGCCTTCATATACAGTTTTCGGTTCCGTGGACGCAGATGAGCCACAGCAATCGCCAGCGCAAACACAGCAATCAACGACAAAGACACAGCAGCCTGCGGGGAAACCTGGCGCGGCAAATCCAAGGTCATCACAACAACACCAATGACCGCAGCCACAATGCCTGTGCCCATCGCGACTGCAACCATGCCCACAGGAGTTCGCGCAATCAAACGAGCAGCCGAACCGGGGATCACCAAGTAGCCAATCACCAACAGCACACCCACAGCAGAAGAAGCCGCAACAACCACAGCGGCAATAGCGGCGTTGAGTGTGGCGTCGACAAGCACAGTATTGCTCTTTTGCGACTGCGCAAATGTGCGATCAAAGGCAACCGAAATCTGTTTGCGCCACGAGTACACAACAATCGCCAACGCAATCACCGCACAGACCACAGCCTGGTACAGGCGCTTATCCGTCACATCCAGCAAACGACCAAACATCAGCGCATCTAACTGCCCCGAATAGTCACCCACCGACAAACTCAACACCACACCAATGCCATAAAAACTCGTCAGCACCACAGCCGTGCCGGCCTCAGAAGCATGCTTTTTCGTTGCAAACGTCAGCGCAAACGCTGCCAACGCCGCCACAATGCCAGCACCAGGAATAATCCCGTCAATGCCACCGACAGCCAGACCCACCACCATGCCAGGAAACACGGAGTGCACGAGCGCTTCCACGCTAAACTCCATGGCACGCAAATTCACTAACACACCCACGCCGCCACCGATCACCCCCAAGATCAACAGCACGAGGAGAGCGCGGAAAAGATAGGGCGTGGTCACAATTTCATTAATCTGTTGCACACTCACGCGCTTGTTCCAATCACATGCTCAGTTGCCTTCACAACAATTCGGCCATTGCTCACTTCCGCGCAGCGCTCACACACCTGATCCGCCAACTCATAATCGTGGGTAGAAACGATGATCGCGGTGCCGTGCTTCTTCAACGTTTTAATGGTATTCACCAGCACTTTTCGGCTGTCCACATCCAGACCATTGAAGGGCTCATCCAGCAGAATCAATGTAGGTTCGGTCACCAACGCACGCGCAATCAAGATGCGCTGGCGCTGCCCGCCCGACAGGTCGCCGAAACGGGCATCTGCCTTATGCTCCAAACCCACGAGTGCGATCGCTGCGGACACTTTTTTACGGTCCACCTTCTTCCACCACGGGGTATGTGGGTATAAACCCATTTCCACTACCTGACGTCCGGTAACGGGGAAGGAAAGATCAACGTCTTGGTGCTGGGGCACATAGCCGATGTGACCGTGCTGGGTGATGGTTCCGCTGGTGCGGCACAGGCCGATAATTCCTTTCAGCAGGGTGGATTTACCGGAGCCGTTGGCGCCGATCAGGCCGAGGGCTTGGCCTGCTTTCAGGCTGAACGTCACCCCACTGAGGATATTTTCTTGACCGTAGCCGCAGGCGAAATTGTGTGTTTCGATCACAACAGGGGAAGTGTGGGCAGAACTACCCGCAGTGAATGTCATTGTCTTTTCCTTAAGAATGGCACAAAGCCCCCAACGTGGCATCCGCACGCCCATCACCGGTTTCTTCGCTATCGCGTTGAATAAATGTCGTCGTGATTGTGGTGATAATGGTGTGTGGATGCCACGCGCAGGGGCGTGATGCAGTGTCAAGAATTCCCCTTTGACGCAACCACAATGTGACAGTTGCTTTAGGTGGGGTTTCTTGACGTGTGTGGTTTTAGTTCAACGAACCGGAGATGGAGTCTGGGAGTGGAGCTACAGTTCCGTCCCATGCCTTCACCAAGGTGGTGACGTTGTGGATGATGGAGCCGATGTAGGTTTCACCAGCAGATCCAACTGGTCCGAGGGAGTCGCCGTAGAGGGCTTCGTCATCGAGGATTGCTTTCACGCCGGCGGCGCGGGCGATTGCTTGGATGGACTTGTCGTTGTTGGAGTTTTCCGCAAACAGTGCCTTCGCACCGGATGTCTTCACCTGCTCAGCTGCCTTGGCAATGTGCTCTGCGGTGGCGTCTTGCTGGTGGTTGAAGTCAGACAGGGCGGCACCGATGAACTTGATTCCATACGATTCAGAGAAGTAGCCGAATGCGTCATGGGAGGTAAACAGGGTGCGGTTTTCCTCCGGGATGGAGTTGATGGATTCGCGTACCCACTTATCAAGGTCATCCAGCTGCTTCATATAAGCATCAGTTGCTTTCTTGAAGGTGTCTGCGGATTCTGGGGCGACCTTTGCTAAGACGGCACCGATATTGGATACCTGAACGGAGGCACGCTTCGGGTCAGTCCAGACGTGTGGGTCGTGGGTGAATTCTGCTTCTTCACCTTCTTCAGCGAAAGGCCACGGGCGTACATCTACTGTAGTTTCGCCAAGGTCAACGGTGAAGCCGTCGCCTTCGCTGGGGCCCACGCCGGTGGTGACAGCCATGGTGCCTTTAAAGCCGGAGGCTTTGACGGCGTCGTCGAGGAAGTGCTCAAGGTCGACGCCGTTGACAAAGAATAGGTCGGCGTTACCGAGTGCTTTCATTTGCTGCGGGGTCATTTCGTGCTCGTGCGCGGATGCGTTGGGCGCGAGCAGGCAGGTGAGGTCTAGGGTGACATCGCCTTCACCACTGGTTGTTTTCTGGCCCTGGGAGTCTGTCTTTTCCAAGGTGAGCCCGGCTGCGGCGATATGGGTGAGGTAGTCGCAGATTTGGGTGGTGGTGGCAACAGCATGCACGGTGTTTCCGGATGCGGCAGCTTCGGTTGTTGTTTCGGTGTTGGTGTTTGCGCTACTGCAGCCGCTGATGAGAAGTGCGGTTGCTGCGACGGCGGCTCCGAGGGCTGCACGTGGGTTGAAGCGTTTCATAGTGTTTTCTTTCATTCCTTGGCCTGAAAGTGGCTTTGTTAAGCGTGTGCAAGGAAGCAATTTTCAACCGCTGGCATGTGTGAGCTTTATAAGGTGCAGGGGAGTTGGGTCTGCACCTTAGGGTGTGTGAAAGGACTACCGTGCGTGGGGCCCTGACGTGGTGCACGCCCATTGTCAGTGACAGGTGCGCAGCAAAAAGGGAGGGAAAGCTGCGTATTGTCCGTTGATGGGTGCGCATTTTCCACGTGCAGGGTCCACTTTTGGGAAGAAATGAAGTAGATTGCACGCTGACAGTTCGTGAAAATCGCTTCCTTTCCCCATCAGTAAAGCACACTAAACTCCGAAGTTCAATCTATTGAACTTACCTGTCCACCCCTCCTGTGTTTTTGCGTGTCGACGCCGAACTCGACGTCGACACGCATGCACAAAGCGCACCCAATCCCCCCAGTCCTTATATATAAGGACTTTCCGCAGAAGGAGTGGGTGCGCGTAAGAATGCGCTACATATTTTTTACAAAGCGCGCCTGCGTGCAACGATGAGCACAGCAAGAGCTGCAATGATGCTCATCAGTGCTAGGAGCATGACACCGCGCACGCTGACACCGGTATTAGCCAGCTTCGGCTCTGCAGCCTTCACCTCAGCATTCTTTGCCACGGTTGCAACCTTCGCCTTGTCTTCTGGGCGTGGTGCTGGCGGCTTGGAGGAAGTCGCAGCCCATTCGCCACGTGGCTTCGGGGTGAAGTTCTTGACTACCCAGCCGATGCCGATCGCAATAATTGGCACAAGAACATAGACCCAGCGCCAGTCAAATTCCGGCTCCTTAGGCATCACGGCGGCGTCACCGCTAAAGGTGTTGGTGACAACCACGGTTGGGTTCGCATCTTTTTCGATGCGTACACCTGCTGCTGGTTCCACGGTGTGGGACCAGTTCGCTTCGTGCCCAGTCTCTACAGCATCTTCTTCGACAGTACAGGTGACACCAAGTGGGATATTTTCGACAGTGTAGGTACCCGCACCAGTAATGCTGAAAGCACCGTTCTTTTCACCACAGGTATAGCTAAAGTCGAACTTCTGATCCTTGTACTCGTGGCCAAGGTTACCGTCGATGTGCTTACGCACAGTGAATGTGCCCAACTCCGGTTCTGGCTCTGGGGTGCGCTCGAAGGTGTTGGTCACGGTCACAACTGGGTGAGCATCCTTATCAATGCGTACACCAGCTGTTGGCTCCACAGTGTGGGTCCACGTAATGCCTTCTTCAGCTGGGACATCCTTTTCCACTACAGTGCACGTAGAACCTACTGGAATATTATCAATAACCTTTTCGCCCTGACCAGTAATGGTCGTAGTGTTCTTGGTAGACTTCCCTGCCGTATCGACGCAGGTGTAGTCAAAAACGAAGTCGGTCTCGCCATAACGCTCAGCAACACCACCGGCAAGAACCTTCTTAATGCTGAACTTACCCAATTCTGGTTCTGGCTCTGGGGTGCGCTCGAAAGTGTTGGTCACGGTGATCGCATTAACTACACCGTCGATAACCATGACGCCTTCTTCAGGCGCCACGGTATGCGCCCAGGTCACGCCTTCTTTTTTCGCAACATCTTTTTCCACAACAGTACAGGTGGAGCCGAGGGGAACTTTATCCACAGTGACAGTGCCCGCGCCGGTAACAGAGGTATTGCCCTTGGTGATGATGCCGCGGGGGCTTTCACAGTTGTAATCGAAGGAGAACTGAGTGTCCTTGAAGCTTTCGCTTTCACTACCTTTAAGGACCTTCTTGATGGCGAATGTGCCCAGTTTCGGCGGTGCTGGTGGCTTCTGATAGAAGTTAGTTGCCGCTACCTGCACGGATGCTTCGGTACCAGCTCGAGTTTCAAATGAAACACGATCGACTGGTTTGCCATTAAGTTTCCACGTAGTTACTGGGCTAACACCATCGATAACTTTCACGTCTTCGGTAACGTCACACACAAGACCCTTGTCTAGCATGCCAAGGTGGAAGTCTTTCGTCGACTTCAGCGTGAAGGTGCCCTTTGCGGGTTTCGCATCAACGCCTGGCTTTGGCGTGCATTCATAACGGAACGTGAATTCGTGATCAGGCCCCACACCCAAGGCGGTCTTGAGCACAGTAAAGCCACCATTTTCGCCGTAGCCTTCACCGCCTTGATAAGGAACTGCCGCATCACCTTCGTATTCTTTACCATTAACGACAGCTACGTTCTTGATAATAGAACCTGGCTCAGGACGGGTTTTCGAAACAGTACGCAATTGAAGCGTTGGTGAAGAATTGGCGTACACACCACGGGGGAAAGATGCAGTAACCTTCTTATCAGTACAGGTCACATGGAAGTTAGGGCCGGGCGCTACCGTGCCAGCCGGAAGGTTCTTCACTCCATACTCACCACCGCTTGGATGGCCATCGCGGTCGTAAATTACATGCGCATTTTGGCGCCCGTCAATCAGCGTATAAATCATGACTGGGCTTTGACCGTCGTTCTGATCCGCATCGCACACGAATGTCGATCCAGCAGGCACCTCATCCACTACGGTAAACGCCCGACCACCATTAGTGTTACCGGAAATACCGATCTGCCAGGTGCTTTCGTAGCCGCCAGCACTCATACGGAAGCCTGTGTACTGCCCCTGCTTGATGGTGTCGTGCGAGGTGCCACCTGGGCCATCAATCCCGTACTGGCCCTTCAACGAGCCAGTGCCACAGCCGCCGAACTGCATTGCGCCGTCAAAGCCACCTTGCACGTGGTTACGATCCCAACGAACTGCAACATTAGCGGTACCGCCTGCATTGAACTTGGAGTCCACGAAGTCACCCATTTTGATGACGAGCTTCTTGCCCTCCCACGTTGCCTGAGCAACAACAAGGTTACGGCTTGCATCTATCAGTGGGAACGTACCACCAGTAGCGCTTTCGAGTTCATCGGGAAGAACGAACTCGAGAATATCGGCCGTTTGAGTACCAGGCTTGGTCTTCCAATCGAACGTAAGGTTGGCAATGCCTCCCTTTTTCACGAAAGCATCGCCTTCAATAGCGCTGGAATCCACCCACTTCAGGTTCGACCAATCACCACCCTTACACTCCGCTGCGGCAGCAACTGGTGCGACGGAAACAACAATGATGCCGCTGAGCATCAAAGACAAAGCAACAACAAGTGCCAGAGCACCACGGCCACACAAGGCAGCGAGCACACCACGGGCACCACTGCGTATGCAAGGATCACTAGAACCCATCAGGGAACGTCCTTTCCCAAACAACTTTCGAAAAAATAAAAACTTGCTCCCCGCCAAGCGCAGACAAAAACATGATTGCGACGAGAAAAACTACATAAGTAAAAGCTTAGAAGAGAATATACAAATAATTTATTAAAGATCAAAAAAGTCTTATGAGTTCACTTGGAATTTACAACGCATGTCAAAGATGCAGTCCGAAAGTTTACTCAAGCCCACATAAACGCACATAACCTCGGAATATTCCAAGAATCTGCATGATCACAAACCCAGTTGAACAAAGCCTTAATACATAAAGAATCCGAAATTGATCAACAAGATCACGCATCGTTAATATTTTTAAATAAGACTATTAACGTATTTCCACCAAAGCCAATTGGACGGCGTTCACGATTGTCCAATTTTTCACAAAACCACCAATAAGATGCAGGTTTGCTAACTTTTTGCACAAAGAGCGCTACAACCGCACGAAGAGACCTGCCCCCATTAGTCCCCCAAAGCCCACAATCAAAAACTTAACAAATTTCTGTTTTTTCTCAGTTTTATCTTAGAAAACTTGATAAGGCTTTAGCTTAATGAAATAAAGATCCAGAATTGGCGGCGACGGAATATATGCGGGTTTTACCGTTTTTATACCTGCGCAAGTGTAGCCAATGGATAAGTAGTTGACAATCCCCCATTCGCGGGGAGTCCCCGCCCCCACTCAGGGTAGCAACTTAGTTGAAAACTACTGATGCCAAAGTTTCTGCAAAATCAACCAAACCCTCGACCCCACTAATCTCCTGTGCTTGCAGAGGAATCTGGGCGATAGGTCGATGCGGAACTAATTCCCGCAACTGTGCCACAAACTGCTCCTCCAGCGCAGCGCGCTGCGCGAGAAATGCGCCCTGATCACGTGGCGAACGGCGATTGACCACCAATCCCGCCACATTCACATTCATCCCCCTAAGCTGCGCAAACAACTCAGCAGTCTCCAGCACCGCCAAACGCTCAGCGTTCAACACAATAAAAAAGCCGCATTCTGGGCTCTGAATAGCCTGGCGTAGGTGTTCAAAGCGTTCGCGACGACGCAACAAGATCGAACGTATCTCACGGTTCCGCTGATCCACGGGATCGTTAATCACCCCACCCAATCCCCGAACAGCCTCACTCAAACGCTGGCTTTTAGCTCGACGTTCCAGCAAACCATCCGTCCACGCCCGCATCAACTCCGGCAACTCCATCAAACGAGCCGTATGACCGGAAGGCGCAGTATCAAAAATCACATGATCGAAATCATCCGACTCCTCAATCACCTGAGCGATGCGTTCCAAAACCGCTGCTTCATGCGTTCCCGGCGAACCAGCCGCCAACTCCACATGCTTGGTCACTTCTTTGTGTAAATGCTCCGGCATCATGCGGCGCAGCGTATGCCCCACGCGATCAAGATGCTCACGGGTGGTTTCCTCCGGGGAAATCTCCCGCACCACTACCCCACCCAATTTCGCCCCATCATCGCCAATGCGCTGGCCGAACAAGTGGCCCAAATTATGGGCAGGATCAGTCGAAACCAGCAGCACTTTACGTCCCTGTTGCGCCAAACCAACAGCTGTTGCAGCTGCTGTTGTCGTTTTGCCAACACCGCCTTTTCCTCCGAAAAAGACAATCTTGAATTCGGCGATGGCATCTAGCAACATGAAATATTCTCCAGCGGCGAGTGCTCCATGCCCATGCGACAATGCCAGTCATGGAAGTCCTCATAAATAACAGGCAGTAATTCGAGCGTGTAAAAGCTCGCAGGATTCGGGATGCCCAACGCCTCCGAAAAGACCAGCATCATAAATAGGTCTTCTTCCTGGCGCTGTGCTTTCACCATCGTCGCCCGATAGGGAGAAACATAGAATTCTTCCAGCGCAGCTGATACTGCCTTGAATTTCTCAACCAAGCCCATATCGAATCCCTTTCCCCTACTATCGGGCAACTAGTGCTGTGCACGTTTTAGCTTGCGGTCGCGGATACTTCCCTAGCGGAAGGTTCCTCGTCGCGGTCACCGAACTCTAGTTTCGGCAACTCCGTGGCGCGTTTCATCGCCGCCACAGATTCCACGCATACCCACAAAGCGGCAATCAAAATCACCACATCGAGGCTCAGCAGCAACCAGTTGGATTCCTTGTAGAACTTGCCCAACTGAACGAACAGACTCCACACGCTCATAACCAGCACGAACACTAGTGGAATTGCGATCATCACAAAGTTGCGACGCAAACGAGCAAGGATCACACAAATAATCACCAACGACAGCGCAGCCATCAGCTGGTTGGTGGTACCAAACAGAGGCCAAATGAGCATGCCGCCCTTGCCGTCGGAGCCAGCGGAGAAGGTCAACACCAACGCCACCACCGTCACAATGACCGTCGCGCCCAAAGCCCCAAGCTTCACGCCAATAATCTCAGCGATTTCCTGCACCACCATGCGCTGCAGGCGAATACCGGTATCCATGGTGGTAGCCGCAAACAGCACGGCCATGGTAGCCAAGATAGTTGCAGACAACGACGTCGGAATGCCCAGACCCGCATTCAACAGCGAACCGCCACCCTGAACAAAAGCCTTCACACCACCCTGGCCGAAAGCAGTGTAAATTTCCTCCCACTCAGCCACGGTACGGAAACCAGCAGTGGTGGCCAGAATCGCACCCAAAGCCAACAAGCCTTCGCCAATAGCACCAAAATAACCCACGAAGCGTTCATCGGTTTCCTTATCAATCTGCTTGGAAGAAGTACCCGACGCCACAATGCCGTGGAAACCGGAAATAGCACCGCAGGCAATAGTGACGAACAGCAGTGGCACCATCGAAGGGGTGCCTTCCGGCAGATTCTGGTTCCACATCGGAGCCACAAGCTTCGGGGCAGTAATAATAAAGGAGGCATACAAAATTGCCAGGCCAACAAACAGCTGCAAACCGTTGATATAGTCGCGGGGCTGCAACAAGACCCACACAGGCAGCAAGGAGGCAAGCGCACCATAAATAAACAGGGTGAGGATCCAGAAACCGTTCGGCCCAATGCCCAAGAAATCCTCCGGCAAAACCACAGGGTAGCGGTCACCGATCATGATCAAGGTATAAAGTGCGACCACGCCAACTACAGACACAATAGGCAGGTTCCAGTGGAATCGGTAAATCGCTTGGCCGATAAACAATGCCACTACAATCGCACCCCAGGTTGGGATCACTGCGGTAGGAGTATTGACCAAAAGACCGGAAATCACAACGGCGAACGCAGCAACCACCATCAGCAGGAGCAAGAAGATGACCACCAAGAACAGGTTGCGCCCACGCGCGCCAATGTAGCGGCCGGACAGTGTGCCGATCGATTGACCCTTATGGCGAGTTGATGCCCACAACGTGCCCAAGTCATGCATTCCTGCAATGAAAACGGTGCCGATGGTCACCCATAAAAAGGCGGGCAGCCAACCCCAGATCACCGCAATTGCTGGGCCCACGATGGGGGCGGCGCCAGCAACCGAGGTGAAATGGTGCCCCCACAGCACGTATTTGTTGGTGGGCACATAGTCCACACCATCTTTCATGGAGTGGGCTGGGGTGTGATAGGCCACCCGTAGCTGATAGACCTTGCTGGCAAGGTAGCGGGAGTAGAGAAAGTATCCACCTAGCATCATGGCAAGGCCAATGATCAAGAGCACTAATGCGTTCATATTCTTGTTGTTCTTTCCACGCGAACGTTTCGTCGGAGGACGGTCAGGACAAAGCTCAGGTGTGGCGGTCACACACCTTTGCATGTGTAGGTGAGTTATATCACCCTCAACTAGGGTCCGACAATAGGTGGGAAAGTTTCCCCACCAACCTCATCACCCCACCTAAACCCCCATCCACATGGACTTAAGGCCATGAACAGCATTAATAGCGATACAGCTATATTATTATTGCCATTTCCTTATATGTTGTCGTGTTACCCCCCTTTACACCCCACCACTGGTGCTACTTATCCCCGCCCGCCCGGCGCGCAAAGGCTTTTCCACCAGTTCGTAGCTGATCCAACCAACAAGAATGGAAAAACAGGTGGTAAGAATCCATATAGAGGGGAAGTGTCCGCTAAAGGGCGGGGTGTTGGTGACCCGCAGAATAATGCTTAAAACCGGCAGGTGCCACAGGAATACGGAGTAGCTAATCCGCCCGAGCCACGTACCAATGGTTGAGCCTAATAGAGGGGCGTGTGTACAAAACACGGTGGGGATTAACAGGAGTGCGGCGAAGGCGGTTCCAGCGATAATGCGCAGCGCAAATTCCCAGGCGGTGGGGTGGGTCAGCCCAAGGGGGCCGAAGAATTCCTGGCCGGCGAACCAGGCTACCCCGACTGCACTAATCCACCAGAGGGGGCGAAGTTTTATTGCACTGGGGCGGTGTTCTAACTCGGCGAGCAGCATGCCGAGGATGAACCAGAGTGTGAATGCGGGCGGATAGATTTGGCGGTTCGGAAGAGTATCGGTGGGGCTGGCTTGCACAAAGGGGAGAAAAGCCCAGCCCAAGCTAATTATTCCCACTGTTATCAGAATAAGGATTCGGGTTCTGCGACTGCGGTTTCGCAGCAAAAGTACCGCTACGGGCAGGACGAGGTAGAAGGCAACCTCCACACAGAGACTCCACAGGTGTGTTAATCCCCCGACAAGCCCGTGGGGGATAAACAGCTGCCCGAAAAACAGTGTTGCTAACGACGTCGATACGCTCGTGTGAAAAGACTCCGGCAACAGTGCAAAGCACACAAGCACACACACCCAGTAAGCAGGCATGATGCGCCAGAAACGGCGTCGATAATAGCCTGCGAGTCTCGGGCTTCGCCACAGCAGAAAGGCAGACAGTGCGAAGAACACAGCAACGAAAAAATCGAAGCGAGCTAAAATCGCACCCACATGTGTTGCTGGCTCGACCCCTGTTTGGAAGGCCACATGGGTGCTGAGCACACCGAGAGCACTGATCCCCCGCAAACCCTCAAGGGCAGGTTTGAAACGCGGCATAGGATTCAGGCCGCGGTCGTGCGCAGGGGCAGGCTGTGGGTACGATGGAGACATTATTTTTAACGTTAGCCGAAAAGTCGATGGGAAAGAGGCTTCTACTCCCGTGCCAGATAGACCACGCCTGAAGATTAAGCACACAGTATCTGTCATCTGTGTCACGGTCGGCATTGTTTTGTTCAGCCTAGCCGAGCTGATCCCTACCTTTATTCTTGGCAGCATCAAACCCCTGCCCATCGGATTGGCGCGCCATATCTCAACCGCACCGGCACAGGCGCTGGTCTACGACCCCGAGCAGGTGTGCGCGGCAAACCTCAGCAATGACTGCCGCATCAGCACCCACGAAATCGTGCTCAACCGACACATCAGCACCAGCCCGGGCACAGCAGCGACCCCAGCCAAAGCGAAAGCGCGGGTCACCCTCGATGTGTCGGAGGAAATCACCGACACCAGCACCGGCGCACCCCTGTTTAGCATCACTGATTCTTTGCAGCTACTGCGTAACTCCACCTATCCTGTGGTCGATCCTGTCTCCCACATGAAAGTGGAAGCCCCCGGCATGGGCGTGAATTTTGAAACAGGGGACTTCGCTCGCGACGGGCTGCAGTATTTCTTCCCCTTCAACTCGGAGCGGCGCAGCTATAAATTCTTCGACTCCTATGCCCAAACCCCCTACCCCATCGACTATGTGCGCACTGAGCATCAGGGCGAGAGTGCCTATTTCGATGATTCCGCAGTCTATGTCTACCAGCAGCAACTGCCCGTCGTTGATCTGTCTGAGGCGGCACTGCGCTCCTATACCCAACCCCAAGATATCAGCGATGACCCCGCCGAAACCCCCGGTGAGGAAGATTTAACCCGCGCCCAGCAAAACCGCATTGCCAAGCTGGAGTTGCAAGGCCCAGCCTCGAAGTTTTATGCCGACGGCGGCAATGAGGCGGTGCGCCTGACCCCGTTCTATACCGCCAACCGCACCATCTGGGTGGAGTCTACTTCTGGGGTGATCTTAAATCAGGCTGATGATGTGTATTTCTTCTTCGCCGCCGATGCAGCTGAAGCGCACCGCACCGCGCGTGCTGCGGGAATGCTGAAAGAACCAGACCTTAACGCCACGAATGTGCACGCTTCTGACCCAACCTTGTCCGCCGATCCTTTCCGCACCTTGTTCCGTGCACGCTTCGAATTTGATCAGCGCACCCAAACCGCACAAAAAGAACTCGCCCAGCCGGTGGTCAACACCATTTTCCGCCTGCAGCTCTACCCCTATCTTGTGAAGCTGGCAGCCGTTTTTCTGATCATTTTCGGACTGTGGCGCTACACCCGCGATCTGCGCATGATACGCACCCGCGCCGATAAAGCTTAAAGAATGTGAAAAACAATGCCCACACTCCCGCACAGCCTCGGTGATCGCCGCCTATCTGCGCGGCAGTTCGCGCATCGTGGCCAGCTGCGCGGGCGTGTGCACTGGCCTGTGCTGTGGTCGTGTTTTTTACTCTGTGTGCTCCTCGGCCCACTGTTTTCTACGCTGAGCCTCGATACTGCGTTGCTCACGCGGGACATGGTGGTGCTCAACCATCCTGCTATGACGTTAAGTGCTGTGGGTTTCGGGGATAATCCCGCCCGCGCAACCCCCCAAGATGGGCTGCTGGCGCTGGTGGGTTATGTGATGCCCGCATCCTGGTTTGTGCGCCTGCTTCTTGTGGGCGTGGGTCTTTTCGCCGCTGCGAGTGCAGCGCAGGCGGGGCGTACTACCTGGCAGAAACTGGCCGCGATCACGGTGTGTCTGTTCAATCCTTTTGTGGTGGAGCGGCTGCTGCAGGGGCATTGGTCACTGGTTATTGCTGCATGGTTACTGCCGGCGATCTACCTGCGCCGGGGCGCGCCGCTGCTGGTTGCGTTATGGCTGTGCAGCCTCACCCCCACGGGTGCGGTTGCTGCGTTTATTGTTCTTGCGTGTCGACGCCCCCACCTGCGCTACCTACTCTTTGCGCTAATCACGTGGTTACCGTGGCTAATCCCTAGCCTACTGTTTAGCCCTGTTTCTCGCGGCACAGATGTGTTTTTCGGCCGGGCCGAAGAAGCAGCAGGAACTTTAGGAACCTTCCTCGGATTGGGTGGTTTATGGAATATCGCGGCCATTCCGGAGTCGCGAAACTTAGGTTTCGCCCTGATCAGTCTGCTACTGACTGTAATTTTGGTGTTCTTCATGCCCAGGCGGCTTCAACTCCTTTCAGCTGGGGCAACCGCCGCTTTTCTTCTCCTGTGGCTTGGACCCGGTGCCTGGATTGTGCACACCATTCCCGGCGCGGCATTGTTTCGTGACTCACACAAGCTCGCCCTTTTTCTCATTCCGGGACTGGTGCTCGCTGCTGGTCGAATATCCTTTGGTGGCAGGCAGCGATTTCGCTTTTTATCACACAGTGGCGCGATTGTTGTCATTGGGTTGAGCCTGCTAGCGCTGCCTGATGCACCACATGCACTGAGAGCGCTTCGCCCACTGCCGATCTCCCAGCAGTGGGTGCGCCATGAGGGTGATGTTGTGCAACTCGATAACCGCGGGCTAGTGAACTACCACGGGCGCACGATTGTCGATCCACTGACCAAAGCAACCTCAGTACTGAGCGCCGGTGAACTACGCATCGACAACACGCTCATCGACCCACCCAACCCCCGCTTCCTGCAGGCCGAAAAAGCCTGGCGCAGCCACGATCACCCCACTTTGTGTGGCATGGGAATTAGCGCAGTGCACGAAAACAACACCATCCACCCCATTGCATGCACCACCACTCCTATTCAGCCCTACCGCACCGAATACTTCCGCCTCGGCATAGTGCTCATCAGCATATGGATTGCCCAAAGCCTCATCCCCTGCGCCTTCGGCATACGCGCATATGCACGCCGACGCAAGGGATGAAACCTCTCATGCTCAAGCATCCTCGTGCTAGAAACGTGAATGCTTCGGCGGCGGAACTTGCTGGGCGAAAGTTGTGGCAATATCTGTTCGGCGCATAAACACCACACCTTCTTGGGCTTTGGCGTAGCTGATAAACTCCGCCAACGCATGAATCCTCGCGGGGTGTCCGGTGATACGCGGGTGGATGCCAATGCTGAGCATTCGGCCGCAGCCGTCATGTTCGACGTCGAGAAGCAGCTGGTCAAGCGCACGCGCACAGTAATCAACAAAATCGCTCGGGGAGCCGAAACCGGTACCCATGATATAGCGGCAATCATTGGTGACCAGCGAGTAGGGGACCACTAAGTGATCTTTGCCATTCATGCGAGTCCAGAAGGGTAGGTCGTCGCCATAGTAGTCGGAATCGAAAAGGAAATTGCCGTTTTCTACCAATAATTCGCGGGTATTTGTACTCATTTCACGGCAATACCACCCTGAGGTTTTCAAACCCATTTCCTTAAACGATTCTAAGGCGAGTGCGATGAGTTCTCGTTCCTCTTCCCGCGAATAGTGATAATGATCAATCCAGCGATATCCATGACCCACTAAATCATCCCCGCGGCTTTTCATTCGCTCCACCACTTCAGGGTTGCGCTCAAGTGCGACTGCGGCACCGAAAATAGTGGCGGGAACCTCTAAACGATCAAAGGTACGGAACATGCGCCAAATACCTGCGCGTGAACCGTACTCGTACATCGACTCTTTTGCCAGATCGCGTTGCCCTTCAACATCAAAGGGCAGCTCGTACATACCGTCGTTACACCCATCCCCCATGGCAAAGGTGAGCTCCGAACCCTCCTCGTAGTTGACCACGATATTGACGGCGACTTTTGCGCCATCCTCATTCCAGACAACTTTCGGCAAGGTTTCGCCGTAGCCTACAAGATCGCGTTCAGGGCCTGGCACGCCAGGGATGTCCGCGTTGCGATACCAGTGGTTTTTTGCCACTTGTTCGTGATTATTCATCTGTATTTACCCTCCTTCATTCGCAGAAATTAAGACACGATGAAAATTTGCTCAAGCAATGGTGAAAAATCTTTTTGCGACCCCCATTCCACGAAGGAGGTCTGTAGCATTAACTACATAATAGCTGATTTGATACATCATTTGTGAGGAGGTTTATAATGACTCAAGCAACACCAGCCCCACCACAGGTTGAGCACACAAGCACCGAGGAGTACATGCTCGAACCCGTCCCCGTGCACGCACGGCGACAGCGGTGGTCCATGTTCGTTATTTGGGTTGGCTTCGGCTACGTACCCACGGGCCTGATCGTCGGCGGACAACTGGCTGGCCAAGGGGATAAACCGGGAATGAATTTCCCTTCTGCTCTTTTCTCCATCGCCGTGGGTGAAGGACTTTTGCTTTTACTTACTGTCCTTTTAGGCGTTGCAGCAATGCGCACAGGATTGAATTTATCTCTGATTTCGCGCATCTCCTATGGCAAGAAGGGCATGATTCTACCGATGCTCATCATGGCCATGCTCACCTTGGGCTGGTTCGCCTCCATCGTGGGCATGGTCGGGTCAATTTTCGATGTGGCCGTTGGCGATCTCACGGGCATTACTGTGTTTCGCGGTCTGAGCTTGGAATATGTACTGCTGTGTTTATTCTGGGGCGCAGTATTTACATGGTCTGCGTGGCGCGGCATTGAGATTATCGAGCGTATTTCTGGCTGGGCTGCCCCCTTTGTGCTGGTTGTGGCTGTGGTTGCTGCCATTCTTATGGTCAGTGAATACGGTGGCATTGGCGCAGTGCTCGCAGAGGCTTCTACCCGTTCCGGGATGAGCCAAGGCACTGGTGTGACCATTATGCTCGGCGCATGGATTGCTGGCGTCATCATGGGGGTTGACATATTCCGCTATGCCGGAAACAACAAGCATGTGTGGGTGGGTGCCGCCGCCTGCTTCGTGCTCACCAACCCCTTGCTCAATATCGTCGGTTACCTCGGCGCTATTGCCACGGGCGATTCCAACTTCATTACTTGGATGGCCGTGAAAGGTGCCCTGTTGACTGTCACTGGCGTGATCTTGTGGGTGCTCGCACTGTGGACCACCAATATGAGTGAGCTGTACTGCAATGCCCTGTACGTCGGCCCTGCTGCTGAGAGCATGGGTTGGCGGGTACGTCGCGGAAAGATTGTGATTGTGGTGGGAACGATTGGAACGATTGCAGGTTCTTTGGGTTTCTACTCCTACTTCTTCGCCGATTTCATCACCATTTTGGGTGCTGCTTTCGTCCCCTTGGCGGGCCCAATCTTGGCTGATTATTTCTTCATTCGACGCAAGGAGTATGCCACAGCGAACCCGAACGAAATGCCTCCAGTGCGGTGGCCTGCGCTCATCTCCTTTGTGATCGGCGCAGTCGCGGGCGTGATTTTCCAGTACTGGCTCCCCTTACCGTGGAATTTCCCCGCTGGTTTCGCCGCCCTCATTCTCACCTTTATTCTTCACATTGTGCTTTCACGCGTGATGCAGCACCGCCCGGAACAACAGCAGGTGGTATCTGCGCATTATGATTCCCCCGCAGCACTACTGCGCTAGAACATCTTTGTATGGCGCAGTTGGTGCATGACCATGCAGGGTGTACAACCAGCACATCTATTCATGGTGGATGTGCTGGCTTTCACCTGCGGCCTATACAGCTGCATGGTCAACTAGTTAGGGGCGTGTGTGCAGTTCTTTGTCCAGCACCTGGCAAAATTGGGTTCCGGTTTCTTCCCAGGAATATCCTGCCGCTTTTTTCGCTGCGTTTTCACCCAGTATTTTTCGGTAGTCCTCATTATCTAAAAGGTATGTAATTGCCTTGTGCAATTGCTGTTTTCCCTCCACCAGCACCCCGGTGTGTTGGTGTGCGATGGAATCTTTCAACCCACCAGCGCTGAAATAACCGATGGTCGGCACTTTGTGTTGGGCGGCTTCGAGGACGGCCAGCCCCCAGCCTTCTTTGCGCGAAGGCATCAGGTGAATGGTGGCGCGATCAAGCAGAGCGTGTTTGTAGTCTTCGGTCACTTGCCCATGAAAAATCACCCGATCGCACACACCTTGGTTGTGCGCATATTCTTGCAGCTTATCGGCCCACCAGCCAGAGCCGATCACATCAAGAACAACATTATTAAGGTCACGGATTGCCCAGATAGCGTGTTCGATCTGCTTGTGTGGCACCAGCCGTGACAGCGTGACGAGGTGAATGTGTTCGTCGGCTGCAAGCGTGGGCAGGGTGTGCGGCAGGGGGTCGACACCGTTGCGGATGATACTAATATTTTCTTCCCTATATCCCAGCTCAATCAGTTCCGCTTTGCTCGGTAAAGAGACTGTGATCACCTGCGTGTTGCGGTGAATGCGCGGGGAAAGCGTTGATTCCAAAAACCACCCAATTTTTGCCAGCAGACGCCCAGCGACCGGCCATTGCTCTTTGTGGCAGTGGTGGGTGAGTAAAATTGTGGGTTTTCCGGCGAATATGCGGGCAAAAAAGGGGATACCGTTTTGGGTGTCAACAATAATGTCGGCGCCTTTGAGCGCACCAAAGCCGCATCGCCCTGCAAGCATGGTTAGTGCGGTGCGGATGTATACGCTGTGCTTGCCGCCCGCGCGTCGATAAGCAACCCCGTTGCGCATGCTGCGGGCGGGGGCATCGGTGTAGCGGGCGGTGCAGTAAATAACCTCGTGCCCGTTGGCGGCGAGGTGTTCGGCGACGCGCTCAAGGTAGCGTTCACTGCCACCCCCTTGGGGATGGTGGGTGTCGCGCCAGCACAGCAGAACAATCTTCATAACCTTATCTAGCCTAAACTAGTAAGGCGTGAAATTACGCAACACCCGCGCCCGCGCCACCTTCAGCCGTGCGTGCGCACTTTTGCGCGCCGTGAAGGTAGAACAAAGCAATCCCGATCACTTCTATTCATTGCTTGCCCGCGATACTCGTGAGCTGATCGAAGCTGTGCTTATCGACGCCGCCAACCAGCCACTTTCCCGCCAACGTGTGCTGGATGTCGGTGGGGGACCTGGGTATTTCGCCGAAGAATTTGAACACGCTGGCGCGTGGTATGTGGGTTTGGAACCGAGCGTGGGTGAAATGTCTGCCGCGGGTATTGCACTAAATAATGCGGTGCGCGGCGATGGCATGGCATTGCCTTTCGCCGACGAAAGCTTCGATGTGGTGTACTCCTCCAATGTGGCTGAGCATGTGCCCCAACCGTGGCGCATGGGCGAAGAAATGCTGCGGGTGTGCACACCGGGTGGGATGGTTGTGCTCAGCTACACGGTGTGGCTGGGGCCTTTCGGGGGGCATGAGACGGGCCTGTGGCAGCACTATGTGGGTGGGCATTTCGCGCGTGAGCGTTATGAGAAAAAACATGGCCGACCACCGAAGAATGTGTTTGGCGAGTCCTTATTTGCTCTCTCCTGCACCGCGGGCCTGAAGTGGGCGCATGAATCTGGGGCGGAGATTGTGGGGCTTTTCCCCCGTTATCATCCGTGGTGGGCGTGGTGGGTTGTGAAAATTCCGCTGCTCAGGGAGTTTTTGACCAGCAATCTTGTGATTGTGTTGCGCAAAACAGAAACTGCCCATTCCCGCGACGTGGAATAGGCAGAATTAGGTGTATTTGGTGAGACTCTACGTGCCTACTGCAATATTTTTAGTAGCCACCTGATCTACCGAGTTTAATGGGTTTTTATTTCTTCTCTTCTTGCGCAGCCTCACGACGGGCCGCTACAAAACCAAATTCTGGGCGTGGATACTGACGAAAATACGCCTCAGGATCAGCCTTGAGCAGGCGAATCCGCTCAGTATAGGTAACATCAGTGAAAAATGAGGTCTGCTTTTTACGTTCACTCATGAGAGGTCCCCTTGGTGTGTGGTGTGTTCGCTCTCGATAGTACCATGGCCGTTCAACTCAATGTAGAACGCTTGCGAACTTTCGTAGGTGTACGTGACTGCCATTTGGCTCGCAAAATGGATGAGAAGGCTTTTATCAAATTCACCAAGGTCGCCTTTCTTTTCTGAATCAACCGTCAGTAAACCATAAAGTCGATTTCCGGCGATGATTGGTGCCGTAACAAAGGTTTCGTAGGGCAATTCATCTTCATCAAGATTACTGGTGTCTGTTTCCAGTCGGCTCTGGCCTTTGCACGCCAGATTAAAGGTTTCGTCGTTTTCTGTGAATATTCTCGTCGAAATCCGTTCACCGCCCACCGAAGAACGATTACTTACAGGAATCAACTTTGTTTGTGTCTGGTCGACTTCAAAGTGATTCACCCGAACCCCATTGGTTGATCCAAGCTGGTTGCGCACCAACACCACAATGGCCTTTCTTGCTCCGACGAAAGCATCATGATTTCGCTTCTTATCGGCTCTATTACCCACATCCAGTACTTGCACCAGGCTTATATTGAGCTCATCGAGAAGTTTGGAAATCTCTAATTCATAATTCTTTTGCAATTCTATTAATGCATTTTTCTCCATCTCTGCCGCCTTCTTTTTCCTCCACTGCTCACCGAGCAGGAAGGCTAAATGGAGCAGTACTATGAGCACAAAAACGATACAAGCACAGACAAACCATCCAGTAGTTACATGCGGATGGATGGCCGGTAATACAGCCAAACTTACAGGGAGAAGAATGCTCCCAACGGGGTGTTTCACAAGTGCGGGAGGGTCTGTAAAAAATTTTTGGAGGCCAGTTTCATAGAAAAACTTATTATCGCTATCAGCCACAACGTCCCCCGACATTCACTCAATTATATTGCAACCACAGCGAGCATTATTGAGTCGGAACGCGTAAATGCTCACTCCATGAATGATAACAATTCTCCATGAATCCACGCAGGGCTTTCTCAAACAAAATGGCTCCATCATGAGCGTGATATCACAAGCACAAGACATGAGCCCCTCACCTCATCCCCGAGGATCGCTCATGCGACTCATTCATTGATAAACGGGCTGGTTTCCTTTGAAGAAAACCAGCCCGTTAGCTCATAAAGCTCTACGCTCTTTAGCGCTCGCGCTTAGCAATAGCGGCATTCACGCGCTTACGTAAAGCAGCGAACTCCTCAAAAATCTCGGCAGGAACATGCTTGCCCAAAGACTTCAGGTAAGCCTCGTTCTCATCCAAATCATTCGCCCAGTTCGAGGCAGGAGCAGTCAACGCCTCACGAACATCCTCAACCGAGTAGCCCTCCAGGCCTTCCAGGTCCAGATCCTCAACATTCGCGGTGTAGCCAACCACAGTCTCACGAGCACCAACGCGACCCTCAATGCGGTCAACAATCCACTTCAACACGCGAGAGTTATCGCCGAAGCCAGGCCACAAGAAACGGCCATCCTTGCCCTTACGGAACCAGTTCACGAGGAAGATCTTCGGCATCTTCTCGCCACCCTTAGCACCCATATCAATCCAGTGCTGCAAGTACTCGCCAGCGTTGTAGCCAATGAACGGCAGCATAGCCATTGGGTCATGGCGCAGCGCACCAACAACACCCTCAGCAGCAGCAGTCTGACCAGACGCCAGCAGCGAACCAATCATCGTGCCATGGTTCCACGAATGAGACTCAGTGACCAAAGGAACAGTGTCAGGGCGACGGCCACCGAACAGGATCGCATCAATGCGAACACCCTTAGGATCATCAACCTCAGGTGCAGCAATTGGGCACTGAACAATCGGCACAGCGTAACGAGAGTTCGGGTGAGCAGCCTCAACGCCAGACTCAGGAGTCCAGTCATGGCCATGCCAGTCAATCAGATGCGCAGGAGGCTGATCAGTCATGCCTTCCCACCACACATCGCCATCATCAGTCAACGCAACGTTGGTGAAAATGGTGTTACCGGGCTCCATGGTCTTCATAGCCATGGGGTTCGACTGGTAGTTAGTACCAGGCGCAACACCGAAGAAACCATTCTCAGGGTTGAACGCGTACAGGTGGCCGTCCTCACCGAACTGAATCCACGCAATATCGTCACCAACAACCTCAGCACTCCAACCAGGAATGGTGGGGGTGATCATCGCAAGGTTGGTCTTACCGCAAGCAGAAGGGAAAGCCGCAGCAACATTGTAGTTCTTACCCTCAGGGCTGGTCAGCTTCAGAATGAGCATGTGCTCAGCCATCCAGCCCTCTTCCTTCGCCATCACGGAAGCGATACGCAGCGCGAAGCACTTCTTCGCCAAAATTGCGTTACCGCCGTAGCCGGAACCATAAGACCAAATCTCCTTGGTCTCAGGGAAGTGGGTGATGTACTTCTCATCGTTGCAAGGCCATGCAACATCTTCCTCACCCTCAGCCAGTGGGTGACCCACCGAGTGCAGGCAGCGGACGAAATCCTTATCGCCCAAACGATCCAGCGCTGCCTGGCCCATGCGGGTCATGATTCGCATGGACAAAACAACATAAGGGGAATCAGTCAGCTGAATACCAATCTTTGGCTCATCAGCAGACAAAGGACCCATCGCGAAAGGCACAACGTACATGGTCCGGCCCTTCATGGCGCCGGTGAAACGCTGCGTCAACTCCGCCTTCATCTTCGCAGGGTCGTACCAGTTGTTGGTAGGACCAGCACCATCCTCGGTCTCCGAGCAGATGAAGGTGCGAGACTCCACGCGAGCGACGTCGCTAGGGTTAGAGCGAGCCAGGAAGGAATTTGGTCGCTTCTCAGGGTTCAGACGAATCAGAGTGCCAGCTTCAACAAGCTCGGAGGTCATGCGGCCCCACTCTTCATCGGAACCATCAGCAAAGACCACACGATCCGGCTGGAACATCTCAACGTTCTCAGCGATCCACTGCAGCAGCTTCTCATTCTTAGTTGGGGCCTCGCCTACAAGTCCCTTGATTACCACGTTGGACATCGTTTCTCCTGACGTTTGTTCACGTGCCTTTTTTACGGTGTTTCCAAAAATAAAGCCTAGCCAGAATCCACCCCGCTTCGCGGAGCCGATCCAAGTTAGCAATCTCACAGTGAATCAGCCTCACAGAAACTACCCCCTGTCCACACATGCGCAGCCTGCAAAAATACTGGCTCAAACAGAAACAACTTTCCCCCTTTGGGGGTACTGTGACTTTTTTCAATAAGCGAAAATCCCCCTCAAACGGGGGCAAGAAGCACCATTCGTCGCGCTTATGCAGTTACACATTTCACTACCCGTGAAGCACTAAGTACTAGGTCAGCAGATATCTTTCTAGCCTGCCACGAGTGCCATCACCGCCCACACGGAGCGACGTCGACAAGCTCAGCCCCGTACTCTTCATCCCCAGTTTTCGCCACCACTGATATCAAAAATTTCACAGACACAGATCACACTTGTGTACTTTTTCACACTAACCCTGTCTGGTAATATCCAGTGACCCCACCTGTCATACCTTCCCGACCGCCACCCCCACACCCGCCTTACTGCACACAACGCAGGTGATACAGCAGCACAACAGTGAGCCCAATCCGAAAGGAATAGCGCCGCAACTGGGCAGATGCAGACGCATCACCAACTGCAAAATATTGAGTTTTCACCCCCTAAGAAGGCACAATAGAAAGGATGTCTACTACTGATAATTCCGAAAAGAAGGTGGGCGAGCTCCCCAAGGGGCGTCCCCTCCAAACCGATTTCAACACCGAATTCAATAACGATCTCGACTACCCACGCCTTGGCACGGTCAGCTTCCGCCGCGGAACGCTCACCGAAAACCAAGAAGCACTGTGGGAACAGCACTGGCCACAACTCGGCACAGTGCTCTCCGACGAACAGATCAACCTCACCGAATGGTTCGGTCGCGAAGGCCACCCCACCATTTTAGAAATTGGCTCTGGCACCGGCACCTCCACCGCAGCCATGGCGCCACTCGAAGCTGACACCAACATCATCGCCTGCGAACTGTACAAACCAGGTTTGGCCAAACTTCTCGGCGCAGCCGTGCGCGGCGAACTCAGCAACATCCGCATGATCCGCGGCGACGGTGTGGAAGTACTGACCCGCATGTTCGCCGAAGAATCCCTCGACGGTGTGCGCATCTTCTTCCCTGACCCCTGGCCCAAAGCTCGTCACCACAAGCGCCGCATCATCCAATCAGGTGTACTCAACCTGATCGCCACCCGCCTGAAAAAAGGCGGCGTGCTGCATGTTGCTACCGACCACGCCGACTACGCCGAATGGATCAACGAACTCGTCGAGGTCGAACCCATGCTGGAATACATGGGCTGGCCATGGGAACAATGCCCACAACTTGTGGATCGCCAAGTGATCACCAAGTTTGAAGGCAAGGGTCTGAAAAAAGATCACGTGATCACCGAATTCCTCTGGAGGAAAAAATAATGGAAACCCTCGACCCCTCCTTTGAATTCGACACCGCCTTCGCCCCCGGCGCGGCCATTCCCGCAACCAAAGACACCCTGCTGCTGATCTGGGATGCCCCCAACCTCGACATGGGTCTCGGCGCCATCCTTGGTGGCCGCCCCAATGCCGCCCACCGCCCACGCTTTGACGCCATCGGCCGCTGGCTTTTGGCACGCGCCGGCGAGCTCAGCCACCAGCGTGGCACGCGCGTTGAGGCAGAAGCAACCGTGTTCACCAACGTCACCTCCGGTGGCGCCGATAACGTGCGCCCCTGGGTTGAAGCGCTGCGTAACGTGGGTTTCGCGGTGTTCGCGAAGCCAAAAAAGACTGAGGAAACGGATGTCGATCCGGACATGCTGGAGCATATCCGACGTCGACACGCTGAAGGTGTTTTGCAAGGTGTCGTTGTTGCCTCCGCCGACGGCCAGAATTTCCGCGAAACCTTAGAAGAGCTCGCCGCCGAAGGCGTTGCGGTCACCGTTTTAGGTTTCCACGAGCACGCCTCCTGGGCTACGACCAGTGAGCTGCTGAACTTCGTCGATCTGGAAGAAATTCCTGGCGTATTCCGCGAGCCGCTTCCTCGTATTTCGCTGGATAGTTTGCCGGAATCCGGTGCTTGGTTGCAGCCGTTCCGCCCACTGTCTGCGCTGCTTTCTTCGCGCAGTTAGGGAAGGATTGTTCAATGTTTAACCGCCTGGGTGATGGGGCTTTTCGCTTCCGCAAAATTCTGCCCCTTGTGATTCTGGCCGCCATCGTAGGTCTCCATCTCATGTTCGGGGTCACGCTTGCGGACAAGATGAGCCAGGAAGGCTGGGACGATCCCGGTTCTTCCTCCACTCAAGCAGCAAAGATCGAACTCGACACCTTCGGACGTGACAACTCCGGCGATGTGATCATGCTGTTTAGTGACACCACCAACCCCGGCGGGATTGAACAATCTCCCCATTTTGCCGAAATCCAGGGTTTTCTCACAGCGCTCAAAGAGCAGTATCCGGATCAGATTGATTCGGTGACCAGTTTTTTTGATAAGCGCAACCCGAAGCTGAAATCTGCAGACAGCACCACCGCTTTTGCCGCGATCGCACTCAAAGGCGACAGTGAGCAAACCCTCAAAGACTTCCGCACCATCCAGCCCTCCCTGCTTGAAGCGAAGTTACTGCACAGCGACATTGACGTTGAGATCGCCGGGGCGACCGCAGTAGCTGATGCGCTGGACGCCGGCATGGCAGGTGACATTAAACGCGCTGAGCTCTACGCCCTGCCCGCCGTGGGCTTAATGCTGCTGTTTGTTTTCGGCTCCGTCGTGGCCGCCGCCATGCCGCTGATCGTGGGCGGACTGTCAATCCTCGGTTCGCTGTCCATGCTGGCAATTCTGGCTGGTTTCACCCAAGTAAACGTCTTTGCCCAGTCTGTGGTGACTTTGCTGGGCTTAGGTCTTGCCATCGACTACGGATTGTTCATGGTCTCGCGCTTCCGCGAAGAACTCGACCGCATCAGCGCCACCGCAGTCGATGATCGCGCCAGCGCACCCACGCAGGCCCTAAGCACGGAAGATATCCGCAACGCGGTGCGTATCACCACCGCCACGGCCGGTAAAACCGTGGTCTTTTCCGCCGCAATGGTCGCCGTCGCATTGTCAGGGCTTTTGATCTTCCCCCAAGCATTCCTCAAGTCTGTTGCTTATGGTGCCATTAGCGCTGTGGGCTTGGCTGCACTGCTTTCGGTGACCCTGCTGCCCGCCTTGTTCGCACTGTTGGGCACGAAGATTGATTTCCTCACCATTCGCCGCAGCAGCCGCCGCGCCCGCAGCATCGAATCCACCTGGTGGTACCGGATTCCTGCCTTCGCCATGAAACGCGCGGGTCTGGTCACCATCGCCTTGGTGGCCGGTTTACTCGCGCTAACGCTGCCACTCGCGGGAGTGAAATTTGGTGGCATCAACGAAACCTACCTCCCCCCATCGCATGAGGTACGCAGCGCCCAAACCACATTCAACGAGCAGTTCCCAGAGTTTCGCACCGAACCCATCAAACTGGTGGTCACGGGTGCGACGAACGATCAGCTCGTCGCTATTTTCCAGCAAGCCAACCACATCACAGGGCTCAGTTCACGTTTCGCCCCTTCCTCCCCCACCAGCGATGGCACTACAGTACTCTCAGCGGGTATCAGCGACCGCAGCTTGCATGAGGAAGTCGTTGACCAGCTGCGCACCATTAACGCCCCTGAAGGTGTGAACCTGTATATCGGCGGCACCCCAGCGCTGGAGGTGGAGTCAATTGAGGCACTGTTTGCCAAGCTCCCCTGGATGGCCCTATACATTGTGCTGGCAACATTCCTGCTGATGGCCCTAGTCTTCGGTTCGCTGATTCTTCCCGCCAAGGCAATCATTATGACAATTCTGGGCATGGGCGCAACCTTGGGCATTCTCACCGCCATGTTCGTCGACGGCATCGGCGCCGAACTTTTCCACTTCACCCCCGGCCCACTGATGAGCCCCGTACTGGTGTTGATCATGGCAATTGTGTACGGGCTCAGCACCGACTACGAAGTGTTCTTAGTCTCGCGCATGGTCGAAGCCCGCGATCACGGCGCAAGCACAGACGAGGCAATTAAAGCAGGCACCGCCCACACCGGCGGCATCATCACTGCCGCCGCACTCATCATGATCGTGGTCTGTGGGGCCTTCGGTTTCTCCGACATCATCATGATGAAATACATTGCCTTCGGCATGATTTTCGCCCTCATCTTCGACGCCACCATCATCCGCATGCTGCTCGTGCCCGCCGTGATGCATCTTCTCCGCGAAGACAACTGGTGGGCACCGAACTTTATCACACGCGCATCCGCACTCCTTGGGCACAACTCCGCACCAACTGACGCGCACTCCGTTCCCAGCACCCCACGCCGTGACGACGCCGACACCGTGTCTGCACCTGTTAACGGCGTCGATACGCAGCACGGCAGCATAAGGGACAAGGACGCAAGTACTGTCACCATGGCCTTGTTCCCCAGCATCGACAACCGCACACACAGCCTCGCCGATGAGAAACAGCCACAGCGCGCTGAAAATGTTAGCCCCGTTACTTTAGTTGTTCCCGCCCCTGCACCCGCGACTAAGATGGACTCCTCAAACGCGATGACCCCCAACGTTGCCGACGCAACAGCTAAGGAAATCCCAGTGGACGACGAAACCCCGATTCACGAGGCCAACATTATCGACCCCCGCGCCGCAGGACGCAGCGGACGCCTAGCCGCGGAAGACAACGAGCTCGTTCCCTTCGCCGAACTGCTCAAACGCCTCAAGGATGAAGGATAAAACCCTGCTTGGCAATAAATGGGTCAGGTTTTTCGGGCCGCTCGCCATCATGGCGCTGGCGGCCTTTCTCCTACGCGACAAAATGCCCTTCCTGGCCACCGGCATGTCCGAAATGCTACGCGCACGCCCCGGCGGACTCATCGCCTCCTTCATCGCCGTTGCGCTGAGCATGTGGGCCATGGCCGAAGTGATGCGTCGCCTGCTCAACGCCGGCGGGTACGCCATCAAACCAGTAGACACTCTCGCCCTGACCTTCATCGCCAACTCGTGGTCTTCCACCTTCCCCGGCGGGGCAGCGATTTCCACCGTCTACCAGTTCCGCACCATGCGCACCTGGGCTGTGTCCGTGATGGTCAGTTCCTGGTTCATCATGCTGTCTGGCGCACTGTCAACCGTGTGGCTGATCGCTCTCGGATTAATCTCCATTTTCTTTCTTGGTGCAAGTTTTTCCCTCACACCCCTGATCGGCTCGGCCATCATCCTCATCGGGTTGGCACTCCTCGTATGGTGGGCTGCCAATAATCCACAGCCCTCTTCCCGCTTCGTAATCCGTATTCTCCACGGTGCAGGGAAAGTGCTGCGCAAGGACTTCTCAGCTCAGCAAGAATCCCTCAAGAAGCACTTTTTTCAGCTCGACGCCGTTCGGCTAAGCCCCACCCAATTCCTCATTGTGGCACTGCTTTCGCTATCTAACTGGGTACTCGATATCCTCGCCCTCTGGTTGTGCGTGGGTGCAGTCACCGGCATCTACCCTGCCTTTGAGTGGCCGGAAAACCACACCACCGTCCTTGGCATCACTCTTGCGTTTGTCACCGCAAAAATCGTTGGCTCCGCCCAAATCACCCCTGCTGGCGTGGGCCCTGTGGAAGCCGCCATGACCGCAAGCCTCGTGGCTGTCGGTATGACCGCTTCCAGTGCCTTCGGCGTAGTATTTGTGTACCGGATTATTTCCTTCGCCTTTATCACCATCATTGGGTGGCTGTGGTACTTCGTCTCCGTCGCCCGCGGTGGAATGCGGGCTCAAGAAGCCTAAGCTTGAAGGTGAGACTTTTGTCTGTGCACGTGTGCTGCGCGTGTATCTTTCACTCTATAAGGACTTTTCTTCATGAAAACACTGTTTAAAGACATCCTGGCCACCTTCGTCTTTGCCGTTCTCGCCCGACTTGCCCACGGCGGGCTCAGTGTTCCCGCAGTGCTGGACACCTGGTGGCCTTTTGCCCTTGGCGCACTCGCAGCCGGCGCTGTTATTTTCGCATTTGGCCACGATGGCACCACCTGGCGTTCCGGTGTGATTGTGTGGGGTCTTTGCGCTGTGGTGGGCTTGAAAATCTGGGCGTTTCGCCACGGCGAAATCCCCCACATTTCCTTCATCATCGTCGCAACCATCATGTCCGGCCTGCTGATTCTTGGCTGGCGTGGGGTGGAAAGACTCCTTGCCAAAAGGACCTAAATCTACCTTTGTTTTACCGCTAGGTGCGCCGCACGTTTGTGGTGGTTTTTTAATAGTGTTCGTAGCTGATAGATCATCGGGTGATCAAGGGGATCAAGGTTGGGGATATCGGCTCTACTCAGGCTGGGATCTACTTCCTCTGGTCGGAAGCGCATGATGATGTAGCCGAGGTTTTGGATAATTTTTTCCCGATAACGTTCATCTTCAAGCGCATGGTAGTTGTTACGGGTCTTAGCCCGCCCGTCGATTTCTATCCCTATGAAACCGTTAACCACAATATCGATCCGGTATTGATTAACAGGTACTTGAATTTCTACGCTGGTTATTTCTGGAATGCGGTCAAGTACACGTTCAATCAACCGGCGGGCTTTAGTCTCATAAAGGCTTTCACTTCCTTCTTTCGCGGTTTTCAACAACTCCAAGGCTCGGGGTTTACCCGCGATGCTCGGCATAGATTTGATGTCGGCATAGGCTTGGATTTTCGTGATACGCCCTTGTGTAAACGCTGCCTCGATAAAAGTTATGGCGATATCTTCGTCTTCTTCTTTAGCTACCAGATCCACGAATGTACGGGAAATTTTTGTCACACGGACACCGTTTTCTTCCACAATGTCCTCTTCCGGCAACAGCCTAGAAGTGTATGAGACATAGGGACTGCGCTGGTTTTTCGCCGGAGGTTTCATCCTCCCAGGCAGTGCGACATGCACGGTAGCAAAATCTGTGGTGTTAGAGATAAAAGGAATACCTAAAAACAGGCAGCTGCCCTACCAACAAGTACAGCAGTACGAGATGTTGAAGCTACTGCATAACAGCGCATGAGGTTGCGTGAGCTAGGAGGAAGGCGCTGAAACACCTCGGAATCAATTGCTTGGGTACAGGCGAGTTTTCTGATTTTTACCCGCATACCTTGTGGGTTTTTCCGCAGGTTTTTTAAAGCATGAAGCGGTAGAGAGATATTCAGGCCGCGAGTAATGGTGTAGGTATTAGTGTTCATACTTTTCATCAGAACACACCTGTAGCAAGTTCGCATCTCGAAGGGAACAATGTTCCCACGCCGCGATGTTGATATCCCCTTAAATCCCCTAGCTGTGGACAACTTTGCCTAGCCACAAACACCAACAGCAACAGCATGTCGATAACTCGACTTTTCCTACCTTTAGGGCGAGTACCCGTAGCTTTTACGTAATTTGGTCGAGTTACCCTGTGGCAGGTTCGCTCAAGGCAAGATTCAAGGGCTCACACGAATCAAGCAACTCGACCTTTCTGTCCTCAGCGAAGGGAGTTGGACCGTTCTCCAAAGAAAGGTCGAGATACCTCACACGCAGCTCATGCTAGGTGCGTAGTACGCCCTGTAGCGCTTACAAGTAACTCGACTCTTTGCCTCAGGAAAGCCTTGGGGCCAATGGGGAGTCGTCAATCAGTCGAGTTACCTCGCGGGTGGCTTCCTTCAAGCAGGGTGCACGACCCAGGTGAGTCAAGACAACTCGACTTTTCCCCATTATGGGATGCAGATTCATTGGTGTATTCACACAAAGGTCGAGAAAGCTCATATGTTCCTAGGCACGGGAGGCTATTGCACCCCATGAAAATTGGAGGTACCTCGACTTACTAGATCCCAAGGTTCGTATATTCGCGGTTTGAGTGCGGATCAGTCGAGTTACCTCGCGGCAGGTCACATCGAAACGAAGTGTGGGGCTCGTGGGGATCACGACAACCTATATGGAAACCGTTCACGCTGTTGGGGCGTCGACAAGCAAATAGTTGTAGGCAAGAGAACTAAACTTTTTGCACTACACTCGCCCACTTCTTCCCCCTGTGATTCAGATAATGCGCGAGTGATCTTTTAAGCTTGTGCGCTATGAGCAACGCGAACTTAACGTATCTTCATGCACAGGCGCGCACCCAGGCGCTCACGGTTGATTCCCACAGCATTCACCTCGATATCAGTGAGGCGGAAAACTCACCTACATTCCAAGCAACGTCGACCATCACTGTGCGTAGCACCAGCTGCGATATTGTGCTCGACTACCTCGGTGAATCCGTGGATACGGTCGAGGTTCAGGGGGTTGCGCACAGCGTTGATTTTGATGGTGCGCATATCCGCCTTACCTTGCCCGACCATGATCCTGACACCACCTATGTTGTGAAGGTCAGTGGGCATTCTTCCTACTCGCGTTCGGGTCAGGGTTTGCACCGTTTCACCGACCCCAGCGACAATGCCACCTATGTGTATTCCCACCTCGAGCCCTCTGATGCGCGGCGGGTTTTCCCGTGTTTTGATCAGCCGGATCTTAAGGCGCGTTTTCATGTGTCGATGACAGTTCCTGACGGGTGGGTGGCGTTAAGTAATCAACCAGAAACTCATGTCAAGGCGCACACTCATTTCTTCGCCCCGACCCCACCGCTGTCGACTTACCTGACTGCTTTTGCGGCAGGTCCTTATGTTGCTACTTATGATACGTGGACGTCACCGGCTGGGCTTTCTGTGGAGCTTGGGGTGTGGGTGCGTGCTTCCATGGCGGAGTTTGTGGATGCTGAAATTTTAGAAATTACCAAGCAGGGCATGGATTTCTTCGATGCCCACTATGGTTTTGAATATCCGTGGGGTAAGTACGATTCCATTTTCGTTCCCGAATACAATCTTGGTGCGATGGAAAACCCTGGTCTGGTCACGTTCACTGAGTCCTATATTTTCCGTTCTCATGCTACTGATGCGCAGCATGCTGGTCGTGCGAATACGATTCTGCACGAAATGAGCCATATGTGGTTCGGTGATCTTGTTACCCCACGCTGGTGGGATGATTTGTGGTTGAAGGAGTCGTTTGCTGAGTTCATGGGGGCTGATGCTTCTGTGGCTGCGACCCGTTTCCGTTCTGCTTGGGTGAATTTTGCTGGTGTGCGCAAAAACTGGGCGTATATGCAGGATCAGTTGCCCACGACGCACCCTATTAAGGCGGATATCCCTGATGTGGATGCTGCCCGCCAGAATTTTGATGGCATTACTTACGCTAAGGGTGCGGCTGTGTTGAAGCAGTTGGTGCATTTTGTGGGGCGCGATAATTTTTACGCGGCTGCCCGCGAGTATTTCCGCACGTATGCGTTTTCGTGCGCAACTTTCGATGATTTTTTGCAGATTGTGAAGAAGTTTTCGGAGCATGATTTGGATGAGTGGGCGCGTAAGTGGTTGCTTACGTGTGGCCCTGATCGTTTATCGCCGCGCATTGAGCTTGTCGACGGCTATATCCACTCGCTGCATATCGATCAGGTGGCGGATACTCCTCGCCCGCATCGGTTGACTGTTTCGTTGTGGAATAAGCATGGCTCCCAGTTGTTGCGTTCGCAGGAATTCGATGTGACTGTGCATGGGCAGGGTGCGTTGGTTGCTGAGGCCACAGGGTGTGTTGCCCCTGATGTGGTGTTGGTGAATGATTATGACCACACTTATGCTGTTGTTGGTTTTGATGCCCGTTCGCTGGATACTCTTGCTGAATGTCTTTCGGAGATCAGTGATGAGCTTTCGCGGGCTGTGGTGTGGACGTCGCTGTGGAATATGACTCGTGATGCGCAGTTGGATGTTGCACGCTTTGTGCAGATCGCGGTTGATCACGGTGCGGCTGAGTCTAATCCGAGTATTTCTACCCAGATTTTTGGCAATGCGGTTTTTGCCGCTAGTAATTTTTTGCCTCCTGCTGCCCGTGGGCCTGTGTGTGCGGATCTTGCTGCAAAGTTGTGGGCGTTGGTGCATAGCTCTCACCCTGGTTCTGATGTTCAGCTTGTGCTGCTGCGTGCTTTTATTGCGGCGGCTACTGTGGCTGGCGAGCAGTTCGCTTCGGATCTGCGCGGTGTTCTTTCCGGCGCGGTGGCCGGTGTGACGGTGGATGCTGATGTGCGTTGGCGTGTGTTTATTGCTTTGTCGGCGATGGGCCAGTGCAGTGTGGATGAGCTGGATCAGGAGCGTGTGGCTGATCATACGTTGGATGGGCAGGTGCGTTATCTTCAGGCGCGCTATAGTGTGCCTGAGCTGGGGGTCAAGGATGAGATTTTTGATCTTGTGATGCAGCCTGGCGCTTATTCCAATGATGAGGTGGATGCGTTGATTTCTGCGTATAACGCCCCTGTCGCTGATGCTGAGGTGGATCATTGTGCCCGCTTTTTCCAGTGGGTGGAAACCATCTGGTCGCAGCATCCTATTGAGATTGCTAACCGACTGATTCGGGGGTTGTTCCCGAAGCAACCGGAGTCTGATCAGCTGTGCGAACAATTGCTTGCCCGCCCGCTACCCGGCGCGCTTTCGCGTGTGTTGTTGGAGTGTCAGGATCATCTGCGCCGGAGTGTGCGTGCGCAGCGGTTTAATGCGTAGTTTGAGGTATCTGGTTTAAGTCCCAGTTGATGTGGCCACAGTGTTCTTTGGAGCTTGTGGCCACTGGTATTTTTCCTGCCAGTTGGGAGAGTTCGTGGGCTGTTGTGCGGATCAGTTGGTGGTTGTGTAGTTGGTGTGTCCAGCTGGTGGGGATGGTGTGGGCCCCGTAGTGTGCACCGGCGAGTTGGCCGTAGACGGCTGTGACTGTGTCGGCGTCGTCGCCGAGGTTTGCTGCGGCGCAGGCTCCTTCTTCGAAGGTGTTGGTGTGGGCAAAGGCCCAGAGTGCGGCTTCGAGGGTGTGCAGGACGTAGCCGGAGGAGGAGATTTCGGCGCGTGGTTTTGTGGCGTAGCTACCGCGCAGGATGGTTGCAAGTTCGCTGGTATGTACGTGTGTGGCGAGGTGGTGTGCGGTAGTTAAGAGGGTGTTTTTGTCCCAGCCGTGGATTGCTCCGGCGATGAGGACGCCGTAGGTGGCGCAGGCTTCAATGCAGTCACGGGCGGGGTGGGTGGTTATAGAGCTTGCCGCGCAGGTGCGTGCGGTTTCCCCAAGGTTGGGGTGGTAGGCCATGGCCACGGGTGCTAGGCGCATGAGGGAGCCGTTGCCGGAGCGCCAGTTTTTGTGTGGGTTGCGGTGTATTGTGCGGTTGAGGTGGTAGTCGCCGAGTGCTTTAAGTGTTTGCTGCCCGATGCCGAAGCATCGTCCGGTGCTGCTGAGGTATCCTTCGTCGCGCCATGCGAGGTAGCGGTCGAGTTGGTTGGCTAGGTCGAATGTGGAGGTTTCGATGAGGCTGCGTGCGATGCATAGTGCCATGGAGGTGTCGTCGGTCCAGGTTCCGGCGGGGAGGTTGAATTTTCCGCCGCTGGTCATTCCGGTGATTGCGGGGAAGCGGTCGCGGTGCATGAATTCGACGGGTGCGCCGAGTGCATCGCCGACTGCGAGTCCGACTAGCGCCCCTACGCAGCGATCCTGGGTGGCGGCGTCAGTATCAGTGTCCGTGCTGGTGGCGTTGTGTGCGGTTTGTGCTGTGGTGTTCATTGCTGTGTGAGTTCCCATTCTTCAGGGAGCATGGCGGTTGCGCCGAGAATTTCGATGCCGAGAATGCGCCCGTGTTTGTCGTGGTCGAGAATTACTATGCCGCGGTCGGTGTCGATGACCGTTTGACTCGCCGCTGTGCCTTCATTGGTGAGGTAGAGGTAGGAGGCGTCGGCTTCGGGGTCGAAGGTAAATCTTAAGCTTTTTCGTTCGTCACGGTAGTTCATTGTTTGTCTTCGTTGTTGTTGAGGCGGATGCATTGTTTGCCTTCGCGGCGGAGTATTTTCCCTTCTGTGGTGCTGTGGCAGCTGGTGGTGGCTGGTATTTCGATGATGAGTAGGCGTCGGTCGCAGTAGTTGAGTGGCTGTATGTGCACTGTGAGTGGGGGTTGGGTTTTGTTGGCGATTGTGTGGTGTAGCTGTGTGGGGTTGATGTCGGTGCCTTTGATTGCGGTGACTCCGGGGATTTTGTCGGCGACTCCAACCACGATGTAGGTGGGTGCGTGTGTGCCGTTGGCGAGGCAGACTGCGGCTTCGATGATTTTGTCGATGACAGCTTGTTGGGGGTTTGTGGAGCGGGGGTTGAAGGTGGGGTCTTCTTTGAATTCGAGTGTTTCTGATTCGGTGGCGTCCGCGGTTTCACCCCGCCTGATTGCTTCAAGTGCAGCCCACACGGGTTTGGGGCAGGTGTGCTTGCGGGATGCTGCTGACATAGCCCCCACAGTACTGCGATTTTTTTATGCGTGACGACGCCGCCACCGCACCTCCCCCAGCTTCAGCAGCGTTGGGCTGGGCGCAGTGGTGAACGCGTGTTAGCTTCCCGCAATCCATCGCGTTGCCGAACCCCTTTGCGGGCCATGGGGATCAATGCGTGCTCGACCAAGGGTGCGCAAATAACGCAGGTGTTCTGTGATCTCTTTCCGATCAACACCGATTTCTTCTGCTGCCTCGGCAGCACTTATTGAAGCTCCATCGCTGAGCTGGGAAAGAAGCCATTCTCCAATAGAGACGCTTGCTAGGGTTTTTCCTTCCGTCTTCCCCATTATCCTTCGGCTTTTTTCACTGAGTACCCACTCGCGTGCATCGCGGATTTGTTGCGTCAGTCCGTACTCGCATAAAGCTGCCATCAGTTCTTTAGCTTCAGTTTTTGCTGTTTGCGTTTTCTCCATGACTTGCTTTTCGGTGATAATTGGTGCTTCCCACAAATGCCACAGCACAATGAGCACATTGACACTGTTCATCATTTCGCCGAATTCTTCATCAAAGCGAAGCAGTGCAGCAACAAAATCGGTATCAGGTGTTCCTGATGGAATTATCACTTCTACTGAAACATCCGTCACGTCGACCTCTGGAACATCACGCCCAGTACGAATCATTGATGCCCAGACACGATCGAATCCTCGCGATGATTCCTCCACTAGCCCCAACGCTCGCATTGCAGCCATCAATGTGGCATTACGTGGCACCGATTGCGTAGTGAGGAGGCGATCTTTATCGACTCCCACCGGCAAAGAACCAGGCGACCATACTTTGAGCACGCGTGGTGATTGATCGACCACAATTGGTTGGCTGCTGAGCCAATCACGATGCACGAGGGCATTGGTAATTATCTCGTCAACCGCTTCTTTTGGTAGCCGGGGTATTGCGATTTCTTGCCCTCCGTCAAGACGCACTCTTTTCACGTCTTGTTCCGAATAGCGTGCGATCAACCGTTGTATGTGTGGCAGAGCACTAATGATCGGCTCAGCTATTTCGGTGACGTGCGGGTCTGCACCAGGAAAAGGTCGCCACAGGTGTCGAACAGTGATAAGTGGTGGTGGCGGCGGAAGAAGGAGTATGTCTGCTGCTTTACGCAGCCTTTCATTTTGATTGATCAGACCCAGTTCACGCAAGAGCCCACGTGCTGTTTCAGGTACTGCTGGATCAATGCCGCTTGCCTTTCGGCGGTTAGCCAGTAGCCGTCGCGCCTCATTAACAACGTCGAGGCTAATTTCTTCGACCGTATGAGTGGAGTTCTTCGCCATGTAGTCCGGATTTGCACGCGCATAGACAATTGCTTGTCTTTCTTCTTGCGACAGTGGTACACACCTAGTCCCTACTCTCTTTGACGCTTGTCCTTTAGCGCGGGTATAGAGTGTGAGTGCCTCAGGAATTGTCACTATTAAGAGGCGTTTCTCAGCAAACACGAGTGGTTCGACTTCGACTCGCAAATTGGGCTTAGTTCTAGCAAAGACTTTGTCGCGCACATCAGTCTCGTCCATATCCGTGCCAGTAAAAGCTTCCCTGCCTGGAACTTTGTCGGCTACTCCAATGACAACGTAGCCCCACGCATGGTCGCTATTGGCGAAACAGACGACCTCGTCGATGACTTTTTCAATCAGATCCGCGCGTGAGTTTTTAGCCTGTGGGTCATGGGCTCGGTCTTCTTTAAACTCCAAGAATTCTGACTCTACAGAATCGGCTGTCGCGCCTTGTTCAATCTTTTTTAGAGCATCAAGAATGATCGTCTCATGCTGTGAACCAAATCCTTGTGTAGCCATGTCGCCCACTTTAGCATTTCCGCAGGAAGTTGTTTCAAACAACTTAAAACAACTCACCAACAAATTCCCCACCCAACGAAACAAGAAAAGCCAGCTCAGGGTATAAAACACAGTTGTTTGAAGTTGTTAACAACTAACGCCCCACCCACAGCAGCACACACTCGGCAGCCAAACACTCCCCACATCCTCTAAAGCGAAAAAGAGCAGGCCACGACCATTTTTTACAATGCCGTCACTCGCTTTATGGTCTCCAGGCTTGAGCATTTCCGCAGGAAGTTGTTTCAAACAACTTGAAACAACTCACCACCAACTTCCCCACCCCATACAACAAAAAATGCCAGTTCAGAGCATAAAACACAGTTGTTTGACGTTGTTGCAGCGTTGTTTAGCGTCGCCAGAGCTTCATAGTTAAGTAAACAGCAGAAGTGATCAGGGCAAGAACACAGGTGCCAAAGCTAACAAGGCCCACAAGACCCGCACCAATATTCGCCCCCACCGTGTGCTCCACTGCCCACGGAGTCTGGGCGGCAAGCGCAGCGACCGCACACACAGCAGTAATAATCCACAAAGCTACAGCTGCAATGCCACAACCCCCTTCCGGAAGAAAGCTACGCACTCGCCCCTAATGCTGGAAGAAGTACATCTTCAAGCAAGGGCGCAAGATCATCAGGCAATGGATCATTCGGATCAAGAATACGCGACTGCGCAATCTCATTATTCAAACGAAACTCAGGAATCCCACGGTGCCAAAACACATAGGCCTTGACACCCCACCCCGACTCGTTGGCAGCATCGGCAAGAAACTCGCCCATAAACTCCACCTGTTCAGGGTCAAGATCCACACCAATTTCTTCCTGAGTCTCACGCAGCGCTGCCTGCTTGGGTGATTCACCCGGCTCAAGCTTGCCGCCAGGCAGCATGAAACGCTGCGTGCCCTGCTTGCGCACAGTGAGGATACGCCCCGCGGCGTCGATAAGCAGCACAGCACTCACCACAACAACGTGGTCATAGGAAGACTGCTGCATCACATAGGCGCAATCGTATGCTTCTTTGGAAGATCAGTCTCAATCTTCGTCTCAAGCTGACGCAGCGCGCGACGCAACGCAATCCGCGACTGATTCGGCTCAATCATCTGATCAATAAAGCCACGCTCAGCCGCAACATACGGACTCGTCATATTCTCATCATAGAAATCCATGAAAATCTTCTTCATGTACGCACGCTGCGCCGGGTCCTCAATAGCATTCAACTGCTTACCCTGAATCATCACCACAGCAGCCGCCGCACCCATCACAGCAATCTGCGCAGTTGGCCACGCCAAGTTAATATCACCCGACAAATTCTTCGAACCCATCACCGCATATGCGCCACCATAGGCCTTACGCACAATCAACGACACCTTCGGCACAGTAGCCTCAACCAGCGCAAACGCCAGCTTCGCGCCGCGGTGGATCAAACCCACCTCTTCCTGCTGCACACCAGGCAAATAACCAGGGGTATCCACCACGAACACCAGCGGAATATTATAGGCATCGCAAATACGGATAAAACGCGCAGCCTTATCCGCAGCATCAGCATCAATACAACCAGCAAACTCCAGTGGCTGATTCGCAATCACACCCACCGACTTGCCATCCACGCGAGCGAAAGCAGTAATAATATTCGGGGCGTAGCCAGGCTGCACTTCCTGAATATCATCATCATCGAAAAGCTCAGTGAGCAGATCATGCATATCGTAGGCAGCATTCGTATCATCCGGCATAAAACTATCCAGATGCGTAGCGTTTTCCACGTCCTCATCAGAAGGAGCCTCAAACACAGGGCCTGCATCCATGCAGGTCAACGGCAGGCGATCGAGGAGATCATGCACATAATTAAACGCATCCTCCTCATCCGTAGCCACATACGAAACGTTGCCGTTCTTCTCCTGCTGGCGGGCACCACCAAGCTCCGCGGAAGTAATCACCTCACCGGTAACTTCCTTAATCACCGCAGGGCCGGTGACATACATTTCTGCTTCACCCTCCACCGCGATCACAAAGTCAGTGGTCACAGGGGCATACACTGCGCCACCGGCGGACTTACCCATCATGATCGAAATCTGGGGGCTGCGACCCGACAATGGGAGTTGGCGGCGTGCAATCTCCGAGTACATTGCCAGCGAAGTCACGGCGTCTTGGATGCGGGCACCACCGGAATCCTGAATACCGATCACAGGGCAACCGATCTTAATGGCCATATCCATGACCTCACAGACCTTACGGCCGAAGGTCACGCCCACACTACCGCCATACACAGTCTTATCGTGGGCATAAACCACCACAGGGCGGCCATCGATGCGGCCATAGCCTGTGACCACACCGTCGGAATAAGGGGCGTCCTTCTCATCAGGGGTGCGACCTAACGCACCGATCTCCACGAAAGAGCCTGGATCAAGCAGACGATGAATGCGCTGGCGTGGGGTGGTACGCCCCGCCTCATCACGCTTGGCGCGGGCGCGTTCACTGCCGGGGTCTTGAGCTTTTTCAAGACGTTCGCGTAAATCCGCCAGCTTGGCAGCTGTAGTATCGAGACTCATCCCTTATTCCCTCATGACCTTTTAGTGTGTTGCCTGCAGCACGCTGATGCGCTGAGTGAGCGCTATGCCCACCTTGCCAATCTCCGGCTCATCAACCACCGCGAGGTGATCGCCGGAAAGCTGCACAATTTCCAAATCATTTACGATACTCGACCAACCCCCGTCGTAGGCAATCTCCGCATAGGCTGGCTCCAACTCGATAGCACCATCGTGCATCTTCTCGGCGCGGAATAGCATCACGGGCACCTCAACATCCGCCCAGCGGTGCATGTCGATCTTGTCCAAAATGCGGTTATCCACAAACGATGCGCGCTGATGCTCCAGCACACCGGCGGAAAGCCCATGCTCAGAGGCGTCGGTGTTGGTCAGGAAGTCTGCCATCATGGCAAGCAGCGCATCCTCGCCTGCGGTTTCCAGCAGCTCATAAGGAACTGGGAAGTCCAGGTCGTAGGTCTTCTTCGCGAAAGCGGAGTAGCGCTCCCAACGCTTCTTGGTTTCTTCCAGGGTGTCTGGCACAGGGTTGGCTGGCTGCACGGTGTCGAGCAGCGCAATCGTGGCAACTTCAACATCGGTGTTGCGCAGCTGGTAGGCAACTTCGTAGGCCAGCACACCGCCGAAGCTCCAGCCACCCAGCACAATGGGTAGGCCGTCGGAGTACTGCTTGATTTCATCGAGGTAGGCTGCGGCGCGGTCTTCGAGGCTTCCCTCCAGTCGCTCCACACCGTAAACCGGCACATCGGCGGGCAGTCGGCGCATCAGCGGCTGGTATACCACCGACGATCCGCCGGCTGGGTGGAACATGAATACAGCTGGTGCCCTCGATCCTTCGGGGCGGGCGCGCAGCACGCGAATGTTGCCCTCAACATCGGTTTCAAAAGCCTCGCGCACCATGTTGGCAAGAGCTTCTAAGCTCTCCGCCTGCTTCACGTCTTCCTCCGTGATGGTAGCGCCGGAGCGTTCGGTGAGTCGCTCTGCTATTGCCTGTGCTTGCTCATCGCTGATTACTGGAAGCGGCGAGGTCACACCGGCTGCTGCGGTGCCGATAATGCCGGCCCAGGTGCCAAAGACAAGACGTTCGGAGGCGTCACGTGGGGCAACGCCCACACCTTCGCCCTTCTGGGCAGTTGCTGCAGCATCGTGCGTATCGACGCTGGCATCTGCCACCTCATCATCGGCACTGGTGTCAGCGGCTGGGGTTGTGCTCGCGGTAGTTAAGCCCCCAAGGCGGTCAGCGACCTGCGCTTCCACCAGAGCAACTGCGTCAGCCACAGAGGCATCCCGTAGTGCTTGGACCTGCAGGTTCGGGATATCGAAGTCGTGCTCGATGCGGTTTTTAATGCGCATGCCCATCAGCGAGTCGAGTCCGAGGTCGATCAGTGGGAGTTCTTTGGGCAGGTCTTCGACGTCATAGCCCATGGCTTCGGACACGATGGTGCGCATGCGATCTTCGACCGTTTCGCCACTGTTCGGATCCCACTTGCCTGCTGGATCAGCACCGGTGTTTTCGGTGAAGCTCAAGGCTGGGACATCCTCGGCGGGGGCAAGGGCTGGGCCATCAAGCAGTGCTTCGCTGCTGGCACCGAGGGTGGTGGCGAAGCCTTCGGCGAGCAGGGTGGTTTCTGTGCCGTCGACAGAATAGACGCTGATCGAAATGCCGCCGAGGCTGTGCTGCGCCAGCACGCTTAATTCGCCGGTGACAGGCAGGGTGCCTTTTTCTTCCATGGCAACCACGCTGGCCTGCGGGTTCAGTTGCGCCACCACGGCTTCAACCAGCAATAGTGGTGCTGGGATATCTTCCGCACGGGCTTGGAATGCGACCTGCCCGCCCGGGAGGGTGACGTGTGCACCCAGCATGCCTTGGGAACGCCCTGAGCTCGGACGCGCGTTGGTCCAATAGCGTTGCTTCTTCCACGGAATTGTGGGGGCGTCGATGCGCTGGCCTGCGCCGTAGAGCAGGTCGAAGTTGATGGGGGCACCGGCAACATACAGCTTGGCTAGAAGTTCGGGGATCGAGTCGGTGGCTTCCACCTTGCGCTTGAGTGCGAACAGCAGTTGTGCATCTGGCTTGCCCACGCTGAAAGCGGTGTTCATCAGTGCAATCATGGACACGGGGTTCGGGGAGATTTCCACCAAGGTGGTGTGGCCGGCAGCGAAGGCTTGTTCGGTGGCGTCTTGGAACCACACGGATTGGCGGGTGCAGCGAGTCCAGTATTCAGAGTCGTGGATAATTGCGCCTGGCTGGTACACCATGCCGCGATCCACGGAGCTAAACAGTGGCAGCTTCAGTGGCAGCGGGGTCACCGCAGAGGTTTCAAAGGCGAGTTCACCGAGCAGTGGTTCTACCGCGCTGGTGTGGCCGGCACCCCTGACGTTAAGCAAGCGGGCAAATTTTTCTTCCGCCTCCAGCTTTTCCACGAGGGCAACCACTGCCTCGCGTGGTCCACCCACGGTGGTCATGCCTGGTGCGGCATACACGGCGGGTTCGATGCCAGCGAATTCAGGGTTTTCGGCGATGAATGTATCAAGTGCTTCCACGCTGAATTCCACCACGGCCATGGCGCCGAGTTGGTCTTCGGGGAGGGATTTTTCGCCCTCGCCCATGAGCCTGGAACGGTGGCAGGCAATGAGCATGGCGTCGTCGGCGCTAAGACCACCTGCGGCATAGGCTGCGGCGATCTCACCCATGGACATGCCCATTACTGCGGCAGGCTTCGCACCTAAGTGTGCAAGGTAGTCGGTGAGCGCGATTTGGATGGCGGTGATTGCGACCTGCGCTGTTTCGGTGTCGTAGGTTTGCTCATCGTCGTTGACGATATCGAGGATGGACCAGCCAGATTCGTATCCGACGATCTGATCCAGCTCAGCAAGGCGCTTCGCGAAGAATGGGGCGGCGGCGACTAGGTCTTTGGCCATCTTGCGGTGCTGGGAGCCGAAACCGGAATACACGAACACAGGCCCGTTTGTGGCAGGGCTGTCTGCGACCGCAACATTTTGGGTGACCTTGCCGTCGGCAATAAGGCGCAGGCGCTTGACAGCATCGTCGACGCTGCGGCTAAGCACCACGGCGCGGGAGCGGCCATGGTTGCGCTTGGCAAGAGAACGCGCCACTTTCTTTAAGTCATCGTCGCTGCGCCCGTCGAGGAAGTCAGCGAGAGCAGCGGCTGCTTGACGACGTCGTGACGGCAACAGTCCCGATACCGGCAGCGCGATAGCGGCGTCGACAAGCTCAGGGGCAGTAATTTCCTGTTCAACCTCATAGTCAGCAGGGTCGAAGGAGGACAACACCACGTGCGCATTCGTGCCACCAAAGCCGAAGCCGGACACACCAGCAAGCTTCTTGCCGGAATATTCCGGCCACTCGCGGGGGTCTTGCACAACCTCAATATGCTCAGCATCGAAATCAACGTAGCGGTTAGGGGCGCTAAAGTGCAGCGATGGGGGCAGCGTGTTGTTGATCATGCTCAACACCACCTTGATCACACCAGCAGCACCGGCAGCGGATTCGGTATGACCAAAGTTTGTCTTCGCCGAACCCAAAAGAGTAGGGGTCGCATTGCTGCGGCCAGCCCCAAGAACCTGCCCGATCGCGGTCGCTTCAATCGGGTCACCCAAGATCGTGCCGGTGCCGTGCGCTTCCACATAATCCACCTGTACTGGATCAACGCCAGCATCCGCATAGGCGCGGTAGAGCACATCAACCTGCGCCTCCGGGTTCGGCGCGGTCAGCCCATTGGAGTGACCGTCAGAGTTGGTGGCCGAACCCTTAATCACGGCCAGAATGGTGTCGCCGTCAGCGATCGCATCGCCGACCCGCTTCAACACCAGCACACCAGCACCGTCGGAGCGCACAAAACCGTCCGCATCATCGGAAAACGCATGAATCTTACCAGTCGGACTAAACACACCCAGCTCACCGAAGGCGGTAGAGACAAACGGCGCAGCCAAAATATTCACACCACCAGCCACAGCCACATCAGCTGCGCCCTCACGCAAATCCCGCACCGCATGGTGCAGCGACACAAGCGAGGAAGAGCAGGCAGTATCCACGTTGATGGAGGGGCCACGGAAATCGAAGGCATAAGACACACGGTTAGCAATGATCGAGCTGGCAGTACCCGTCAGCGCGTAGGGGTGAGCCTCAGCAGGATCAGAGGTGATCAGCATCCCGTAATCGTTATTCGACGAGCCCATGTACACACCCACGTTGCTGCCTTTAAGCGTGTTGGCGGGGATGTGGGCGTGTTCGAGTGCTTCCCACGTCAGCTCAAGAATGATGCGCTGCTGCGGATCAACATTGACTGCCTCTAGTGGGGAAAGGCCGAAGAACTCGGCGTCGAAAGAAGCGATATCATCCAGGTAGCCGCCAGTCAGGTTGAGGCTTTCCATGCGCTTAGCGGTGACTTCATCGCCTGCGTATTCCGACCAGCGCCCCAAGGGCAGCGGGCCGAGACCATCGCGGCCCTCGACGAGCATGGACCACATTTCGTCCACATTATTCGCACCAGGGTAGCGGGCTGCGACACCGACGATAGCAATATCGTGGGTTTCTGGGCTGGATGCCTGCAGTGGAGTGTGGCTGCGGCTAGATGCACGCTGCGCACCTGTGCGGTGGGCGGGTTCTCCTTCGATGATGCGGCGTGAAAGCCCCGCAATGGTGGGGTATTCGTAGGCGATGGTGGCATCGAGCTGAACGTTGAGGAGGTTTTCGAGCTCCCCGGACAAGATGACAACATCGCGGGAGGAGAGACCGAAGGATTGCATCGGTTTATCGTCGGTAATTTCTTCTTTCGGCAAACCGGTGGTTTTCATCACCCACTCCCGCAGCCAGCCGGCAAGCTGCTCGACGCTCATTGCCGCTTCGTTGGAGTGCTGCGAACCGTTGTGACTCGTCAAAATTCCTCAAACCTTCGTTTCTTCAGGCGCCCGCATTGTTCAAGGCACTCGTGTGTAAACACCACCCCAGTAAAAACTCACCACGCGCACAGTAAAAGCACTGATGGTTTGCACTGTATGGAGGGTTAAGCCCCTATCGTGTGCAGCGTGCACACAGCAGATGCTCATTGTTTATTGATGTAATTGTCCCATTTTATATCGTGCGCTTGGCTGTATTTGTTTCACTCTTCCCCCACCTCCTCTTTATTCGTCACTGCGCTCATCTTCGCCAGTGCGCATGAGAGGGTTTCCCTGTTGTGTGGCCACGCGCGGTGGGGCTGGCTGTTGGGGGTGGTGGGGCTTAAGGTGCAGCTTGTGATGCTTGGGAATTTCGGCGGGGATAGGGCAGGTAGCGTCTAGCCACACACCGGGAAAAGTACCTATCAATGCCAAGTTTATTGATTCAAAAATAATAGTTAGAGTTTCAGCGCGTAGGCGAAAAATTGACCTGCGGTTTTAGCGGTAGCACTCGCTCTATCTCTAACTGATATTTTGCTAAGAGTAGACTCTGCCCTCATTGGGCCACAGCACCCCCAGCTGCACACCCCCGCATAGCCCTTTAGCTATGAAATCAGGCAGGAAACTAAGGCTGCAACAAAATGCCACAAGCACCATCCCCGCCCCCTTTTCACATGCAGCGTTGCATATAAGGTGAGGGATAGTGCTTGGTGGTTGTGGTGCGTTTAGCCGAGGTACTTCTTCTTATTCACGCGGCGAGCAATCTTGCCGGAAGAGGAACGGGCAATCTCGTCTGGGGCAACGATGCGGATATCGCTTGGTACCACACCGTGGGCGTCGGTCACTGCGGCGCGAATAGCTTCGATCGCAGCTGCGTCGCCGTCTTCGGTCTTGTCCAGGTCGCGCTCTGCCAAAATGATGAGCTTTTCGACGTCGTCACCTTCGATCGCAAAGGCCGCCACCGCTGCGGGGCGCACGTGCTCAGTTGCAGTATCCACGGTGAACTCGATGTCCTGTGGGTAGTGGTTACGACCGGCGATAATGATCAGGTCCTTCAAACGGCCAGTAATGTACACTTCGTTGTCCACGATCACCGCAAGGTCACCGGTTGCCATCCAGCGATCATCCTCAGGGGCACCTTCGGCGCGGGAGTTCTCCGGCAGACGGGTCACAAGGGTGTTGCGGAAGGTTTCCATGGTTTCTTCAGGGCGATCAAGGTAGCCTGCGGCCATGTTGTCGCCGTGGCACCACAGTTCGCCAACGGTGCCATCGGCCAGCTCCGACTTGGTTTCAGGGTCCACAATCACCAGCTGCTGTGGGCGAACCACTTGGCCACAGGATGCAAAGGCCACGGATGCGTCGCTCTTGTCCACCACAACCGCCACGCCTTCGGCCAGCTTTTCACGGTCGAAGTGGGTAATAATTGGGCGGTTCGGGGTCTGCGGGGTGGTCACCAGCAAGGAGGCCTCAGCCAAGCCGTAGGATGGGCGAATGACTGATTCAACCAAGCCGTACGGGGTGAATGCTTCCTTGAATGCTTCCACTGCCTTTTCGGTGACCGGCTCGGATCCGACAATCAGGCCGTCGACAGCAGATAGGTCGAGGGTTTCACCCTCAGCTGGCTTGGCGTAACGTACCGCCAATTCCAGTGCGAAGTTCGGAACAACGGTGTACACGTTGGTGTCGTTTTCGCGACGGTTGAGCTGCTTGATCCAGCGCGAAGGCTGCTGAATGAAGTCGCGTGGAGCCATCAGCTCCATATCCAGGCCCAAGATGGTGACGAAGGTAGCCAGAATAATGCCCATGTCGTGGTGCAGTGGCAGCCAGGATACAAGACGCAGTGGGGTCTTCAGGCGAGCTGCGGTGAAGATCTGCAGCACGTTGGTCAAAATGGAGCGGTTGGTCAGCATCACACCAGCTGGAACGCGGGTGGAGCCGGAGGTGTACTGCAAGAATGCTGGGAGATCGATCGGGGCCTTTTGGCTCATAGCCAGCATCTGGCGTGCCTGATCGGTGGTCATAGGATTGACGAAGCTCTCCGCCAAAGAATCTGGCAGGGAATCAACGGCGAGTACGCGTGGACGCTCAGCGCCAGGCAGATCAGCGAAGAATGCGCGCACTGCCGCCGCCGAGGAGGTGTTGGTCAGTACTGCCTTCGGATGGGAGTCGCCGATCACAGCTTTGAGATGATCTGCATGCCCAGGCTCGTTTGGATCATAGAGCGGGATTGGCACCATGCCTGCATACATGGCACCAAGCATGGCGAAGATGTACTCAGGGGAGTTGTTGGCCAAAATAACAACGCGGTCGCCGATGGTGCCGGTTTGCTGAAGGCGTGCGGCTACAGCTTTGATGCGGGTATTAATCTGATCGCGGCTGTAATCTTTGGCTTCACCTTCACGGGACTGGGAGAAGTCCCAGAAGCGCAGACAATTGCGGCCAGTGGTGCCCGCCTGCTTCTCGGTTTGGTAGAAGACTTCGCACATACCAGCCAAGGTAATTTCGGGGCGGAGGACGATTTCGCCCTTTTCGTTAAAGAACTGGCCAATGACTGCATGCAGATCCATAATTCTCCTAGCGTTTAAGTGTGTGAGCATTCTGCCCCCTACCTAGACAAAACTCTGGGGGGCATTACGCGGTAGTGACCATGATGAGCATGAAAAATCACTCGCAACTTCATCGTGTGTTCAAAGTTCTGAGTGCCCACGCTCTTGTGGTTACTACATCGTAAGTTCACTTCAGTGTATTACTTCATAAGCAAAATTAAAGAGTTTTTCACACTATCCCCCACCCCATAAGTGAACTTGCGTTCATTACCAGCACAAAACCCCACACCACCCCCAAGGTAAGCACGTGTGCTACTTTTTAATTGAAGGTTCACTCACCCTTATCGCCTCACTATTCCGGCAAGCCCACACTCACAGCCCCGCACCCGCCAGCCACACACGCAGGCTTATCGCACCGCGCGCGCATGAGCTGGGAGCTGCCTTCTGAGCATGAAAATGCTAGGACTCACTCTTTTGCAAAGCCGCAATAGCTTGAGCAATCGATGTTCCGGGATGCTGCTTGCGATACTGCTTAATTTCATGGGCAGGAGGAATCGGCTGGGAGGAATCAATGAGATCGCTCTGATCCTTCTTCAAGGAGAAAACAAAACCCCAGATTCCGAACCCAATCAGTGCGATGCCATAGCCATAATGCCCGTTATAGATCGATACAATCCCCGAGATACAAAGCGCTGCTGAGGCCAGTTTTACAAGGATATTCGGCACGAAAATCCCTCCTAGTTGCGTAAAGATACTGCGACAATGCTGTATACCCACTGTGCATTGTGGCGAAACTGATGAAACCGAAAAAATCAATTCCTCAAAAAGACACATGGTGTAGATAAAACCCACACGTGGATAACTCACACGCCACAGTACTGAAAACCCCCACAGGCCCTAAACAATGTTCACCCCCACCCCCCTCAACGCAGGTATGCACTGGTGAAAGCATCCACACACCACAACACCCCTTGGCCCCACGCATGAACTGGTGGGAACAAGGGGTGTTGCTCTAACCGTTGATGAGCCCCTGAGCCCACTCCACAACCCACTGGTTTGCGGTGGTCCCAGGAATCACATTCGGATTAGTGGCATACATAGCGTGCACGCCATTGGACTCCACCAATCCACGCGCACGACCAAGGGCATTGCCCACATTAAAGGGAGCATCACAAATGGAATCATCAGGGGCGCAAATATCAAACACTCGATCCTGCAAAGAGCCGAAACCTCCGACACGAGGCCCGCGCATCGTTGCACCAGGAACAATCGGCTGCACCACCAAATTCAGCGGTGCCAAAGATACTTCCGCACCCACACCTGCAACACCGTTGCCCACAGCCTGGCCCACACCAGGCTCACGGCGACCGTCAGCGATCAAGGCGACACCCCTGATACGCTCCGCAGGAATAACACCACCATCAGCACCAATCTTGTTAGCAATATCGCCAGCAATCACAGCGCCCTGAGAAAACCCAGCCAGAATAAAATCAGTCTGCGGGCATTCTTGATGCATAGAAATCAACTCGTGCTCAAGGGTAGAAATACCCTCCTCGCGCGACTCGTCATAGCTCATCTGATCCTGGGCATTAATGTTCTTAAACTGTGCCGTATACGGCAAAGTCCACACCTTCACCTCATTAGCAGGATAACGCTCCTGCAATGGGCGAGTAATGCTCAACATAAACGACATCGGATTCGCCGTCGGATTAAACGGATCATCACCCTTGGCAGACTCCCACGTGCCCGGTGCGGCAATAAACTCCACACGCGGGCAATGATCAGGCTGCACAGGAGTTGACGGTCCATCGGTTGGTGGCGCATCAGGGCCAGCCACATCAGACGTACTCATCCAATGCACCACACCACTAGCAATCACCACCACAACAATGGCAGCAACAACAGCCGTCAAAAATTTCTTCATGCGTTCCTAGCAATACGATTTACGGGCGGCTTGCTCCAACACCGCAGTAGCCTGCTCCGGGGACAAGGATGTGCGCTGCTGCTCAATGAGCTGACCAGCTACCGCATGGATAGCTGCAGGGAACTGCTCCCCACACACCACCTGGGCGGCACCAATCATCTGGTTCTCCACACCCTCAACCTTGATCCCAGCATACTTCAACTCATCCAGATACGCCTTATCGGCGTCGGAAAGCTGCAGCTCAGGTGTAGGAACTTCGGTCACTTCCCGCGCACCCTCGTCTGTTGGCAACGGGCGATTCGGCGCAGCAGCAGAACCACTACGCCCCTCCTCCTTCGTTGCCACAGCACTCGACGAAGCAGCAGAAACAGAAGGCGAAGCCGAACGAGTCAACGGTGCAATCGTCTGCGACGAGGACTCGTCACTGACCTCAGAACTCCCGCAGGACACCAGCACGCACGCAGCCGAAGCTACAGCAACGACAGCTCCGAAGCGCTTCACTAGTTTTTCTCCTCACGGATAGCGCCGTTGATCTGGCTGATCGTGCCACGCTGGAACTTCACAACCTCGCCACCAGCAGGGATCTTGGAATGATCAGCAACAGGGAAACCAAATTCACCCTGCTCCCAACGCTTCGCACCCCACGCATCAAAAATGTCACCATAGTAGATCACATGCGCACCAGTCTGCGGCGACCAGTAAATATTGCCCTTGTCGAAACGCTGAAACGCACCACCATTAATCAGCATCTCATCGGAGGTTGGGAAGCCCAACTGCGACTTCGCGGTGCCCAACTCGGCGTACTTCGCCGCAATCGCACCACGCACCCAGTGATTCGCACCATTCGGAGTACGCGCCACGAAACCGCGCTCAAAGGACTGAACAAAGCCCTCACCGATCTTGGTAGCCTCAGCAGTCGGATAGCCCAAATCGCCATTCTCCCACTTCAGCTCGCCCCACTTCGCCACAATGTCACGCGGAACAGCAACCGCACCCAACTTATGAGTCCAGTAAATATTGCCGTTCTCAAACGCCACATAGCGACCACCATTGACCAGGGTGCGCTCAGAACTAGTGGGGAAGCCCAACCATGAACCAGGACCACCCATCTCGGTGTACAGCGCATTAATCTTGCCGTACAGGGCAAACGCACCCGTCTTTGGCGACCAGTACGCGCGACCGGAAGTGAAATCTTCAGCCTTACCGCCTGGCACATCGTACTCATTATTCACACAAGTACCGATCACACCAGCAGCAGTCACCTCAGCGATAGCACCAATCGGGGTGCAGTCGGCACCACGATCAGAAGCCGACAAGCCCAAAGCAGAAGCCATGTGTGGCCACGCCTGACCCAGCTCAAACTGCCAATAAGGCCAGTCATGCACACCGGAAGGACGGAACACAGCCACAACCTCAACACCGGCACGCTTAGCGTAATCAACAAACGTCTGGGTGGTCATGCGGGAAAGAACTTCCAAACCAACACCAGCGGAATTCGCAGGGTTCTTCGCAACCGAACCGGGCTGTCCGAAATCATCACGGCCGGAGCCTGCAGAAACGTAGACCTTCTTGCCACGCAGAGCATCAATGCCAAGCTTAGGATCGTGATCAATCCATGCCTGAGAACCATCCTCACCCCACATAGCGGTGGTATCAAAACCGCCAGCATCCTGCTGGGCGGCACGAATCGCCATCGGCATACCCGTGCTGGTGGTATCTAAGTAGCCGGAGAAAGAACCCACAAACTTGAACATATCTGGGTGACGCTCACCCAAGTTGATCGCGGCAGTACCACCCATGGACAAACCAAAGACCGCACGCTCACCATTCGAACGGTAGCCATTAGACAAAATCGGAACCAGTTCCTTGGTCAGGAACGACTCCCACATGTAGTGCTTACCATTGCTTGGTTGCAACCAGTCCGCATAGAAGGACGACTGGCCACCAATAGGCATAATCACATTCACGTTCTTATCGGCAAAAACCTGCTCGATATTCGTCTCAGCGGTCCAACCGGACTCCACATCGGTGGCACGCATGCCATCAAGCGCCCACACCTCAGGGAAACTACGGCTAGGCGCGGAATGCCAGTCGCGGGCAAGCAACATTTGCACGCGGATCGGATCACCAGGCATGACCTTCGACTGGATCTGCAGCTCAATGCGGCGCTCAGTAATCCAACGAACCCGCTGAACGGATACGCCCTCTGGCAGGCCTTGGATCTTTGGTGCCTCATCGACACGAATTGGAGTGCGCTCAGTTCCTTGAGGCTCCAAATAATCAGTCAGCCCCTGTACAAAAGAAGAACCGGAGGATTGAGCAAATGCCGTCGCTGGCGATGCGAGTGCCAAGCCCACGCTGAGGGCTACTGGAATCGCAAGCATCCAGTGGGAACGACGCTGGAAACGAGATGCGGTGTCGCGCATAAAATAATTCCTTCTCGTGTTGAAGCGAAAACTTTCAGTAATAAAACAAAGGCACCGAAAATGAAGCAAAGTGCACATAGGCATACTCCGCTCAGGACCAAAATCATCCCACATGCATTTCACCTTGTGTTCCGAAGGTTCCCCTCCTCCGGCTCCAACAGTTTAAGTAGTACTTCACTACACTTAAACCACTGCCTGGTGAAAAAGTGTTGACTTTTTCAGTGCCATTCTTTCATGAACACCCACAAGGGTAGTCACTTTCTTATAAAAGAGATATCCCTCATGCAGTTCACCCTCACCCCCGCCACTACTGTGTAGCAGCTGTACTTTCTTCCACCGACGTTGTTTCGCCTCAGCATGTGGGTGCCGGTGCGACGCAAAGCATAGGGACAAAAGCACGATGGCTACCCCGTGGAGTAACCAGAAAGAGGGGTCAAGGCAGCGTGTCACGCAAGATCAACCTCAAGTTTAAGTTTAACTTTAGATTTTCTCTACAGACACACCGATAGTCATGATCATAAAAGACTCCCAACAGTACCATCTCACACAGCCGAGCTGGCGTTACTCGCACCAAGAAGCGAAGCCCAGACGGCACCCATGAGAAAAGAGCCTCAGCCCCTAGCACCCCTTTGATGAAAATTACCCCCACTGTGCCACAAAGGGAAGCTTGTCCACTGCATTCATGCAGTACTGAAGCTTCCCTTCACGCACGTTTTTACCAAGCGTTCATGCGGTCGAGGACACGACCCTTGGTCTTGTCCAGCTGGTAACGCCACTGCGCCCAGTTGTGAATGCCCACCAGTGGGTAATCAACCGTCACTGGCACACCTTCGACGCGTGCCTTCGTTTCCCACACGGTGGTGGTGTACAAAGCGATGGACTCAAGGATCGAACCGTTGATGCGGTCGGTGAAGCGCACGTGCTGGTTATCAAAGTCAGACCAGAAACCAGATGCTGCCGAAACGTAAACATCCGTGTTGCGCAGGCCCGACATATTCCACAGTGGATCGTTTTGGAAACGCTGTGGGTGGAAGAAGGTTCCATACATGGCGTTAATGTTGAAACCACCCAGGTCAAGCATGGCAATGCGCAGCATGGAGTGCATGCCAGGCAGGGTCATTGCTGGGTAACCGGACCAGCTCAGTGCTTGGCGGAACTGGCCTGGGTGACGGGAGGCAAGGTTTAGTGCAGCGGTACCGCCCATTGACAGTCCTGCAATGGAGTTATTGTTGCGGGCAACACCGAAGTTACGCTCGAGGTAAACAGGCAGTTCTTGGGTGAGGAAGGTTTCCCATTTAAAGTGTGGGCCGGTGCCGTTGTAATGCACTGGTGCCAACCAGTCCATATAGAAGGAGCCTGCGCCACCAACGGGCATCACGAGCGTGATGTTGTGGTTAGCGTAGACAGCCGGGGCGTTGGCATCCACAGTCCAGGCGTTGGCATGCTCGGTGGCGCGTGCACCGTCGAGCAGGTAGAAGCCAGCGTTGCCGCCACGTTGTGCAGGCTGGATTTGGACGGTGATATTGCGTCCGTTTGCTGGGGAGAAGACGTCGCAGCGCTGCACCCAGTACTTCACGGCATCCCATTCGCATCGGCCGGTTGCGTCTGGGCGAAGCCAGTCGCGGTTGCCGGCGTGAGCAACGCCTTGGCCTGCAAACATAAGTGCACACGCGGTCAGTACCGCAGTGACAGTCGCCGTCACTTTCTTGAGAGCTCGGGACAAAACTTTCATACCTCTCCTAGTTCAAAAGCGGTGTGAGCTTTCGTGCTTATCATGAGCATCGCCAATAGGTGGGCGATTTTCACTGGTGCCTGATCACACACTCCCTGTGTGCTGTCGTTGTGGGCACTACTGGGCTTTGTCTATGCTTTGGCTCCCCCTTTTGTGCGTGAGGGCATAAGCATACACAAAGACCGACAGTGCGCTTTGAAGCACGTTGCTGCTACAATCCGCCCTAGCACAGCGGTGGAATCACGGTTGTGATTGCCACGGTGTGTACTTGAAGCGGTGTGTTTTGATCTGTTCGGGCGAACATATCGTGACGCCCTTTCTGCTGTGCTGTACGCGATTGAGCGTGGGTGCGCAGTAGTAAGGGCGTGTAGACTTCCGAAACACTGGGAGTGTGCGATGAGGTCTACGGACATCTCATTGTATAACAGGTTTATAACGTACTTGGAATCTTTTGTTACTTCCTATCCCCCGCAGTGTTGATTTCTTGGGGCCAGTAAATCTGCGGTTTTTCTACTGAAACTGCAGCATCTGCATATTTTTCGGGGTCTTCGTGGAACTGCAATGTCCTGCCAGAAGTTAAGCTAAATTTAATGTTGGACATAAAACGATCCCAGCTCATGGGGGAGCGGTAGGACTCGAAAAGTACCCTAAATTCATCTGTGTATAACGCTTTCCGGGCGGCTTGTGCGTCTTTTTTATTCACCCAGTCGGGCATGTCGTCAATTGCGACTCCGGAATCAGCCATTTGCCAGAACAGTGGCAGGTTTTTGTCGTGCCCCACGCGGGCATCAGGCATGCGGGGCTGTCGTGCGGCAATGGGGTTGGCTAGTCCCATGTTGTCGAGCACGCGCACATCAAGTGGCGCGTTCATGCTGGTCATGCCGAGGTTGATCATGGTCAGACTTAACGGCATCTGTGCGAGGTCTGCATTCGGCCCGGTTGTTTGGGTGGTGCGGGGCACGGGCATCCAGCTGAGCACGATGGGGTCTGGGTTTTTTAGGTAGCTGACGAGGTGGGCGTCGTTACGCTGCTGTGCGATGGCGAGCTGTTCGGGGTAGTCGCGCAGGCTGCGGGCGGTGTGGAAGTCTTCGGCGAAGTAGGTGGGCGCGTCACGGTAGGTGGCTAGTTGCCAGAATGTGCGCTCGTCGACGATGCCGAGTTCTTCGCCTTCTTCGGGGAGTTGGTAGGGGTGTCCGCCGATAATTGCGGTGGCGGACCAGATCAGGCCGGCGCCGAAGATGCCTGCGCCGAGCAGTGCGGCGCTGCGGTTGCGGGCGATGCCGATCACACTGACCGGCAGAAGGAGGGTAAAGAGGGGCAGCAGCAGCATGCGTCCGTGCATGAAGTCGCCGCCGACGCGCACAACATAGAGGGTGTGCAATGTTGCGCAGGCGAGGATTACCCCAATCGCTAGTGGTGTTCGCTTGTCGACGCCGCCAGCTGTCTGCTTGCTTAGTGCGACCATCAGTGCCCCGGCGAAGGCGGCAATGAGCAGTGCGACGATAAGCCAGTAGGGATCGTTGAAGTCGCGGATGTAGTTCCAGCCGCTTGCCCATTGTGCGCCGGTGGCGGATTTGGCTACCGCAGTGTGGGGTACGAGCAGGCCGTAGTAGCCCATGCGGAAGATTTGGTAAGCCAAGGGTGCGGGGATGGCAACGAGGAGGATTTTCCACCACTTGGCTCGGTGCATAATCAGAAGCATGAGCCCGACGAGCCCGCCGTAGAGGGCAAGTTCAGGGCGGACGAGCCAGCTGATTCCGCACCAGAATGCAAGGGTGTAGAGAGTAACAGTAGGTACTATTCCTTGGGTTTTGTTCGCCAGGGTGGACCAGGTGGCGAGCAGGAACCACAGGACTGCGATCCATAGGAGGCTCAGTCCCCATTCCAGACCGGAGGTGGCGAAGTCACGGGCGGGTGGGAGGGCGAGGTAGATGATTCCGCCGAAGGGCAAAAGCCATAGGGGGCGACCGCGATAGAGGGTTGCTGTGCCGATGGTGGCGATAAAGACTGCGAGCGTGGTGAATATCAGCGCTGCCCACATGGCGATGGTTTCTAGGCGGTGACCATCGATGCGCGCCCCGAGATAAATGATGTATTGCCACAGCATGGAGGTGTTGGCTTCGACGCGCTCCCCTGCATTGAAGACGGGGCCGTTTCCGGCGAGCAGGTTGCGCACGGTGCGCAGGACGATAAGCCCGTCGTCACTCATCCATTTGCGTTGCCATCCGCCATAAAAGGCGAAGATGGCAACCGCAATAGCGGAGAGGAATCCTGAGAGAAAAGTGATTCGGCGGGCTTGATTCATAGGGGAAATGGTAGCAAAGTGCCCTGTATTTAGCGTGTCTGTCACCAGCTGCGCTTTTGTACATACCTGTACTTTGGTCGTACGGGATAAGTGCTGCAACGCCAAATTTTAAGTAGGTAGCATAAACTCTACCCCCTCTTGGTCCCCCCTTCCCCTGCGCCTTCAGAGGGGTTAGGGTTAGGCATATCCGCAGCGTTTGTGCGCACCTTCCACTTCGCACCGTAGCGTGCCAGAAGAACACCCATTCATTTTCCGCATTACCACGAAAGGATCTGTGATGTTCATGTCTTCATGGAACGGTTCTTCCCTGTCTCGGGGTTCTTCCTCATCAGCTGGATTGATTTGGAAGTTTTTTGCTGGCCTTATCGCTCTTCTCACCCCACTTCTTGGTATCACCACCGATTCGCTTGTTCTCGCTCAGCTCAGCAGCAAAGTGGGCGTTATGCTTCCAACGGAGAGGAAACCGGCAGATGTGCAGCCGCGCAATGATCTGAGCAATGAAAAAGAAATTGCGTGGGCAGGCTATCAAGAGGTTGATAATGGGAATAAGATTCGCGTGTTCTTCCCGTCCGGCACTCAGGATTGCTACGGTTACCGCGCACAGGTGGCTGAAACGGACGATTCGGTGACAATTAAAGTGTATGAAGGCGCCATCCCCAGCGCATCTGACCACTGCATTTTGGTCGGTTCAATATCATCGCTTGTCGTTTCCCTTAACGCGCCTCTAGGCGACCGAAAACTGGGCAAGTAAAACTTTTGCATCTTCTGCGTAGACCCCTCCCAAGTGTGGTCTACGCAGTGGTTTCTGCTATTTTTGGCGTTTCCGCACTGTTGAGGTGGGGTGGTTTTTCACTGGTGATCCGCTACGGTTAGCGTGCCAGTGTTTTACTTCTTCGGCATCCCATAATGGTGAACCTTTGCCAAGCATTGCAACAGCTTTGGGGGTTCGGCCCTCCGAGCAGTAGGAGGTCCAGGTGCGCGAAACGATTCCGCAGTGAGCGGCACAGTCATCGACTCGCCATAAAACGCGTTGGGTATCCGCGTCGATAATCATTGGTTTCATGAACCCCACTAACTCCTTTGCGATCCATATCCTTAAGAAAATCTCACCATAGTGGCAACGCTAGACATCATGGACAACTCAAAAGATTAACCTGCTTAATCACCTGATTTTCCAGCGCCCTAGCCATAACTAGGATAGTGGCAAAGGTTGTCTGTCACGCAGTTTTTCGCTTATTTTTTTTGCAAGGTTTCTCAGCCCCCGCTCAGTCCCTATTTTTACCACCCCCACTCCCCCACACCTTGCCCCACACACGGGCACGGATATCAGAAACCATCGCAAACACCCAGTGGGCGCCATGCATATAAATGCGTGCGCATTGATTCAAAATAATAGTTCGAGTTTCATCACACCCGCCAAAAATCGACCTGCGACTTCAGTAGAAGCACTTGTTCTATCTCTCACTGATAGTTTCCTCACGATGACAGCTCTCTGCAATACCAAAGGCATCAGCATGGTGTGCTCACGAAAATACCGCCCCATACCTTTTGTTCAAGGCACAGGGCGGCAGCGTGCATTCACCGCGGAGTTTTTATAGCGCTGGCACCACGTACACAGCAACAACCACACAGGCAACCCACGCGAGTGCAAGCACTTGCAAAGTACGGTCAGTTAAGGCGAGCTCATCGGGAGCACCGCCTTCGCCGCGGTCCACGTCGGCGGCGTAACGCAAGATCGCAACGGTAAAAGGCACCATCGAAATCTGGTACCACACGCCAGCGGCACCGGCGGCCACGCGGGCCATTTCAAAGCCCCACAGTGCGTAGCTCATCACCACAGCGGTTGCAGCAAGGGTCCATACGAAACGCAGGTAGGTAGGCGTGTAGCCTTCCAGGGACTTGCGGATCTTCGCACCGGAGGATTGTGCCAGCAGGATTTCGGCATAGCGCTTGCCGGAGGCCATGAACAGTGAGCCGAAGGCTGCTACCAGCAGGAACCACTGGGAAAGCCCGATGCCAGCCGCCACGCCACCGGCCATAGCGCGCAGCATGAATCCGGAGGAGACTAGGGCGATATCGATCACGGGCTGGTGCTTCCAGCCGAAGCAGTATCCAAGCTGCAAGGCAATGTAGACAGCCATCACGATGGCAAGCCCATGGCCGGAGGAAGCAAAGAAGTAGCTAATACCAATGGAGGCAACGATTAAGACCACGGCCATGATATAGGCAAGGCTGACCGGCAAAACGCCGGCTGCGATCGGCCTAAATCGTTTGGTGGGGTGGGCGCGGTCGGCCTCAACGTCTTTGGCGTCGTTGATGAGGTAGATCGAGGAGGCTGCGAGGCAGAATACTGCGAACGCGATGGCGATGTCGATCAGGGTGCGGGCGTCGAAAAGCTCATCCGCACCAGCCGCGAGTGGTGCGGCGAGCACGAGCACGTTTTTTACCCACTGCTTGGGGCGTAGTGCTTTGATCATGCCGTCAGCAAGGTTTTTCGGTGGGCGTTTTTTCGCACCCACGTCAATGCCTTGGGTATGTGGTTCGGAACCCAAGATGCTAGTTTGATCGCTCACCTGTTTTAGCCTTCCTAATCCGCGCAACAGCTTCGGCCGTTGCAGCACCCACAACCGCGCCCGCGAGCACGTCGGTCGGATAATGAACACCAAGTACCATACGGGAAATCATCATGACGGGCACACCGAGAAGTGGGAGTGGGTTTTTGGTGATTTTCGCCAGCGTCCACAGTGCCGCCGTGGTGCTTGTTGCATGCGAGCTGGGGAAACTCAGATCTGAAGGAGTCCCCACACCCACGACGATGCGCTCATCGTGGGGTCGTTTGCGGCGCACAATGCGTTTGATCACAACGGAAGCGGCGTGGCTGAAGAATGCCGCCAAAAACAACCGCACCCAGTCGGCGCGGCGTCGCTTATCCACTAAAACGCCCACAAGCCCTAGTCCCATCCAGCCCAGTGCGTGCTCACCGAAGTGGCTTAGCGCGCGTGCGGTGGGGATCACGCCCGGATAACCGGCCATGTTTTGAACGGCGACGAGGATGTCTGCTTCACAGTTGTGCACGCAGCAGTTGTTTCCAGACTTATTCACTATCAAACACCTTGCTCCATGCTTCACGGCTGACAAGGTCGGGGTGGGCGGCGCGGTACTGTGTGCGCAACTGGTCGAAGTTGGCTTTCAGTTCCTTGTGCAGGTCGCGGGTCTGCTTGAACAGATCTTTGGCCTTGTCGAGGTCGCGCTTGCGGTAGACCACTCCCCGACCGTCAGCGGTGGCCACGGTTGCGCCGTCGACACGCGAGAGGCTGAACCAGCGAGCTTCGATCGGTGCGAAGTTGGCTTGCGGCACATCGTGGTGTGCGGGGTTGGCGGGGCGAAGCGAATGCTTGAGTCCCTTGGCCAGCCAGACAGCTTTCTTCACTGGTGCTAGACGTCCGCCAATGTCCTTGATTGGCACACCTGGGGTGCCGGTGGGGCGTGGCAGTTCCGCCGCCGACGGCAGGATGACCGCATCGGGGTATTCCTTGCGGATTGCGGCAATGCGGGGCAGGGAGGTTTCGAGAATGTCGAAGAGCTGATCAGGGCCTTTCATAAAGTCCTTGATCGCTTCGATCTGAATAGCCACGGTGGAGTATTCGAGGCACAGCAGGTGCTTCACGGTTGCTTTGAGCATGCTGCGGATGATGCCGTCGATCTCACCGTCGTGCTGCATGGCGGCGACGATGAGACGGTTGCGCAGGTGGAAGTATGCCTGCCAGTCGATGGCGTCATCTTTATCCGACCATGCCATGTGCCAGATGGCGATGCCTGGCCAGGTGGCGGTGGGGTATCCGTGCTGGCCGGCACGTAGTCCGTATTCGGCGTCGTCCCACTTGATGAACAGCGGGAGGGGTTGTCCGATTTCTTCGGCGACCACGCGGGGGATCATGCACATCCACCAGCCGTTGTAGTCGACGTCGATACGCCTGTGCAGGTCGCGGGAGTTGGGGGCGTCCGGCTTGTCGCCGAACTTGCCCCGATCAGACAAGGGGTGCGCGGCGAAGTCGTGGTCGTAGTGCACGTGCGGTGCAGCGGTCCACATGAAGTCGCCGCGGTTGACCACTTCACCCATGGAGTGCAGGTGGCTGCGTTCTTGCAGGTTGAGCATTTGCCCGCCGACTAGGATGGGGCTTTTCGCGTAGCGTGCTATTGCGAGCGCGCGCAGAACGGAGTCGGGTTCGATCGCGATGTCGTCGTCCATGTAGAGGATGTAGGGCGATTTCGCCGCGCCCGCTGCACCGTCGCCGAGTGCTTCGTACATGATGCGGGAATAGCCGCCTGATCCGCCGAGGTTGCCTTGGCGGAATTCGTGGAAGCGCTTGCCGAAGTGGGCGACAGCGTCCTCGTAGCCGGGTTCGTCGGCGGGGTGTTTGGTGCCTTGGTCGGGCATGATCACGGCGTCGATGACGGCGTCGACAGCGGGGTCGGAGGCGAGTGCTTCGAGTGCGGCGACGGCATCAGCGGGGCGGTTGAAGGTAGGGATACCCACGGTGACGCGTGCGGGGAAGGGTCCGACTTCGGTGCCGTCGGGCATGATTTGGGGTTTCGGCGCGTGCGGTGCGTACCAGCCTGCTTCAGTGACAGTGACGTCGGTTTCGGTGGTGATTTCCCACCACATCCAGCCGCCTACTTCGAAGGGGGCGAGGCTGAGTTCGAACTCGGCGACACCGTCGGTGACAACTTTTCCTTCGATACCGATGCGGGCACCGTCAAGTTTAGAGCGGTAGACGTCAATGCGGGCAGTGCCGTGCACTTCGACGCGCAGGATTACGGAGTCGAGCTGCGACCAGCGTCGCCAGTAGCTGGCGGGGAAGGCATTGAAATAGGTGAGGAAGCTCAGTTCGCTACCTGCGGGGATGCTGATCGAGGTGCGGTCGGTCCAGGTTGCGCGTTCTTTATTAAGCTCGCTTTCGATGAGGTAAAGCATGCGAACGTCGTGCGGTTCGCCCAGATGCGGCAGCAAGAAGCGCTGGAGCTGGTTGTCTTTCATACTTTGTACGTCGACCTTTCCATACATATAAAGTCTTTGGGTTTAAGGGTACTCAACAACGTGCGGGATGAGTATCTCGACCACGCTGGTGTTGGTGTTTCTTCTGCTTATCGACGCCCCCACCACGCCTTCTAGCCCGCGTGCGGCCTCCCCACACTTTGTTGTTACGCCACCTTCCCCCCTGTGTGCTCAACACGCGGCGTGGGTGATTTCTTTCTCCCTCGTGTGCCGATATCTGTTCCTGTTTATTCGGGAGGGCAGGTGCACAGTAGGGAAAGGAGGATTGTGAGTTCAAGCTGTTTTTCACAATATTCTTCACCTTCACGCGCATGAGATATAAGCTGCGCATCGTGTGTGTTTGTTCTTTCCCCTCCTTGCTTGCGTTCATCCCCTCGGCCGCATACGCGTCTAGCTTGAGGAATTTTTATGCACGGTATCAGCCAGAATGGCACAAGGCACGCACGACTACAAAAGCTCAACCATGGTTTAAGAGTGGGGGTAGTTTGGGGGTGGTCGAGAAAGAGAGTTGGTCAATTAATTAGAAAAGTATCAACAATGGCTCAACAGGATAAACATATTATCAAAAGTGCTATATTTACACCTCTTTCCCCAGTTTTAAGCACACATAGCCACTCCAAATATCCCTCAATACAAACGGTAACCACCCCCATCAATCTGTATTGATATCAAAAATTTGATCGCACAAAAATAGAAAAAAGATGAAAAGATTCTTCAATCTCACTCAGTACTTTTTCAAAAAAATTGAGGGGAAGTCCATAGGGTAACCTTAAAAGTAGGAGATGACAAAGAATCGAAAGCCTTAGACAACTTAATTCATGCAAGAAAATTCATGCAGTACAGCGGACACTTTTTTGCTACCTTGTCGGTTAAGTGAACCAAAGCGAAGAAGGTTGTGAAAAACTCACATTTTTTAAGAATTTTATGAATGTGGTGTTGTGGTATTCCCGCGTTCCCTTTTCTTCCCACAAGGGTTCATGTTTTCAACGTTTTTCAGGTGGGTGTGTTCAGCTAAGGCCATGACACCCCCACCATTGTGAGGAGATTTTCCAACATGTCTGACTTTAACCATTCGGTTACTGCCCGACTGCGAAAGAGGCGCAGCCGAGTGGTCGCCATCCTTTCTGCAGTCGCTGTTGCTTGTGGTGGGGTTCATGTCGCACCGTCGTTTGCACAAGATCCAGCTACCGATGTAACTACTGGTGTTATTCCCCCAGCGCAAAACCCCAATGATCTTTATGTTCACAGCATTGAGCACTCAAAGTTTGAAAACCGCAAACTGGAGGTAAATGGCCACGCTGGATGGCTTACCCTTAAATGGAGTAACACCCATCCAGGCATGCAAGAGACGGCTCCTGTCGTGGGGCGCAAGTTCGAAATTGAGCTTCCTGAGCCGCTCATTTTCTTTAAGAGGCGCAATCAATCCCCTCCTAAAGATTTCCCCATGGAATTGGCAGATGGTTCCGCTGTCGGTATGTGTCGTTTCCATCATGAAGGATCCAATCCTCCAGTGAGACCACGCCAGAACCGAAAAATTACCTGCGCCCTTGACCAGCGGGCTGTTGATGCATGGCACAAAAACGGAAAACGCGATTTCAAAGGCGATTTCAAGGTTCTTGCGTCTAATGCTGGTGCTGTCACGGCCGAATCTTTGGATTTCACCGTCAATGGTCAGACCGTCCCCTTGCCTCTTCCTGACGGACGCATTGATGCCATGCTTGGAATCAACTACAACCGCCCCTACCAAAAATCTAATAACTCACCACGCGGAAAAGAATCCAAGGTGAATTGGTATTTTTTGGTTGGTGGGGCGCGCATTAAAGATAAGCTGAAGAACGATCCAGGAGCGCTTGCGAAGTTAGCTTCTTCCGAGAAGTTTACGCTCACTATTGAAGACGCCTTGCAAGACCCAGCTTTGTACTTTGCTGATGAAGATCTCACTGGTGAATCATTCACCCTTCGGAAAAGGATCAACCACAGAACAAATCCTGTGTGTTCGGCTGATGAATACGCAGATGATCGGGCAGGAAGTACTTGTCATTCTGAAACTGTCGATGTTCCTTTTGATGTACGTGTAGAACGCGTTGAAGACTCAGACAACAAGATCAAGATCCACATCACAGCGGATTTCGATGAGGAAGGAGAGTACATCTTTGGTGGATTGAATACTCGTGTGCGAAATAACGTGGTTCAAGACTACGTCTACACAAATTCTTCTGAGTTGAAATATGGTAACCAGATTTCAATAGGTACTGGTACTTCGCGAGCTGTCTGGCGAATATATAATCAGGCAACAGCCCAGTACTCTAACCCGGATTTTTCATGGGTGTGGGGTGAAAAGGTGAGCAAAAAGTAAAGAAAGTGCTTCTTGACCTGCTAGAATAGAGATGTTTTGAAGTCAATAATCTAGGCAGAAAGAAACACTTTCAAGGTGAAGACTACCACATACATTCCACGGGTTGCTAGCTGTTCTCATCTTGTATCCGGTGCGGGGGTGTTACCGTTTGCTCACGTAGCCGAATTGGTGGGAATAAGTGACTGCCTTGATTCCGCTTTGCCGCGTTCTGGGCTCACGCACACGTTAGGGGATGTGTGGGTGAATCTGGCTTTATCGTTGATTGCTGGTGGGGATGATGTCCACGACATCACCTTGCTTTCTTCTGTTTCAACCGCGTTAGCATCAAAATCGTTACCGTCAGTGACAACCGCATGGCGGCGGATCACAGAATATGCAGATACCAGCGAGCATGTGCGAGAAGGGTTTATCCACGCAGCGAAACAAGCTCGCACTAGGGTGTGGGATTTGTTAGGTGATCACGCTCCGCATCGGGTGGCAACAGTTGAACAACCACTGGTTATCGATATTGATGCCACGTTGATTACCGCACATTCCGATAAGGAAAACGCGACGCCTACCTATAAGAAAGGCTTTGGTTTCCACCCGTTATGTGCCTTTATTGATTACACCAGCATCGGTCTGCCTGGTGGGGAGTTTCTTAACTGCCTGCTTCGACCAGGAAATGCCGGGGCAAACACAATTCGTGATCACTGCCAGCTTGTTGACGAGATTCTTGCCACCCTGCCTGATCACAGTGATGGTCAACCCTGGGGCAAACGATTAGTCATCCGTGCTGACAGTGCTGGTGGGACAAAGAAATTCATCAGTTTCCTCAACGATCACAACCTTGGGTATGTTCTGGGTTATTCCGCCCCGCCGACAGCGCGCATCACCCTTGACCATCACCTTCAATCCCAACAAACAACCAACGCTGATACACAACACTTGGGAACCAGTGCTCACACAGGCAAAGACTGTGATCGGTGGGATACTCGGGTGCCGATTGTGCGTGCTTCAGGGGATCTGGTTTGTGATGAGAACCATTTCCTTGAAGACATCACCGGACTACTGCGCACCGCAAATATAGATGAGCACCAACCTTTGGTGAATCTTCTAGCTGACTACCCCGAGGATATGCGTGTTATCGCACGAATCGAACCACCCCACCCAGGGTGCCAACACAGTCTTTTCAACCAACATGGTGTTCGCGCCCAACTGTGCGTAACGAACCTTATTGGGAATATTCAACACATTGACTACTGCTACCGTAATCGGTCTTTATGTGAACAACACATCAAAGACACCAAAGACCAAGGCCTTAGTAAACTGCCGTTTAAACAATTCGGGGCGAACCAAATCTGGTGTTTGATCGTTGCACTATCCCACCAACTTCTTACCTGGACGAAACTCATCGACGCCTGCCACCACAAGGATCATTCACACCAAGAAACAAGCAAGCCTTGGTGGACATGGGTGCCGAAGACTATCCGTGTAAGGTTTGTTGCGGTTGCATCAAAAATCACCACAAGCAGCAGACGCATCATCCTCCAGCTTGACCAGCACAACCCCCACACCCACACACTGGTCACGCTTATTGGCTACACCCAGAGCCTTCTACAGCCACGCTGGAAGAAACGAAAACCCTAACACCCCTAGGCCCACACACGCGATCTGGCAGCCACACTGCAGGCACACCCCAACCCCCAAACCCCACACAACTTTATGGACGCACACCTTGCCCTAAAAACCACGAATCAAAGGGCGAAGGTGAACCAACCAACCCCACAAACACACCACCCCAACCCACCACCACCAAACCCACCCCATGAAAAATCTGGGTTAAGCCCTTCCAGAAGCATATGGCCGACCTCATGAACGGTTGGAGACTAGCGTTTTTCATGTACCTGAAATGGTGCTCATATTTTTGTACTTTACGACTGTAGCGTATATGTGCCATCGGAAGGCAGTTTCTGGGGAGGTATTTTAGATATGTAAAACAAAGGAGAAAAATGCGGGACAATCACATTGTTGTAGCAGTGAAATTCTCACGATTAGTGGCTTTGCTGCCCCTAGTGATCGCTGGTGGACTTGCGGAAAGAGCAGTTCAAGCCGGGTGTTTTGGGTAGTGATGTCGATGGCATATGTAATCGTTGGGTTCGTTATCGCAGCGCTGGTATTTGCTGCCAGAAGGGCGGAAAAGCTGGACGGATAAAGCAGTTTGCGGTTATTGCGGGTGTGTTGGCGGTTGTTGTTTTTCCATACCCTTGGTGATTGCTTGGCAGATGCCTTCGCAAGGCAATTTCGTTGAGCTTGCTATCGCTGGGGTTGTTCTTGTGTGATGATACCGATTGTGTGGAAACTCTTTTCAATAATTCTCGAGCAAAAGGCAGAGAGAGAAGCTGCCAACAGGAACTGATTCGTCTGTGTGATAGATCCTGCACCACGATGGTGTTTTTAGGTGTGAGACTGTGTGGGTGTGCATACCTTGTCTGTTCGCGGGGAAAGCCACCTTATTATCACCACAAGCACTGTTTAAGATGCAGTTATTGCTTTTGTACACGCAAAGCACCCGTGCTTTCTTTCCTATGGCAGGAAAGAACGCGCGGGTGCTTTTATGGTGTTGGGAGATACTACTTTTTAAGGAGTGGGGGCAGTCTCTGCTGCTGGGGTTTCAGCAAGCTGGGTGAGGGTATCTACACCAGCCTGCATTGCCTCATCCTTGGCCTGGATATCAACATCGCCGGTGGCTGGGTCGAAGGTGATATAACCCCCCTCGAAGTCCACGCGGATCTTATCCTCCACCTTGTACTCCATGTTCACTGGCAGACCCAGTGGGCCCATATCGAAGCCTTGCGCAGCCCACATATCACCGATGACACCCCAGAGAGCCTGAGCGCCGGTTTCTTCCGACTCCACAATGATGCCGTTATCAAACAGCTGGTAGGTGATATCGCGGCCGTCGCCATTGGTGTAGGAAATCTCGCCGGAACGAACCTTACCCAAGATAGGGGAGAGAGTCTTCCACAGCTGCGACAGCTTCGAATCGCCCGACAGGGCAGCCAGCTTGTCCAGCATTGGTGGGATGGAGGAGAGCGATAGGCCCTTGACAACCTCCACGTTGCCTACCTTCGATACAAGGCCAGACAGCTTGCCCGAGGATGCGACCACGCCAATAGCCAGTGCGATCAGGGAGACAGCGGCGGTGGCGATGGATGCGGAGTTCTGGTTATTCTTCAACCCCTGCAGGTTGGTCAGCAGCTTCACGGCGTCGGAAAGCGTGCCAGCATTGCCGCCACCTGTGGTGGTGTTTGCGCCGCCCGCAGGGGAATTATTAGCTGCAGGTGGGTCAACCAGTGGGCTTTGGTTATTCGTATCGCCCACGCCCAAATTCAGCGCGGTGTACTTTGCTTGCGCGATCGAACGGATCGTGCCCATCTGCGCGTAAGCGTAATCGCCAGGGCATTCGGTCAGGCCAACATCGCGGTGGGCGAAAATATTGGGCAGATCGACGCGGGTGCCCTTCGGGTACTGGGTGTACTTCGTGCCCTCAGAGTAGTGGGCGCTCTTACCACTAGGGTTTAAGCCCTCAACCTTGGCGCGCCAACCGGCGAGCTCACCCACAGACTTGATCATCGCACCGGTGGGCTGTGCCACCTGGTAGTTGCCGATCATGGAGATAGCCCAGGTGTTTTCGTTGAAACCACCCGCGTGCGCACCAATCACATCCTTGTTCAGGCCACCGTAGCGACCTTCGTACAGGTTGCCGTATTTATCGGCAAGGGCGTGGTATCCAATATCGCACCAGCCCAGCGTTTGGGCATGGTACTTGTAAATGCCACGCATAATGCCAGGTGCCTGGGCTTGGGTGTAGTTGTTGGAACCGGCGGTGTGGTGGATCGCGATGCCAGCAACGCCGTCGGAGTACTGCGGGGAACCGCAGCGGATAGACTCGTCAGCACCCCAGCCCTTACGGGAAATAACTTTGGGCAGACCCTTGGCGTCGTTAGCGAGGGTGATTTCGGATTCCACAATGTCGGATTCGCCACCGTCGATGAAGATCGCGTCGAGCTGCTTTGCTTCTTCGGGGTTGAAGAAATCAACGCCGGAGATAGAAACCTGCACAGTCTTGGTGGGTTCGACGAAGATGAGGTCGGTGCCTTCAACGTGGTCAGGGTCGCTGGAGCCGTAGTCGAGGGGTTCGGTGTCGAACCATTCGGTCCAAGAGCCGTCGGGGCGCTGGCCGCGGACGAAAGCGGCGAGATCCTTCGAGCCCTGCCAGGTCAGTGCGAACATGGAAAATTCTTGGTCGCGGTGGAACTGTTTGACAGTGCGCGCGGCTTCGCCTTCGCCTTGCATTTCGATGGCGGGGTCGTCGATGGTGACGTTTTCGCCGGAGTCGAAGCTTTGGCTTGCCAAGGCAGCATCGATGGGTTCGATTCCTTCGCCCTGGGTTTGAAGGATCTTGGAGTTGCTAATACCAAAGGTGGTTCCGGCAACGAGCACGGCGGCAAGCACCGTGGCTGTAATGGGGCGTGTTTTAGCTGCTGTTAAGCGGCGACGTTGCTTCACGTGAAATCTCCCAACATGGTAGTGAAGACAGTTGTGGAAAAGATTTATAAGGTCACGCATTCAAGCATTCCTTGAACCTCAACCTTACCTTTAGGGTTTTGGAGACACAAGGGTGCCCGTGTGACAGCGAGTTATCCTTCAACACGATAGTTCATTAATGGGGCTAGAGGAACTATTGAATCGCATGTTTTTACTGTAAATAATTGTGAAAGTTGTTATGGCCTGCGCATCAAGCTGACGAAAAAACTTTCACCCCGGCGTGTCGCAGAAGTGTTAGCGATAATTGCTCCCACTCTGTTTTCGGGAAAACGCAGCTATACCCATCACAGCACTGCGCTTATCGACGCCGGTGTGCACGGCGTCGATACGCTCGCTGCTGGAAGCAGAGGGGATTGTGCGTGCAACACAAGGCCAAGACTATGCGTTGGTGCACGAGAAAAGCTACGCTGAACTCTATGACTGACTTTGATCTGATCGTGGTAGGTTCTGGCCTCTTCGGCCTTACCGTAGCTGAGCGTGCCGCCTCCCAGCTGAACAAGAAGGTGCTCATTGTTGAGCGCCGCAACCATCTTGGTGGTAACGCATATTCTGAGGCAGAGCCGGAAACCGGCATCGAGATTCACAAGTATGGTGCACACCTGTTCCACACCTCCAACCAGCGCGTGTGGGAGTACGTGAACCAGTTCACGGACTTCACCGGCTACCAGCACCGCGTATTCGCAATGCACAAGGGTGTGGCGTACCAGTTCCCGATGGGCCTGGGGCTGATCTGCCAGTTCTTCGGTAAGTACTACAGCCCTGATGAGGCGCGTGCGCTGATCGCGGAGCAGGCAAGCGAGATCAACAGTGAGGACGCCACCAACCTGGAGGAGAAGGCAATCTCGCTGATCGGACGCCCACTGTACGAGGCGTTCATCCGCGACTACACCGCCAAGCAGTGGCAGACCGACCCCAAGGAGCTGCCAGCAGGTAATATCACTCGCCTGCCTGTGCGCTACAACTTTGACAACCGCTACTTCAACGACACCTACGAGGGCTTGCCAGTCGAGGGTTATGCGAAGTGGCTGGAGAACATGGCTGCGCACGAAAATATTGAGGTGCGCCTTAATACTGACTGGTTTGAGGTGCGCGACGAGATTCGTGCGGCAAACCCCGATGCCCCTGTCGTGTACACCGGCCCACTGGACCGCTACTTTGATTATTCGGAAGGAAAGCTGGGCTGGCGCACCCTCGATTTTGAGACTGAGGTGCTGCCCACCGGCGATTTCCAGGGCACCCCGGTGATGAACTACAACGATGCTGAGTTCCCCTACACCCGCATCCACGAGTTCCGTCACTTCCATCCTGAGCGGGATGATCGCCACCCGAAGGACAAGACGGTGATTATGAAGGAGTATTCCCGCTTCGCTGAGGAGGGCGACGAGCCGTATTACCCAATTAATACGCCAAGCGATCGTGAGATGCTGCTGAAGTATCGCGAGCTTGCCGACGCCGAAACCACCAACAATAAGGTGTACTTTGGCGGTCGCCTAGGCACCTACCAGTACTTGGACATGCACATGGCGATCGCCTCTGCGTTGAGCATGTTTGATAACAAGCTTGTCGACGAGTTGAGCTAATCAATGTGGAGAGACAACCTGCTGTTTGAGCCTAGTCGCACCCCAAGGTGGTGGAAGCGACCCGGTGAAGGTGTATTTCGTGTAATCCGCTGATACACCAACATTGATTGTTTGATCCAGAAAGGAGCTAGGTCGAAGATGGAACAGTTCACGTTGCAAACTTTTATGTATATTGATCCGGCAGAGAATATCGACCTAGCACTTGTGGATTTTCGCACAGTGTTGAATCAGCCGTACTTTGCAGGGTTGTCTCCCACAATCAAGCACACGGCACGCCCAGGGCAATTGTCTTTCGAATGTAATTTTTCCGCACCAGACGCAGATGGTGCGGAAGAAAAAGCAGACCACATCATTCATGAACTTCTCAATGCGGTTGCGGGAATAAACCCGTGCCGCGAAGTTTCCCGCGGCAGCGATATGTTAGCTTACGCTTGACGGAAGAGAACAATTTCATAAGCTGACAAACCGGTATATCGGTGATGGTGAAGCGTTGCTGGAAAAACCCACTCGAAATTTACTGGGTTGGAGGATCCGATTGTGTGGATTTTTTCATACCCCATCTAATTGCCCCGTCAATTGGTTCAGGTAGGGGTTGGGGTGCATAACACTCTTCAATTTTGGAGGCTTCAAAATAGTGCTTGAAGGGTTTCAATTCTTCGTGAATGAACTCCTGCGCATTCCATTGATATGCTCCAATCTCATGCCACTTGAGAAATTGCTGTTTGAGACAGTTGAGGCTTTTGATTCCGAAGAAGCTTCGCAGTTCCCGGAGGCCAAACTCCGCGATCACGGTATCGTTAAATAGTCGAGTCCGAACAAAATAATGGTCTTGATCAAGAGTGCTATCATGAGGGATTTCCCACAGAGGAATTTTAAGTAGCTCCATCAGATCAGTGACCTTTCTTTGATTGGGGGGAAGCAGGCGAAGACGCAGTAGCGGAAAAGTATTCGCTGTTATGTTGTTTCCTGGCTCACTCTCGGTACCTTTTGGCAATAATATCCCTAATTTTTTGTATCGGTTAAAATGCCGGATACTGCGAGTTTTTTGTTACCAGGAAAATGTGTATGAAACGCTGGCCGGTGATTATAGTGTTTTTGTGGGTGGAACGTCAACGCGAAGCAGGAGGGGTTCTTACTCAGAATGGTAATTGACAGAGAAAACTATTATGAGAGGAGGTCCCGCGTGCTTGCGTTTCTACCATACTTTTGCCCCAATTTCTACTGCCCGCACTATCTCCGCTTGGCTTCACGTGCACCGTAGGCTCTCGTGATCGCCGTCCACACCAGCGTGTTGCAACCTGTTGGGCACAAGCAATCATGCGCTGAAGCAGTCTTTATGATGCAACCAGTATCGCTGCTATCGCGCGTGATGTACACGTTTCTCAAGGCATAAGGCTGTCGTTATATCCACGGAGCGCTTCAAGTTGTTTCTGCTAAAAGCCATTCTTATAGATGTGTTACGTCAAGCCCAGACAAGAAAACCCACTTGTTAATCAGGGTTTTGTGTGGGTTGTTGAGGTTGATCTATCGAAGTATTTTGATACGGTCAATCATGACATGTTGATGGCCAGGGTGGCTCGTGTTGTCGGGGATAAGCGCGTTTTGAAGTTAATACGGGCGTATTTGAATGCGGGCGTATTGGCTGATGGTGTTGTGACGGCGTCAACGGAAGGCACTCCGCAGGGATCGCCACTGTCGCCGCTGTTGAGCAATATTATGTTGGATGATTTTGACCAATGGATGTGGTCGAAGCAGACGAGGTTTGTTCGTTATGCCGATGATATTTTAGGTCTTCGTCCGATCGAAACGTGCGGCTGGTCGTGCTCTTGAGCAGGCGACGAAGTTTCTTGAGGGCAGATTGAAATTAAAGGTGAATCAGGAAAAGTCATCGATTCGTCATGCGTGTAAGGCTGAACTTTTAGGGTATGCGTTTTACCCAAAAGAGGTGGGGGCTACGCCCTTCGCTTAGCCCCGCGGTCTGTTAAACGTGTGAAAGCCCGCCTACGTGAGTTAACTTCAAGTCGGTGGAGTGTGTCGATGGAATATCGGATTGATCGTATCAATTGTTTTATGACTGGTTGGATTGGATATTTCCATCTTGCGGATATGCAACGATTTCTTCAACAGTTGTTGGAACATACCCGTAAGCGGTTACGTCAGATTATGTGGAAACACTGGAAACGCCCGCGCACACGGACACGGAATCTAGTGGCACTAGGAATTCCGCGCAGTAAAGCCTACGAGTGGGGCAACAGTAGCAAAGGCTACTGGCGTGTTGCTGGCTCGTGGATTCTGACGCGTTCTTTGACTAACCAGTATTGGGAAGACCACGGTTTGAAATCCTTTATCCAACGATGGGAAACCTTCCGCTGGAAACACAGTTATTCTTATCAACGGGTATAAGGAACCGCCGTATGCGATGAACCGCACGTACGGTGGTGTGAGAGGGAGGCGGGGCAACCCCGCCCCCTACTCGATTTCTCAAGATTCACTCATAACATCACAGCGCTCGTTACGACTGTACTAGTAGTCCTACACCTAAACAACAACGAATCCTAGTGAGAAACCTCAATAACTATTGCGGATACCTCATTGGGTAAAGTAGTGTGATTTGCATGACAATATCATTTAGAAAAGTAGTCGTATGTGTGCTCTTGTGTTTTAGTGCGTCATTAACAATGGCTCCAAGTGCGCATGCGTATCAATGGTCACCGTACATTTTTCCTTCAATGCAATATTGTGAAAATTATCGTGTGGCATTCCAAAAGTGGAATTACGTATGTGTACCCGCGCTTATTGTCAATTACTTGTGAAAATTGGGGGTAGTTGGGGGTGTTTTGTAGGTGTGTGTTATTGCATTAATTCGTTGATGAGGGTTGTGTTTCCTTGGTGCTCGGGGGTGTTGGTGAGATTGAAGTAGACCTCAGGTTCAGGCGTGCGTACGCGTGGGCGTTGGTGTCTAAATCGTGTGGGGTTTTGTTCGTAGAGCCGTTGTTTGGCGGAGTTGCGTATTGCCCAGGTTCCTTTCCAGGTGTTGGTTAGTATTTGGTGTGGGGTGAAAAACTCGAGTGCTGAATGCGCGCGTGTGGTGTTGTAGTAGTCTACCCAGGTGCGTATCCAGTTTCGGGCGTGGTTTTTATCCTCGAAAACTTTCGGGTAGGTGGGATCGTTTTTCAAGGTGGCAAAGGATGATTCCACGTGGGGGTTATCGTCACTGATGCGTGGGCGTGAATGTGATCGAACAATGCCATGGGTTTGGCAGAATTGCTGCATTTTTCTTGATTTCATTGAAGTCCCGTTATCGGAATGGATCATTTCAACCTGATGGCCTTGTTTGGTAGCAGTGGCGATGATCTGGGTGAAGATTTCTTCGGCGACAGTGGTGTTGGGCTGGTCATCAATACCCCATCCGACGATGGCGCGTGAATACAGGTCCACAACACAGTGCAGATACGTATTGTGCCCTCGTGTAAGTAGTGGCAGTGTGGTGATATCCCACACCAGGGTTTGATACGGTTTGGTCGCAACAAGCTGTGGCGGGGTTGTCCGCGGTGTTTTACTCACACGCACAGCGGTGGTTTTAGGTCCACGGCTGACACACGTAGGTGTCTTTGACATACGGTAGTAGCTGCTTAAACTTGCCAAGACCTGCCCGTGATCCCACTGCTGGTAGTACACCTGTTGGATGGGTACTTCTGGTGTGGCATCAAGTTGTTTGCAGATCAGTGTACGTTCCTGGTCTGTGAGCATCACGTCTTTACGCCGCAACCGATGCGGGGTGGGGTTGTGCTTGCGTCGATAGCCTGGATGAAGGCGTTCATGCAGGCTAGAAGGCGCAAGCCCAGTAAGCTTGTGGCATCGTGTTTTTGGTATGGTCAAATCAACCAAAGCGTAGAACAAGGAAAGATCTTCGGTTACGAACGCATCGAAACGTTCTTGTTGTTCTACTGTGAGGATTTTTCCGCCTTGCCGTGTGGCTCGCCAAGATCGTGCAAGACGGCAATAGCTTTTCCCAACGCATCAGCAGCCTTTTCCCACTTACTAGCCTCAGCATCTTTTAATGCAAGTTGGCGGGCAAATTCTTTCCGATCACGCTCAGCTTGAGCGCTATGTTCAGCAAGCTTACGAACCAACTTTTCCTGTTCCCGCTCGGCTTGGGCTTGCTGCTGGGCTAAAAGCTCTCGGAGTCGTTGTACCTCTGAAATATCACGCTTTGTCATACTCCCAGTCTTACGGGGAAAACGCTCATTGTCGAGATCACCATCAGCCAACGCAGAAATCCACTTCCGAATCACATGCGGACGCAGCCCTAAACTTTCAGCATAAGGAGTCTTCTCACCCCGCCGTAGCTTGACATAACGCAACGCAATCTCACGCTGCTGCGCGGGGGTAAACGACGAAGCCACAACATGAACTTCCATACTCATGAATCCTTCCTAGAAACCATTCACAAGTAGTCTGACAATTATTGCGGTAGGTTTGGAACCGCATACTTGGAAAAGAGATTTCACGGTGGAAGTTCAAAGTTCTGATGGTTCGGTTACTCGAAAGCTATAATGCTTGCTTTTGTGGAATCGCACCTTCGGTTTACCCCAATACTCAACGTTATTGAGGCCCCGAGCAGGCAGGGTGGGGTGAGTTAGCATAAGGGGCATGGATCAGGCTGTGTACGAGCTGTGGGTGTCGATGCGCCACCACACGCTTACCCCCGTTATTGTCATGCTCACCACCGTGTGTCGCCCGCTGTTTTTAAGCGCTGCCAGCCTGATTGCAAGCATTGTTCTGTTTGTCCGCGGTGTACCCTTTGCCCGCGCTGGGCTGCCTGCGCTGGCGGTGATCGGCACCAGCATTGTGGCGGAACTTGTGAAAGTGTTGATCCAGCGCCCCCGCCCGCCGGAAGACGGGTGGCTGGTGGAAGTGTCGACCTTTTCCTTCCCCTCGGGGCATGCGGCGGCAGCAACAGCCTGCGCGGTGGTGGTGTGGATAGGTATGCGCGGCACTGCGCACCGTTGGGTGAGTGTAGTGGCGGGGGTGCTGGCGTTAGGCATTGCCACCTCCCGACTGTATGTGGGAGTGCACTGGCTTAGCGACGTCATCGCCGGTGCGCTTATAGGAGCAACCTTCACCCTCATCACCGCCGCAGTGCTGCGGAAAATTTCTACTCGGCATCCAACTGACGTGCAAAAAGGCGGATAAACTCAGGGTGGGTGCGCATCTGCTCATAACTGCCGGAAGCAAGCACTGACCCATCCTTTAACAGCACAATGCGATCCGCGATAGCAATTGTGTGCAATCGGTGCGCAATGATCATAACCGTCCTATCCGCGCACAACCGCCGCAATTGCCCAGCAATGGAGTGCTCCAGGCTGGGGTCGAGATTCGCCAAAGGCTCATCCAACAACACCAGCGGGCATTGGCGGATAAAAGCACGGGCGATCCCCAACCGCTGCTTTTCACCCCCAGACAGTGCCGTTGTTGAGTCACTAGCGTCGCCTAACTGCGCCTCCAACCCACCAATCTCTCGTATCTTCCCAGCTAATTCCGCTGCCTCCAATGCCTCCCAACACTGCTGATCAGTAGCTAAAGGAGCAGCAATCCTTAAATTCTCAGCCACGCTTCCTGCAAAAACATAGCTTTCTTGGGGGACAAGGGCAATATTGTCGCGATAAGTATCCGGATCGAACTGCCGGATATCCGCACCGTGGAAACACACCCGGCCAGCACGAGGATCAAGAAAATGTAAAGCTAAACGAGCAACCGTCGTTTTCCCAGCCCCAGAAGCACCAACCACCCCAATGATTTCATGTGGCTGGATCGCCATTGAAAAATCATCAAGCACCAGCGTCGATGAGTCATAAGAAAAATCAACACGCTCAAAACTCAGTGGACAATCAGTAGCTGAGGCTGCGCATGGGGCCTGCTGCGTTACACCCGTGAGTGATAGCTTCGCGCAGAGCAAGTTTAAGAGTGGTTCCCAGCCGGTTTTGTGTGCTTAAAGATAATGCCTCGGTAACAGGGCGTAGAAGAAGTAGTGCGGTAAGGCCTGCAATGAGGGAGAAGGTGTGCACAATTTCTGCTTCATTTAAAATTGCGCGAAACACCGCAGCGCTGAGAAAGGCAACTGCAATTGAGGTGCCTGTAGCGAGAAGTCCGAGGACTACCGCTGGTAGAAAAAGAACTGGTGACACGCCGATTCTGCGGAGGAATGGGTGGACCTCAGATAAACGCATGGTGAGTTTTCCTTGTTGGGGGTGCGCATACTACTTTTCCAGCTAATAATAAAAGGTTAGGTTACCCTCACCAAATGGTGGGGGCCGGTTGTTGCGTGTGTGGAATTCCCAACATGTCTGGGCAATACATTGCCTGTTTCGTTATAACGACAGAAGCAAGCTGCAGGTACCACCTGATGCCCTGCGTGTGGGAAATGGGTACGGGGTTGAGGCGTAAGTGAAGTGATTGGGTGAAAAGTCCAGTACGCAGTGGCTAATAAGTATGCCTATGAATACGTGGGGATTGATTCAAAAATACTGATTCGACTTTCAGCACACAAGTGAAAAATTGACCTGCGGTTTTACATGTAGCACGTGCTCTATGTCGAATTAATATTTCTCTTATGCATAACAAAGCGCCCATGCCCCAAGGTGTGTGAGGGCGAGGGTTGAGTTCGCCACGCTGCATGCCACGAAGGCAGTCGTATGTTTTCATCACAGAGACGATGAGAAAATTCAGTGCCCGTAAATTTATTTTCCAACCCTGAAAAACGTCTACGTAAAATCCACGAGGGGGCTGCTACGTAGACGTTGTTATTTAAAGGTGGGAGGAAGAAGCTTCATCGGAAGGGGAAGGGGAGGAGAGGTTATGGAAAACCGCAACAGCGTCGCTGGCATTCTCACAGGAAACAACTAAGATGCGGTCATCGGAATGATCCAGCTGAATACCCTGTCCCTCCCTCGTGATTAAGCCGATTTTCTTTCCAATACCTCGAAATCCCCAACCGCCCCAATCGCCGATGTGCACAGTGGTGAGGCTAATCCTGTGAATCTTCGATAAAGGAATATGCTTCGCGGGGAAACCAAACAAAGCGCGGTAGTGAAAACCTGTGTCGTCGAGGCGCACATGAAAATACGACAAGTCCACAAGGATCACGGCAACCAGAACCGTGGTGACGGTAACAAACGGAATGTTTAGTACCAGTGAGAACACAAAAAGTCCGATCATGAACACGGAAAGGAAAACGCCCATCGCGGTGGAAAACCCCGCAAAACTCACCCACTGCGTGGCAGAACTGGTCACATGAGAAACATCACTGGCGAAAGACGCTTCCGCATCCTGAGTGTCGCGTGGCACCAGGGCGGCACTAGCGTAGGAAACCGCGAGCGCAAGCAGAAAAGCCAAGCCAAGGACCATCACCACAGAACTAGCACCCAACTGCAGGGAATGCTTAAGGCTATAGCAAAGCCATATCAAACTGAAAGCCAAAACTGCCTGAGTAAAGACCACACCACCGCCATGGAAACCGGCATGGGCACTACGCAAGAAACCAAAGCGGTCTAAAATCCACAGCAAAAACAGATTAATCAGCTGGGCGAGCAGGAAAACCGCCACAACAATACGAGCATCGGAGCCTAAAAATACACGCTCATTACTCGGCAATCCAGGCAGTATCATCGCAGCCCACAGGCAGCTCAGCACCATGAGGACGAGCATGGGCGTGAGAATAAAAACAAGCCGACTTTTCATCACACACCTTCGTTCTGTATCCACAATAAAATCTGGTACCTACCAGTGTGCCAAAAAGTGAAAATAATGACCATTAAATGCTTGTTCTTTTTAAGCAAAAAACTGCACCCCCCTAGGGAATAAACCCAAAAGGGGGGTGCAGTCACAACCTATGAGCAGGTGCTATTCGCAGACTAGCTTTCCCGACGTCGCAACGCAATCAGGATGCCACCCAGCGCAGCAAGAAGCAGACCGCCAAGCAGAACCCACAGCACATTCGCGCCAGTATTAGCAAGACCCTTCTTCGCGGCAGGTTCCTTCACAACACCCTTCGCCTTCTGCTCAGGGGTCTTCGCCAGTACCTGCGCGGACTCCGGCGAAGCCACGTAAGAACCTTGTGGGCCACGCGGCGCCACCGCACTGTTCGGGGCCTGCGGGGAAACAGCAGGAGGAACAGGGAGACGTGGAGAAACCGCAGCGACCAGCGGAATCGCGCCGAGCAGCAACCACCACGCCGGAGGATTCGCAGTGTTACGCAGCTCCACCTTGATCCCCTCAACAAAACTACCCGCAGTCACACGGACAACAGCAGAACCGTTCTTATGATCAACCACCTGCTCGCCACCAAGGAACTCAGGAACGTTCCACGAAGCTAAAGCCGTGTTCTCAGGAAGACGCTCAGTAAACATCACCTCAGCGCCGACCGGAACATTGTTAATCACCTGCTCCACGCCAGGAGCCAGCGTGAGCTCACGAACAACCTCAACACCCTTATCCTGCCACTTAGCAGTCACAGTAAAGGTTTTATCCTTGCCCTGACCAGCGGAGATGCCCGCCAAAGTCTTGGTGATCTTCACAGCGCCAAGCTCGGTGTAAACATTAGTCAACGTCACTTCCGACTTGTTGCCATGTGTAATAGCAGGAACAACAACATCAGTAACGGAGGCTGGATCAGTATCAAAACGAGCACCAGCAATATCGTTGCCGGTCAACGTCTCAGAAACCTTGCACTCAGCACCCACTGGAACATCTGGAATCTCCACGGGTGTACCAGCCTTTAGCTGCACAGGATAAGTCTTATTAAACGAACCCTTCGTGCACACCACGGTTGCTGCGAACGTGTGATCCTTCACTGCAGCCAGTTCCTTAGCGGAACCATCCAGCACCTTATTCACCACAACTACACCAGCATGTGCGGCATAGGTGTTGGTGTAGGACACCTTTGCTAGTGCGTCCTTTACTACGGTGACCTTGGCAGTTACACCAGCAGTTTCTGTGCCGTCAACAGTAACGACAGTGGCGACATTACTATCAGCTGCACCAGAATTCTTCTCAGTGATAGTACAGGCCGAACCTGCAACAACCCCAGAAACTGTCTTTGTTTCGCCAGCCTTGAGTGTGAGAGTACCGGTTGCTGGCGCACCCAAATCGAATGCAATCTCGCTACCAGTGATTGCAGGCAACTCACAGCTGTAATCGAAGGTGAAGTCCTTTGGCACCTCGACGGGCAGATTCTTCTGCGCATCAGCAACCGAGACCGCCTTGGCAATTGTGAAACCACCCAACGGCTTAGTGAAAGTGTTGGTGAAGGTCACAATAGGCTCAGCGTTTTCCGCAACAGTGATCGTTGCTTCCTTATCGGTCGAAACAGTCCACTCGACAACCTTGGTGATCTTCGCACCCTCTTCTACCTGGCAGACAGAGCTCACAGGAATATCTGTGACAACATGCTCCTCGTTATGTCCAAGGGACACCTTGTTCTCATTGACAGCCTTGGTTTCTGGTTGCTCACAGCGGTAGGAGAACTCAAACTTCTGGCCTGCTGGAAGGGTGGAATCGGTATCGGCGACAACCTTCTTGAACTTGAAGGCACCCTTCTTGAACTCGTAGGTGTTGGTGAGAGTCAAACGATTATCCGCATTATTCGCCAACACAACCTGTGGGGAAATGGCCTGATTAACTAACGCGTAGTTGTTCACAGGATCAACAATCTCACCTGTGACTTTACAGGTGGTGCCCACGGGGAATTCACCGAATACAGTATCGGTGCCATCGAGCTTGACTGGCAGCTCAATAGCAGTATCGGCAGCCCTACCTGCCTTGCTGGCAGCGTTACACATAGCAGTGGCCTTAAGCGCTGCAGGCTTGACATCACCAATAAGGCCAACAAAGTTCTTCTTCACCTTAAACGGCACGTACTGGATAGGTGCGTAGGTGTTGGTCACCTCAAAGCGATTGAGGGTGGCCGCTTCACCTTCGACGATGGTGTGCGTTTGGGTGTTATAACTCGGGGTTGGCAACTCGTGGTGCGCAATACCCAGCTCAGCTGCGTTTGTTTCAGCTACGTCGTTGCAGACCGTTCCTACAGGGAAGGTACCGATTTCTACATCTGCACCAGTGGCTGGCACTGGGATGGTGAAAGCAGTAT